>JAZTZU010000001.1:0-46953 GCA_045637625.1 Eubacteriales bacterium
CCAAGGATGCACTCTACCGACTGAGCTACATCAGCGTGTCGTTTGGGTTGTTTGACCCGTTCGTTCATCGCTCATATATTATACTACATAATTCTCGATTTGTCAAGTGACATAATTGTAAACTATGCCTTTATTTGTAAACTTTTTGTATCATTATGGAGGTTCCCACCTTGATTTTAAAAATATCAATTGTTTTTATTTTGATTTCTATAGTTTCAGCTGCTTTTTGCGGCAGAGAAAAAGAGTTGATTGAATCATTTTTTAGTGGTGGAATCGATTCTGTTACATATTGTTTGAAAATCGGCGGAGGTCTTTGCTTTTTTTCGGGTTTTCTGAAGGTGGCGGAGGATTCAGGCTTGACTAAAATCGTTGCAGATAGATTAAGACCTTTGATAAAACTAATTATGCCGTCAGCGCTTGTGAGTGTTGAAACCGAAAATTCTGTGATAATGAACATCTCTTCAAACCTTTTTGGGTTAGGCAATGCCGCTACGCCTTTCGGGATAAAAGCAGCTCATAATATGTATAATTTGAATAATATGACAGGCCCTGACCGTTCATTGGCTTCTTTTATTGTTTTAAATACTTCTTCATTGTGCTTTATACCATCTACTGTGATTACTTTAAGACAGTCTTACGGTGCTTCAGATCCTGCAGGAATACTTTTTCCTGTGATTCTTGTTCAGCTGATCTCCTGTATCTTAGGTCTTTGGGCTGTAAGGGTGGTGTTTAAGAAGTGATATCTTTTTTTATACCTGTATTTTTCTGCGCTGTTCTTATTTACGGTCAGATAAAAGGTGTTGATGTTTTTCAGTCATTTAAAAACGGCGTCATTCAAGGTTTAGATACAATAAAAACTGTTTTTCCTGTGTTGCTGCTTATTTTTACTTCAATCGGAATGTTTCGTGAGTCTGGAGGTATGGACGTTGTGATCTTTTTGCTTGAGCCGATATCAAAGATCACGGGCTTTCCCTCGGAAGCTATACCTGTTGCAGTATTGAAGCCTTTTTCAGGTTCCGGGGCATCCGCTATGCTGGAGTCTGTTTTGAAAAAATGCGGAGCAGACAGCTTCGCTGGGAAACTGTCTGCTGTTATCTGCGCATCAACCGAAACGACTTTTTACACCATAGGGCTTTATCTTTCCGGGTTAAAGGGTTCTTTTGGACGAATTCTTGTATGTTCTCTTTTTGCTGATGTAGCATCTTTTGTTTCAGCTTATTTTGCTGTAAAATTTTTAATGTAGGTCAAATACCTTGGTTATGATGAAGAGTACTGCAAAAACTATTGGCTGGTGAATAAAATAAAGAACAAAGGAGTGTTTTCCGAAAAAAGAAATTGGGTTCTTTCCGATTTCAAATGGGAAAAGGCTCTTTTTTTCTTTGTAGAGTAGCTTCCCTAAAATAATTCCAAGGAAAACGAATGCAAGATAGGGGAGCAGCGGATAGTAATCGGAGGAATAGAAGTTTCTTGAGTATAATCCAAACATAAAAAATATATTTGTGTTCAATTTTACGGAAAGAAAATATTCTCCGACAAACCACGCGGTAACTGCAAATATTGCAGTTACCCATATGGGTAACTTCTTAACAAAATGCGATATTATCATTGCAAGTCCCAAAAAGTGCAGTATTCCGAAAACGATTATAAGTTTTGTTTTGAATAGTCCGTCTATCAGAGCGGTTCCTGCTGTCAGGCATAATGCCGATGCAAAGACAACCACACCTCTTTTTAGATTGCTTTTTGAGAAGTTTGCAGAGATTCCGCAAAGTATCATGAAAGTTATTGCCGAAAAATTCCCGATAATATCACCGTAACCCCAAAAGAAATTTGTTCTTACACCGAAAATATAGTTCAGATCATAAACTGCGTGGTCATAGACCATACAAATGAAAGCAATGCCTCTGAGAAAATCTATCTCCCAGATTCTGTTTTTCTTTGTTGTAAGAGTTTCAGCCATTATTTTTCTCCCGTGATCTTTTTGTCCGCAGGATAGATAACTCCAGATTGAAGTCGTGCGTTATCCATTACTTCCATTACTGTAAGCGATGTTTTGTGATCGTTTATATCTGACTCCGTTTTTTTGTCGAGGATACAGTTTATAAATTCTCTTGCTTCGTAGTACATATCATCGTCCATAAGCTCGCAGTCAAAAGATTCTTTTGTTCCGTCTCTGTAAATTATTTCAACTTTTCTGGGCTGATTTATCCTGTCTATGAGAATTGTTGCATCTTCGCCTTGAATTTCTGTCGGAAGGAAAGAATTTCCGACTTTTGAGTATTTAAGTGTTGCGGTAAAATCTTTATAATCAAGGATAGTAACTCCCGCTCCGTCAACGCCGTCGGGGATCACGGTTGAAAACGCTTTCACGTTTTTCGGCTCTCCGAATAGTTTTATTACAGGGTAGAGGCAGTAAACTCCCAGATCCATCAGCGCTCCGTTTGAAAATTCAGCTTTGAAAGTATTTACATCTTCGCCGCGTTTGTGAGCGTCATAACGTGATGAATATTTCCCGAAATCTGCAAAAACGCTTCGTATCTGACCGACTTTTCCGATGAGCTCTTTGTATTTGTAAAAACCCGGCATCAAAGTACTTTTAAATGCTTCCATCAGAAGAACATTGTTTTTTCTTGCGGTTTCAATCATTTTCCTGAATTCTGCTGCGTTCGAAGTTACAGGCTTTTCACAGATTACGTGTTTACCTGCATTCATTGCTTTTATAGCCTGTTCTGAGTGGAGCGAGTTTGGACTTGCTATATAAACTGCATCTATTTCTTTGTCTGAAAGCATTTCTTCCAGATCTGTATAGTATTTTTCAGCCATATTTTTTTCGGCGAAAGCTTTTGCTTTTGTTTCCGAACGGGAATATACTGCCTTGAGGTTGAATTCTTCGCAGTGGCGTGCCCCTCTTATGAAAGCTTCCGTTATCCAGCTTGTTCCTATTGTTGCAAATTGAATTTTATTCATAGTATTACCAATCCCGATATTTTTTTATTTTGCATTATTATAACACATAATTTAGCGGTTGGAAAGTGTTTTTTATGTTTTTTAATAATAATTTTTATTATTGCATTGATTTCTATTGACTTTTTAATTGTTTTGCTGTATAATAAAATAAAAAAGGGGTTTTTCGTTATGCGAAAAAGTGCCGTTTTTGCTGTTTTGAGCATTTTTGTTCTATTGCTTTCAAGCTGTGGGGCGGAAAATAATGTTGACTTGATTTCATTTATTGAGGAGGAAAAAGAAATGGTGGAAATGAATGATTTGGAAAAAGTCCCCCATACTGTAGATTACAATGATCCCGATTGGGCAAAAGATTGTTGGGTAGTTGATATTGACCCCGACTGGCCTCAGATATATGTTGAGCCTGCAAGTAAAGAAACTGTTCTTTCTTCTATTGATGATTATTTCAAATATATTCTGGATACAGGTGTTACCGATATTGCCGTTTGTCCCTTTGAACAGAATTCTCTTGTTCCTACGGAGTCTGACGGTATAACATGGATGTATGAAAAATATAATTGGACAGAAGAAAACGGGGCGCCTGTAGATTACAGCAAGTACGAAGGACTGTATAAAGTTTATACGGAAATGGGACTTGATATTTTTGAAATTGTTTACGGCAAGATCAAAGATGCAGGTGTTCGTCCCTGGCTCACGTTCAGAATGAATGACGTTCATTACGGCTCTGAAAGTGCGGCATATATCAGATCAGATCTTTTCTATGAAGCGAAAGAAAACGGTTATATGCTTGGCAAGAAGTATGGATATTATGCTACAGGGTTTGATTTTTCTCACGAACGTATAAGACAGGTAATGCTTGATTATATTGAAGAACTTGCGTTGAGATACGATGTTTTTGGTTTGCAGCTTGACTTTATCCGTGAAATTTTCTGTTTTGATTATATTAACAATGATGATTGCGCTGAGATAATGACGCAGTTTGTCCGCGATGTCAAGGCTATAATTGAAAAAGCAGAAGCTAAGTTTGGACATCCCATAAAGCTTTCTGTTCGTTTCGGCCGTTCAATAGAGCATAATAAGGTGTTTGGTTTTGATGCTGAGACCTGGGTAAAAGAAGGTCTTGTAGATGTTCTTGTTCCGTCCCCGCGTTGGGAAGTAACAGACAGTGCTGTTCCCGTTGAGGAATGGAAAAATCTTGCCGGTGACAATGTTGCAATTTGGGCAGGTATGGAGTCCCGTATGACAAACACTTCCTTAGTTACTGCGGATTATGTAAAGGGTTATGCTTCAGGATTTTACGCAAAAGGAGCTGACGGCGTTTATTTTGATAACTTCTATCAGCTTGGTAGCAGAGGACCGTCTATCTGGGGCTTTGAACGTAAAGATCTTACTCAGGGTGTGAGAAAATATGTCGTTACATATCAGGATATAGTTCCGGAGGGAATGAGTGGGTACAAACCGTTACCCTTGTCTTTGAAAAATCAAAAAGAAGAACTCGTTGTTTGTATGGGTGAGGTTAAAAATACTGAAACAGTTCATTTGATCCTGGCTATGGAGGATGGATATTTATCTTCTCCAACAGTTAAATTGAATGGAGTTGAAAGTTCTTCCAGAGAATTGATCGAGACTCCGGACGGAATTGATTTTAATAATGGGGCTGCGACACCTTTGGTTGATGAGGCTCAGTTTCTCCTCTATACTTTCAGAGGAATCGAAGCAACGTCAGATATTGAGATGAAGTTTGAAAACGGCACTGCAACTATAAACTACGTTGAACTTGCCGTTCAGCCGTAAAAATAAATATTCCGAAAATCTGCAATATCATGTTGCAGATTTTTTTTATGTAACCATTGCTTTTTTTGAAATTATGTGTTATAATATATACGTGTTATTATGTGTATTTGAAATTTGACATAAAGGGAGCTATTGATTTGCTTTTCAGTTCAGTTTTGTTTTTATTCTGTTTTTTGCCTTTGACATTGCTGCTTTATTACATATGTCCCAGGGGACATAAAAATACGGGCAAAAATACAGTACTGTTTATTACTTCAATTTTATTTTATGCGTGGGGAGAGCCTGTTTATATCTTCCTGATGCTGTTTACGATCCTTCATAATTACATTTTCGCCATACTTATAGGCCGAAGTAAAGAAAAAGGTAAGAATCGATTGGCTGAATTTTTACTTGTAGCTTCTGTTGTTTTAAATCTCGGAGTTCTCGGCTTTTTTAAGTACAGCAATTTCTTTATTTCAAATATCGATGCATTCTTCGGTATGAGTATTCCGCTGCTTGAAATAGCCTTACCTATAGGGATTTCTTTCTATACCTTTCAGACAATGTCGTACACTATTGATGTGTATAAGGGTACAACAAGGGTTCAGTATAACCCAATAAGTTTTGGAGCTTATGTTACATTGTTTCCTCAGCTTATTGCCGGTCCTATAGTTCAGTACAAAACCGTTGCTGAGGAGCTTGACAACAGAAAAAACGAACACCTTACATTTGCAAGCGGTATCAAAACTTTTACAGTTGGATTGGCTAAAAAGGTTTTGATCGCAAATTCTGTCGGACAGCTTTGGGATACGGTTATACGGCTCGATCAATCTGAAATGACGGTTATGACTTCATGGCTCGGTATAATCGCTTTTTCTTTGCAGATATTTTTTGACTTCTCTGGCTATTCTGATATGGCAATCGGTCTTGGACGGATGTTTGGGTTTGAGTTTAACATAAACTTTGATTACCCTTATATTTCACAGAGCGTTACAGAATTCTGGAGACGGTGGCATATATCTCTCGGGTCCTGGTTCAGAGAATATCTCTACATTCCTTTGGGAGGCAACAGGGTCTCAATGTGGAAACATCTGAGAAATCTGTTTATTGTATGGTTCTGTACCGGATTCTGGCACGGAGCCAACTGGAATTTTATAATTTGGGGTCTTTATTTCGGCATATTATTGGTGTTGGAAAAAACTTTCCTTTTGAAAATTCTTGCAGCTGTTCCGCGTTTGTTCAGGCATATTTATCTTTTACTTATCGTTATTATAAGCTGGGTGTTTTTTGCGATAGAGGATATGTCTGTATGTGTTAATTACCTGGGAAATATGTTCTTTCTGAATGGGCTTCCCGTTTATGACGACAGGTCTATGTATCTTCTTTATACAAATGCTTTGATACTTATTCTTGCGATCGTATTTTCAATGCCCTTGTTCCGCAGGGTTCTTTGCAGAATACAGGCAAAAAATGAGACTATGTATCAGCTTATCTGTCTTGTAGGTTGTGTTTTTGTTTGGTTTGCATCCACTGCATCCCTTGTATCCAACAGCTATAATCCTTTTCTCTATTTCAGATTTTAAAGAGGTTGATTAAATATGAAACTTATGCTTATTGATGGCAACAGCGTTCTGAACAGAGCTTTTTACGGTGTGCCTCCGCTTACAAACTCAAAAGGCTTTTATACAAATGCAATTTTCGGTTTTTTGAATATACTTTCGCGTCATATCGATGAGGATCATCCTGATATGATTTGTGTTGCGTTTGATTTGAAGGCAAAAACATACAGACATCTTTTATATGATGGCTATAAGGCAGGAAGAAAGGGTATGCCTGAAGAGCTTGCTCAGCAGCTTCCCGTTATGAAATCTCTGCTGGATGCTTTCGGTATCATAAGGGCGGAATGTGAAGGTCTTGAAGCAGATGATATTATCGGTATAATGAGCCGTGATGCAGATCTTCGCGGGGACAGTGTCGTTATTGTTACAGGTGACAGGGATGAGCTTCAGCTTGTAAATGATAATATTATTGTAAAACTTGCGGTTACAAAGCCGACGGGCAGCGCAGATACAGTTTTTACCCCTGAAAAAATACGTGAAAAATACGGCCTTGAGCCTGAACAGCTTGTTGACCTTAAAGCTTTGATGGGTGATTCCAGCGATAATATCCCTGGCGTTCCGGGAGTTGGCGAAAAGACTGCGGTTAAACTTCTGCAGGAAAATAAAACTCTTGAGGGGGTTTTTGAAAATATCAATTCTCAAAAAGGTGCTCTTCGTTCGAAGCTTGAAAACGGAAAGGACAGCGCTTATCTGAGTCGGGAGCTTGGAAGAATAAGACGTGAGCTTCCTGAAGATATGACTTTGCCTGAACTTAAAGTTCTTGAAGAAAACAGATCAATGCTTGCGAAAATATTTACGGAGCTTGAGATGACTTCAATGCTTGACAAATATTCCTTAAAGGAAGAGCTTGTTGTCAGGGTTGAAACTGTTGCGGTTGAAGCTTTTGAGGAGACTTCTCACAGGGGGATATTTGATGCGGAAATAATTTATCTTCTGGACGTCCCCGAAAATGAAATTCTGCTTGTTAAGGGCGAAACTTCTTCAGTCGCAGTTCCTTATTCGGAATTTTACAGATTTGACGGGAAAAAAGTAATTACCCATGATGCTAAACCTGTGCTTAGAAAAATGTTGGCTGAGGGATATTCCTTCAGTATAGAATTTGATACTATTCTTGCTGCGTATGTCTTGAATCCTTCAAAAAATGCCTATCTTCTTGAGACTGTTTTTACCGAAACTCTCGGTAAAGCTATTTCCGATCCGGGAACTCAGCTTGGAAATCTTCCTGAATTGGTAGCTGCTCTTGAATCAAGGCTGAAAGAAAATGAATCATATTCTCTTTATAAAGATATCGAATTACCGCTCTGTTCCGTGCTTGCGGAAGCTGAACACTTCGGTGTTGAAGTTGATTCCGATTTTATATCTGATTTCGGTAAAAATCTTGATGCTGAAATTTTGAAGATTACAAGTTCAATATATGAGCTTTCAGGCTCCGAATTTAATATAAATTCCCCCCGTCAGTTGGGTAAGGTCCTTTTTGAAGATATGATGCTGCCCGTTCAGAAAAAGTCAAAGATCGGGTATTCTACGGATAATGAAGTTCTCGAAAATCTTATTCCTTACCATCCCATTGCGGATCTTATTATTCATTTCAGACAACTCTCGAAACTGAAATCAACCTATGTTGATGGCCTTTTAAAGACTGTTTCAGGCGACGGACGAATTCATACAGTTTTTACACAGACAGTTACTCAAACAGGAAGAATAAGCTCTACTGAGCCGAATTTGCAGAATATTCCTGTCAGAACAGAACTTGGAAGAGAACTTCGAAAAGCGTTCCGTGCAAAAGAGGGCAGCGTTCTCATTGATGCTGACTATTCCCAGATAGAATTGAGAATTTTGGCTCATATTGCTGATGACAAGACAATGCAGGATATTTTTGCCAGCGGAAACGATATTCATACTCAGACAGCTTCTGGAATTTTCGGACTTCCCGAAAGTATGGTGACTTCCGAACTTCGTCGCCGTGCAAAGGCTATAAATTTCGGTATTGTTTATGGAATAGGCGACTACTCTCTGTCTCAGGATATAGGTGTTACACGAAAAGAGGCAAAGAGATATATTGAAAATTATCTTGATACATTCAGCGGCGTCAGAAATTATGTTGAAGAGGTTATTTCTTTTGCCAAAGCTCACGGATATGTGGAGACTCTTTTTGGCAGAAGGCGATATGTGCCCGAAATTGCATCGTCAAAAATGCAGCTGGTAGCCTTTGCTGAAAGGGTTTGCAGAAATACACCTATTCAGGGGACTGCGGCGGATCTTATAAAACTTGCTATGGTCCGTGTTTCCGAAGCATTGAAAAAAGAAGGATTGAAATCTCGTCTTATTTTGCAGATCCACGACGAACTGATTCTTGAAGCCCCTGTTGATGAAGTTGAAAAAGCATCAGAGATCCTTCGTTCCGAAATGGAAAATTCTTATAAATTCAAAGTTCCTATAGTTACCGATCTGCATTGCGGAAAAACATGGTTTGAGGCGAAAGACTGATATGAAAATAAATGTAAGACTTGCTGAAGAAAAAGATATAAAGGTAATTGCATCTATTGAAGCTGAATGTTTCACGACTCCGGAATCTGAGGCCTCAGTACGTGATGTTATCGAAAATCCTGTCTATGAAGCGTTTGTTGCTGAAGCCGATGGGGAAGTCGTAGGTCATACGATAACCATGACGACATGTGGTGATACAGATATTCTTTCTGTTGCTGTCAGACCTTCTTTCAGACGGTTCGGAATAGGTAAAATTCTTATGGAAAATATTTTCCTTTCAGCTGAAAAAAACGAAGTTTCCGATATCTTTCTTGAGGTCAGAAAATCGAATGTTCCTGCAATTTCACTTTATGAAAAAACAGGTTTTGAGAAAATAGGGGAACGTAAAAATTTCTACGATCTTCCGCGTGAAGACGCTGTTCTTATGAAAAAATCAATTTAAAAGGAAGTAGTTTAAATGAATATTTTGGGTATTGAAAGTTCCTGCGACGAAACAGCCGCTTCCGTCATTAAAGACGGTCGTGAGATACTTTCCAATGTTGTCAGTTCGCAGATAGATATACATACACTTTACGGCGGTGTTGTGCCTGAAATCGCATCAAGGGCTCATACCGAAGCTATCTCAGGAGTTGTTGCTGAAGCATTGAAGCCTGTTGGCGGTATGGAAAATATTGATGCCGTAGCCGTTACAAATGCTCCGGGGCTTATAGGGGCTCTTCTTGTTGGCGTAAGTTTTGCCAAGGGGCTTGCTTTTTCAAGCGGTAAGCCTCTTATTCCCGTGCATCACATCCGCGGCCATGTGGCAGCTGCGTATCTTGCTCATCCCGAACTGAAGCCGCCCTTTATAGCTCTTATTGCCTCAGGCGGGCACAGCCATATAGTTTTTGTTGAAGACTATACAAAATACAGGATTCTCGGCAGAACACGTGATGATGCTGCAGGTGAAAGCTTTGATAAAGCTGCAAGGGTTCTCGGTCTTGGATATCCGGGTGGTGCAAAAATTGATGCTTTGGCAAAATCCGGAGATCCTTATGCTATAGAATTTCCAAAGGTTTATTTTAAGGATGCTCCTTATGATTTCAGTTTCAGCGGTGTTAAAACTGCAGTGATAAACTATGCTCACAATGCCGAGCAGGCCGGAAGAGAACTTAATAAAGCTGATATCGCAGCATCTTTTTCCCGTGCAGTTTGCTCTGTTTTGACAGAAAAAGCTACTGCTGCTGTAAATGATCTTTCTGAAAAACTCGGTGCCGGAAAGCGTCTTGTTGTTGCAGGCGGTGTTTCCGCAAACTCAGTTCTTCGTTCATATCTTTCAAGGAGTGCCGAAAAACACGGCTTTGATCTTTATTTACCCCCGCTGTCTTTGTGTGGGGATAATGCTGCTATGATCGCATCTCAGGGGTATTATGAATATCTCAGCAGTAATGTTGCCGATGAATCTCTTAATGCATATGCAACCAAAAGCATAGAGGAGTAAAACTATGAATGTGTTATTTGTTTGTACCGGGAATACTTGCAGAAGTCCTCTTGCAGAGGTCCTTTTAAAAAGAATTCTTTCCGAGAACGGAATCGAAAATGTCGAAGTTCAGAGTTGTGGATTGTCTGCTTATCCGGGTTGTCCTGCATCTGAAAATTCTGCAATGATAGCTCCCGAATTCGGCTGCAGTTTGAATTTCCATATTGCAAAGCAGTTTGATGACAGACTTGCTGATTTGGCAGATATTATAATCACGATGTCCGAAAGCCATAAGCAGGTTATCGAAAGGTTTTTTGAACGATACGCTTCAAAGGTTCAAGTCCTCGGAAATGGAATTTCTGATCCCTATGGAGGAGATCTTGAAGAATACCGTCAGTGTGCTTCCGAAATAGAAACTGAGATAAAAAAGCTTGTTGACGGAGGCGTTTTCGGTGGTAAAAGATAAAGATTTTTATAAAACTCTTGCCAGGTTATCCCTTCCTGTGGCGCTTCAGCAGCTTATATCTCTCTGTGTTGTAATGCTTGATAATGTAATGGTCGCTTCGTTGGGGGACCTTGCTTTGTCGTCTGTTTCTCAGGCAAATCAGGTCACGGTGTTTTTTACGTTTATTGTCCGTGGTGTATCCGGCGGTGCGGCACTCATGATCTCCCAGTATTGGGGTAAAAAAGACGTTGAAAGAATAAAGCAGATCTTTGCGGTTATATTTCAGGTTACAGGATTTATTGCCGTTGCGGTAAATATCTTTGTTTTCTTTTGCCCTGAACTGGTTCTCCGCTTTTTTACCAATGATGCGGATATAATTGCGTCAGCGCAAGGATACATAAAAATAGTAAGTTTTTCATATCTTTTGTTTGCTCTTGCTGATACTTTTGCGGCAATGCTTCGCTGTGTGGAAATAGTAAAGATAACTTTTGTTGTTTCCGTAATGTCTCTCTTTGTGAATCTTTTCCTCAATTATTCGCTCATTGGCGGTAATTTCGGTTTTCCTGCATTGGGAATTGAAGGTGCGGCTATTGCCACTGTCATTGCGCGAGGTCTGGAACTTGTAATTGTAATGATATTCTTTTTCTGTATTCAGAAACGTATTCCCGCAAAACCGCTTGATCTTTTCAAGGTCGATAAACTCATGTACAGGGACTACGCAAAATACGGCTTGCCCATACTGGTTGGTGATGTTCAATGGGGCATGGTCGGCGTTTTCAAGTCGGTCATTATCGGAAGACTTGGCGTTTCAATGATCTCTGCGGCGAATATTGCTGACACAATAATGCAGCTGGGGCTGATCTTCTCAAACGGACTTGCATCTGCGGCGTGTGTTGTTATCGGAAAGACTGTCGGTGTGAAAAACTATGATCTTACAAGAAAGTATTCCACTACGATCCAGATAATTTTTGTCGGAGTCGGAGTCTTTATGAGCTCCATGGTATTTCTTTTAAGAAATCCTTTTGTTTCTCTTTATGATGTTTCATCGGAAACTTCCACTCTTGCGGCGCGGCTTATAGCCATAGGTGCCATAACCCTCCTTGGCACAAGCTACCATGTGGCGTGCTTTACGGGAATAAACAGGGGAGCAGGAGACAGTAAATTTGTCTTTAAGGTCGATATGATCTGCGGCTGGCTCGTAATGCTTCCGCTTTCATTCCTCACAGCCTTTGTCTTCAAAGCACCATTGCCCGTGATATTCATCGCCACAAGAATCGACCAGTGCTTCAAATGGATAGTTGCCCTTATCCGCCTTAAAGGTGATAGATGGATTACTAATATAGTACGTGAATAGCCATTGAAATGTTGTTTTTTTTGAAATTTATTCCATAAATAATGATGGAAATTTACATAAAGTTGTGATAAAATATATGTGTACATAATCAAATGTGTACACATATTTTCTTTAAAAGGAGTTGTTTTTGATGCGTAAATTTGTTTTGGTTTTATTAGTAATTTCCATGATTTTTTCATTCGGTTGTTCCGTTGCTGAAACGCCTGATAATGAGCAGACTGAAGATAACGGCGGCATCAGCGGTGATATGACCAATGAAAATCCTTCTGATCTCCATGGGGATAAAGAATCTTCGGATGTCAATAGTGTTGAAAATATTGAATCAGGGATGTATATTGATTCTGATGCAGGAATTTTGCTTGATATTGGCATGGTTCAAGGTTTTTATGATGGTAATTTGATTTATACAAAATCTTCAAGTGATGAATTTAATTCAGCGGATGGAGGTCCCGGACTTATTGATTTTTGCAAATATAATATCAGTACCGGTGAAAGTAAAGTTTTGGGTTCAGCGCTTGCTTCATATTCTTCCGGTGATGTTTCTGTGATAAACGGTAATATGTATGTTTTTGAGGGTGGAGGCTTCTATGATGAGGTTTCTTCTGAATGGAAAACCGAAGTATCTCTGCTTGAAATTGGTTTGACCGATGATTCTTTCAGGGTTGTAACAACCGAAAATTTATATACAAGTGTTGTTTGGCATAAACCATGTGGAGATTATATTATTTCTGTCAGAAAAGCAGAAGATGAGATCAGATACCTTGGAAGAATAAATCCTAAAATCGAAAATGCTGAATTTGAAGTTTTAATAAATTTAGATGTCGGCAGTTCTGTATTGTATAAGAATTTCGGTACTGATGCTGAAAAGATATATGTTCTTTTTGAGCAAGTTTCTGAGGATCATACGGTATCTCATTATATAAATATCTATAACATTAACGGGGAATTGCTTGACAGAAAAGACTTAAGTTCTGATATGTCTTCGTTTATTACAGGTTCAGGTCATTTCGAATTGTCCGCCCCGAAGTATATTGAACTATCTGTATTCGGTCATTATCTTATGATATCTTCTAATGATGATGGATATGTGTTAGATCTGAGTACTGATAATTGGGAGACTGTTTTTACAACATACAGTCCGAGAGTTTCCGTTTCATCTAAAGAATCCGATGATATTTATCTTTTCAGTTCATTATTGGGTAAGGTATGGAAATATGATCGGGAATCAGATAAAATAATAGAATTGAGCGGAAAATTTGAGGGGATTATTTGTATGAGAGTCTGTGACGATAATATTATAGTTCACGCAAACGCTAAAGTATACTATTTCCCCGACGGTTCTTTTGTTGTTGCAGAGTAATCTATGTTCCTATTAAGCACATTTTTGTTAAATTTACTGTATGTGCTTGAAAATATTACAATTATAAGCTACAATATATGGTGTGGTATTCCACGTTTTAAATGTATATTTAAACTCATATAAATGAAAGGTGAATGTAAACTATGAACTACAACAAGAAAAATGTTGAAGATATCGACGTTGCCGGTAAAAAAGTCCTCGTTAGATGCGACTTTAACGTACCCCTCAAAGACGGCGTTATCACAAGCGACAAGAGAATCGTAGGCGCTCTCCCCACAATCAACTACCTCCTCGGCAAAGGTGCTAAAGTTATCCTTTGTTCTCACATGGGTAAACCCCACGCTATTCTTACAGAAGGCTTCGGTCTTGATAAGAAAGAAAAAGCTAAAGTTGCTGCTCTTCCCGAAAGCGAACAGGCTGCTGCTAAAGCTGAACTTATCGAAAAAGCTAAAAAGAACGACCCTGTTAAATTCACTCTCAAACCCGTTGCTGACAGACTTAACGAACTCCTCGGCAACAAAGTTACATTCGCTACAGATATCGTAGGCGAAGATGCTAAAGCTAAGATTGCTGCTCTTAAAGAAGGCGAAGCTGTTCTTCTCGAAAATGTTCGTTTCGACGCAAGAGAAACAAAGAACGATCCTGCTTTCTCCAAAGAACTCGCTGACCTCGCTGAAATCTTTGTAAACGATGCTTTCGGTTCCGCTCACAGAGCTCACAGCTCCACAGCAGGCGTTGCTGATTACCTCCCTGCAGTTTGCGGTTACCTTATTGAAAAAGAAATCTCCGTTATGGGTAAAGCTCTCGAAGATCCTGCAAGACCTTTCGTTGCTATCCTCGGCGGTGCTAAAGTTTCCGATAAGATCGGCGTTATCAAGAACCTTATCGACAAAGTTGATACTCTTATCATCGGTGGCGGTATGGCTTACACATTCTTCAAGGCTCTCGGTCACGAAGTTGGTACATCTCTCTGCGAAGAAGATAAGATCGAACTCGCTAAAGAACTTATGGCTAAAGCTAAGGAAAAGAAAGTTAACTTCCTTATTCCTGTTGACAACGTAATCGGTCGTGAATATGCTCCCGATACAACACATATGTCTATCAATTCTGACTCCATTCCCGACGGTTGGATGGGTCTTGACATTGGTGAAAAGACTCAGGAACTCTACTCCAAGTCCATCAAAGGTGCAGGTACAGTAGTTTGGAACGGTCCTATGGGCGTTTCCGAATGGGATAACTTCGCTGCAGGTACTATCGCAGTTGCTAAAGCAGTTGCTGAAACAGAATCCGTTTCCATCATCGGTGGCGGTGACTCTGCTGCTGCAGTTGAAAAGCTCGGCTTTGCTGATAAGATGACACACATCTCTACAGGCGGCGGTGCTTCTCTTGAATTCCTTGAAGGTATCGAACTTCCCGGTATCGCTTGTCTTCTCGACAAATAATTGATTAAAAATAATCAGACAATGGGCGGCAAATATCTCCCGCCCGTTGTCGCATATATTGAATATTGAAAGAGGTCTACATAAATGAACAAGAATCTCAGAAAAACAGTTATCGCAGGTAACTGGAAAATGAATAAAACTCCTTCCGAAGCTCTTGAATTCGTAAAGGAACTCGCTCCTATTGCTGACAACGCTGATTGTGACGTTGTAGCTTGCGTACCTTATGTTTGTCTCCAGAACGCTCTTGCTTCTGCTGCAGGCTCCAAACTTAAGATCGGTGCTCAGAACCTTCACTGGGAAGCTAAAGGTGCTTACACCGGTGAAATCAGCGCAGATATGCTCAAAGATCTCGGCGTTGAATACGTTATTATCGGTCACTCCGAAAGAAGACAGTACTTTGCTGAAACAGATGTTACTGTAAACAAGAAAGTTGTTTCTGCTCTTGCTGCAGGTCTCAAACCCATTCTTTGCGTTGGCGAACTTCTCGCTGAAAGAGAACAGGGTATTACAGCTGAAATCGTAAGAATGCAGACAAAAGTAGCTCTTATCGGTGTTGAAAAAGAATCTCTTAAAGATATCATCATTGCTTACGAACCTGTTTGGGCTATCGGTACAGGTAAAACTGCTACTTCCGATCAGGCTGACGAAGTTTGCGGTATCATCAGAGATGTAATCGCTGAACTTTACGACAAAGATGCTGCTGAAGGTACAACAATTCAGTACGGTGGCTCCATGAATGCAGGTAATGCTAAAGAGCTTCTTTCTAAATATCATGTTGATGGCGGTCTCATCGGCGGCGCATCCCTCAAATCTGCTGATTTTGGTATCATTGTTGACGCAGCAAAATAATTGGCGTTAAACATTAAGGCGAGTACCGAGCATTTGGCAACACAAGTGTTCGGTACTTTACATATATTAGTTGCGGAGGTTCGATTTTATGTTTGAACACGAAATAATGACTTATTTGAGAGATGTAAACCTTATTTCTATTGCGTTGAGACTGTTGCTTTCCATGTTCCTTGGTGGAGCGATCGGATTTGAACGAGGAAGGCGTGGCCGTGCGGCAGGTTTCAGAACCCATATTATCGTATGCCTCGGCGCTACAATGGCTACGATGACAGGTCAGTATATTATTGAAATTATCGGGCTTGCAGGTGATCCTGCCCGTCTTGGTGCTCAGGTTATATCGGGTATAGGTTTCCTTGGTGTAGGTACTATTCTCGTAACAGGTAAAAGCCATGTCCGTGGTTTGACTACTGCGGCAGGGTTATGGAGTACTGCTACTGTAGGTCTTGCTATCGGTATCGGTTTCTATGAAGCAGCAATTCTTTGCACATTGCTCCTCTGCTTTACAATTGTAGTTCTTCATAATCTTGACAATCTCTTTTTTGCAAACAAAGCTGATATCGATGTGTACATTGAGATTGCAGATGTACGCCATATAAATAAGATATTGAAGCAGATCGTCGAAATGGGATATAATGTACATAATATTGATATAAAGCCTTCTCGTACCGGAAGGGATTCTATCGGTATTGATGCCACTATTGACTCTATGAAGAAGAAAAAACGCAGCGATATTGTTTACGAAATATCCACTATCGAAGATGTTATTGTTGTATTTGAAGCTACGTAATGAGGCGACATTATGCATAAACTTTTTTTTGATGTTCCTGACGGAGCAACTGAGATTACCGTTGAAGGCGAAGATTTCGCACATCTTACGGTTTTGAGAATTAAGGCAGGGGAGACTGTAACTGTCAGCGACGGTGTTTCCAAATGCTATACCGCCAAAGCAGAATCTTTCAGTAAAAAAGGCGCTGTATTTTCTCTTTCGGAATCACGTCCTTTTGAGGTTGAATCCTATGTTAAAATTACTGCATACTGTGCCCTGCTTAAAAGCGGAAAAGGTGACAGCGTTATCCAAAAAGCCGTGGAGCTTGGTGCTTCTGAAATCGTTTTTTTTCAAAGTAAAAATTGCGTAGCGGAAGCATCGTCCGAAAAGGGTGAACGAAAGCTCGAACGATGGAATAAAATATCACGTCAGGCAGCAATGCAAAGCGGAAGAGATATAATCCCTGTTGTTCGTGGCGTAATTTCTTTTAAAGAAATGCTTTTGGAACTGAAGCAGAAAGACGTGTCAATGTTTCTTCATGAGAAGGCTCAGTTTTCTGCATACAAACTTTTGGCTGAATCTGGAAAAGTTTCCAGCATCGGTTTTGCTGTAGGCCCTGAGGGTGGTTTTACGGATCAGGAGGCTGATGAGTCTGTAGATGCCGGGGTTCCGTTGATTTCCTTGGGAAAACGCATCCTGAGAGCTGAAACAGCTCCTTTGTGCATCCTTTCCATCTGCGGAGCGTTGTTTGAATAGCATAGAAAACAAGCCATTTTGTGTTCGTACCCCAAAAGATGGTTTTGAAAAAAATAATACTTTACCACATACAACAAAAGGACAGAGAATGTTTTTACGTTCTCTGTCCTCTTTTCTTGATAATCATTGTATTTATGATCTAAAATACGAAAAGCTAACGAATATTGATCCTTTCCGGACGGCTTATTCATCATTTAGTTATGAGCTTGGATGGCAAGATTCCCATATACCGTTTGAATGTTTTTGTGAAAAATGAATTATTCTCAAAGCCGCATAGGTTTGCCGCTTCACCAACATTTTTTCCGCTTGCGATATATTCCGCGGCTCTCATACATCGATGGGCGTTGATGTTTTCAAAAATTGTTTGTCCAGTATTGGCTTTGAATATTTTACACAATGTGTATTTGTCTGTCAGCACATGTTCTGCAATGGAGTCGAGTGTGATTTTTGTATGGTAATTTTCGCGGATATACAAAAGAACTTTTTTTACGATCGCTAAATCTTTTTGTTCTATGCCTGACGAACGCTTGATCGACGAATAATCGTCCACAATCAAAATAAGCATGGAAAGAAGTATATTACTAAGTCGCGCAATACGAAGTGGACTCTCTTTTTGATATACATCACAAATTTCTTCAAAAAGGGCGGACAAATTCTCATTTTGCAATAATGGCACAAACGAGAGGTTCTGATAATCGATCCCCATTTGCTTGCAAAAATATGTGCTTACGATAATACAAGAATAAACCATGGTTGAATTACTGAAGGTGTAGTGAATGACGTTGGAGTCGATTAACGCAATACTGCCCTTTGAAAATTCATGGTACTTTCCGTCGATTAGAACAAAACCTTCGCCTTCCTTGCAGAATTGGATTTCAATGTTTTCATGCCAATTTTGACTTTCGCTGTACAGGTTGGCGGTTCGCTTAATGTTATCATTTAATATAAAAGGGGTCTGTCCCGATGTATCGGTATATTCCTCGTGACGCAGTTTCATATTGCGGTTCTCCCAATATAGTGTTAAAAAAATCCAAGATAAAGGATTGAAATATGCGAAATTCTATAATATAATTATACTACAATTATCAATATCTGTCAAGGGGAGAGATTTATATGTTTGCGTGGATTTTGGGTATTGGGGCAATGATTTCTCTTTTTATTTCTCATCAAAAAAAGAGTCGAAGCGGAATTTTGATATATAAGCTGTGTACAGACGTGTTTTGGGCAGCTCATTATATTTGCCTCGGTGCGACGGCTGGCGCGATTCCAAACGTCATCGGAATTTTTCGGGAAATTATTTTTATCAACCGAGAGCGGTGCAAATTTGCGAGCAGTGTAGTCTGGCCTTGTATTTTTATTCTGACTAATTTGAAATTTGGAATTATGTCCTTTGACGTGTGGTACGACATTTTACCAATTGCAGCATCTGTGTTTGTTACCATTTCGCTATGGATTAACAATCCTAAACTTACAAAATGCATATCAATTCCTGTTTCCGGTGCATTTCTCACATATAATATCTTTGTTGGCTCATATATAGGGATTTTTAACGAGTCGATTGCTATTCTTTCCATACTATTATTTTTTGTTAGGAGAAAAAAGAGATGAATGTTTTCAAGAATGATTTTCACACTGTCAAAGAGCTCAAGTTCACAGAGGGGGCTCCAATCAAAGATGTTGCATGCACCATTCACTCGGATATATCCGTCGAGGCACGGAAAAAAGGAGATGAATTCTCTGCGGAAATAACCAAACGTTTTGTGGATGATTTTGAAAAGCCCGGAGATAAAATGGCGCACGTGTCCACCTTTCTCGTGGTAGGTAATACGGTTTATATGACGTATTATGCCAATACAAAAGAGCCTTCCGAGGATCCTAAAAATCAAACGGCAAGACTTGTTTATGCTTCTGTTGATGATATAAACAATAAAACCTATATTGATTTACAGACTACTGGCGACAAGGTTGGCAATAAAACCATTGATATGGTTTATGATACTATCCTCATGCAAAAGGACGAGGATACACTATACATACTGTGGACTGCACGTACGGAAGAAAACTATTACCGATTTTATTGTCCATTTTATGTTGCAACGAAGACTTTGGGAGAGATTGGTGTAAACAGATTTAAGGTGGGTGAGATTATAAATGATCTTTCTGCAAGCGGTATCAAATCTGCTCTTGCCGAGAACGGCGTTCCCTGCAAAAAGATGTATTCCGATATCGGAATTATGCAAAAGCAGTCCTACCGTGTAGAAAACGGCGTGCGCTATTGCTATTCAGGACTATATAGCGGCGACTTTAACTGTATTATCAAAAGCAGCGATCTTATCACGTGGGAATATGTTTCTCAACCGGATTATATTAATGATTCCAGATGGGAAAACGCTACGTATGTGTTGAGGGATAAGGTCTATTATTTTGTGCGTCAGCAGGATACTAATCCTTGCGGATTTTTAACGGCATACGATATTAAAACGAAAAAGTGGGAAACAAGTGTGGAAATTGAAGATTGTCAATCAAGAGGAGATTTTATCCTTTACCGCGGTGATCTGTACTTATTCCACGCCCCGATAGACCGAGAGCATATTGGTATCATAAAAATAGATACCGAAAACCTTGCAAAAAGCGAAGTTGTGCTACAGGCTAAGATGAACACAAGCTGCTTCTACCCGTTCATTCAGTATTATGGCGACAACGAGCTTGCTATGTCTTATACCGTAGCAAGAAAAAATATTCGACTTGCAAGATTTACTTTAAGTAAATATTTATAAATCGCACCTTAGCAATAAAGATATCTCTCTAATATTTATTGTATAGCCATAAATATTGTTTTTTGAACATTTTGTGAACTGACGGTTTTTTGGGGGAAAGACCTTGACTTTCAAAATGTGATGTGGTATATTTTATGGGGGTAGTTCTTTACCACAAAAAATATTTAGGAGGTCATCAATATGACTAAGAAAACAAACAATTTATCAGCATCACTCAGGCAGAAAATTCAGAACATCATTCATCAGGAAGACGGATTCTCATTCATTGAAGTAATCATTGTTATTGCGATGATCTTGATTCTGTCAGCAATCCTCATCCCTAGCTATTTGGGATTTGTGGAAACTGCAAGAGAAGCAAATGCTAAAATCAGTGCACAAAATATGTATACAGCTGTTCAGGTTGCAATGTTGAGTGTCGACGATCCTGATGACAATGAGGAATTTTATTTGAAACTGAAAGACTTGAATCCTGCTCTTATCGGAATTAATGCAATAGAAACAGAGGATGCTACGGAACATTACGTTTCTGCTTGGCATGATGATATGCAAATAGAAATTAATCCTGAGCAACCAGAAATTGATCCTGTTGAAATAGTAGATTTTACGGATAATACTTGTGTCGTATCTAGGATCGAGACTGACGATAATGGATATTCATTTGAGTACTATCAATATTTTAATGAAACAGTTTATTTTATAGAATTTGAAAATGGATCCATTGTCGGTACAGATACGTTCAAAAATGTGCCACCTTCAAATCCATTTGGTGATTAAGATGGCTAACTTCCCAATAAAAAACAGCTCACTGTGACAGTGGGCTGTTTTATTATGTTTAAGGTTATTTTTTTATATAGCAGTACCTTCCCATTCGCTGTCGGGCTGAACGTTCAGTAATTTTGTTATTGTGGGCGCAATGTCTTTTATTGAGACGGGTTTTTCTATTTTTCCTGCAGGGTATTCTTTGCTTTTTATAATTACGGGGATTGTCATGTCTTCGGCAACATCATAGCCGTGACATCTGTCGTGTCCGCCATGGTCTGCTGTGATAATAACCGTATATTCTTCGGGGACGGATTCAATTACTTTTTTGATTGAGTCGACAGCTTTGTTTATGACCAAAAGCTGCAAGTCGCTCATCCAACCGTCGCGGTGTCCTGCTCCGTCTGTAAGGCCAAAATAAATGAAATTAAAGTCAGGTTTTTTTAATGCGATATAGTCCAGAGCTTTTTGCGCAATAACATCATCAATAAAAGCTCCCGTATCGGGGTCTTGATAATATTTATGAATGTCAATGTATTCCAATTTTTCAAGTTCACCCGGACGGTTAAGATCTCTGAGCTCTTCCCATGTGATGAAGTGGGCGTTGCTTTTGCCTCCGTCTTTTATTTTCTTGTTAAGACCTGCTATCGGTCGAACCTGCGGAGTATAGGTGTTAGTTGTTATTCCATGTCTTCCCGGGTCTACGCTGTGAAAGAGTGACATGTGGCAGGGGAGAGTTACTGAGGGTAATACAGTTTGTGCCTCTAAAGTGTAATAGGAATTTGCCAGAAGCTCGTTTACGTAGGGATTTCCGCAATTCAGGAGTGCATCGGGACGCAATCCGTCCACAAGTATAAGTACAACTTTATTGTCCATGGGAGTGTTCCTTTCGAAAGTCAATATTTCATTATGATTATACCATAATTTTAATCAAATGTCAATCTGAAAATCTGAAAAAACTATTGACTTTTTTGATTTAATCTGTTATAATATAAAAAAACACTTTTGGAGGTTTAATTTATGGGAAATATGCCGGTTAAAATCAAATCACTTTCATCGTTGGAAAAATGCTTTCTCGATGAAAAGCTCCGATCAAAAAAAGAAGTCAATAAGTTTATCATGTTCAAAAATGAAAGACTTGCGTTCCAGTTTGCTTATGAGATGGCACCTGAAACTTCTGATCAGCTTTTGAGAGGTCAGGTTGAACTTGAAGGTGAGATTTCAAAATATGCAAAAGTCAGACGTGTTGTATCAATTCCATCTTATTGGATAAACAGAGGTGGGGCTGACTACGATTACCTTCGTACTGAACCCGGACTTTATCCTGATATGTTGGCAGATCTTCAATACAGAGGTAAGGCGTGTATAGTTAAAAATCAGCTGCATTCTTTGTGGGTTGATATCAAGCTCCCTGAAGAATTTGAAGGCGGAAAGTACAGTTTTACTTTAAAAATGACTGATAATAACAGGGTTCTTTGCGAAAAGAAGGTCGAAATTAAAGTTATAGATGCTGAATTGCCCAAGCAGAAAACTGTACATACAGAGTGGTTCTATACCGACTGTATTGCTAACTACTACGGAGTAAAAGCTTTTTCCGAAAAGCATTGGAAGTATATTGAAAACTTCATGCAGACTGCTGTTGATAACGGTATAAACATGATCCTTATGCCATTGTTTACGCCTGAGATAGATACTTATATCGGTGGCGAACGTTTGACTACCCAGCTTTTGAATATTAAAGTTGTAGGTAAAGATCAGTATGAGTTTGATTTCAGTCAGGTTGACAGATGGGTAGAGCTTTGCAGAAAATGCGGTGTTGAATATTTTGAAATTCCTCATTTCTTCACACAGTGGGGCGCAAATAACGCACCTAAAATTATTGCTGAAGTCGATGGTAAGAAGAAAAAGATTTTTGGTTGGGAAACACCTGCTCTCGGTGATGAATATAAAGCTTTCCTCAGAGCTTTGCTTCCTGCGCTTCTGAATTATCTTAAATCACAGGGACTTGATAAGAAAGCATATTTCCATGTTTCTGATGAGCCGTCATGGGAAGCATTGGAACACTATAAGGCTTGCAGAGAGTTCCTTTCCGAATTCCTTGCAGATTATCCCATAATTGATGCTCTTTCTAACGTTGAATTTTATAAGACAGGAGCGATATCTAAACCTGTTCCTCATATTCCCGGCATTAACAAGTTCCTTGATTTGAATATCGATGGACTTTGGGCGTATTACTGCGGTGAAAGTGATCGAGTTACAACTTGCAGAATTTTTGCACACAGCCTGACAAGAACCAGAGTTCTGGGTGTTCAGATGTATAAATTTAACATTGAAGGTTTCCTCCATTGGGGTTACAACTTCTATAACAACTGGAATTCTTACGACACCGTAGATCCTTGCCTCGATTCTACAGGTAACTATTTCGTACCGTCAGGAGACTCATATATTGTGTATCCCTCAAAAGACGGAAAAGCCCTTGAGTCACTCAGACTTAACGCTTTGCGTGAAGCGATGGATGACATCAGAGCTTTACAGTTGTGTGAAAAACTTTATGGACGTGAGTATACTATCAACCTTATCAATGAAACCGCAGGAATGGATCTTACATTCTTCGATTATCCGAAAACCTCAGATTTCCTTGTCAATCTCAGAAATAAGGTCGCTCTCGCCATCGAAAAGGCGTAAAGATTTTATCAGAAAATCAATTCCATATCAGGAAACGGATTATATTGGAACTCTTCCGAAAGGGGAGTTCCTTTTATTTTATGATCCATGACATTTAATATCATGTTGAAATCTGCAAGATCGTGTGCATGGTCTCCTGCGCGGTATCTGATCTGAGCATGATCTTCCGCATCAAGAAGTTTAAAAACTTCTTTTGCTGCCAAAAATGTCTGTAATGAGCCTTTAGGATTTGCCCATGTATCGGACAGCCCTTCAGTTTGAATGTAGTATCGTGGAGCGACCATAGCTTTAAAAAAGTGTTGGTCGAAAGGTATTTCTCCGTCTTTGTCTATATACTGTCTCATTGCAGGTCCCATCCAATACGGAAAGGCATTGAAAAGATCTTTCAGAACTTCGCTTCTGTCATCTGTAGGATTCAGCCATTCTTCAGGCTCCTGCATCAGATAATGCCAACAACCTGCGCCTCCTGCACCTGATCCGTTTGGACATACAAATTGAATTCTGGTGTCGTATGCTCCTGCAAGCTGAGCCGCTTTTCCTCCGCGTGAATGTCCTGTTACAGCAATATTTTCAGCATCAATGAAATCTATTTTGCAAAGTGCATCGACAACTCTTATTGAGCCCCATGCCCAACCTGCGATAGTACTGCTTTCTATTTCAGGGTAGACTTTGAACAGGGCTGAATCACGGCTTTCCCTTACATCTTTTACGATTTCGGTTCTGTTGAAAAGAGCAACGGCATATCCGTGAGCCAATATTTCATTGATTATTTCGTGGGTCATTTCGCCCCAACATTCGTCCCCGTCAATAATTACAGGAACTTTGCCTGTAATTTCGGGACGGTATATTTTTAACAGAAAACTTAGCTGCTTTTCTGCGGTTCCGGCGGTTATTTTATAGCTGTAAACCTTGTCATGTGAATTGCAAAGAAGGTCCAGGTCAAAATATTCAGGTTCAGGCGGCATTCCTCCATAGCATATACCAACTGCAATATCTGAAATTTCCTGCCGTCTTTTCGACCAATCTTCTTTTGTTTCAACTTTACTGCCGTCATTGAAAGTCAGTAAATCGGGTAATGTCCCGAGAATTTTATCTTTCATGATATTTTCCTCTTTAAAAAATATTTTCCATATCGGGGAACGGATCATATTTGAATTCTTCGGAAAGGGGAGTTCCTTTTATGTTGTGATCCATTACGTTCAACAGCATTTCAAAGTCTTCAAGTCTGTGGAAATGTCTTCCTGTGCGGAATCTTATCTGAATATTTTCTTCAACATCAAGAAACTTAAATATTTCTTTCGCTGCCCTGAATGTCTGCATTGCGCCCTTGGGATTTGCCCAAGTGTCACCGAGACCCTCTGTTTCAATATAAAATCTCGGTGCTGTCATTGCTTTGAAGAAATGCTGGTCAAATGGGATATTTGCTTCATTGTCGATATATTTACGCATTTCTTCACTCATCCAACAGGGGAAGTTTTTGAAAAGATCTGAAAGCAATTCACTGCGGTCTCCTTCAGGAGCGGAGTCTTCGACCCTTTCCTTCATTTTATATTTCCAACATCCTGCTCCACCTGCACCGGAACCGTTTGTTCCGACGTATTTTATCCTTGTGTCATAGGCTCCTGCAAGCTGAGAAGCTTTTCCACCTCTTGAATGTCCGACAACTGCAATATTATCTGTATCGATGAAGTCCATTTTGAACATTGCGTCAACTGCTCTCATTATACCCCATGCCCAACCTGCGATAGTACTGCTTTTGATTTGCGGATATATTTTATACAGTATGGAATCTTTGTTTTCTTTGATATCTTTTACTATCTCCAGCCTGTTGAATACTGCAACTGCGTACCCGTGTGAAAGGATTGTGTTTATAACTTCAGGTGTCATATATCTCCAGCATTCGTCTCCGTCAATAACTACGGGTACTTTGCCCTCTGCCTGAGGTCTGTACAGTTTCAGCAAAAAATTCAGTTGCTTGTCGTTTGTGCCCGCAGTTATTTTGTAGCACATAACATCGTCTCTGTCGCAAAGTTCTTCAATGTCAAAATATTCCGGTTCGGGAGGCATTCCACCGTAACAGGTGTTAACTGCTATGTCTGAAATTTCTTTTCGACGTTTTTCCCAATCTTCCTTGTTTGTTAATCTGCTACCGTCGTTAAAAGTGAACAGGTCTTGAAGTTTGCTGCAAATAATATCTTTCATGGTTTTAATCCTCAGTTTTTTTATGTCCGATTATGAAGCCTTTATATTCGTCAAAGAAGTCCTCAGCTGTTTTTTCTAAATGAACGGAGACCAGATCGTTTTTGAAAATAAATGTAATTGCAAGCTGTCCGAAGTATTTATCTATTACCTGTACTTTCAGCATGAATCTTTTTGCATCCATCCATGCGCCTGAAGCGGCACAGTCATACATGAATCCATCAGTCGTTCTTTCCCCACCTACTTCATTTGAATATCCCAGCTGTGGGAATTTTGTGAAAACATTTTTGTTGATACCGAAAGGTATCTCCTTGTTGCCCTGATCGTTTATGTAGCTGAATTTACCGGTTCCGTCGTCATTAAAATTTAAACTGAATTTTGTGATACCGCACTGGTTTTCTTCGCATATAAAGGTTTTGCCGTTAATTTTATCTGTAAATTCTGTTTTTTCTTCGCCTTCTATGTGCCAAAGTTCAAGATCTGAAGTTTCTTCTTTTAATCTTTGAACATCTTCGTTCTGAATCTCAACAGGTGAATCGTTGATTTTGTTTACAACAAGATCAAAAAGCCCGTTTATTATAGTGGAGTATGCTTCTGAATTTCCTTGATTATCTCCTGTGCATACGAAAATGAAATCTTTATCCGGGACACAGATTGTAAGTTGTCCGCCCATTCCCACAAAGGCAAAAGAATCCTTTTCCATTTTCCATATCTGGTAACCGTAACCTCCGCTGTCTGCGGTAAAGAATCCTGCAGGTGCATTGTAGGAGAGTAACGATGTTGCGGTTTTCAGATACTCTTCATTCATGAGTCTTTCGCCATTCCATGTTCCGTAGTTCATAACAAATCTTCCGAAAGAAAGCATATCTCGTGAAGTACATACAAGTGCGGAGTCTCCCCATGAGACCCCGTTTGGAGTTTTGAGTATTTCAGCGGTCTGGAACGTTCCCATTTTGTTGAAAAGCTTTTCCTTCAGGTAGTCAAGCATGTATTTCCCTGTGATTTTTTCAACCAAAGCGCAAAGTACCTGAGAACCTGCGCTGTCATAGTTCCAGACTGTTCCTGCGGGATAAGATTTCTGTTTTCCTTTGAAATATAAATCAACTCTGTCCGGATTTCCTGAATTGAACCAATAGTCACAAGCTACACCTGTTTCCATCATCAGCATATTTCTGATTGTCTGGTCTTTAAGAAAATCACATGTGTTTTCGTTTACTTTTTCGGGGAACCAATCCACAATTTTATCTTCAAGTCTTAATTTGCCTTCTTCTTCAAGAAGTCCTATTGCAATGCTGACATAACTTTTGGTCTGTGAATACATTCTGTGTATGAAATCTTTATTGAAGGGTTTATAATAATACTCGGCAAAAATATCATACCCTCTCATCATTATAACACTGTGCATTATGATACCCCTTCGTTTGAGGTATGAAATATAATCAGCGACATATCCGGATTTTACACCGACACTTTCAGGTGAAACTGTTTTGAACATATGAAAAACTCCTTATTTTTGCTGTGATAATATTTTACCATAAAAAACTTGTCGTGTCAATAGCTGTATAACAGTATTTTATATTTTGTTAGGATATTGTTTTTATTACATTTTTTACTATTTGTCAAGTCTTTACGTTGTTTTTATATTGAAAAGTTCACAATTGTATGGTATATTATTGGGTAAACGTAAAATAAAACGAGTATAATGTTATAGATACTGCGGAGTGTACCTGAAATCTCCATCAGCCGCTGTCGGAGATTTTTATTTTGATTTATGTTGGTGCTTTAGCGGCAGAATGGAGATTTACTATGAAGTTGACATGGAAAAACTGTTTTAAGATATGTTTCAGCGTTTTTATTTTATATCTTTGTATGACATATTGGGATTGGGTCTCAAAAATGGTTGGGGTCATTATAGGTGCTTCAACTCCCATCATTATCGGTTTTGTTATTGCGTACGTTCTGAACCTTTTAATGAGTCTTTATGAGCGTCATTATTTTACAGGGAAAAGTAAGTCTAATTCTAAAGGTAAAACACTTCTTACAAAAATCAGAGAATCAAAATTTATTGCTAAAAGCCGACGACCTGTTTGCCTTATAGCGGCAATATTTACATTATTGGGTATAATTGCTTTGGTGGTTGGAATAGTTCTTCCGGAGCTTACATCCTGTGTTACTTTTATTGTTTCGGAGATCCCGCCTGCAATTCAAACTGCTTTGGATAGTGAAATCGCTCAACGTATACTTTCCGCCGATACGATTGCGCAGTTGGAAGCTATTGACTGGCGAAGCTATTTTAATAAGTTTGCCGAAACTTTAACGTCCGGTATAGGAAATGCAGTTGATACTGTCTTTTCTGTGATAACGTCGGTAGTTTCTTCGATTGTGACAGTCTTTATCAGTATTATTTTTGCAATATATATGCTTGTAAGTAAGGAAAAGCTTTTAAAGCAGTGCAACAGGGTTATGCGGTCATATCTTAAACCTTCATGGAATGAAAAAATTTCACATTGGTTTGAGGTCCTTAACGAATGTTTCCACAGTTATATCGTAGGACAATGTCTTGAAGCGGTAATACTTGGTTTGCTCTGTATAATAGGTATGTCAATATTTGGTTTCCCGTATGCGATGATGATCGGAACACTTATCGGATTTACGGCATTGATACCTGTTGCGGGTGCGTATATAGGTGCCATTGTCGGGGCAATAATGATAATTACGGTTTCACCGATACAAGCTCTGTTTTTTATAATATTCATTCTTGTTCTTCAGCAGTTGGAAGGTAATATTATTTACCCTAAAGTGGTTGGTGATTCTATCGGGTTGCCTGCATTGTGGGTCCTTGCCGCTGTAACTGTTGGCGGAAGTCTTATGGGAATCAGCGGTATGCTTATCGGTGTACCCATTGCAGCTGCAATATACCGACTTGTCCGTGAAGATCTCGATAAAAGAGATTCTGTAAATAAGTAATCTAATAAAAATATTTTTAATACATCAGGAGGAAAAACTGTTGACACCACATAATTTGAAAAGGGAAGATGTTCTCAATGAATTATCTTCAGATTCTGAAAAAGGGCTGACCGCTGCAAAAGCTGAGGAGCTTTTACGTAAATACGGTCCGAACAAGCTTAATGAGAAAAAGAAGAAGACTATGGTTCAGCGATTCTTTGACCAGTTCAAGGATGTTATGATCCTTATTCTTATTGCTGCTGCGGTAATTTCTTTTGTCGTTGCTTGTGTGGAAGGGAATCCCAAAGAATTTTTTGAACCTGTTCTCATCCTGCTTATAGTTGTTCTTAATGCTGTGATGGGGGTTATGCAGGAGAGTAAAGCTGAAAAGGCTCTTGATGCTTTAAAGGGTTTGTCCGCGCCTCATGCAAGAGTTCTTCGTGATGGGGAAGAAAGAGTTATAGATGCTTCGGATCTTGTCCCCGGAGATATAATTCATCTTGAAGCCGGAGACTTCATTCCTGCAGATGCAAGACTTCTTAAAAGTGCAAGTCTGAAAAGTGAAGAGTCTGCACTTACAGGCGAATCTGTTCCCTCTGAAAAAGATGCTGATTCTGAGGTTGACGAAAAAGCACCTCTTGGTGACAGAAGTAATATGGTGTTCTCCGGATGCAGTATTACTTACGGTTCAGCAACTGCGGTCGTTACTTCTACGGGAATGAATACTGAAATGGGTAAGATTGCAAATCTTCTTGACGGGGAAGATGAAGGTCAAACGCCTCTCCAGCAAAAGCTTGCACAGCTCGGTAAATATCTCGGTATTATCGCCCTTGCCGCATGCCTTATTATTTTTATAGTTGGTATTGCAAACGGTATTCCCGTGCTTGAGATATTCATGACGGCTGTATCTCTTGCAGTATCTGCAATTCCGGAAGGCCTTCCCGCTATAGTTACCATTGTTCTTTCCATCGGTGTTCAGCGAATGGTTAAGAAAAACGCTCTTATCCGCAGACTTCCTGCTGTTGAAACTCTCGGCAGCGCCTCTGTAATCTGTTCAGATAAAACAGGTACTCTTACACAGAACCGAATGACTCTTGTAAAGGCTTATATTGACGGATCTTCAGATACTGAAAATATAAGCAATGAAAATTCCGCAGATGTCAAAAAGCTTCTTTCTTACGGAACTCTTTGCTGTGACGGATCTGTTGTTTTCGGTGAAAACGGGGAACAGCATCTCGGAGATCCAACTGAAACTTCTATTATCGTAGCTGCTTATAAAAACGGAATGACCAAGGACGGTCTTAATGCTCAGTATCCGAGACTTTCGGAAATTCCTTTTGATTCCGACAGAAAACTTATGACAACCGTTAATAAAATTGATGGTAAAAATGTTGTTATCGTCAAAGGTGCTTTTGATATGATGTCTGTCCGCTGTGTGTCAGGCAATATGGAAAAAGCAAAAGAAATGACCGAAAAAATGAGTAAAGACGCTCTTCGTGTTCTTGCTGTTGCTTATAAAATCATTGAAAATGTACCCGTAGTCCCCACATCGGAAGAGCTTGAAAACGGTCTTACATTTATGGGCTTGGTCGGTATGATAGATCCTCCTCGTCCCGAAGCAAAAGTGGCTGTTGCAACTTGCAGAAGGGCAGGCATCAAACCTGTTATGATCACCGGTGACCATGTTGTGACTGCATCGGCTATTGCAAAAGAACTTGGAATTCTCGAAGACGGTGATGACGCTATAACGGGCGCACAGCTTGATGCTATTACTGATGAGGAACTTGATTCAAGGGTTGAAAATATTTCTGTATATGCCCGCGTATCGCCTGAAAATAAGATCAGAATTGTCAAGGCTTGGCAGCGTAAAGGTCAGGTCGTTTCAATGACAGGTGACGGTGTAAACGATGCTCCTGCTCTTAAAGCGGCTGATATCGGCTGTGCAATGGGTATCACGGGTACAGACGTTGCAAAAGGTGCAGCAGATATGACTCTTACGGATGATAACTTTGCGACTATTGTAGATGCTGTAAAAGAGGGTAGAGGTATATACTCCAATATCAAGAAAGTAGTAAGCTTCCTTCTCGGTACAAATATCGGCGAGGTCATCACTGTATTCACCTCAATGCTCCTCTGGCATAAGACACCGCTTCTTTCCATGCAGCTTCTGTGGATAAACCTTGTAACAGACAGCCTTCCTGCAATAGCCCTTGGTATGGAAGCTGTAGAGCCTGATATCATGGATAAGAAGCCTAAACCTAAAAATGAGGGCATCTTTGCCAACGGTCTCGGTGTGAAAGTAGTTCTTCAAGGCTTGATGTTTGCTATCCTTACTCTTATCGGTTTCAAAGTCGGTGAAACAGCTGTTGGAAGTGTTGAAGCAGGGCAGACAATGGCGTTCATGGTTCTTGCTTTGACTCAGATCGTTCAGGCTTTCAACTGCAGATCTGACCGTTCTCTCTTTAAAGTCGGACCTTTCACCAACAAGACCTTGAATCTTGCCGCTTTGGCATCCTTTGTTCTTGTTGCGGTTCTTCTCTTTACACCTGTCGGTACAGTTTTCGGTCTCGTTTCACTTCCTTCAAACCTTTATCTCATTGCACTCGGACTTATAATTGTACCTCTTGTTGTAATGGAACTCTGGAAACTTATTTCAAATCATATTCTTAAAAAGTAATAATAAATGAGGAAGAACCTTTTCAGTTAAGGTTCTTCCTCAAACTTTTATATTATTGATTTATTTGCTTTGTTTCTTTTTTGATTTCAATTAACTTAATTATGAGCATTTGTATAAAATAAATTACCACTGTTAAACTTAAATTTGAGATGAAATATATTCCGTGAGAATACATTGACCAGCCTGCAATAACTGAACATATGTGAGCTATTGCGTAAGAACATGGAAGCATAGTGATAAAGCTGATTGCTTTTACAAGCTTTGTGTTGCCGAATTTTTTCTCCAATATGCAACTGAGAATAAGCAAGAAAATAAATAACGCTATTGCGGTTATAAAGTAATATGTTAAGTATAGTCTTGGGAGAGATACAATATTTCCAAAGTAAGATGGTGCTTCGCCGTAAACGAGGATATCTTCTTTTCCGTTGTGTTGAGTATAGAACAGTAAAAAATTTTCATCGTCGATTTGGAATTCCAAAGTTCTGGATTCTGAATTCTTTGTCAGTTTGTTTAGCATTACAGTCCATGCTTCAACAAAATATAAATTTTTCCCCGAAGCAGAGTCGTTTACAACATTGCAGTCATAATCGGTTATTTGTTCTGACAATGTTACCGTAATTGTTCCGTTTCCGTTATCAACTACATTTATTAAATCTTCCGAATATGGGAAATATTTGGGTACAGTCAGACAGGTGATTGTAATAATGCTCAAAGCAACCGTTATTAAAACAGTAAGTAAAACTGTTAATATTCGTTTTCTCAGTAATTTATTTTTTAATGTTTTTAAAGGTTTTTCTGCTTCAAAGATTTGAGTTCTTTCGGTATTTTTTATCTCTTCGAGCTCTTTTTTGCAACTCTCACACTTGGCAAGATGCTCCTCTACAAACTCCTTCGAGTCTTCGCTTACCATGTCCTCTGCGTAAAGAGGCAATAAGTCTCTGATAATGTTACATTCGTTTTTCATTTGTCTGATTCCTCCATTTTTTCTCTTATAAGTTTTTTCGCTCGGTGATATGTAACGCACGCCCAGTTATCGCTTTTTCCGAAAAGTTGTCCTATCTGCTTGAATGACAGCTCTCCGTATACACGCCACATGAAGACCTCTTTATACGGCTCTTGCAACTCGTGCAGAAGCTGTTTTATCCGTTCCGATTCGTCATCTCTTATTGCGTTTTCTTCAATCCCGGTTTTTTCATCGGGAATGTCTTCTTGCTCGGAAAAATCCGTCGGCTCGGATTTCTTGTTCTTTTTCAGATACGACAAATAGGTGTTCTTTGCTATTCGGCACAGCCATACACGAATATCGCAATCCCCTCGGAATTTTCCCAAATGCCTCATGGCTTTAAAGAATGTTTCGCAGGTAATCTCTTCTGCGATATGCTCATCTCCCGAAAGTCCTCGGATATATCTGTATATGTCTCTGAAGTACTCCTTGTATATCTCTTCAAAATTCATCACCAAACCTCCTTTCACTTACGAGACTGTTGAGTATGGGAAACCTTACAGAATAAAATGTGAAAAAACCGCAACATTTTTATCTGCTGCGGTTTGGATATTATCTCATGCCAAAAAGTTTTGCTGTACCGGAGATTCCCTCGCAATCGAGTTCTTTCAGCTTTACATCTCTGATAGCTGCTTTTACCATTTTCTTGCTTATCTCTGGGGTTTCGATTCTGAGACAAACTGCGGGTACGGGGATCCACATAACTCTCTGTTCGGGTTTGGATTCTCCGTCTTTATATTTAACACTGAATGCTGTATAAGTATCTTCGGTATCAAACTTTACACCAAGAAGGTCTTTAGTTTCAACTTCAATATTTGTCTGTTCCATAACTATACGCTTTACAGCATCCCAAGGCATTTCGCCCTCAAGAACTTCTCCGTAGGGAATATCAATGACTCTTTCAGCTTTTCCGAATACATGTTCGATGCAAAGGACTTTGTTTTCGTGGATGCAAACAGCCGCTGTTGTCTGTGTTTTTTTTATTTCATTAGACATAACAATATCTCCTAAAAATTTATTGAATCAATTTTCTAATGATATTATAGCACATTTTTTTACGTAAGTCAATGGTGTATGCAAAATTTTTTCTTTTGGATGAGAATATATTTAAAATAAAGTTTTCAATCTACCCCTTGACAAATCAGTTTAAATGGTGTATAATATATCAGCGTGATTGATTTGACCGTGCGCGTAATTAAATATGGAGAGATATCGAAGCGGTCATAACGAGGCGGTCTTGAAAACCGTTTGGGTGAAAGCCCACGTGGGTTCGAATCCCACTCTCTCCGCCATGAGAAAAGACATCTGCAAAGGTGTCTTTTTTTTGCTATATATTCATTATACGTTTTAGGTGGTTTTGTTATGGAATTTTATTCTCAGAATGGAATGGTCAGACCTGTACGGTTAAGTGATGATACCCGTAAGTTTGCAGCAGATTCCTTGTCAAGGAAGTATGGTCTTGATACTTTTAAAAATAAATCTGTTCCTCTTGAAGATGTTGAAGGTATTGAGCATCGTTCCATGATGGAAATTTATGATACGTCTATTAAAATAATTGCAGAAAAAGCCCCGATTCGTATTTGTGAAAATGAAAGATTAAGCGGGGCAGCGACCCTTGCTTATGCTATAGACCATAAGATTCCTGCTACATACAAGGGAAATTTTGTTTTTCACAGTGTAAGTCATTTGACTGTTGATTTTGAGTCTGTTCTGAAATATGGAGTTAAGTCTATAAGAGCCAAAGCTGAAAAAGCTTATGAGAAATATAAAGGTACTGAAAAGGAACCTTTTTCTTTAAGCTGTTTGAATTGCCTTGATGCTTTTGAAATATGGCATAAGCGTTATCTGGATGAATTAAGCAAGCTCCCTGAATACAAAAACAATTATGAGAACCTTAAAAAGGTGCCTTTTGAACCTGCAACAAATTTTTACGAAGCGGTTCAGAGCCTTTGGTTTACATTCGCATTTATCCGTCTTTGTGGGAATTGGCCCGGGATTGGCAGAATTGACTATCTGCTCGGAGATTATCTGAAAAAAGACCTTGAGAATAAAGTTTTAACAATAGATGAAGCCCGTGAAATCCTGGCACATTTTTTTATTAAGGGCTGTGAATGGATCAACGGAATATTTATTGGTTCAGGAGATGCTCAGCATTATCAGAATATCCTTCTTGCCGGAATCGATGAAAACGGTAATGAAATAACAAATGAAGTTACGTACCTTGTACTTGATATACTTGAAGAATTGGGTATAAGTGATTTCCCAACAACGGTTCGCGTTAATAAAAATACAGATGAAAAACTTCTCCGCAGAGTTGCTGAGGTTATGAGATTCGGTGGTGGTATCCTGGCTGTATATAACGAAGATACCGTAATTGATGCCTTGATAAAAGACGGTTATGAGGAACGGGAAGCAAGACGGTTTGCAAATGACGGTTGTTGGGAAGTTCAGATCCCGGGCAAAACATATTTTGGATATATTCCGTTTGATTCACTGCAGATCCTTCAGAAAATAACTTTGAAAGAATATAAATCTGAGGTTTGTTACCCTGATTTTGAATCGCTTTATCAACAATACAAATCTGATTTATATACTTATATTGAGGGCTTATTTAAAGGTTTATGCAATGATTTTTCAGATCTTGAAAATCCTTCCTCAGGTTTCGTCTGGAAGCAACAAACACCGTGTACTGTTGTTTCTCTTTTTGAAGATGGTTGTATTGAAAAGGGGCTTTCATATTTTGAAGGCGGGGCTGTATATAATATCCGTTCACCCCATATCGGAGGTCTTGCGGATACTGTAAACAGTTTGTATGCAATAAAGAAGCTTGTTTATGATGAGAAAAAAGTTTCTCTTTCTGAACTTTTGAATATTCTTCGTGACAATTGGTCCGATGCCGAGCTTCTTCGCCAATATTCATTGAATAAATTGGAGTACTATGGTAATGACAATGATGAAGTTGATATGATTGCAGTTCGACTTCTGAGTGATTTTGCAGAGATATGCAATTCGTTTGATGGTAAATGTGGATATCGTTTTCCTGCTGGTGTAAGCACTTTCGGTCGTCAGCTGGAATGGTCTCCAAATCGTTTGGCTTCGCCTCATGGCAGATTTGCCAATGAGATTTTGGCTGCAAACTGTTCTCCGACTCCAAATACTGATAAAGCAGGGGCAACGGCAATTATCCGTTCTTACTGCAAGGCAGATCTATCCCGTTTGGCAACAGGGGCAGCTCTTGATATTAAACTTCTTCCGTCTACGGTTTCAGGTGAAGACGGTCTAAATGCTTTGATCTCATTGATCAGAGGGTTTGTCGTTCTTGGCGGTTTCTTTATGCAGCCTGATGTGGTTGATGCTTCCTTGTTGAAAGAAGCTCAGAAATGTCCTGAAAATTATCAGACACTTTCTGTTCGGGTTTCCGGTTGGAATGCTCGGTTTGTTACCCTTAATAAAGAATGGCAGGATATGGTAATAGCTCAAAATGAACACTGAAACTAAACTGACTGTAACTGAAATACAACGCTTTTGTATGCATGACGGTCCCGGAATCCGTACCACAATTTTTCTTAAAGGATGCCCTTTGAGGTGTGCATGGTGTCACAATCCTGAGACTCAAATGAAAAAGCCTCAGATATTGTTCTATAAAAATAAATGTATCGGCTGCTCTGAGTGTGTCTCTGTCTGCCGTGAAAAGGTTCATAAAATTGAAGACGATCATTGCTTGGATCGTGCAAAATGCATCGGTTGCGGATTATGTGCGTCGCAATGTCCCACAGGGGCTCTTGAACTTTGCGGTGAGGATATGACCGTGTCCCGGATCATTTCTGTTGCAGAGAAGGATATCGCATTTTATGGTTCAAACGGTGGTGTGACTCTTTCCGGTGGAGAACCTTTCGCTCATAAAGATGCAGCAATAGCATTTCTTAAAGATTGCAAGCGCAGAGGGATTTCCTGTGTCGTGGAAACTTGCGGGCATGTTGATACAGGGGTGCTTATCGAAGCTGTTCCGTATGTGGATATGTTTTTATGGGATATCAAGGATACCGACAGCGTCCGCCATGAAAAATATACAGGCGTTCCAAATGATATAATACTGAAGAATTTATCTGTTGTAAATGAAATGAATGCACGTATCCGTTTGCGTTGTATTTTGGTAAACGGAATAAATACGGATATAAAACATTATGAAAATATTGCATTGATTGCGGGCGGTATAAAGAATCTTGATGGGGTTGAATTCCTTCCGTATCATGCGTATGGCGGTACAAAATCAGTTTTTCTTGGTGGTATGGATAACGGCCGAAAAGAATGGATCCCTGATACGGATCAGATTGAATTTGCGAAATCTTTCATGAGAAAACAGGGAATTCCGGTTGTTCAGTAAAGGAGATTTAATGAAAAAAGAAGATAAAACAAATGTTATGAGGATACTTGAATCTGAGGGTGTGAATTTTATTCCTCATGAATATGATGTGTCTGATGGACATATTGATGGATTAAGTATTGCTGAAAAGTTGAATCAGCCCAAAGAAAGAGTTTTTAAAACACTTATAACTCAAGGTGCAAGTAAGGAGTATTTCGTTTTCTGTTTACCCGTGGATTGCGAACTTGATCTTAAGAAAGCGGCACGTGCAGTAGGAGAGAAAGCTGTTGAGATGATCCCTGTTGCAGATATAAATAAGGTTTCAGGTTATATTCGAGGAGGTTGCAGTCCAATCGGAATGAAACGGAAATTAGAAACAACATTTGAAGAGGCTATAATTCTGTACGATACGGTAATGCTTTCCGCAGGTAAAATCGGAAGGCAGATAGAAATAGCTCCTGATGATATAATCAGACTTACAAACGGCAAAACTGCCGATCTTATTAAAAATTGAAAGGATGTTAAAATATGAGACTTGATAAATACCTTAAAGTTTCCAGACTTATAAAAAGAAGAACTGTAGCTAAAGATGCGTGCTCAGGAGACAGAGTTTCTGTCAATGGTAAGGATGCAAAGCCTGCTTATGATGTAAAGATTGGAGATATCATTGAAATTTCATTCGGTGGACGAGTTGCCAAGTTTGAAGTCCTCCAGGTGAATGAACACGCGGCAAAAGCAGATGCTTCAGCTATGTATAGAGAAATCAGAGAGTCCTGAGCTTTTTCTTGTAACAGTTTTCATTTTTGTTGATTTTATGGGCTTGATTTTTTTGCGAAAGTGTGCTATAATAATATGCGTTAAGCCGATGTGATGGAATTGGCAGACGTGACGGACTCAAAATCCGTTGGTAGCGATACCGTGCGGGTTCGACCCCCGCCATCGGCACCAAATAAATAAGAGATAGGCATCAGCCTATCTCTTATTTATTTTATGTAGATATCGACAGGGGGTCGAAGGGTCGGGAGTGAATAATGTGCCTGTGGCACATTAGAGCCGACCAGAGCTCCTTGCCGCAGCAAGGGCGACCCTTGAGTATATATTTATAATGTTTAAAAAATGAGGTGTTCATTTGAAATACATAAAACAATTTTTAATTATAATATTCATCTCCTTTTTAGGTGAGATACTGAACTATATAATACCATTACCAATACCCGCAAGTATTTACGGTATAGTAATAATGTTTTCAGCTTTGGAACTGAAAATATTGAAGCTTTCTTCAGTAAGCGAAACAGGAAAGTTTCTGATTGAAATAATGCCTGTTATGTTTGTTCCTGCAGCTGTTGGGTTGCTTGATTCCTGGAATATTTTAAAACCATCATGGATTTATTATCTTGTCATAACGGTGGTTACGACATTTGTTGTTATGGTTGTGTCAGGTCTTGTTACTCAGGCTTTGATAAAAAAATCCGAAAAAGGGGAGGATAACAATGGTTGACTTTATTGAATTATCTGTCTTTTTCGGTGTGTTTCTGACTCTGGCAACTTATTCTTTTGGATTATTTCTTAAAAAGAGGCTTAAATCGGTATTGTTTAATCCTATTCTGATTTCCGTTGGTGTAATAATAGTTTTACTTCTGATATTTAATGTGGACTATGAAGTTTATTATTCAGGTGCAAAATATATCAGTTATCTTTTAACCCCTGCGACTGTATGCCTTGCAATACCTCTTTATGAACAGTTTCAGCTTTTGAAGAAAAATTCAGTTGCAATTCTTCTTGGGATATTAAGCGGGACGTTAACAAGTCTGTTCGGAGTGTTCCTTTTTGCGTTGATATTCAGGATGGATCATTCTTCTTATGTGACACTTCTGCCGAAATCGATCACCACCGCCATCGGTATGGGAATTTCTGAAGAGTTGGGGGGATTTGTGTCTCTTACGGTTGCTGTAATTATAATTACGGGACTTTTAGGAAATATGTTTGCCGAAGTCGTTTGTAAATTATTCCGAATAACGCATCCTGTTGCGAAGGGTGTTGCTATAGGAACTTCAGCACATGCTCTCGGAACAGCCAAAGCCATAGAGATTGGTGAGGTTGAGGGAGCTATAAGTAGTCTTTCGATCGTTGTTGCAGGGATAATGACAGTTATTTTTTCTGGAATTTTTGCAGGTTTTATTTAATATTAAACAAAAAATGCAGTATACTATATCTGAGGTGATTTGGATATGTGTACTGCGTTAACTTTTACAAACAGGGACTGTTATTTTGGCAGAACTCTTGATCTTGAATATAATTATAATGAAGAAATTGTTGTTGCTCCACGTAAGTTTCCGTTTCATTTCCGAAAATGTCAATCTTCGGAATCGCACGTTGCAGTTATCGGTACAGCTACGGTTACTGAGGGATACCCTTTATATTATGATGCGACGAATGAGGCTGGGTTGAATATTGCTGCTTTAAGTTTTGACGGTCATGCTTGTTATTTCGAAAAATGTGAAATGAAAATAAATCTTGCGCCCTTTGAATTCATTCCATGGATAATGTGTAATTTTAATTGTGTTAATGCCGTTTGTGAGGCTCTTAAGTCGGTAAATATTATAAATGATCCTTTCAGTGAGTGTTTTCCAAATACTCCGCTGCATTGGATCATATCGGACAGCTGTCGTTCTGTTGTCGTCGAATCTGTGGCTTCCGGTTTGAAAGTCTATAAGAATCCTTTGGGTATTTTAACGAATGCTCCGGAGTTTCCATGGCATATAACCAATTTGTCCAATTACCGTTCTCTTACGTCAAATGCTCCGGAAAATACTTTTTCAAATAAACTCAATATTAAATCTTATTCCAATGGTCTCGGAGCTTTTGGATTACCCGGTGACGGTTCTTCCGCCTCAAGGTTTGTCCGTGCGGCGTTTGCGAAATTCAACTCTGTGGGAGGAACCTCCGAAGCGGAAAATGTCAGCAGGTTTTTTCATATAATGGATACTGTATCCCAGGTCAGGGGCTGCGTGAAAACAGGTTCTGGTAAGGACTTTTATACTGTTTATACTTCATGCTGTAATGCGGATAAATGTATTTACTATTATACAACATATGAAAACAGGGCGATAACCTCTGTTTGCCTGTATGATACTGATTATAATTCAAATAAATTGATCAGGTATCCGATGAGTAAAACATTGCAAATAAATAAGATGTGATGAATAGCCCTGCAGAGGGCTATTTCTGTTTTGTGAAATTATTTCTTTCGTTAAAGGCTATTAAAAAATATAAAGGCGATATTTGACGAAAAAGCTAAAATTACGCATAACCACTTGACAAATCAAGAAAAAAGATGTATAATTTACAGCTGTACGGCTAAAAGCCGTTTAAAGTGTTTTCTGGTGTTCATTAGGTTTGAACATCTTTACATAATTAAATATAAACAACTCTCAAAATTTTGAAAAGAGGTTAAATCATGGTTCTTTTTATCAGTCTTGCTCTTGCAATGATCGGCGGACTTCTTTTGTCCCGTCTTGCAAAAGTTCTTAAGCTCCCTGCAGTAACCGCTTATCTTGTTGCAGGTCTTATCCTTGGTCCTTTCATCCTCGGAGCCATCGGAATCCCCGGATTCGGTTTCAATTCCCTTGAACAGGTTGAAGGCTTGAAACTTATTACTCAGTTGGCACTCGGTTTTATTGCTTTTACTATCGGTAATGAATTCAGACTTTCCCAGCTGAAAACTATGGGTAAGAGTGCGATTACTATCGGTATCCTTCAGGCTGTTGTGACAACAGTTCTCGTTGATATCATTCTTATCATTCTTCACTTTGTAATGCCCGATCTTCTTTCGATACCCGCGGCTATTACTCTCGGTGCGATCGCTTCCGCAACAGCTCCCGCTGCAACCCTTATGGTTGTTAAGCAGTACAAAGCTGACGGTCCTTTAACAAAGCTTCTGCTTCTTGTTGTTGCCATTGACGATGCAGTAGGTCTTGTACTTTTCTCAGCATCTTTCGGTATCGCAACAGCTCTTGAATCCGGTGCTATCAGCATTGTCGGTGTGGTTCTTGAACCTATCATTGAAATTGTGGCTTCTCTTGTTCTCGGTGCTATTTGCGGTTTCCTTCTTAACTGGATCGAAATCTTCTTCCATTCAAGAAGTAAACGTCTTGCAATTTCTGTTGCATTTGTAATGCTTACAGTAGGTCTTTCAATGATCAAATTTGAAGTCGGTGGGGTTCACGTAGGATTTTCACTTCTTCTCGTTTGTATGATGACAGGTACTATCTTCTGCAATTTCTGCGAAACTTCCGAAGAACTTATGGATAGAATCGATCGTTGGACAGCTCCTATAAATATTCTGTTCTTTGTAATTTCAGGTGCAGAACTTGACCTTAATATTCTTAAAAATCCCATGGTCGTTCTTGTTGGTGTTATTTACATCATCGCACGTTCTGCAGGTAAATACTTCGGTTCGTTCGGTAGCTGTAAACTCTGTAAGTGTGATAAGAAAATTACAAGCAACCTCGGCATCACACTTCTTCCTCAGGCAGGCGTAGCTCTCGGTATGGCTATCACAGCCGCTGAACTTGCAGACGGTGCTATTGTCAGAAGTGTTGTTCTGTTTGCGGTTCTTGTATATGAACTTGTTGGTCCCGCACTTACAAAACGTTCACTTATGGCTGCAGGTGAAATCAAGCCCGAAGGCAAAACCAGCGCACGTAATGTTAATGAAGCAAAGTAAGACAATATATAATATTAAAGAGAGATGTTTTTTTACATCTCTCTTTTGTGTTTTTTAAGTTTGTTTACCGTGGTACTTATAGGTGAATTATTTCATATATTTAGCTCTGTTTTCAGCAAGAATTCTGTCATGTTCCATGGCTCTTATACGTTTGAAAGCTTCTTTCGTTGCCTGCCATGCTCTGTCCGGATTCTCAGCACGATAATCGTTGGACTCTCCGCATCTGTAACCCCATGCGATGATTGTTCTTGCCCCTGCGTCGTAAGCTGCTTCTGTTGCTTCGATTATTTCATCTTCTTCGCCTTTGGGGGTTCCGTAAGCCTGGATCCATACATTATGTTCTTTTTTATATTTGGCAGATATTTCAAGATTTTTCTTGGCTCCGTCATATACGTATTTGTATGCAGGGATTCCTGTTCCGTGCCAGTAAGGATCTGAGCCTACATTATGAAGTGACGGCAAGCTGCAGATTTTATCCATGGTGTTAAGGTTTATACCGATATTTTCATGCAGCATTACGCAAACAGTATTTTTCAGCCCCAGAGATTCCGCATAAGAAGTTATTTCTCCGAAGTAGCTTACCAATGTCTCTGTTCTGAATTCATCAACCTCCGGTGTTATAATGCTTGGCATTGGCTTACCGTATTTTTCTTCAAAGAGCTTTTGACATCTGGGACAGCAGCACGTAAACGCCTGTTCTTTGCTGCTGTACGGAAAATGAGGCTCATCCCAGAAAATTGTCTTTCCACCAATCTCTGCAACTGTATCAAGCCAGTCTTTCACAAATTTTCTGTAGTCGGGGCTGTTGAGACAAACATGGGTCGGATGCATTTTACCGTTGTTGTAATACATGTGAGCGTCGGGGTAGTAAGCAAGAAAATGTGATTTGTCTCCGGGAGTTCCTCCGAGACCCCAGTTGTCCACCCAGACTTCGAGACCTTCATCTTCGGAAATTTTAAAAATATCCTTCATGACTTTTGTGTGGCGGTCCCAGTCATTATGAGAAAACATGTGAACAACAATATCCATGTCTGCTCTTGAAATTTCACGCATATCCTCTCTGACGTGTTCGAGTATTCTGTTGCTGTGGTAAGCAACACCAGTTTTAAGTTCTCTTGCCATGATCTTAATTCCTTTCTATTTGATGTGAATATTAACTCCGTTAAGTTCCACATTGTCATTTTCTGTTCTGATAAGTATGTATTTGACTCCGTCAATTATTTGTGTTGAGATCAGATCGCTTCTTTCCGGATTAACTTTTATTGTTACATCAGGAGTTGTTACTTCCAATTTTTTAGGATCTATCAGATTTTGAGGATGAATTTCAGCGCCGATACCGAATTCCGTATCAAACTCAGTTTCAAATGCCTGAATTTTTTCTTCATTCACTTCGCACTCATCAAGAATTCTTTTTATTGTTCTTTTGGATACCATCAGCGGATCAGCATCTTTATCGGCTTTATGGGCTTCAATCATCTCGTTTATTTTGTTCTGAACTGTCTGAACAAGTTCAATGTCACATTCGTCTCCAACGGTTTCGCTTAACACTGATTGGAATGTCGCTTTTTGAACTGCCGCAGGCAGGGGAGTCTTGCTTTTAAAAACTGTATCGGTGAATTCGTCGTGGTTTTCTTTTATGTCTTTTGTGTACATTGTCACGTTGTAAATATTGGCAGCCCTGTCGTCAAAATTGGGGAACATAAAACCCATAACAGGGGAAGAGATGACGGAATTTGCCGCAATATTGTGAAAAGTGCTTTCACTTGAATAATAGCTTAATGCGGGCTTTGTTATTTTAATGGGGCAGATTGAACAAAGAATATAGGAGAACATGGTGGAAGATTCATCCTGCTGTTCTTTATTTTTTGAGTATGCAAAAACATCGTACTTGTCGCTTGCAAGCAATATCAGGTAGTCGTCTTCCATACGGAAAGAGTCGATGATCCTTTTATAGAGCGCATGAACCGCTTCATCGTCTTTCAGTTCTGTTTCTCTTAAAGTTGAAAGAGTCTTATGTTCTTCCCCTTCAAGCACGACCTCATTTGGAAATTCTATATCAATAAGATTTTTTCCGATAGTTCCGCCTAAAGTTTTTCTGAAAAGGCCAAGGATACTTTCGCATTCATCCTGAGTCATAAGTTCAAGTGTTTGCGTGAATTCTGAAAGGATCTCCTTTTTTGCATCGACATAACATCCTCTTATCCTTGAGAGATTGTGTTTTTCCGGTTTATATCTGCGGCGGATTTCCGCAATTTCTTTTTCATTCATTTCTGGTACTTCCTTATCATTATGGTTTCATGTATATTATATCAGAAAAAATTGGATTTGTAAAGCATAAAATAATAACAGAATTTATAAAAACTGACATATCCGTGCCGGATATGTCAGTTGGATTTATTTACCTACAGCTCTCATAAGATTTTTTGGGTAGCTTGCCACATTGGGATTGTATAGATTATTGGCAAAGAGAATATCTGTAAGAGGGTAATCTTTAAGCTGTTCATATATGTCAAAATAGATATACCGTGGGTCAACAACTATTATGGTGCTGTAATGTTCAACAAGGAAAGGAACGATAGCTCTTCCGTAGCTGTCTTTCAGTACGAGGATTGTCATATCTTTTGGATTTTCAGGAACGCTTATTACTGTATACGGATTGTCTCCGTTAAGGAATGCATCGTAGCTTCCGTATCCTGTCAGCACAGAAGAATTAAATTTATCGGCTTCGCCTTTCGTGTTGTAGGTTGTCATCGTATGCTTTTTCTTTGAAACATACGCATATATTTCATCGGAGAATTCTTTTACGCGTTCATCTCCTGTATATCCGTACATTGTTCCTTTCCATTTTGAGTTCATCAGTACTTCCGTAAAGTCCTCAAGCGGAACAGGTTCAAGTCCGATAGATTTGATAAAAGCTGTATATGCGTAGTATGCACCTTTTGCGGTCCAGTGGTGGTCACTTCTGAAATATAAATATTCATTTCTGTGTGCGTATAGCTCACTGTAGCAGTTGACCCCGTTTATTCCGTCAGATAAATAAGAGTTAATCGTATTTATCATTTGGTTCTGATCTGTTATTTTGTTCTTAAGTGACGGAACGTTCAGCATTGAGGATGACAGCGGAGCACTTAACGTACTGATTCTTGAATCTTCAAACAGATACTGATAATAACTGACAACCTCTGCATAGTATTTTGCAACGCTCGGCACAAGATAGGGAATGGAGTAAACCGCGTTGTTGTATATTATATGTCCTGAAGCCAGCATTTCGGGTTCGCCTACGCCCAAAGGTGCTTCAATGTCTGTTATATCTGTATTTGGTAACGGTTCAACTACCGGAGCCGGGCTTGGGTCTTCTGTTATAGGTTCTTTGTTTTCTGTTGAATCACCTGCCGGCCGTTCATTGTTTCCGGTTGTTGTGTCTTGAGTCTGTTCATTATTTTCTTCGGTAGGTTCATTTTCCGTAGGTTCAACAGGGTCCTTTTTTTCTGCGCCCTCTGAAGGCTCAGTAGCTTCAGGCTCATTGTTTTCCGGTTGTACATCGGTGTTTTCTTTGTCGTCTTTCTCTTTTTCAATATCCCAGACAGGTGATTCTATTTCAATATCAATTATTGGGGTATCTGTTGAAATAAATATTATTTCATCTTCATTTGTTCCGAAAAAGGTACTTGCAGCCCAAAGGGAATTTATTTTTCGTGCAGCCTGAATCAATTCATTTCTGAAAATAAAGGTATCTGAAATGAAACTTTCTATTCCTGCAAAGTATTTCCCGTTTGTCAGTGACTCTATGGAGAATTGGGGGAATTTTGCAAGTTCACGTTTCTCTTCTTCGGAGAAATTTGCTCTTGCAGGCTGAAAAATATTTGCGGCTACAATTAAGAAAAATATTGAAGCAAATATAGATAATGCAATTATATTGTTTTTTTGATTCATCCCGGTTTACCTCTTTGATTTTAGAATCTGAAATACAGGAACGGGTTATAACTTCCCGATGCAAGTATTGCTGTGGAAATTGCAAGAAGGATCAGCGCGTACCCGGTTTTTGCGTAAACGAATACAGCTTCTCCTATTTTCATTTTTGTTTTCATGAAATCAATGAGTTTCGGGAAAATTGGGAATGCCGCTATCAAAGCAATGATTAGTAGGAATATATTTTCTGTTATAATTGAATTTGCAAACACGTCGGTTTTCGGAATTTCATTTAAGAAAAACATTCCCGAAAGAACAGTTTTAAGTTCATTGAAATCGGTAAAATAGAATATTGTCCAACCGACTACCGTAATGAAAAACATTGAAATATATGAAATTGTTGCTGAAATTATCTTGGGGATATTTTCAAATGCGGGGAAGATTATCTTCTTTTCGATTATAAGAAGACATCCGTAAAAAAGACCCCAAAGTACAAAGTTCCACGAAGCTCCGTGCCAAAGTCCTGTCAGAAACCATACGGTGATTACATTAAGCAGCCAGCGCTTTCTGTTTCCACCCATTGGAATGTATACATAATCCCTGAAAAATGTTCCAAGAGAAATATGCCATCTTCTCCAGAATTCCGTGGCGCTTTTTGACATGTACGGGTAATTGAAGTTCTCTTTGAATTCAAATCCAAATATTTTTCCGAGACCGATTGCCATATCCGAATACCCTGAAAAATCAAAATAGATCTGAAGAGAGTAGCATATCATGCCTATCCAAAGTCCCAATACTGCTCGGTTGTCAGCATTGTTAAGTAATTCGGCGCATACTGCCCCGCAGTTGTTTGCGATAACTACTTTTTTAGCAAGGCCTATACAGAATCTGAATATTCCTTGATTGATTTTTTCTATGTTTGAGCGTCGGTTTGGAATTTGCAGGTTTATGTCCTTATATCTTACGATAGGTCCTGCTATAAGCTGAGGGAAAAGGGTTATATATAAAAGCAGGTTGAAGTAGGATTTTTGATATTCTGTATCGTTTCTGTATACATCTATGACATAGGACATTGCCTGGAAAGTGTAAAAGCTGATGCCTATAGGCATTGTTATATTCGGTATTGGAATTTCAAGCCCTGCAACAGCGTTCAGTGTTTCGATTACCATAGGTGTGTACTTGAATATCGCAAGAACCGAAAGATTCAGCGTTACACTTGTTATGAGGTAAGCTTTTTTTAATATGGGTTTGTTTTTTGCCGAATCCATAAGCTTTCCGGCAAGGAAATTGACAAAGACCGAACCTAATATCAGCAGAACAAAAACAGGTTCTCCCCATGCATAAAAAAATACTGAAAAGATGGTCAGAATAATACATCTGTAAGTATTGTTTCTGATGGGAAAATAAAGAATGCACAGGGCAGCTAAAAAAATGTATATAAAAAACAGTGATGAAAACAGCATTGTAAAACATTTCCTTATAGTTGATTATTATATTAGTATAACAGAAACGAATAGTGATTTCAATGTATTTTGTATGAACATGGTTTTTTATAATATGACATTTTTCGGAAATGGGAAAATTTATTAAATCTTAACATATTGCTGTTGTAATTGAGTTTTTTTTATGCTATAATATTAT
>JAZTZU010000002.1:0-49544 GCA_045637625.1 Eubacteriales bacterium
AGTATTTTTAGTTAATATTTGTCTTAAAACCTAATATGGGCTTTTGTTCTGCGCTAAATGAGCCAGCCCCTTTCTTGTTATTTATCAAGTGTTGGTGTTGAAAATCCTTAATAGGGTAATATAGGCATTTCGTGTGCTCTCCGGGATATCTCCGGGAGTGGATTTTTTATAACCGATTATACTTGGCAGAATTTCTGAAGAAACCAACCTTGACAAAAACGAAAAAATGTGCTATACTTATGATGTATTCAACAGGGTAACATTAAATTCGATCATATTTTTGCTATAACGGTCGTGATGGTGTTGCAACCGATACTAACGGATTATTCTATATGTGTGCGAGATACTATTCTTCTGATATGAGAAGATTCGTCAATGCTGACATACTTGCAGGTGCAATTTCTGAAGCAATTACCCTAAACCGTTACGCTTATGCGAATGGTAACCCTGTGTCTAATATTGACCCCTTTGGGCGGAAAGGTTATAATTATGAATTTAAGAAATGCAATTGCTTTTGTGAAATATGGGATAGATGAGAAAAAAAATCGTATAGATTTTATTGCTTCAAGTGTGGGAATTTCTTTTTTTTCTATGATTTTAGGGCTTGTAGGATTTTTTAGAACACCGTTTTCATGCATATTATCTCTTTTAATATATTATATTTCTATATTGTTTGTTATATTTATAACAATAAAAACAAAATTTTTAGATTTTGAAAAGATAATAGCATGTTATCTTTCTTCTTCTCTTTTTGCTATGAGCTTGTTTTCACTTTGTTGTTTAGAATTACTATATATTAACAATGTTCCTTTTGCTTTCTTGATTTCAATTATCCCGCTGTTTTTATCTTTCATCTCTTTGGGGATTAGTTTTGTTAAGTTTAAAAAAAATAAGTATATAAATAAAAAAGATATTCCCAAATATAAAAACTTATCAAAGTATGTGTTGATTGGCATACTTTTTGGAATACCTTTTCTTAAAATTGACACTTTTAATTTTGAAGTAAATAAGGAAGTTCTAGCGGCGGCGGCTTTATTATTGCTTTCAAGTATTTTTGCAATATTTGGTGCGCCATTGGTCCTAAAATTGTATTACGCAAAAGAACTAAAAAAACGCAAAATAAAATTGGATGAATAATCCGCAAACCAGCCGCCTACGAGCGGCTGATTTCTTTTAAACACATCTTGACAAAAACAAAAAAATGTGCTATACTTATGGTGTACTCAACAGAGTAACATTAAATTCGATCATATTTTTGCTATAATGGCCGTGACGGGGTTGTTACCGATACTAACGGACTATTCTATATGCGTGCGAGATACTATTCTTCTGATATGAGAAGATTCGTCAATGCGGACATTATTGCAGGCGAAATCTCTGAAGCTGTTACCCTTAACCGTTATGCTTATGCAAATGGCAAATTGAATAGCGGTAATATATTTTTCTGAAAGGAAATTTTTAGTTAATGAAATCTAAGTTTAATATTTTTATTGTAATCTTATTCGTTGTTGTAGTTCTTATTTCATGGTCTTCTCTTGAAAATGTAATAAAAGGCGGAGATTCTTCCGGTTATTACTCTAGCATAGAAGATTTTAGAAATGCATATCCATTAGTGGGTTCATCTGAACATAAGTTTATTTATACAGATTCAACTGTAATTGCAACTATAAAAGATGATAGCAATTACTATGATTTTGTAATCAAAAATGGTGAAGTTGCTATCCTTAAAATAGATTATAAAAACTCTTTATCAGGAGAAAAATTTAAATATGGTGGTGAAATTAGATGGTTTCCTATTGATTCTGGGATTATTGAGGTTTATAAAGAACGATATACAGAAGGTAATAGATCCGTTGAAACTCTTTTCGAAGAAATGACGTTTTTATTTGAAAAAAATCAGCTTTGGATCTGTATTTTGAGTCCGGATTGCACACTGGAAATCCCAGGCGTGGAAAAATACGAATTCTCGTATAATAATGAACCATACATTTTGCATATAAAACTGATACCAACAAAATGATTTTTGAGAGTGAATATTAAATTTGATATGATTAAATATTTCTTTTATTAAACCGGTTAGATTTTCTAACCGGTTTTTACATACAACACAGCGGTAACTTATGCTTATGATGCAAACAGAAACCTAACAAGAGTTACAGACTGGGCTAACAGGGTTACAACTTTTTTGAAATGAGTAGAAAAAAACTGCTTCTTTTCGGATGAAAAGAAACAGTTTTTCACGTAAATTATCTTAATGAGTTACCCTTATAATAAATATATTTCTACCGCAAAACAAGTATCTGGAGTACAATAGATGACAGCAGGTTTGTTACTGCCAAAGAGATCATTGGTGTCCACACATTATCAGTTTTTTGGTATGACCAGCATGTCAGCAAATGTATCGGCAAATGAGCAATGTAACCGCTTAGTACGAAAGCTGCATCACCGCGCCAAATAATATCTATCATGGGTGGGATCAGCGTGATAGCAATTATGTTCAAATATGCTAACCATGGCTTTTTGCTGCATATAGGAGCAAAACCAAGGCAGTAGAACAAGGCGCAGATACTTATGGGTGAAAAAACTGACAGTACAATTGTTCCGATGATCGGTTTGAGCTGAATCACGAAAAGCTGGGTGTGACTGACAGCCATTTCTGTGATTGGAAGGCTTTCCAACATATATTCGATATTGAAGCCGCAAAGAAACAGTGTTCCAAGTAATACGGTTTCTGTTACCGCAATTAAACCCACGGTCAGAGCAATGTGTTTTACATAAAAACGGATATCGGTTGTTACCATGAAAAACTCTTCTTTCAGATAGCTGATCATTATCAACAACATTATAATTCCATTTATTACGTGGTATCCAATCTCCAACCACACGCTTATCTCCCATTGTTCCCAAAATCCGATTCCCAAAATAGGCATATAAAGGGGAAACAGTACAAAAGCGAAAAGCCAATAAGGGATAAGCCTGAAGATTTGAATTTTTTCCGGATTGCTATACATCGGTGGAAATATTTTGTCCATAAGTTTTTCTCCTTTTAATTTAAAACCGTTTTTTGAAATACGCTTCCCATGAGCCTATTATAACACAATTCACGGTTGATGTCAATGGACGCGATATTGATAAAATCAAACGGAGGTTGATTAAACCTTCGTCTGTTATAACAAACACCTCAAAAGATTGACTTCTGAGATGTTTATTTAATATATTTTTTTATTGGAATATGTCCATATCAAAGCTTTTGCTTTTGTAAACTATATCGGTAATTGTTTTCGACACAGCTTCACAGTCTGCAACAAATTTGTATTTATATTTAGCTGTAGCTGTCATGATCGTTACTGAACCCCATTTATACTGGATGCTCCTGCCGGAGGCTTTGCTGTAGGAAACATCAACTATATCCTTAGGATTCAAAATTATACCTTTCGGCAAATATAATTTTTTATTTTTGTCGAGACTTATTATTGCAGGCGGTACCATAAAATATTGGATAAGTATTACTGCGCTGACAATAAGCAAAACTCCGCCGACAATTTTATGAACAATGTCATCTCCAATAAACATCATCACAATGCCGGAAACAGCAACTGCAAAATACATGATCCATATGAGTTTCTTTCTGTGAGCAATAATTTCCATAAATCATACCTCCTGAATGATATTATTTTGTAATTTAATAGAACAACCGTAACCACAGATATTTTATTCTAATTCGTATATTGTTGTTCCTTTTCTTACTTGTTTTATATTTAGTGCCTCCGCTAATTTCGCAGATGCTTCACTATTTGCGCAAACATAATATGGAATACCGTTTTTATTTACACATTCTGTAACGAAACTGTTTATTAGTACGGAGGCTACTCCGCAGCGCCTATAATTGGGATGTACATACATCATTACGATGTCATAATGTCCAGTCTCAGCACTGTCATAAACCAGATAACCTGCAAGATCATTGCACTTTTTTGCTATCAGAATATCTTTTATAAACTTGATCCTGCTTGGAAGAAAAACCCATTCTTTATCGGGCAATTTCGATATGGAATCAATGTCATCTTGACAGGGGAATGATACGATGATATCGTTTTTATCTGTTGTTTCCGAAATTTTTATATAGCCAAAAATTCCCCAATGCTTGTTATTCTGATTTTCGCAAAGTTTTATAGGGAAAATATTACTAATAACCGATATATTAATATCATTATCTACCGACAAAAGAATTGGAAGACCATCGTTTTCTTTTGCTAAAGAAACAGCCTCGGATATCAGCGAAATATTATCAGTATGTACTTCAATTAAAATCTTACCATTATGAGTTGTAACACGGATAAATGAATGGTTTGTTAGGTCATTGTACGTATTTGAAAATATAGTGATGTTATCAGACATAATTTTTAAGTCTACCAAATCATAATAAAAGTATTCTATATCTTTTTTCATGCATTGGATGGCAGAAGAATTGTCTATTATCATGTTGACCTCATATTTTTGTACTTTTATTGTTGCATATATTATAGCACATTTCTTTTTACAAGTCAATAAATTTTATCTCTGAAAAAATAAAAATAAGTGTCCATAACCTGAATTTGTTATGAACACTCGATATGGTCGGAGTGACAAGATTTGAACTTGCGACCTCTTGGTCCCGAACCAAGCGCGCTACCATCTGCGCTACACCCCGATAATATTAATTTTTGTTAATCTGTGCTGTTGTCCGCTGAGCTTTCGGTTGCGGTCCCTTGAAAAGTCTTAGTTAAACTGAACTCTTTTTAAAAAGCACTCCAAACGCCTCAACTCGACTCGTATATTATACCATACTTAATTCGATTTGTCAACCTTTCCGATTTAATTTCAATTTTAATTCGTAAATATAAACAAGAGAACCTGTATTTAACGGGATATGTATCAATGGCTTGAGTTGAAAACTAAATTTTTATGCTTTTAAAAATAAATAAGTTGTGACTTTATTTCAAACTTTCTAAGTGTGCGCTTGCATTTGTCCCTATATGGGTGTATAATATTAGTGGGGAAATATCGCCTTTTGTCGGATTTTGATTGGCGTTCTGATTTAATAAGTAGATTAAATAAATATATTTAAAATTTTGAATAGAAGATAATGAAACTTCAGGGGAATCAGAATCTTCAGGAGAGGACTGTAGACGACGATGAACAGTGTTTTTCAAAAGGATTTATATCGATATTACGGAGAAAGCGGAGAACCGTTTTTAAAAAAGGTTTTTCGTCCGTTGGAGATTCGGTTTATTTCTGTTTTCAGACGTGCAAATGCATGCAAATTTCTGCCGCTTAAGTTGTTTTACATGCTGAAGCTTATGCATCTTTCCAATCGGACAAAGATTCAGATACCTGCCAGGACCAGTATCGGTGAGGGGTTTTATATAGGACATCTCGGACGTGTTATCATCCATCCTGATGCAAAGCTCGGCAAAAATATCAATATCGGAACAGGTGTAACGATCGGAGTTGAAAACCGAGGAAAAAGAAAGGGTACACCGGAGATTTCCGATAACTGTTGGATCGGAACGAATGCTGTTATTGTGGGTAATATTAAAATCGGTAGTGATGTTCTTATCGCACCCCTGACATATGTGAATTTTGATGTTCCTGATCACAGTATTGTGATCGGTAATCCCGGCAGAATAATTCCGAAGGAAAATGCAACTGAGGATTATGTCTGCAATCGTGTATGATTTCCGTGTGTAGATGGTAGCTTTTTATTTAGCTGACTTTTTTGATGAAGGTGACATATTGACAAACAAGGATTCAAGAATTAAACATAATGTGATCTCTTCGCTGATTTATCAGTTGGTTCTGATATCTATCAGCTTTCTTCTGCCGAGGTTATATCTTGAAAATTTCGGTTCGGAAGTTAATGGTGTATTATCTACCATCAAACAGATTTTTGCGTATATGTGTCTTTTGGAGGCGGGTGTTGGTCTTGCTACCACACAGGCACTCTATAAAAAAATCGGGGTAAATGATTACTCCGGAGCAAGTTCTGTTCTGTCTGCGACTAACGCGTATTATAATAAAACAGGGGCCATATATGCATCTATCGTTCTTGTGATTGCTGTTGTTTATGCATATCTGATACCGACATCAATCAATAGTCATGTGTTGTTTTTAATTATACTTCTGAATGCCGTACCGTCCCTGTTCAGTTATTTTGTACAGGCAAAGTATAGACTTTTGATGGAGGTTGATGGCAGAAAATATGTTATCAACAACTCTGAAACGGTGCTCCAGCTTGCTTCCAATGTGGGAAAGATTCTGGTTCTGTTGCTGACAGACAGTCTGATTCTGATTCAGCTTGTATATTGTCTTCTCGCGCTTTTGCAGTTGGGATTTCTTTATTTTTATGCGAAACGAAGATATCGTTGGCTTGATCTGAATTCAACCCCCGATTTTCAGGCTATCTCCCAGAAAAACTCGGTTCTTGTTCATCAGATATCGGGTATGGTTTTTAGCAATACCGATGTAATTCTTCTCTCGGTTCTTTGCGATTTCAAAGTGGTCAGTATCTATTCAATATATAATATATTTTTCTCTCAGGTGCAAACCTTTATCATAAGCGTGGTTTCCTCATTCACCTTTGCACTTGGGCAGATGTTTCATACCGACAGGGACAAATTTGACAGAGTCTTTTCTGCGTATGAAACGGTATATATAATGGCGACATACATTATATATACTTTGATGGCTGTTTTTTTGCTGCCGATCATTCAGATTTATACCAGTGGTATCAACGATGCGGAATATACAAATGTTTTTCTTTTGCTGTTGTTTGTAATCATGAATTTGATAGCAAACGGCAAGTTGCCTATCAATGGAATCATTGAGTATTCGGGAGAATTCCGAAAAACAAGAAACCATGCCATCTGGGAAATGGTGATAAATATTACAGTTTCCATTGCTGCTATTTTGTCTGTCGGAATATGCGGTGCTATTCTCGGTACCATTGCCGCGTTGCTTTATCGCAGTATTGTGACAATTTATTATGCCAACAAGGTTGTCATGAATCGAAGTCAGATGTGTACATATCAAATCATACTGACCAACGTAGTTGTGTTTGCCTGCATTATGGCAGTCTTCTTTGTTGACTCTTTCAGTCATGTGCCTTTTTTTAAACTGCTTCTATATGGTATGTTACACGCGGTATGGATTGTTGGCTTGTACCTTGCGGTCAATTTTATTTTTCACAGAAAGGCTTTTCAAACTATTATCGAATTATACAGAGGTAAAAAGCAAATATGAGTATTCCCAAAGTAATCCATTATTGTTGGTTCGGCAAAGGTAAAATGCCGCCGCTCGCAGAAAAATGTATCAAGAGTTGGAAAAAATATTGTCCTGATTATCAGATCATCTGCCACAATGAAGAGAATTTTGATGTTACCGAGAACCGATACGCCAGAGAGGCATATGAAGCAGGCAAATGGGCGTTTGTCAGCGATTATGTCAGACTGAAGGTTCTTTTTGAAGAAGGCGGAATCTATATGGATACTGATGTGGAGTTGATCAAGCCTTTGGATCCTCTTATTTCTGACGGGGGATATCTTGGGCGTGACGATAATGGTTTGTTTGCCACAGGGCTTGGCTTCGCCTGTGAGAAAGGAAATGCTTTGATTGGTCATTTTCTTTCGGATTACGATGATATCCCGTTCCTTCTTGAGGATGGAAAATACGATATTACTCCGTGTCCTGACCGAAATACTCAAACAATGGTCAAGCTTGGCATGAAGCCTGATGATCCGATATTTATGGGTTTGCGTTTGCTTCCTGAAGATTATCTTTGCCCGATGAAATATTATACGGGGAAGAAGATCATCACAAAAAATACTTATTCAATTCATCATTTCTGTGCATCGTGGATATCAAAGACCGCAAAACGGACGCTTTTTATCAAGCGTATCATCGGTATTCGGATGTATAATAAGCTGTACGGGAAATTTTTACATAAGTTTAAATGGTTGGAGTGGTGATTTTGCCCGAACAATTTTTTAAAAAAATGCGTGCTTCAATTTTGCCGCAATGGAATGTTTGTTTCTTTTCGGCACTCATTACAGGTTTGTTTGCACATTTATATAAAATTACGAACTGGCTTCCAAACTGGGATTCGCTGGTGTTCAGATATGATCCTCAGAACATGATCAGTGCAGGTCGGTGGTTTTTGCCTGTTGTTTGTTCTTTCAGTTCGTTTTATGATCTTCCATTTCTCAATGGACTTATTTCAATTGTCTTTCATGCACTCGGAGCTGTTTTTGTTTGTCGTATCCTCCATGTGCAGAAATATATTACGGCAGCGATCATAGGCGCTGTGCTGGTTTCTTTTCCGACTGTAACGTCTGTAATGATGTATAACTATGTGGCAGACGGATACGCAATTTCATTCTTTCTGGCGGTTCTTGCCGCATGGTATATGACAAGGGAGAAACCCAGATATCTTTTGGCATCGGTATTGATTGCGTTGTCAAGTGGGATTTATCAGGCGTATATTACGGTTACGATAATGCTTATTCTGATTCATCTGATAGATTCGATGATGTTTAAGGAAATGAGTTTCCGTGTAGCTTTGAAAAAGTGCATTTTCATGCTATTGTCAGGGATCTTTGGCGTGGTATTATATTGGATAATACTGCAGGGTTGTCTTTCTGTTTTCTCTATAGAACTCCTTGATTATCAAGGAATAAAATCCTCAGTGTCTCTGTCTGGCATAAATTTGGCGGACTCTCTTTATGTGATCAAAGAAACCTTTATCAGCTGTTTCTTTGATTTATCCGGTGGATTAAATGTCTACGTGGCTCTGAATGGGATAGTTTTTGTACTTACGGCGTTCTATTATCTGAAGATCGTTGTAACCCGGAAAATTTATAAAAAGATTCCCGATTTAATGATGATTCTTCTTTTAGGCGTTTTGCTGATATTTGGTGCATGTGCGCTTGCATTCATTAATGCCGGTGTTGACTATCATAACCTGATGCGCATGGGATATGCAGTCTTCTACTTGTTCTTTGTTCTGATTTATGAACGAGGTTCTGAAAAAACTGAGGTAGGATCTTCTGTCAGATGTTGGACAGTTCTTATAATTGCGGCAGTTCTTGTTTTCAATCAGACTGTGATTTCCAACGTCAGCTATCATAAGGCGCAGATGGCTTATGAGAAGTCGTATGGGATGTTGATTCGTATCGCAGACAGGATCGAACAGATTCCTGAAAGCAGAGATTGTGACCGTGTGCTTGTAATCGGTTCTCTGGAAGACAGTAAAGCCTATAGTGTTAATCTGACACCTGATATGACAGGTATTACAGACGGTTATATTATTCGCGCTGATGATGAATCTGTAGGACAAAGTGTTCTTTGCAGTGCGTTGAACGACTACTGCGGTACCGATTATCAGTTCATCAGCGGTGAGGAGAAGGACGATCTTCTTCAAAGGGATGACATTCAGTCAATGGGCGTATGGCCTGCGGCTGATTGCGTTGCTGTGATTGATGATATTGTAATTATTAAACTTAGTTTAGAGGTTGACAGTTAAGTGATTTGTTTTAGTGCCGATGATTTCGGGTTGTGTGAAACCGTCTCTGCACGTATACAGCAATGTGTGGATCGGGGTGCTTTGAATAAGGTCAGTGTCTTTCCGAATCTGGATGATTTCGATTTAGAAAAGATCAAGAAAAATAAGGATGTCAGACTTTCGCTGCATCTGAATCTTGTGGAAGGAAAGTGCTTGACTGATGCAATAGAGATTCCGTTGCTTGCTGAATCCAACGGAAACCTGAAACATACTTTCGGAGGTCTGCTTCTTTTAAGTATCTTCCGAAAAAAAGAGTTTGAAGCTCAGATTTATAAAGAGATCAAGGCTCAAATTCTATTCTGGAAAAGCCGTTTGACAATGGATATTCCGTTCTGCATTGACAGTCATCAGCATACTTCGATGATCCCCTCGGTGTTTCGTGTGATCCTTCAGGTTTTGAAGGAGGAAAATATTACACCGAAGTATATGCGCATTCCTGCAGAGCCTCTGCAGCCGTATATCATGACCCCGTCCCTTTGGTTTACATACAAGCCTATAAACTTAATCAAGCAGTGGCTGTTGGATATTCTGTGGGTTTTTAATAAAGGTGCAGCTAAAAAAGCTAATATTCAGACTTCGTATTTTTTAGGGATTCTTTTTTCAGGAAAAATGGATGAGCGACGTGTGTGTATGATCTTGAAAAAGTATCTTCGGCTTGCTGAAAAAGACGGACGTGATATCGAAGTCTTATTTCATCCGGGATATACCGATGGCAGCGAACCTGATTGGATAGAAAAAAATATAGTTTTTGATAAATTTTATGTGTCAGCAAACAGGAAAACAGAGTATGATTCTGTAATGACAATAGCAGAAAGAAGGATTATGAAAGACAATGCCTTATATTGATCAAAACAATGTTGACGAAAAAACAAGAGAAAAACTGGAGTCCATTATAGAAAAATCATATACGACATTTTGGAGACAGAAACGGGCATTTGATATCTTTTTTGCAGTTTTGATTTTGCTGTTTTTTCTGCCGTTGATGATTCTCATTGCGATTATCATTGTTATTGATGATCCCAGTGCCGGACCTTTCTATAAGCAGGTCAGGGTTGGTCGTCACGGAAAAGAATTCTACATGTATAAATTCAGAACCATGCGCGCGAATGCCGATAAAATGATTGAGGATCTCGCAAAGCAAAACGAAATGGACGGCCCCGTATTTAAAATTAAAAATGACCCACGTATTACGCGTGTTGGAAAATATTTGAGAAAACTGTCTCTCGATGAGCTGATGCAGTTCTTCAATGTACTCAAGGGGGATATGACTCTTGTAGGTCCGAGACCTCCGCTTCCGAGAGAAGTTGAACATTATACAGATTATCAGAAGCTCCGTCTTCTGGTGACACCGGGTCTTACCTGTACATGGCAGATATCCAAAAACAGAAATGATATTCCGTTTGAGAAATGGGTTGAAATGGATATTGAATACATACAGACAAGAACGTATCTCAACGATTTGAAAATTATGCTGAAAACACCTATCGTGATGCTGTCAGCAACAGGACGTTAAAGATTTTTGGAGCGAAAAAATGAAAGTTGCTATGATTGGACATAAAGTCGTTCCGTCCAGACGGGGCGGGATTGAAAATGTTCTCACAACCCTGTGTCCGATGTTGGTTGAAAGGGGACATGAGGTTACCTGCTACAACCGATTGTCGGATAAAGTAGAAAATGAATATGTTGAAATGGTTCAAAATAATCAGTACAAAGGTGTCAGACTGAAAAATGCATGGACACTTAAGGCCAGAGGTTTTGCCGCTATGATAGCATCGTTTACGGCTGCGATAGCTGCGTCCTTTGGAAATTATGATGTAATTCATTTTCATGCGGAAGGTCCGTGTGCAGCACTTTGGATTCCGAAGCTGTTCGGTAAAAAATGCGTTGCAACAGTTCATGGTCTGGATTGGCAGAGAGAAAAGTGGGGTAAAGGTTTTGCCTCTAAATATATCAAATTCGGCGAAAAAGTTTTGGCAAAGTATGCCGATGAAGTAATAGTTCTCAGCCAGTCAGCTTATGATTATTTCTTTGAAACATATGGACGTAAAACAACTATAATTCACAATGGTATCAGCCGACCCGAGCGACGTGATGCAGATCTGATTACAGAAAAATTCGGTTTGCAAAAAGATGGATATATATCTGTTGTTTCGAGATTGACAGCGGAAAAGGGAATTCACTATCTGATTGACGCATATGGAAAGGTCAAAACAGAAAAAAAACTTGTGATTGCAGGGGATACCAGCGATACAAATGATTACGTCGCAATGCTGAAGGAAAAGGCTGCGGGTAATCCAAATATTATTTTTACAGGATTTATTTCAGGGAATTTATTAGCGGAACTCTATTCCAATTCATACATAAATGTTCTTCCGTCAGATCTGGAGGGTATGTCTCTGTCTCTTCTTGAGTCACTTGCCTATAAAAATGCGCTTCTTTGTTCGGATATTCCGGAAAATATGTCTGTTGCGGAGGATCGTGTTCTCTACTTTAAGGCGGGAAATGTTGATGACTTGGCGGAGAAGCTACAGCTTATGTGTGATGACATAGAGCTTGTTACCAAGCTCCGGGATGGTGTAGACGATTTCGTTTTGAGCAAATATAACTGGGAGGACGTTGCAGACTCAACCTGCGCGTTATATCATAAAGATAAGTAAAGGTTTATTGAAGATGGATAGTATTAAAAGCATTGAGCTCATGGAAAAATATCAGAAAAAAATTAAAGCGATGTTTAAAGAGCTTGTTTCTGATGAATGTTATAATTTGTGGGAGGACACATTTGATATTGAGGGCCTCTATGCAGATCAGGTCATAATTGCTTATCATGGCACTGAACGCATCAAAAAATTTAAGAATGAATGTCAGGAGGTCTTGGTTTTCTGTGTTTGTTCTGTCGTTGGTTCTCACATGGATGTTAGGATCGTCCGTCAGAATGACGCTTATAATTTCGGTTCTAAAACCAAACAGAATCTTCAGGCATTAAAGTTCTGTGCTATCGGTATGATGTTTGTTTGCATTGCTGTTGCTATAATTGTAGTTCTCTGCAGTTATATCGATAATCGGAATTTCAGAGAAACGTTTTACATTACCAGCAGTATTAAGGTTGACAGTCGTGTAAGGGTTATTCAGCTCTCCGACCTGCATGGTGCCTCTTACGGAACAGATAATGAAAAACTTTTGGATAGAATTCGCGCCCTGAAGCCTGATATTATTATCTGTACAGGAGATATGGTGGATTCTGTAATGGAAGATTCGGATGCTGTTGTTGCTCTGGCTGCTGAACTGTCAGAAATTGCGCCTTCGTACTATATCTACGGCAACAACGAAGTTGAAAGTGTCTATGATTTTCCTTTGAATGAAGAGGGGCTTGACAAAAAATTTGGCTTCGATCAGACGAATCGTGATGAAACAGCACTTCTTTCTCTGGCAGATTCTTTTGAAGCAAGGCTTGAACATGCAGGAATCACAGTACTGAAAAATGAAATGGATACGATTATGGTTCGATCTTTAGCCGTTGATGTATACGGTGTCCTGACATCGAATCCGTCGTCGTTCTGGTCATATTCGGGAAAAGCCTTTAGCGGATATATCGATGAAAATCCTGATCATTTGAAGATTACAGCTGTTCATTCTCCATTGATTTGTGAAGTCCTGACTCCTGATTCCTGGGGTGATTTGGTGCTTGCCGGACATACTCATGGCGGTGTTGCCCGTATCCCGGTACTTGGCCCTATTTATACGAGTGAGGGTGGTTTGTTGCCGGAACGCGGAGGTTCTTTCGTTTACGGCAGATACGATGCTCAGGGTTCGCCACTGATCGTCGGCTCCGGTTTGGAAAATTCCAATATTTTCAGGATAAATAATCAACCTGAGCTTGTTATTATTGATATCAATAAATATTGATTCTGAAAGGAGGTCATACATATTATGTTTACGGATATACTCCCTAAATTACTTTTTTTAATCGTTATTGTTTTGTTTTTATCATCTGCGGTAGTTATATTGGCTCGTTTTCGCAATGTAAATCATACAGAACGGACACAGATTTTTAAAACCGCAGAATATTTCAATGCTTGGATCATTCTGATCTGCTTTGTCCTGACAATAATTTTCGGTTTGTTCAATCATTATAGACTGAAAAAGTCAGTTCATGCCGTGTTGTCTCTCAATTATTCTGAGGCTTCTCAGTCTCTCAACTCTAACGGTACAAGATATAACATGGCTGAAATCATCTGTGATGAAGTCGTGCAGAGAGCTATTGAAAAAGGTGCATTGGAGGATGTTACGGTTAAAGAACTGAAGAATTGTCTTGCGGTTTATCCCTGCGTGCAGGGTAGCTCCAGCGATGAATCGAAGTATCTCATTTCCACCGAATTTGCTGTTGAGTATCATGCTTCCAGGGATACAGAGCATCTTGATTCAGAAAATGTTATTAAGCTTATTACATCTGCGTATAAGGAATATTATATCGAAAAATATACAGATAATTTTAAATTAGATCCGGAAAAACCTGATTTCTCCTCAATGGAATATATGGATGTTGTTTCATTTTTGGATAAGGAAGCAGAGGCTGTTCTGAATTATTTATATGAAATGGCTTTGGAGGATCCGAGCTTTGTTACAAAAAATGGTGGAACATTCAGTTCCATTGCCGGTAAAGTACACCAGTTCAAGGAAACACAAATTGGACAGAATCTTCGTTCTTTTATACTTCAGAATGGCATTGTCAGAGAAGGATCTGATTATGTAGACCGTCTTTCCTATCAGAATAACAATATCGACTTTGACCGCAGGAAGAACCAGATTTCTTATAATCTGTGCAACCAGGCCGTTGATATGTATAGTGAAGAGATGACACGTGTCGTTCTCGTTCCTACATGGGATCAGTCAGGTAAGTACTATATGGGCAGAACTAAAGTCGGTGTTGATGAACTTTCTGTAATGGCTACAAACTTCAGTATGGATGTCGCTTCCAATGAAAAAGAAATCAGTGATAATAAGCTGATCATTGACAAGATCACTTCTAATCAGAATGGAAATCTGTCAGCTTCTGTTGCAGATACTCTTATAGATTCGATTTATCAGAGCATTAAGGATTTTGAAAAAGAAGCGATTACTGCCGGTACCGAGTCTTTCCGCCATAGAATGAATCAGTGTATCGCAGTTTCTATTTACGGTGTTTCACTTATGAGTGAAATGAAAACGATTGTAATCTTTGCAGGCGTTGCATATGCATCGTTTATACTTGGTCTCATTGCAAAGAAATTTCCCCGAAAGGCGTAAAGGAGGATAACAGTGAAAAACTCTCAGATTTTCAGATACTTAAAAAAATTATTGCCTTTCATTGTAATCTTTTGCCTTTTGGCAACATTTGCAGTTTATTTTAAGCTGTCGTCATCTAATACCTATATTGCATCAGAGGTTATTCATTATAACGATGAGAAAGCGGAGAGAGGTATTGCTCCTACCGGAGAAAAGTTGGATGTCAATGAGATTAAATCTTCTTCGGTTATGTCAAAAGTTGTTGATAGAATGGGGCTTACAGGAACATATTCTGTTGATAACCTGATTACAAGAATTGATATTATCCCTGTTGAGGATTCGGATAAGGTTACACAGAAAGATGCATTGCTCGAAGAGGGTGAAGAATATATTTATAAACCCAGTACTTTCATTGTTTCTTTTACTGCTACCAGCGGTGAAGGTCCCGATTTTGCGAGAACATTGCTTGATGAAGTTCTTGATGTGTATTTTGAGCAATTCAGCCAAAAGTATGTCAATGTTGCTCCTGCAAATAATACCATCGAAAATCTGAATAAGAACAATTATGATTTTATTGAGATGATGGAAATTATTGATAAAAGTATCAATGAGACTCTGACAACATTGTATCAACGAATTTCTCAGAACAATTATTATAGATCGACAGAGACAGGATTATCGTTTACCGATCTGGCAAATGATTTTAGTTATTTAAGTAATGTTAATGTTTCATCTCTTTTCTCCAAGATCCATAACTATCAGATTACAAAAAACAAAGGAATATTGGTTTCTGACTATACAACAAGAATTGACAATAATTATATTTCCAACGAAAAAGATCAGAGTCTGGTTGAAGACGTTGTAACCGTGATTGATGCCTATGTAAAGAAAATGCGTGAGTCCGGAAATACCAATATTACATTTGAGTACATTCTTGATGATCTGTACGATAAGAATCTGATGGATTATATTGGAGATCAGACTGTTACATATGATGAGTTGATATACAGTTGGAGAGATCTGAATGAAAGTAAATGGCATTCGATCGTTGATATTGCCTACTATAATTATATTTTAGGTGTTTTCACTTATTGTACCGGAAATTGCGACGATCTCTGTAAAAATTCTCCCATGACTTGTACGGAGCTTTGCGATCCTCAATATGCTGCGGTGCGTGCGGAAGTTGAGAATGATATTGATAAATTGATTACTGAACTTACGGAACTTTATGACCTTACAAGGAAAACCAATGATGAATACAATAAATATCTTGGTGCAAGTTATATTTCCGTATTGTCGTCCGCATCGGTCGGCGAAAGTATTAATGTCATTCTGTATACGGCAATTGCATTTGTATTTTTGATGGTTGTATGCTGCGGTGGTGCAGTTGTAATAGGTCGGACAGGAGATATTCTCCATTATATTTTCTATACAGACCATCTTACAGAGTTCAACAATCGTGCATATCTTGATAAATATCTGCAGTTCAAGAATAAAAAGAGGTTGGATGACGGTGTTGTATACTGTCTTGTGGAGATATCCAATCTTGCGAACATAAATCTCTCATATTCAAGAGATGTTGGCGATGAAGTTATTAAAATGTTCGCAAACTACATCAGAGAATTCTTCGGCAAATCAAAGACTGAATATATCTACAACGGAAACGGAAGATTTGTTATGCTGACAGATGAATCCGACTATATTGCTGTTGAAGATATTATGAGATTGTTCAGGCTCAGACTTGATGAACGTGAAGATCTTAAAGATGTGGCTATTGAATACCAGATCGGTATCGCCGAGAATTTTAAAGAAAATAAAACTGCGAGAAAACTGCTCTCAGAAGCTATTGAAAATAAAAAGCAATATACTTCGAATATTCAGGAGGAGCAGCCTCTGTAAACAACGACATCGGCAGAAGGGAGGATGAGTGGCATGGAGAATAAAGTTTTTGAAAAAGTTGTTGCCTGTTATTATATGGCAGTAACGGTCATGATGTATTATTTTCTGATTGAATACATTGATATAGGCCTGCATGTCACTTTCCGCCACGCCTTTGCGCTCGTCCTTTTTGGCAGTACAGTTCTGTTGTTTTTGTTTAAACCAAATATTGCAAGAGGCTTTGCCGCTTTTCAGGATGCCTGTATGTACAGTATTCCTCTCCTTGTCACAACCGTTGTTTCTCTTTTCATATGGTTTATGGAAAGGGTAGACACAAGTGTTATGGCCAGAGGTCTGTCAAGTTCATTCATCTATTTCAATATGTTTTCTTTTGCATTGGCTGCCGGGTCTCTTCTTTACATATTTGGCAGAAAAGGGGTCTGGTATAATCTGATTGCAATTTTGATTGCAAATATGTTGATGATTCTGACTGTTATAGCGCAAAACGGAATTGCCAGTTATTTTTCTGAATTCGTAACGCTTATTGTCACATTCGCAGATGTGACCGGTGATGTTATCGTTCAGGCTGAAATTCACGAGCTTGCGTTCTGTCTTGGAGCGTATCTGATTTATATGCTGTATCATCCACGGAAAAATATTCTGTATTTTCTGCTTCTTGCAATTACCTTGTTTTGTTTCTTGTCGGCATTTAAGAGAATTGCTATTGTTGCAATTGTTGTAGCTCTCGTATTTGGCTATATTTTGAAATTTATTTCCAAATACAGCCCAAAAACATCGGGCAGACTTGTCACTTTTTTTTCCTGCTTGATTATCCTTTTGTTGCTCGGGTATATTGCACTCATCAAGTTGGATGTGTTTGCTCTTCTTGAAAAAGCAGGTATCAATACGAGCGGTCGTGTGGGAATTTATGATGCCGTTGATAAGTTCTATGAATTCAGCCCTGATTTTATGGGGAATGGTATCGGGTTTCTGACTTATCAGCTGAATACCTATATTAATATAGGTGTTGCTTCTGTACATAATGACTTCCTCCAACACTTTATTGATTTGGGATTTTGGGGTTATATTATATGGTTGATATCGATGACATTGATCCGTGTCCGGTATTTTGGAAGAAACGGGAATACCGATAATGCCATTATTACGTTTATGTTGACAGTTTATCTGGTTATTGTATCATCAACGGATAACACCATGAACTATCCGCTTCTTATGGGTGTTCTCGCAATTTTAATGATGGGATCGCCATTTGAAGACAATGTTCGGCAGAAGGAACAACGTATGTTTGGTTATGTTTCCAAAGAAAATAGAAAAACTGAAAGGGATACTTTTCTATGAAGATTTTAATGGTCAATAAATTTCTTTATCCCCGTGGGGGCTGTGAAAGTTATATGCTCTATCTTTCAGAGTATTTTAAAAAAATGGGGCACGAGATCCAGTTTTTCGGAATGTATGATGAGAAAAACACTGTAGGGAATTCTATAGGGCTGTATACACAGAATATGGATTTTCATTCAGAAGGCCCTGCACGGTTTCTATATCCGTTTAAGATCATATATTCCTTTGAAGCAAAGAAGAAAATTATGCAGGTCATAGATGATTTCAAGCCTGATATTGTTCATATGAATAATATCAATTTTCAGCTTACACCGTCTATTATCTACGGTATCAAAAGGAAGAAACTCCCACTGGTTCAGACGGTTCATGATTATCAGATGATTTGTCCCAATCATCTTCTTTATAATTTTGACAAAAATATTCCTTGCGAGAAATGTGTGAACGGTTCGCATCGTCACTGCATCAAAAACAAATGTATTCATGGCTCGACGGTAAAAAGTATTCTGGGGGTCATTGAAGCCAAACTGTATGCGTTGCTTAAAACATACCGAAAGGTTGATTTGTTCATTTGTCCCAGCCATTTTCTTGAAAATAAGTTGATGTCTGCAAACAGTTATTATAAAGGTAAAACCAAAACGATTCACAATTTTATTGATAAAGAAAAGTTTTCATCCAGTAACCGCAGGGAAGAGCCCTATATTGTGTTTGCCGGAAGACTTTCCAAAGAAAAAGGAATTGAAAATATTGCCGGTGCGGCAAAACTTCTTCCTGAATATGAATTCGTAATTGCAGGAAGTGGCCCCGATGAGAATGTCCTGAAAAATATTCCTAATGTCAGACTTACCGGATTTTTGAGCGGTGAAGCTTTGACAACGCTCATGTCAAATGCAAAGGTTCTGCTTCTTCCTTCTGTTTGTTATGAAAACTGTCCTCTTTCCATTCTTGAAGCTCATTGCATGGGTGTTCCTGTTGTGACGATGAACAGCGGCGGTATGGCAGAGCTGGTCACCGACGGTGTGACAGGGACGTTGGTTGATGAGCCAACGCCTCAGGGAATAGCAAAAAAATTAAAGGAAACGCTCGAGAATGAAGAATATTATCGAGTTCTGAGCGATAATTGTAAAAATGCAAAGGATCACATTTTCAGCGTGGAAACTTATGCCGAAATGCTGATCAAAGAATATGAAAAGTTGACCGAGAGGTGAATAACGTGTCACATCCAAAAGTGAGTATTATTGTGCCTGTGTATAATACAGAAAAATACTTGAAAAGATGTTTGGATTCTCTTTTAAGACAGACGTTAGAGGATATCGAAATTATTATCGTGGACGATGGTTCTAAAGAGCCTTGTTCCCGTCTCTGTGATCAATTGTCAGAAACTGATTCCCGTATAAAAGTGATACATAAGTTGAACGGTGGTCTTGGTTTTGCAAGAAATACAGGTATAGAGGCTGCTACAGGTGAGTACGTGGGCTTTGTAGACTCAGATGATTATATAGAGCCTGTTATGTACGAAAAACTATATAAGGCAGCTGATGCGTATAACGCCGATTTAGTTTTATCAGGATTTTGTTTTGTGGGTGGAAATATATTTTCCCAGGAAGGGGACTATCTGGCGAAATCTTTTTTTGAAAAGGATACAGTTTTTACCGATGGAGAACTCAAACAGTTACTTTTGGGAGTTGTGGGTGGCTTACCCAAGGATCCTGATGATAGTCGTTATGGTGTCAGTGTATGTAAAAATATTTTTCGCAGAGCATTGATAGAACAGTATAATCTTCGTTTTCAATCTGAGCGTAAAATTCTTTCTGAGGATACTTTATTTATGGTTAATTTTATCAAACATTGCAGCATTGGTGTTGGGATTTCTGGCGCATATTACTGTTATTTCCGAAATGAAGATTCCTTATCTAAATCTTATAACAGTCAGCGCTTTGAAAGAAGTATTATATTTTTAACAGAGCTTGAAAAGCAGATTTGTGAGTTTGTTACCAAAGAGGAATACGGACTCTATGTTGACCGACTGATCCAAGCGTATGGAAGAATTTTGTGTTCCCAGGAGATTGTTCACGCAAGAGCGGAAAAAATCAAGTATAGTGTTTTAAGAAAACGCTTAAAAGAGATTTGTACTCATGAGAAGATCCGTGGAGTATTACAAACTTATCCATGGTATCATCTTCCTGTAAAGCAAGCTGTTTTCGCCTTTACTATGAAATATCAGCTGTATTTCTTACAGTGTATTTTAGTGTTTTTACGAGACAGATAGGAGTTTTTTATATGTTTTTTTCGGTAATAGTTCCAATTTATAAAGTTGAAAAGTACCTGAAAAGATGTATTGATAGTGTGTTGGCCCAAACTTACGGAGATTATGAATTGATTTTGGTGGATGACGGATCTCCGGATAATTGCCCTCAGATTTGTGATGACTATGCTAAGGTGGATAGTAGAATCAAGGTAATCCATAAGAAGAATGGTGGTTTGGTAAGTGCAAGGCAGGCAGGAATTCAGGTTGCTGTCGGTGACTATATTTTCCATTTAGATGGAGACGATGCTTTTTGCCTGGATGCACTGGAAAACGCTTATACTGCTATTCAGGAGACAAATGCGGATATCGTATCCTTCTCATATAGATGTAACATGAATGGACAAATTGGTAATGTCGTGGATGATTTGGTTCCAGAGGGACTTTATGATAAGGCCAAGATAGAGGAACAGATATACCCAAAGCTTTTATCCGATAAAAATATGCAGCATATATTTTATTTTTTGTGGGGTAAAGCCATTAAGAGAGAACTTGCTACAAAACATCAGTTGGCAGTAAATACGGCTATCTCGCTAGGAGAAGATTTAAGTTGTCTGGTTCCATGTTATTTGGAAGCGGAAACTGTTTATATGAGTAAAAAGGCAATTTATCTTTATACAATCAGAAACGATTCTATTTCTAATGATTTTAAAACTGCGCAGATAACTCAGATAGAATATGTGATTGATGGGCTCAAGAAACTCGACATTCAGAAACCGAAAGATTTTGATGCTCAGATTGCTCGCTATTCCTGTTTTATGTGTTTTGCGATTTTAGCATCGGCGGCGGAGGGTGGTTATTTCAAAAGCATCCGTGCCATTAAAGAAAATATTAAAAACTCTGTTCATCATGAAAACATACGTCTTGCGAAATTTTCGAATATTTCTGTCAAGAGCAGAATATCAATTTCTCTAATGAAAATGGGTTGCTACCGGACAGCATTTTATTTTTTGAATTTTTGTAAACAGATCAAAAAAATCCTCGGGAAAGGGTGAAAAATCTTATGAAACCCGATATTTCGGTCATCATGAGTGTATATAACGGTGAATTATATCTGGAAGAAGCGATTGAGAGTGTTCGAAACCAGACATTTCAGAACTGGGAACTTATTGTTATCAATGACTGCTCCACGGACAATACAGCGCAGATTCTTGCGGATTTTTCACGTGTTGATGATCGGATTCATGTGTATACAAATGAAGTCAATTTGCGGCTTCCTAAATCTTTGAATAAAGCGATTTCCTTTGCTTCCGGTAAATATATTGCACGTATGGATGCGGACGACATCTGTCTGTCCGAACGATTGGAAAAGCAGTTTCGGTTTATGGAAGAGCATGAAGATATAGCACTTTCTTCCTGTAGGTTTATGACTTTGAAAAACGGAGTTTATCAGTCGGGCGGAGCAGGTGGACGGTGTGACTCGGAGGCCATGCATGCTATGCTTCTTGTGGCAAACCCGATTCTTCATCCGGGTGTCATTGCTAAAGCTGAAGTAGTGAAAGCTTTGAAGTATGATACTACGCTGACCTGTACCGAAGATCTTGAGTTATGGACAAGAATGGCGATAGGACGCTATAAAATGGAGATTCTTCCGGAGTGCCTTATGCTGTACCGTCTGCATGATAAGCAGATCACAAGTACAACTCTTTCCAGACAGCATACGGAAGTTCTGAATATACAGAATTCCTATTATAGTGCACGGCTGGAGCCAATGGATCAGGAAATGCAGCAGTTCTATATCAATGGCATTTATTTCAGGGAAGATATCGACATAAGTATGTTCCTTAAATATGCAAAGTGGCTGAAAGCTTCTGCCTCTAAGAGCTTTGATCGAAATACTTTAAACTACGTATTGTTCGAAATCCTTGCGGAATACAAACGTCACGGAATATCCGGATCTGATTTTATCAGAGCTTTGCTTGCATTCCCTCCGATCTTTGTAATAAAAGAAATTATAAGACGAAAACAAGCGGCAAAACGTGACATTTTAAAATGCAGAAAAGTTGCCGCGGCGTATGGACTTACGCAAACCGCAGGAAAGAAATCCTTTCCGATATTTGAAAAAAGATAACAGGTACTTATAAGATGAGAATTTTTGAATACCCTTATGTGGTTATAACTATTTTTATTATCGTAACCCTTTTTATGCTGCTGATCGGGTTGTTTTTTACAATCAAATCTGTCAGAGTATCCAAGGGGACCGCGCCGAAAGGTTTTTGCGGCGTAAGCAAGATCAAACTTGATTTTGAAAAAGCAGGAATAGTTCAAAAGACCCGCAGTGTCGTTTATGTTGCGGTTTCTCTTGAAGGTGTAAAAAGGCTTCTCCCGGAATCCAGAGTGAACCGAATGTACCAGAAGATCAAACAAATACTGTTCCGTCATTTGTGTTTAAATATTCACGGTAAAATTTCGGTATACAGTGAGGAAAATTTTGTTTCCTTCAATCTCCTGGAATCCGAGGAAATAGAACAGGTTTTGCAGCGATGCTTTGAAGATATAAGTGACATACTTGTCAGATATCGCGCTGTAAATTTGGTTCCTGTGCATTTCGGATATATCCGAACCGGTTCAACAGATGTTTCTTTTAAAACTGCACTCTCAAGAGCAAAGCAGGCTTGCTGTATTGCGGAAGACAATAACGTTTTGTTTTATCAGTGGAACCGTATGGCAGGAAAAGACTTTGAGAGGAAGATCAATATTGAGATTGATATCTGCAGCGAGATAGATAACGATATGTTTTTCCTTGAATATCAGCCGATGATCGATGCGAAAACCAAAAAGATAATTGGCGCGGAAGCTTTGTCTCGTCTGAATTCAACTACCGAAGGCGTTTTGTCTCCGTATTATTTCCTTCCCGCTGTTCATAATGTTGGACTGAACGAAAAATTTGATTATTATATTTTTGAAAAGAATTGCAAGTGGATTTCGGGGGATAAGAAGAGCCGTGAAAGATATATGTATACCATCAATTTTTCACGCTACACACTTTGTAGTCCGGATATGGCAGATACTATCATTTCAATCGTGGAACAGTATGGAGTCCCTTTTTCTTGTATTGCGGTTGAAATTCTTGAGGACAAGGGGCTGAAAGATTCGGAAAAGTCTGTTCTTATGCGAAACATTTCTCGCCTTAAAGCAAAAGGTGTGATGATCCTGCTTGATGACTTTGGAACAGGTTACACAAGCTTTGGTGATCTGACTGACTTTGATATCGATATTGTGAAAATAGATAAAACTATCACTCAGAATGCTGAGAACCCAACAGGATTTGTCGTTCTGAAACACATTATCCAGACTGCGCATGACCTTGGCTTTAAAACTCTCTGTGAAGGTATTGAAACCAAGGAACACAAGAACGTTGTGGTGGAGGCAGGCTGCGATATTCTTCAGGGATTTTATTTTTATCGACCTATGCCTGTTGTAAGTCTGGAGACATTGCTCTCAAATCAGCAAGCATCGGATTCTCATTGATTTTAATGAGAATCAAAAACGCATTACTTAAATCAGAACAAAGGAGCAAAAGACTTTGAAAACAATACAAAGCAAAATTCTGTTTGTTGTCATTTCTGCGCTTATTGTAATTACTGTAGCTGTAACAGGTATCGCAGTGAGCATCTCTCATCAGATCATGCACAAAGATGCTGACAGAATTTTAAGCAACGCATCTCAGAAGGAGGCTGCTTATATCAACGATATGCTCAATGACTTTATGCAGTCTGCAGCTATCATGGAGCATTATGCGTTGCAGCAACTCGATGATCCGGATTCGTTGAAGAATGAGTCCTACCGTGAGGCATATAAACAGGATGTTCGCAATCTTTTTGATGAGGTTGCGTTGCATACTGCAGGTACGACTGCATACTATCTTTGTTTTTCGCCTGAAGTGACAGGTGGTGTTACCGCCGGTTTTTACACAAAATACAGAGACGGTGGTGTTTATGGTTTATCTAAAGAAGAATTTGCAAACCTCGACCTTTTCAATGCTCAGTTTATAAAGGAATGTGGTTTTGATGTCATCGGTTCGGGAAATACATGGCTTCAGCCTCGTAAGAGCACCTTTGCACCGGAGGATACGGTTGTTTCGTATCTTGCTCCTCTTTATAAGGACGGTATCTTTGTGGGCTTCCTGGGGTTCAATATGGACTTTAATTATCTGCTTGGACTTGTGGACGAAATTTCTGTATATGATTACGGTGCTGCAATGTTGCTGAGTGCGGACAAACAGACCTATTATAATCCTATAGACCTTTCAACGATGGAAGAACCGTATGCGGAGAAGGAGACTGTTCTTAAAAATGGTATGAATCTGGTTCTCCGTGCTGCATATATAGATATTCAGAGCGGCATCCGTCCGATGTTGAATTCTATCATCTTAGCCTTTTTGATAGTGTTTGTCCTTGCCGTTTTGTATACGTTCTGGGTTACATATAAAATTGTTGCTCCTCTCAAAAAACTTACAGCTGCGGTGGAAAGTCATTCTTTTGGTGTGAAGAGTGCAGATATGGTCGTGAAATCCAATGATGAGATCGGCGTTCTTTCCCGTGCATTGAATGAATCATACAATAAAATTTACGAGTATTCATCCTATATCAGTTCACTTGCTTATCGGGATTCCCTCACAGGTCTTCTGAACAGAACGGCTTATGCTGCGGAAATTGATTCACTGAACAAAGAGATCAGTAGTGGAGATCCAAGTTTTGGTCTGCTTGTTGCGGATCTGAATTATTTGAAACAGACAAATGACAGGTACGGTCATGATATAGGAAACGAGCTTCTCATTCATTCTTCAAGGATACTCAAAGAGACCTTTAAGACAAGTATTGTATACCGTATTGGCGGAGATGAATTTGTCGTTGTTCTGAAAGGGGAAGACCTAGAACTGTACCACTCTTTGGTTGAAAATATGGATGCAGCATTTTCAGCTGATTACATATGTGTAAATGATGGTATTATCCCTGTATCAATTGCACGGGGTGTTGCTGTTTTCGATCCTGATGTTGACAGGGGATACTCCGATGTCTTTGAAAGAGCAGATCATGCAATGTATAAGAATAAGGCGGAAATAAAGGCTCAAAGAGCTGCTGTTCTGCTGTGATTTTGCCCATTGAAAAAATAGCCTGAATTTAAAGGGGTTGACTTTAAGGAAGTCCACCTCTTTAAAATTTTTGTATTTGCAATGGATTTTTAGATTCATGGCAACAGTATTTGAAGTTTTAATTTCCGGAAGAAGATTTCATTTAAAGTTTGGAGATATTTTCTTGACCCTGACTGTAATATAATGTATAATAATATATATGTAAAATTTGATCCCTTATATGGTATTTTTGTACTGATTGGGGAGGGAAGACGGTGAGGTTTTGAATTCAAAATTAAGAGAAAAAACACTTGAATCGCTTTCTGCGGTGCTTCCTATTACGGGCATCGTTCTTTTGATAAGCGTTATTCTTATTCCTGTGGAGATCGGCAATATCTTCATGTTCCTTGTCGGGGCTGTCATGCTTATTATTGGCATGGGCTTCTTTCAGTTGGGTGCTGAAATGGCAATGACTCCGCTTGGAGAGGGTATCGGTGTTCAGGTTTCCAAATGTAAGACTTTTTTTGTTGTAGCCTTTATAGGTTTTCTTATGGGAGCTATTATTACGATATCTGAGCCTGATCTTCAGGTTCTTGCAGAACAGGTTCCGTCTGTTCCGAATCAGGTTTTGATATGGACGGTCGCTATCGGTGTCGGAGTTTTTCTTGCTGTTGCAATTTTGAGAATAAGATTCAAAATAGATCTCTCAGTTTTGCTTATAGTTTTGTATGTGCTTCTTATCGGAGCGTCTTTTTTTGTTCCGAAAGAATTCCTTGCGGTAGCGTTTGACTCCGGAGGTGTTACAACAGGACCGATGACGGTTCCTTTTATTATGGCAATGGGTGTAGGTCTTGCATCTGTAAGATCTGATAAGAATGCCTCAAGCGACAGCTTCGGTCTTGTAGCTTTGTCAAGTGTTGGCCCGATTCTTGCCGTTCTTATTTTGGGTTGTTTTTACAAGCCTACAATGGGCTCTTACAGCGGAACTGAAATTGTCAAGGTCGAAACAACTCAGGATGTCGCCCTTGAATTTATAAAAGATTTCCCACATTATCTGGAAGAGGTTATTATTTCTCTTTTGCCTATTCTTGCGGTATTTTTGCTCTTTCAGTTGTTGACTCACAGATACCACAGAAAAGAGATCAAAAAGATCCTTGTCGGTTTTCTTTATACATATCTTGGACTTGTTTTGTTTCTTTGCGGTGTAAATATCGGTTTTGCGCCTGTCGGTGCTTTCATAGGTAAAGCTTTGGCGGGACTCAGTTATAACTGGATACTTATCCCGATAGGTATGCTTATCGGTTATTATATCGTTAAAGCTGAACCTGCGATACAGGTATTGAATCACCAGGTTGAAAGCGTTACTGACGGTGCGATATCTGTAAGAGCGATGAATCGAAGCATGTCAATCGGTGTTGCCGTAAGTATAGGGCTTGCAATGCTTCGTATCCTTTGGGGAATTCCCATTCAGTTTATCATAATTCCGGGTTATGTTCTTGCACTTGTTATGTCTTTGTTTGTACCGAAGATCTTTGTCGGTATTGCTTTTGACTCTGGTGGTGTTGCGAGTGGTCCTATGACTTCAACATTTCTTTTGCCTTTGAGTATAGGTGTTTGTGAGGCTTTGGGCGGCAATATCATGACTGATGCTTTTGGGGTTGTTGCTCTTGTCGCGTTGACTCCTCTTATTGCAATTCAGATTATGGGTGTTGTATATAAGATCAAGACATCCGAACATCAGAAACATATCGGTTACGGGGACGGTATACCCGTTGACGGTGATGATATCATAGACCTTGAGGAGGGTGCTTTCAATGGATAATAACGAACAGAATAAATCTTTTGTGATACTTGCGTTGATAACCACTCCCAAACTTGCAGAACAGGCTGCGGAGGTTTTCCGTGCGAAAGCCCTACCTGTGCAATACCGTTTTAATGCTCAGGGAACGGCTTCAAGTGAAGTTATGGATATGTTAGGGCTTGGAAGTACTGATAAATGTATTCTTGTCAGTGTAATGCTTAAGCCTTTTGCGGATTATATTTTGAGGAGGCTTCACAACGAGCTTCATCTCAGTACTGCAAACAGCGGTATTGCGTTTACCGTATCTCTTACAGGGGCTAACAGTTTGTTGCTGAAAATGATAAAGCAAACTCAGGAACCCGTAGTAAATAATCTCAGGAAGGAAAATTATTATATGAGCGAGTCAAGACATTCACTTATTGCTGCCGTTGTCAAAAGAGGCTTCAGTGTTGATGTTATGGATGCTGCAAGATCCGCAGGTGCAAGAGGCGGTACTGTTATTCATAGCCGTGGAGTCGGTAACGATGAGATTTCAGGCCTTTGGGGTGTAAATGCTCAGGATGAGACGGATATCGTTCTTATCATAGCTGATGCAGAGGATAAGGTTTCACTTATGCGTGCAATCAGCGAAAAATGCGGCGTGAACAGCGAGGCTAAAGGGCTTATAATGTCACTTCCGCTTGATTCCGTAACCGGCTTTTAACTGTAATTAAACAAAATAATAATGGGAAAACTCTTTTGAGCTTTCCCATTTTTTTATGCTGGCTTGTTGTGTTTGGAATATTTACCATTTAACTGATGTAAAATGTAAAGAGCTAATATTATATAAGATAAATCTGCCTAAATTGTGATTTAATTCTTATTTTACAAGAGATTACATTGACAAACAGAGTTATCTGTGGTATAATTACATATGTTAGATTTATATTTTTAAAGAAAGGTATGGTCATGTTATGGACGAACAGATTCAGATGATTCTTGATAAAGGCAGAGAGTATGCTGATATCGCGGGACAGAAAGGCTGTGAACTTATTGAGACAGCACGTCTTTCTCTTAAAATAAGCGAAGCAAAAGCTGAACTTCGCAAGGAATATATCCGTCTCGGAAGACTGGCTTATAAGGCTATCGAAGAGGACAGCGATAAATATATCGACGAAATGAAACGTATTGCCGATTGTATTGCCATTGACAAGGAACGGGTTGATTTTCTTACACAGGAACTTTCCGAGATTCGCGGAATGAAGATATGCTCAGCTTGCGGCGGAAAAAATATGGAAAAATCCAAATACTGTAATAATTGCGGAACGGAGATCTGATTTTAGAAAATGTCAAAAAACAGACGGCAGGATTTTGCTTACGGAGCTTTGCTCCTTTCTCTTTCAGGATTTCTCGTTAAACTTATCGGAGCTGTTTTCCGAATCCCACTGACAAATCTTGTGGGAACACAGGCGATGAGCTTCTACTCTTCGTCTTACAGTATCTACATCTTTTTACTTTCGTTGGCAACGTCGGGACTTCCTACAGGTATTGCCGCGATGATCTCACGGTCTCTTGCCCTCGGTAAACACAAGGATATTCCGCGAATAATTAAAATTGCAGCTTCAATCTTTGTAACGTTTGGCGGAATACTTTCTGTTCTTGGTTTTATATTTGCACCTCAGATCGCAGTTATCATGAACAGCAAAGAGGCCTACTACGCGGTTGTTGCTATAATGCCTGCAATATTCAATATCGCAGTCGTGTCGGTCTTCAAAGGCTTTTTCCAAGGGTATAATAATATGGCGCCTACCGCCATTTCAAATCTCGTAGAGGCTGTTGTGAAGCTTCTGGCGGGGTATGGCATTGCGTACTGGATGGCTCATAACGGATATCCCATGGAACAAGTTGTTGGCGGTGCTATATTCGGTGTAACTATCAGTACTTTTGCAGCTATGATATTTATGACTCTCCGATTTGTTTTCAGGGATAAGTCCTATAAAGTTAATGTTCAGGAGTTCATAAATGATGTCGGAACACCCAAAAGGGAGCTTGTAAGAAGTTTTCTTATAATTTCTCTTCCGATCATGGTCAGCTCTGTTTCGGCTAATCTTATGGGAGCAATAGATGCGTTCACGGTAATGAACCGTCTTAAAAGTTTTATGCCCGTTGAAGAGGCTCAGATGCTTTGGGGAACATACGGTAATATGGTGCTTACACTTTTCAATTTACCGTCGTTTCTTATTGTTTGTATCAGTATGAGTCTTATTCCTACGATATCAGGTGCGTATGCGAGAAAGAATGATGCTTTGGTTCAGCGTACGATCCACAGAGCATATACCTATTCTTCTATTCTTGCGTTTGCGTGTGCCTTTGGTTTAAGTGGCGTTGCAAACAGGGCTCTTCAGTTATTTTTCCCGGGGGAACGGAATGCGGTTGCGGTTGAGGCTGCTACACCTTTGCTTGAGATCCTCAGTTTTGCATTGGTTTGTGTTGGGCTCTCAAACATTACAGGCGCTATACTTCAGGCGGTAGGGAAGTCTTATCTCCCTGTCATTTCCGTCACTGTCGGTGCATGTATAAAGACTTTGATGACATGGATACTTGTAAGTATTCCTGAATTAAATATTTATGGGGCGCCGATGGCAACAAACATCGCATACCCTGTAATGATAATCCTGAACTTCATTTTCATAAAGAAACATATCGGCGGAACCCCCAACATAATGGCGGTATTCCTTAAACCTTTGGTGGCCGGTGCTGCTTGTTATGTGTCGGTAAAACTGTTTACATTCTTCTTTGAACAGGTTTTGCCACCCAGAATAGCATTGTTCCCTTCAATTATTTGTGCAGGTGTGATATATCTGAGCATAATTTGTTTATTCAGATTGGTAAGTTTTGACGAAATTAAGGGGATTTTCTTAAAAAATAAACAAGGTTCTTGAAATCTCGCTCAAAATAGTGTAAAATATATAGGCGATAAAGAAAAATAAAGAATTATAAAACCATTTTATGGAGGTAAAAAAATGAATAAGAATTTACTCATCACAGAAGTTGCTGAAAAAGCAGGTATTTCCAAAAAAGACAGTTCGAAAATTGTAGAAATCGTTTTCGACAGCATTACAGACGCTCTTAAGTCCGGCGATAAAGTTCAGATCGTAGGCTTCGGTTGTTTTGAAGTTCGTGAAAGAGCTGCTCGTGTAGGTAGAAATCCCCAGACAAAGACAGCTATCGAAATTCCCTCTTCAAAAGTTCCTGTATTTAAAGCAGGTAAAGCTCTTCGCGAAGAAATCAAATAAGAGTAAAAAATATTTTTTAAAAAGAAGATCTGTTATCGGATCTTCTTTTTGTCTTTATAGAGAAAATTTTATCAGGTAGTTGACTTTTGGAAAATTTTAGGCTATAATGTAGATGATATATTTTATGCGAAGGTGATATCTATGAATAATGAGTTGATAAACAGTCTTAAATTTAATGAAAACGGAAAGTTTAAAGTTCTTATGATGTCGGATTTTCATGTCGGAACACATTGTAATCCTAAATTGGTAAAAGCTATGGATGCATTGTTGGATTATGCGGAGCCGGATCTTGTAATTCTCGGAGGAGATATCATGACATTGAGCCGCACAGAGGCCAATGACGAAGAATTCCGAAGAGCCCTTGCCGAGGTCGTGGAACCTCTTGAACGAAGATCTTTACCTTGGTTTCATGTGTACGGAAATCATGACAAGGAGGGTGGCTTCAAAAACGAAGAACAGCAAGTCGTTTATGAGTCTTTTCCTCATTGTATTTCCGAAGCGGGGCCTGAAGAGTTGTCAGGTGTTGGAAATTTTGTTCGTACGATATATTCTTCCAGAACGGGAAAGCCCATGTTTAATATCTGGGCAATGGACTCTCACAGCGAATGGCATGAGTATGTTAAAAGGTTCAACATTAAACCTGAGGACTCCCGAATCAGAATGCCTCATCCTCTTGGAGGAGGAAGTGCTCAGGCATCAGTAATGTTTGACCAGGTCGTTTGGTATTATAATAAATCCATTGAAATGGAAAAAGAGTTTGGATATAAGATTCCGGCGCTTATGGTAATGCATGTTCCCATTATGGAATATCATATTATCGCAAATAATCCAGAAGAAACAGGTTTTGTAGGTTCTAAAAGGGAAGGTATCTGTTCCGGAGAACTCAATTCAGGTCTTTTTATGGCTTGTCTTCAGAGAGGCGATGTAAAGGGTATCTTCTGCGGACACGAACATCTTATTGATTTTCAGGGTAAGTACTGCGGTATCATGATGGGTTACGATGCCGCTTTAGGTTTCAATATGTCAGCTCATGATGATCTTCGCGGCGGCAGACTTTTTGAAATAAATGAAGACGGTTCTTTTGAAACACGTACTATCAAGATTCTGGATCTTATGGGTAAAGATGCTATCAGAAATCCTGAATTTATTGAGGGCGGAGACAGATATCATATCAGAAAGCTGGATTAAGAAATGAGCGATTGTGAAAAAATTTCTTTGAAGACCAATAAGGATGGGAAATTTAAAATTCTTATGGTTTCGGATTTTCATGTGAATGATCGTATAAATCCCAAATTACTGAAGGGATTCGAGGCCTTGCTTGATTATACTGATCCTGATGCTGTTTTTATAGGCGGTGATACCGTTTGTGTAAGTAAACATTCAGTGGGCGAGGCAGAGTATCTCCGTTTGCTTGAGATAGTTCTCGAACCTTTGGAGCGGCGCGGTATACCTTGGTTTCACTGTTTTGGAAATCATGATGAAGAGGGCGGATACAGCAATGAGTTTCAGCAATCTGTTTATGAATCTTTTCCTCATTGTATCTCGGAGTCGGGGCCCTCAGATGTCAGCGGTGTGGGTAACTATGTGAGAACGGTTTATTCCTCTGAAACAGGGGAACCTGTTTTTAATTTCTGGACAATGGATTCTCATGGTGAAAATACTGCAATGGCTGCAAAGTTCGGGTTGAAAGGATCTGATTCGAGGGTTCGTATGCCACATCCCTTGGGTGGATTTAACAGCAATCATTCGTCGGTTTATTTTGATCAGGTTTATTGGTATTATAATAAGTCTGTTGAAATGGAAAAAACTTTCGGTAAAAAAATTCCCGGTTTGTTGTTTCTTCATGTTCCTCCAATGGAAATGAATCTTATTTGGGCAAATCCGGAAGAAACAGGCATGATCGGTTCGAAACGTCAGGAGATTTTCGGTGCAAGTATAAACTCTGGACTTTTGATGGCTTGTCTTCAGAGAGGGGATATCAAAGGTATTTATGCGGGTCACGAGCATCTTTGCAATTTTGAAGGCTCGTATTGCGGCATAAAGATGGGATACGATGCGGCTCTTGGTTTCAATATGTCTGCTCACGATGACCTCAGAGGTGGTAGACTTTTTGAGATAAATGAAGACGGTTCATGGTCAACAAGACATATAAAATTGATTGAACTTATGGGTAAAGAAGCTATGCGAAACCCCGAATTTCTTGAGGGTGGAGATATTTACAATATAAGAACTCTTTAAATTAGAATTTGGAATTTTTTTATTGGGAAAACCTTATTTTCGCGGAAAAATAAGGTTTTCCCAAACCCTTTCCAATAAAACCGGGCTTGGTTACTTGATGATGTTTTGTTTCATACCCATGTGTCGGTTTTCTTTTGAAGAGGGTTTAAGGGAGAAACTTTTCTTTTTTCGTGAAAAGAAAAGTTTCTCCCTTAAAAATTGCTTTTATTTATTCGTTCTTGATCGCTTCCAAGGCTGAAAGTTTCATTGCTCTGATTGATGGGTATAGGCCTGAAATGAAACCTACCAAGGCGGAGAAAATGATAGCCGCAATACAGAGCCATGGGGTGATTACAGATGATGTTGTTGCCATTGTGGGGTCGTAATACATCATATCGTTGCTTGTGCCTGCCTGCATATGGTTTATTATTGTCGAGAGTACAATGCTTACCGGTACGCCGAGAACACCGCCACAGAAGCCCATAAGCCCTGCTTCGAGAAGGAACAGGTCTCGTATGTCTTTTATTCTGCATCCGAGAACTTTCATTATACCGATCTCTCTCGTTCGTTCGTAGGTGGACATCATCATGGTATTGATGATATTCAGGGCTGCTACGAAAAATGCAATACAGCCGATTGCAAGGAACAGGAATTGGTCTTGTTCGATCTTATCCTGCAATGGTTTTATGTAAGACATATAGCTCGAAGTTGAGTATCCCATTTCTTCGATCTTTTTTTGTATCTCGGAAACATCATTCATGTTTTCAGCTTTTACCAAAATCTGGTCATATGATACATTTGAGGAGTCTTTTTCGCCTCCGTCATAAGATCCACCGATCATGATGGGTTCTTCGTAATAACCGCCGTTGTTCTGCTGGTTGTATTTCTTCTGTTCTTCCATGAGATACTTCATGTCTTCGACTGACATATAGATCGTATCGTTGGTCGTCCAGTCCTGGTCAAAGTTCAGATATCCAACCACTTTGAAGTTGTAGAATTTTGTTCTTTTTATCGGGGTTACTTCTGTGATCTCGCTGTTCAGATCTACATGCGGAGGATTTCCGTAATCCATATTGAAAGTGAATTTGAACAGATCGTTCATGGGGTCTACGTGACGGTTTCGGATATCTTCACCTTCACCGGAATACCAACTCGACCACATTTCTTCCTGTTCTGTTCTGCTTTTCGGATTGTAAAACTGATATGGTATATTATATCCGAAAACGACATCTATAGTGGATTCATCTTCATCTGTTACAGAAAGAAGCTCTCCGCTTTGCAGATTGTCGAAATATTCGAAATGCTGCATCGCTTCCGGATCAAAAGCCTGAATTGTTATCCAATCCGTTACCCGTTTACCGGAAACTACTTTGCCGTTATACAGGTATAGTTGTGGAGTAACTGTCTTGACTTTTTTGATCTGTTTGAAGGCTTCTATTGCGGAATCATCAAGCTGTCTTCCCATGCTTGATTCACCTGTTTCTTCGTTCCATGAATAGTTTCTGTAAACAGTGATGACTTCAAGCGATGTATATTGGGCAAGGAGCTGCTCTTTGGATTCATTCAGTCCTAATCCCATTGAAAGCATGATAATGACCGATGTGGTACCGACGAGTATTCCAAGAAGTGTCAGGAAAGTTCTGCCTTTTCTACGGAAGAGGTTTTTAAATGCTAGCCTGATTATATCAAACAGTCTCATTGTTCGTCAGCTCCGTCATTCAATGCTTTTTTGCGTTTTTTTACAACGACAACAACTACAACGATTATAACGGCTGAAACAGCAACCGCACCGATGATTATAAATAATACGGTGTTGCTTATAATGGGAATAATTCTGTTGTCTTCGGTTTCATCAACAATAAAACCGTTGTCGATTATGGGGTCTTCTATCATTATATCGCCACCCATCATTGGGTCGTCATTCCACATTGGAGCAGGTTCTACTATTATTGTACAGGGATATTTAAACTGTGCATCTTTGTTCATTGCATCTTTGAAATTAAATACGATATCAAAGGTGTATTCTCCTGCAGGTGCATTTACCTGAACCATTCCGTCGAACATATCGGAATATCCTGAGGGGATAGATCCCATTTCCTGTTTTCCGTCGAGGAACGAAAAATCACCTTCAAGATCAATGTTGAGGAAGTAAAGATTTGAGCGGCTCTTATTGTTATACATGAAAGAGATATTGAATATGTCTCCTTCGTATACCGTGTATGGTATGTAAATATTGGAGAGCTCAATATTTATCGGCTGAACTACTTTTACGGAGAGAGTTTCTCTTACAGTGTTCTGAACATATGCGGGAATTCCGTTGGTCTTTGTAAGGTATTCGTAATCAATTGAAAAGCTTATTGCGTAAATGTTTGATTCTGCGCTGATTTTGGGAAGCAGGGGAATAGATATTTCGTATGTTTCACCTGCGGGGATTTTTTCAATAAAGTATGAGTAGGATGCTGAAACAGGTGTGAAGATATTGTTTGAATCGTTTTGGAGAAGTATAGTTATGTTTTCAACGTCAAAATCTTCGCTTGTGTTTTTAAGAACAAATGTCAGTTCAAATTCTTCGCCTGCACTGATGGTGTCTTTGCCTGCTGTAAAACTTTCAATAATTATTTTAGGTGTTTTATATACAGGTTCAGGTTCTTCGTTGGGTTTTTCAATGTCTTCTTTGGGGGAAACGCTCATGATAGTAAGATTTGCCGTGTCTGTGTAGTAGTTTCCGAGAGCATCTGAGTATGTAAGAGTCAGAATGAGTGGAACCTGTGTGTCCTGAGGGAAGATATTTGAAAGCGTGATGGAATATTCGACAGAAACTTTTGCGTTCATGTCTATATTTCCTGCGTTTTTCTGAGAAGTAACTTCTCTGAGACTGATCTGGGTGCTGTCATAGCCGCCGAGAGAAACTTTTACATTTTCTGCTGTGAATATACCGAGATTTGTGAGGTTTATTTTAAGGGTTGCTGTTTTTCCGGGCTGTACGCCTGTGGGGGATAATGAGTAACTGTCGATGATTACTTTCGGGCTGTGTTCTGTGAATTCCGAAGACTTAGTAACTGTGAAATAAGCTCCTTTAGATGCGTATTGGGTTTCTCCCACAGCATCAACAGCCTCCAGAGTTATGTTGAAATCGTAAAGTCCTTCGGGTGTTTCGGTGAATGTGGTGAATTCTGTTGAAACCTTTACGGAAGAACCTGCTTTAAGAACTTCAATATTGTTGATCTGTTCAGCATCTGTTGCCCCTGTAATGATACCGTCAATATCAAATGTTAAGTTGTAAAGATCTGTGCTGTTGGGATTTGATACTGTGAAAGACAGAATGTTTGTTTCTCCTGCTATGATTGATTTCTTTGCAAACGATATGTTTGAAATCACGGGAGCATTGATTTTTTCGATCTCATTGACTATGATATTGGCATTTCCTGTAAATGAGTGCATTTGAATGTTGAAAAAATCTCCGCTTTTGCAGGTAATTCCAAAATTTACGTTGTGAACTCCATTTGTTGCATTAAATGAAACATTATATGGGAGAGTCAGAGTTACTTTTCCGTAAGGAGATATTGAACCTGCGTTGATTATGTAATATTCAGAACCGACAGTAAAGCAGTTGTCGGGGGATACTGTGACCACAACGTCGTAAGCAATACTGAAAGAATTGTTTACGATCTCGACTTCCAGCTGGTTGTTTTCTGAACCTGCGTCTACAGTCGGAACATGTGACTGTTGTACTGTAAGGGCAGGGGTTTGAAATTCCGGCATACTGATTCCGCTTTCTGCGAAAGCTGTAACTGTAGGTGTGAGTATCATCACCATGCAGATGATGAGAGAAATTAGTTTTTTCATTTTGTTTCTGACTCCTTTTCGGTCTTGGTTGTTTCAGATTTTGAGTTGACGGTGATTTTATCTATCTTTCCGTCAAGAATGTGTATAACTCTGTCCGCATATACGGAAAGTTCGGGTTCATGTGTGACTATCAGCATTGTTTGATTGTTTTTGCGTACCATGTCAACCATCATTTCCATGACTTCTACTGTTGTTGCAGAGTCAAGGTTTCCTGTAGGTTCGTCTGCCAATATCAGACACGGTTCGCTTACAAAAGCTCTTGCTATAGCCACTCTCTGTTGCTGACCGCCGCTCATCTGTGTCGGTTTATGGGACAGTCTGTGGGAAAGTCCTACTTTTTTCAGCATTTCTCTTGCCTTTTTATCTCGTACAGATTGTTTTACGGAACTGAACATCAGCGGCATCGCAACGTTTTCTGTTGCGGTCATCGTGGGAAGCAAATTGTATGATTGAAAAATAAAGCCTAAGTTCTTTTGTCTGAATATTGCAAGTTTGCTTTCATTCAGTTTTTCCACATGGGTTCCGTTTACGACGACCATACCTGAGGACGGTTTTTCCAGCCCTGCGATCATGTTCAGGAGAGTACTTTTTCCCGAACCCGATGTTCCGATGATGCAGCAGATCTCTCCACGCTGTATATCCAAAGAGATATTGTCAAGCGCAACGACTTTCTCTGTACCGATCCTGTATACTTTGTGCAGATCCGATATTCGGATCAAAGGCTCAGCCATTCATTGCTCATCCTTTCATAAGTGTTTTCATTTAATTATTTTGTTAGACGACATAGCCGGAAAAAAGTTCCATGTTTTTCCAATAAAAAATTATTTTTTTTACCTGGTGGTTTTTCCTGCTAATAGGATAAAGCCATTTTACTATATTTTAACATAAAATTCGTCATTTGTACAGGCCTATTTTTAACATTTACATGGAATTTGAGCTTAGGGTATTGTAATTTTCATTTTAATGTTGTAAAATAATCATAGGGCAGTATGTGTAAATGTAAGACTGCTAATTTACAACCTATTTCAGAGGAGGAAATTTAATGCTGAGATTAGATAATGAGCACGGTGTGATTCTTGTTGATGACGATGTTATTTCCAATATCGTTTCCATCGTAGCAAACAGCTGCTTCGGAATTTCCGGCATGGCAGCAAAGAATGTTTCTGAAGAGATCCGTGATATGTTCAAGGTGAACAACGGTGAAAAGGGCATTTCCGTAAAATGCACAAATAACAGCATTGATATAGATATTCATATTATGGTGGTTTACGGAATCAACATCCCTGCAATCACAGACAGTATAATTCATAAGATAAGCTACAGCGTAGAACAGGCAACAGGTTTTCCTGTAAACAGCGTAAATGTCTTTATTGATGCCGTAAGCACGAAGTAAGAGAAAAGGAAGAAAAATATGATTAACGGACAGTTGTACAGGGATATGGTCATTTCTGCGGCCAATTCCATAGAAAATGAAAAAGAGGCCATAAACTCCCTCAACGTTTTTCCCGTTCCCGACGGAGACACGGGTCTTAATATGAGCCTGACGATGCAGGCTGCAAAGGCTGCTATGCTTTCAAATAACGAAGATCTTTCCAAATGCTCCGATACGGTTGCAGGTGCGCTTCTCAGAGGCGGAAGAGGTAACTCAGGTGTTATTCTTTCACTTTTCTTCAGAGGTGTTTCAAAGGGTCTTAAAGGCGTAGAAGAAGCAGGCCCTTCAGAGATGGCGAAAGCTTTCAGGAGCGGTGTTGATTCCGCATACAAAGCGGTAAGACATCCTACAGAAGGTACTATTCTTACCGTTATGCGTGTATGTACTGCATCCGGTGAAGAATATGCTGCAGGGGAAGATGCTGATATTAAGGAATTTTTCAATGTAGTACTCAGATCTGCTGAGGAAATTCTTTCTCAGACACCTGAAATGCTTCCCGTACTTAAACAGGCAAAAGTTGTTGACGCTGGTGGTCAGGGTTTTGTAACTATTCTTAAAGGTATGGTATCTGTTGTCAGGGGAGAAGGTATAATCGAGCCTCTCAACGCTACAGAGATCAAAGCTTCTGCAGACTTCGGAAGTTTCAATACTGAGGATATCAAATTCCAGTATTGTACAGAATGTATCATCGACCTTAACAAGGACGTTACAGATTCTGCAATTGAAGAATATGAGTCTGTTGTTATGGATGCGGGTGACAGCAATGTTTTTGTTGTTGACAGAGACAGTAATATAATCAAAGTTCATGTTCATACAAATGATCCCGGTAAGGTTCTTTCCGCAGCGGTAAAATGCGGTCAGTTCTTCACTGTTAAGGTTGAAAATATGAAACTTCAGCATTCCGAGATCGTTGAAGAAAAACCCGAACCTGCAGTTACCAAAAAAGCTCCCGAAAAGAAATACGGATTTGTTTCTGTTTCCGCAGGTGAAGGAATTGAATCTGTGTTTAAAGATCTCGGTGTAGATGTCGTAGTCAGCGGCGGTCAGACAATGAATCCTTCCACAGATGATATTATCAGAGCTATAGATATGACTCCTGCTGAAATCGTATATGTTCTTCCCAACAATAAGAATATTTATATGGCAGCTCAGCAGGCTGAAAAGATAGTAAAAGATAAGCAGGTTATCGTTCTCAGAACCGTTTCCATTCCTCAGGGTGTAAGTGCTATGTTGGCATTCGACCCCGAAGGTGATGTGGAAGCCAATACTGCAGCGATGAAAGAAGCCAGAGATAATGTAATAAGCGCAATGCTTACTTTTGCTGCTCGTGACTCTGTTTTTGATGGAGCTGAGATCCGTGAAGGACAGATTCTCGGACTTGTTGAGGGTAAAGTTAAATATATCCGTGACACAAAAGAAGAATGTATGGACAGCGTTTCCGCTGATTTCAGCGAAGCTTCCTACATAACAGTTTTCTATGGTGAAGGTGTTTCCGATGAGGAAGCAGAACAGATGAAAGCTCATATGGAATCCCAAATGCCCGATAAGGAATTTGTGTTTATAGATGGCGGTCAGCCTGTTTATTACTACATAATTTCTGCGGAATAATAAAATAGCAAGTGCAAACCGGAGGTCAGATGATGAAGAAACGTATCACAGAAGGGTTTATTGTATCTTTTCTGTTAGTCCTTTCATTGTTTTTTACCTCCTGTTCGCATTTAAATGTTCAGGCGGAGGACCTTATCGGTAATCCGTCCTTGAGCGGTTTTTCCGAACGTGTAATGCTTGCTGTCAATGAATTTTGCGGTGAGGATACGGTTCTCGTTTATCCGACAGACGGTAAAAATAGTAATCCTATAATCTTTAATGATATGAACAATGACGGAAAAGATGAAATTATTGTTCTTTTCAGAAATGATAGCGGGGGAGCTGCAAACAGCAATCTTGTCAATGTGAAAATATTTACGGATGACGGAGAATCTCTGTATCCGATGTTTGATATTCAGGGCGGCTGGTATGACATCGGCAAGATTGAAATAGCGGATATTGACGGCGATGAAGTTTCTGAACTTGTTGTTGGCTATCAGAATCTTGATATTGATAATCGGTTGAGTGTTTATTCTTTTGATTTTCAGTCTCAGACAGTTTCGAAACTTAGGGACGATCAGTATACGGATTGGGTTGTTACCGATATAAACAACGACGGTATTGATGATGTTGTTCTTATATATATAAATGATATTCAGAATTCAGCCCTTGCAATTGCTTACAAACCCGGTTGCGGTGAGGGTGAAAATACTCTTGACTACACAGCTTTGGGAACAGGCGGAGAATTTTATAAAATGACTGTAGCCCGTGATTCCTTTGGTAGCAACTATATTATTGTTTCTTCAAAGTATGGAACTTTGCTTTCATCGACAGAGATCCTCTCCTGGGATCCGCTCAGACTTACGTTTGATAATATTTCATATTCACTTGGAAAAACACAGAACCCGTTTCTTTCTGTTGAATCTTCGTATGATGATCAGGAATTGGATACTTTTTTAGCTGATATTTCAGATCTTATTCAAAGCCCGGTTGAGAATCTTTTTTATAACTTCTGTTCTTACGGAAGATATGTCCCCGACGATGTTGACAGCGATGGACTTGTAGAGTTCCCCATGTGCTACGAATTTGACGAAGCTTCTCTTCAGTATACTCTTTCTATTGGCAAAGAGAAGCGTAGATACAGATACAGTTGGTACAGATATGAGACAGATTCTGATAAGATCATGTCTTCATATGTTTACAGAAGTATTTACCATAATTATACCTTCATAATTGATGATAAATGGGATTTTGAAAGAGTTTTTGTTATCGAAAGTTCCGATGATGTCTGCAACTTTTATTATGTTCCTCAAAACATAAACGTGGATGTATACGGTGCTTCTGAGAGTTCTGTTCTTTTGTTCCGGATTCGGGGCAGTGCTTCTGAAGTTGAAATGTCTGAAAATGTTCTTTTCCTTGATTCTTTCAGGGGGATGAATTATTATGCTGAAATAAATCCGGATCTTTCCGATGAAGCAAAGGCGATTTTACCGTCGAAAGATGTTTTGAAAGAGGCGTTGGTTTTTGAATATAAACCAAAGCTTATAAATACTTTTGATTCTTATATAAGCGATTATCATAATTATATTTTTGTTATAAATGAAAATTGGGACTTCGATAATGTGTATGTCTTTGAAAGATATAACAGGGATCTTGTATTTTATTATGTTGAAGATCCCGAGTATCTTTATACTGAAAATCCTAAAATGAAGATTCCCATATTTACAATAAAAACATCTTCTGAAGAAGTTGAAGATGACGAATTTACCGTAAATCTTGAATGTATTAATAATATATATTATTATATCGAAATAAACCCTGATTTGTCCGGCAGTCTCAGAAATGTGATTCCGTCTGAGGAAGAGCTTAAAGAGGCTTTTATCCCGGCAATGATTTCCGCATCTTGATATTTGACGAAATTTTATAAATTATATATGGAGCATAAAAATGAAAAAGATCCTTATCCTTGAAGACGAAATGTCTATCAGAGAATATTTGGTAATAAATTTTAAAAGAGCAGGCTTTGACGTTGTAGCTGCGGCTACAGGCGGTGAAGCTATAAATGCTTATAATGAAAATCCTGACATTCAGGTTGCGGTTCTTGATGTTATGCTTCCCGATATCAACGGTTTCGAGGTTTGCCGTAAGATCAGAGAGAAGAGTAAAGCTGTCGGTATTATAATGCTTTCTGCGAAAGACATGGACGAGGATGTCCTTTCAGGTTTTATTTCAGGTGCAGACGATTATATGAAAAAACCGGTAAGTACCACGATTCTTCTTGCAAAGGTTGAAGCTCTTTACAGACGTATAGTGAATTCCGCAGCTTCAGTTCCTGTACCTACAGAGACCGTTGAACTTAAAGGCGATAAAGTCTTTGAAATAAATGAAGCGTCCAAAATCATTACAAAACGAAAGATAAGATTGAATCTTTCCCCTGTTGAATATAAAATACTTAAATTTTTTATAGATAATCCAAATAAGATAATTACAAGGGATGAACTTCTGAAGAGTATTTGGGGTGAAAATTTTACTACCGGAAGTGATATTGTAAATGTCAATATCAAGAGACTTCGTCAGAAGATAGAAGATGATCCCGCATCACCGATGTTCCTTCAGACTGAATGGGGCGTAGGATATAAATGGGTATGTGAAGACTGATGGGTGAAGAAAGCTTTTTCAATAAAATTAAATCAAGCATTACATACCGCTGGTTCAGAAGTGTTTTTTCCGTGGTGTTCTTTTTCCTGGTGTCTGTGGAATTTATTTTTATCGGAACTTATCTTGGAAGCTCTACAGACAGTGTTTCCGAATACCTCGCTTCAAAACACGAAGTTAACATGATATCGTTTCAAGTTTTGTTAAAATCAAATAATTATGACCTTTACAAGACTGTAAAACCTTTTTTTGATGAGGTTACATTGGGAAATGATATAATGATCGAAATCTTCGATACTGACGGGAATGTTCTTGTTTCCACACATGGCATGTCTATGTCTTATGGCAAAGATATTGATGTTACCCCTGTTGTTTCAGAAACGACCTACAAAGATTCCGAAACAGGAGAGCGTATTTTTGTGTACACTGCACCTTTGGGAGATCAGGTTGGAAAAACATATGCTCATATAAGATATACAACAACGTTGGATAAAATGTTTACTCTTGAAATGATCGTTATTGCCGTTTCTGTTTTTGCAGTTGCGATTGTTGTTGGACTTGTTTTTATTTCGGGTCTTTATTTTATCCGTTCCATTGTTCGTCCTGTTGAAACTGTTACAAAGTCCGCAAAACAAATTTCTCACGGAGACTTCTCAATCAGAATCGAAAAGAAATATGATGACGAGATCGGAAGCCTTTCAGATGCAATCAATGATATGGCGTCAGAGCTTTCAAAAATAGACAAGCTTAAAAACGATTTTATTTCGTCAATTTCCCATGAGTTGAGAACCCCTCTTACTGCTATAAGAGGTTGGAATGAGACGATTGAAATGTGTGATCCCGAAACAGACAGCGATCTTATTGAAAAGGGCCTTAATATAATTTCGATTGAAACAGACCGTCTCTCAACGATGGTTGAAGAGCTTCTTGATTATTCAAAAATTCAGAGCGGACGTTTTCAGATTTCAAAATCAAGGATCGATCTGCTCCGTATCATGATGGAAACTCTTGATGTTTATACTCAGAGAGCTGAGCAGGCAAATGTGTCCATTGAGTTTGAAATGCCGCATTTTGAACCTGCAATAATCGGCGATGGAAACAGAATAAAGCAGGTATATATAAATGTCCTCGATAATGCTATAAAACATACTCCCGCAGGCGGAAAGATATCTGTAAGCTTTCTTAAGCAGAATGGCGGATACTCTGTTATTATCAAAGATACCGGAGCAGGTATCAGTGAAAAGGATCTGCCTATGGTTAAGGAACGTTTTTATAAAGGTGCATCCACTAAGCCCGGTTCCGGTTTAGGACTTTCTATCTGCAATGAGATTGTGACTCTTCATGGCGGTGAGCTTAATATATACAGTAAAGAAGGCGAGGGTACAAAGGTTGTAATTACCTTACCGACAGCTGATATTACAGAGGAAATAGAAAGGATTAAAGTATAAAATGGGAAAAGCAAAATATTCAAAAGTAGGCGGTCAGGCAGTAATGGAGGGCGTTATGATGCGTTCACCCGAAAAAACTGTCATGTCTGTCAGAACTCCTGATAACAATATTGTTACAGAAGAGGTTAAGTTTACAAATGTTCGTCAGAAATATAAGATCCTGGCGCTTCCAATAATCAGAGGGATTGTTGCTTTTGTTGAGAGCCTTCTTTTGGGCTTTAAGACAATATCCCGTTCTGCTTCTCTTTCAGGTCTTGAAGAGGAAACAAACGGAAACAAAGCGCTTGAAACAGTTGTTCTTGTTATTTCCTTTGTTTTTGGCATAGCTCTTTCTTTGGGGCTTTTTGTTTTTATTCCCGTGGGTTTGCGTGTCGGTATAGAAACTCTTTTTAAATTTGATTTCGGTCCGTTCAGAACTCTTTTTGAAGGTGTAGTGAAAATAGGTATATTTTTGCTTTATATGGTTCTCATAGCTCAAATGAAAGATATCAAGCGTCTTTTCCAGTATCATGGAGCTGAGCATAAAACTATCTTTTGCTATGAAGCAGGGGAAGAACTTACCGTTGAAAACGTACGCAAACACAGTCGCTTCCATCCGAGATGCGGTACAAGCTTTATCTTTGTTGTAATGATTATCAGTATTCTTTTCTTTGCGATATTTGCAGAACTTCCAAACGGATTGTATACGATTCTTAAAGTTCTTCTTCTTCCGGTTGTTGCAGGTCTCAGTTTTGAAGTGACACAGTTTACGGCAAAGTATGACAATTTCTGCACCAATGCGCTCAGTGCTCCCGGTAAGTGGATACAGCATATATCCACAAATGAACCTGATGACAGCCAGATCGAAGTCGCTATTGCATCAATGAAAGGTGCTCTTGGCTTGATTGAAGTTGAACCACCTTACGAAGAAAAGGAACAGGCGAAAAAGTAAAATGAAAGATGATATTTCACTTACAGAAAGATACATGCTCGTATCTCATGTTACGGGAGAGTCCTTCAATCAGGTTCAATTAAAGCATAAGCTTGGTCAGCAGGTCATGAATGAACAGCAGCAGAATGAATATATTCAGCTTCTTTTTCGCAGAATGAACGGTGAACCGATTCAGTATATCATTGGTTATACAGATTTCTTTGGCAGAGATTTTCTCTGTGAACCCAATGTCCTCATTCCAAGGTTTGATACAGAATGTTTGGTTGAGAATGTTCTTGCTGAATTGGATGAAGGGGATTCTGTTCTTGATCTTTGCTGCGGTTCAGGTTGTATCGGATTAACTCTTGCTCTTGAAAAAAATGTAAATATAACCTTGGCGGATATTTCACCGTATGCGCTTGCTTTGACAAGGAAAAATCTTGCAAAGTTTGACCTCTCGGAAAATGTTACCGTTATTAAGCATGATGTTTTTAATGATGATGTTGACGGGGTGTTTTCATGTATAGTTTCAAATCCACCCTATATCAGAACATCTGACATGGAAACTCTTTCCGATGATGTTAAAAGGGAACCGTCTCTTGCCCTTGACGGCGGAGTTGACGGACTTGATTTTTACAGACATATAATAAAAAAATACAAAAAAAATCTTGCACCCGATGGAATAATGGCTTTTGAATGCGGTTATGATCAGGCGGATGATATTGTTGGGATTTTCCGTGAAAACGGTTTTTGTAACATAAAGAAATTTAAGGATTATAATAATATAGAGCGTGTGGTTCTTGCTGAACTGTAAAGCTTTATTCTGATCCATAAAACGGAGATTGATTTAATGAAAGTATTACTTGTTTTCGGCGGAAAGTCGTCGGAATTTGAGGTGTCCTGCGCTTCAGCGGCATCTGTTATAAGAAATATCAACGGTCACGAATTGACTAAATTGGGTATTACAAAAGACGGTAAATGGTTTGTTACGGATTCTGATGCCGATGCTATCCAGAGTTGTGAATGGTTAAAAGATCCGTCGAATAAGCCTGTAACTCTTGATATCAGCGAAGGCTTATTTATTGTTGGTGGGGAAGCTTTGAAATTTGACGTTGTTTTTCCTGTCATTCATGGCAGAAACGGTGAAGACGGAAGACTTCAGGGCCTTCTGGAAATGATGAATGTAAAATATGTTGGTTGCAGATTGCTGTCATCTGCGATTTGTATGGATAAAGCATATACGAATCTTGTTTTTGAAGCGAACAGTATCAAGCATACTCCTTGGGTAAGTTTTACACAGTACGAATATGAAAAAAATAAAGACCTCATTCTTGATAATATTGCAGGTCGTCTCAAATATCCGTTGTTTATAAAACCGTCAAATGCCGGATCCTCTGTCGGAATTACAAAATGTGATTCTTATGAATCTGTTGTTTCTGCTATAGAAGAGGCTCTTAAGTTTGACAGTAAGATAATCGTTGAACAGGCAGTAAGAAATCCTCTTGAAATTGAAGTTTCTGTTATGGGTAATGAAGAGCCTGTAGCGTCATGTACAGGAAGAATAAAGGCTGCAAATGAGTTTTATGATTACGAAGCGAAATACATCAATGAGGCTTCGGAGACTATTGTTCCTGCTGATATAGACAAAAGTCTTTCGGAAAAGATCAGAAAGCTTGCTGTAGCTGCTTATAAAGCTTGTGAGTGCAGAGGTCTTTCCCGCGTGGATTTCCTTGTTGACGATTCCGGTGAAATATTTATAAACGAGATAAACACTCTTCCCGGATTTACAAATATCAGTATGTTCCCAAAATTGTTTATTGCTGAGGGAATATCTTACAGTGAACTCATAAATAAACTTATTGATTATGCGATAAGTTTCAGAGAATGAGGTTTTTTATGGATAACAGACCTATCGGTATATTTGATTCAGGTCTTGGCGGTTTGACGGCTGTCAGGGCGTTGAAAGCGCTTCTTCCTCATGAAAATATTGTGTATTTTGGAGATACCGCGAGGGTTCCTTACGGTACGAGAAGTGTAGATACGATAAAAAAATTTGCTGTTTCTGATTTGAAATTTGTAAACTCTCTCGGTGTTAAGGCTGTTCTTGCTGCATGCGGGACTGTAAGTTCGGTTGCTATGCCGGAATTAAAAAAATCGGGTTCAGTCTATATTTCAGGTGTTGTTGAGGCTACTGCAAAGAAAGCGCTTGAATCAACAAGAAATGGGAAGATCGGAGTTATAGGAACTTCCGCTACTGTGAAAAGCGGATCTTATGTTAAGTATATTTCTGAGCATGATTCTAAGATTGAAACGGTGGCAAAGGCTTGTCCGTTATTTGTTCCTCTTGTAGAAAACGGACATTCTTCTCCCGATGATCCTCTTGTAAAGCTTGTTGTTGAAGAGTATCTTTCCGAAATAAAAGAAAGCGGAGTCGATACTGTTATTCTGGGTTGTACTCATTATCCGATTCTTAAGGCTGCTATTGCGGATTATCTTGGTGATAGTGTCGTTTTGGTGGATTCAGGTAGAGAAGCTGCTCTTGAAACCGCTGCTTATCTGAAAGAGCATGATATGCTTTCCGACAGCTGTAAGGATGGGATTATAGAGTATTATGTTTCTGATAATGTTGAGGGTTTTGCTGAAAATGCAGGAGTTTTTCTTTCGGAAGAAATATCCGGTAATGTAAAAAAAGCTGATATCGATTTGTGATTTTGAAAGGTTAATGGAATGAACGGAAATAGAAACGGTAAAGAAGTGGCTATTGAGATACTGTCCATCCAGAATGGACAGGAGACATCTGTCTTTATTTCAGATGCACGCTTCAAAAAAAATAAAGATAAATATAAAATTGAATTTGACGGTACCGAACTTTGCGGTATGCCCGGTCAGATAACATCTCTTGAGGTTGAAAGCGAAAGAGTTGTCAGACTTACGACGGGAAAAAAAGAAGTCTTCTCCCAGATGATAATGGAAAAAGGTGTTCGTCATTGCTCCATGCGAATAGATGACCGTGAAGGCCCTCTTTCTATGGGGGTTTCTGCAAAGCGTATCAAGTCTGATATAAGTGAAAACGGTGGTAAATTAGAAGTCGATTATTCTCTTGAATTTAACAATTTTTATGCCGGAGATCACTCTATGATAGTTTCGGTTTATAATAAATGACGCTTTATGAAAAAATAAGGTTTGAAATTTCTGAATGTATCAAGAGACACAATGCGTTTGAACGTATTCCGGTTGTGGATATTTCCACTGTTGAGGGGTTTGATTTTTACAGTAATGCTCCAAAAATTCTCGGATCAGAATTGACTTTTGACGAAGATATTCCGTTTGTTTCTGAGTATTCGATTGATAATGGGTTCTTGAATTTCAGATTGAAGGATGCTGTTTTTATCGAATTTTTATCTGAATTTCAGATAATTCAGTCTGAAACTGATGATGAGTTTGAAAAAGAAATTTCTGCATATATTCAGCTTGCCGAAGATGAAAAGAACTTATCGGGGGAGCCTGTTTTAAACTTAGAACTCACCTCCGAGGTTAAACGAATTATTTGTCTTTTGATGAAATTTCAATATGCGGTTTTGAATGATTCGAAAAAGGCTGTTGTTATTATGGCTGAAATACGCCGACTTTTAAATAAACTTGAAGTGCATTGTGAAAACTTAAAATCTTTTGTCATAATATACGAACCTCTTCTGATTGCTGTAAGAGGTTCTTTGGCTAAATACAGCAAATGATGTGAATGGAGGGAAGACATGGACGAGAAATTTATGCTGGAAGCTTTTGATCTTGCAAAAAAAGCCTTTTCTTTGGGGGAGATTCCTGTTGGGGCTGTTATTGTGAAAAACGGAAATGTAATCGGCAGAGGCTACAATAAATGTGAGTCTGAAAAGGATCCGCTGCTTCATGCTGAGATTGTCGCAATAAAAGAAGCAGTTTCCGTTGTTGGCGATTGGCGGTTGACGGGTTGTGAAATGTATGTAACTCTTGAACCGTGTGCAATGTGCTCGGGTGCGATAATAAATTCCAGAATCAGTACTGTTTATGTCTCTGCGAAGGACAAGATTTACGGTTCAATGGGAAGTGTTTGTTCTCTCCAATATTATTTCCCTGAAAAACCGAAAGTCGTTTTTGGGCTTTTTGAGGAAAAAAGCAAACAGCTGTTAAGTGATTTTTTTAAATCGGTTCGTGAAAAAGGAAGGTTAATTGAATGAAAAATCATTCTCATACAATGAATAGCCTCAGGGTTATTCTGCTTTGTCCAATATCCTTACTTGTGATATATTTGGTGTCTCAGAATCCGACATGGGCAGAGTGGTACGCCACTAACATTTATCCGATAATTTCAAAGGCTATAAATTCTCTCAGTTCGTCTGTGGATGTTTCTGTGGCAGAGATTGTGGTTATTGTCTTTTTCGGTCTGATTCTGTTGTATACTTTAAATACCGTTGTGAAGCTTATCTTTGGGGAAAAACGTTTTCAAAGGCTTTTTGATTTTGTTCTGAATATAGCATCAATAGCCAGCATAATCTGCTTTCTTTTCGTTTTTTTCTGTGGTATAAATTATCATAGACTCACATTCACTGAGGTTTCAGGTTTTGAACTTCAGCAATCTTCGACTCAGGAATTGTATGATCTTTGCGAAAGTTTGGTGGATAATGCGAACTCTTTACGTTCTGAGCTTACAGAAGATTCCGACGGCGTTGCGATTACGAATATGACTGTAGATTTGATTTCAGAAAAGTGCAGGGAAGCTTACGATACTCTTGAATCGGATTATCCTACGCTTATTTCAGGGTATTCCTCTACGAAACCTGTTCATTTTTCGGATATTATGTCCTACAGCGGTATCACGGGAGTGTTTTTCCCGTTTACATATGAGGCTAATGTGAATGTCTCTGTA
>JAZTZU010000003.1:0-23287 GCA_045637625.1 Eubacteriales bacterium
CACAGTATTGACTCCCGGTATTGCTATCCCGACGACTAACCCCGATCCCAAGACTGCTGCTCTCGTGCTCGCAGCTATGGGTGAGGCTTCCAAGGATACGTTGAACTACAGCTACTATGAGGTTCTTCTCAAGCTCCGTAAAGCTAATGAAAAGTCCGCAGAAATGCTCGACATCATTTTCGAAAACAGAGTTTACGACCTCGGTATCGTATTCGGTTCTTCTTGGGGCAACCTCCTCGTTCTCTTTGATATCGGTAACGGTATCAGCGCAAACGGCGACAACAACTTTGAGTCCTACCTCGGACAAAACAAGGAAAGCATTGTGGCTGCTATTCAAAAGACTATCGACGCTTTCGAGGCTTTGCCGTAAGCCTAACGCTTATATAGAAATTTTCTCCGGCCTTCTCGGTCGGAGGTTTTTTATATCAAGATCAAGGTAAAGAAATAGCCGAAAAGAAAAAGAAGCGGAAAAGTCAGCAGCCAAGCGACGAGCATATCACGTCCGAGCTGCCATTTCATTCGCTTCCCTGCCGCCGCGACGCCCATTATTGCGGAGGTCTTCGAATGTGTGGTGCTCAGCGGTATCCCGAGAAACGTTGAAGCGAGGACGCAAGCCGCGCCGCCAAGGTCTGCGCAGAACGCCGTCTTATTGCTGAGTCGAGTCAACGAGCCGACCTTATCAACGATACGTTTTCCGCCGACCGACGTTCCGAGAAACATCAATGCGGAAACAAGGATCATCGGCAATATCTCGTTTTTTCCGTTTGCAGTACTACCAAGCGAAAGGAGCATCATTCCGAGAAGCTTTTGACCATCTTGCGCACCGTGAGAGAACGCCATCAATGCTGACGACGTTATTACGGCTTTTTTGAGCGTTTTTTCACGGATGGGTATTCGTCCTCCTATATACCCGATCAACCATCCTGAAGCAAACCCGAGCGTGAGAGAGGTGATCAAGCCGATGAGCACAAGCGAGAGCTCGCCTTTGTTTATCGTGCCGACCGCGGCGACGGCAGAGCCGCAAAGCGAAGCTACGACAGCATGGCTCTCGCTTGTCGGCAATCCAAAATACCAAGCGGCGACTGCCCAGAGCACGACTCCGACCGATGCGACGTTGATAGCAAGCTCCATTGTATCGGTGTCGAGCGAGACGATATTCTGCATACTGTCGACGATCCTGCCGCTTGTAAGATATGCCGTCGTCAACCCGAGAAGATTCATTACCGCCGCCATCAACGATGCTTGGCGCATTTTCAAAGCACCGCAACCGACGGCTGTTGCGATCGCGTTCGGTGCATCGGTCCATCCGTTGACGAACACCAACGCGCAAATAAGACAAAGCGAGATCATTTTTTGCCCCCGAAAGAAAAAAATAATAGATACGTATTTCTACGTATCTATTGATAAGTATATTATTTCAGTCCTTCGGGTATTCTATAGGTCTTTACGATCTCCTTCAGGCATAGGCGGATATCCTTTTCGTCGGTATATGCCACCTTGATGAGCTCTTGGAGCTTTTCGGGAAGGTCGTCGGGAAGGACGAGCGGTTTTCCGATATAGATGAGGTCGTTGTCGGTCTTCGTCAATCCCTCTTCGTCCATCAAAAGCTCCTCATATAGCTTTTCTCCCGGACGCAATCCGACGAATTTGATGTCGATCTCGGTATACGGCTCGAAGCCCGAGAGACGTATCATATTCTCGGCAAGGTCGAGGATACGGACGGGTTTTCCCATATCAAGCACGAATATCTCGCCACCCTTAGCGGATGCACCTGCGCTCAAAACGAGCGAAACTGCCTCGGGGATAGTCATAAAGTAACGGATGATGTCGGGGTGAGTTACACACACGGGGCCGCCCTCGGCGATCTGACGTTTGAAGAGCGGAACGACGCTTCCATTCGAGCCAAGCACGTTTCCGAATCTTACCGCAACGTAGTCGGTCTCGGAGATGGAATTATAGTATTGGACGATCATCTCGCAGCAACGCTTCGTTGCGCCCATTACGTTCGTTGGGTTGACGGCTTTGTCGGTCGATATCAAGATGAAGCGTTTTACTTTATATTTACTTGCCGTTTTTGCTGTATTGAGCGTTCCGAGGATATTATTCTTTATCGCTTCGCGAGGACTATCCTCCATCAAAGGAACGTGCTTATGCGCTGCGGCGTGGTATACGATATCGATATTATAAGCTTTAAAAAGCTGATCCAGACGTTTTTCGTCACGGACAGAGCCGATGAGTGTTACAAGGTCAAGGCACGGGAATTTCGCCTTCAGCTCGTTCGAGATATCGTAGGCATTATTTTCATATATATCAAAGATTATGAGCTTTTTCGGTGAATGGGATGCGATCTGACGGCAAAGCTCACTGCCGATCGATCCGCCGCCACCCGTTACGAGCACGGTCTTATCCTTCACATAGCCCAAGATCTTCGCGACATCGATCTTTATCGGTTCTCTTTGGAGGAGGTCGTTGATCTCGACGTTACGCATTTGGGTTATCGACACCTTACCGTCGAGGAGGTCTTGGATACCGGGGATGGTCTTTACCGTACAACCCGTTTTCGAGCAGATGGTCAAGATCTCGCTCTTGTCCTTCGCTGAGCAGGTCGGCATCGCGAAGATTATCGTATCGATGGAATATTTTTTTACGGCTTCGTCGATCTTTGTTCGGTCTCCGATGACGTTGACTCCGTGAACGCTCATTCCGAGCTTTTTGGGATCGTCGTCGATAACACATTCGACAACGTATTTTGAAGATGCATTTTTCTTTTCGAGCTCACGTATCAAAAGCACGCCTGCGCTACCGCCGCCGATTATCATTACTCGCTCGATCTGACTCGGCTCGTCTGGGTAGCTTTTGAATGCGGAGATCTTGCTATAGTAATGAGCAACGAGTCTCAAGCCGAGGATCAAGATCAAGGAAAGCGGTGCGGCGATGAGAAACACGCTCAAGGGCAGCATACGTTCTCCGTTTGAAAACGAGGGCAAAACGATATCGATGCCTATTGTCGTTATACTCGTCGCGATGACCGCTATTGCGAGCTTGAAAACGTCGACAACGCCCGCATAGAGCCACAGGATACGTTGGCATTGCATTGCAAAAAAGTAGACGGAATAGATGCACAGCATTATCACGGAAACGACGAAGAATTCCTCGACGTATTCCAAAGATTGTGTGATCTTAAATTCAAATCTCAAGACTAGTGCTGCAAATGTCGAGCACATTAAAATGAGCCAATCGGTCAATAGCCACATCACGATCGAGCCCACACCTCTGACTTTATTCATAATAATAAGCTCCGAAACTAAAGTTACAAAAAAATCTTAAAAATCAATAATTTTTCTTATTTTACACCTTTTGTCCGATTAAGTCAACAGTTTTGGCGAATTATATCAATATTTAGCGATGAATTATTTTTCTTTTACAGTTTTTGGCGATAATCTTGACAAATCGTTTTTTATCGGTATAATAAACAATGATGCCTGCATAGTTAAATGGATATAATAAACCCCTCCTAAGGGTTAGTTATGGGTTCGATTCCCGTTGCGGGTGCCAAGAAAAAAGACCGTTTTCGAACGGTCTTTTTTCTATCCAATCCGAAGGATTGGCATGTAATCTCACCGCAGGTGAGTATGTAATCGCCGAAGGCGTATGGCATCACGTGTCAGCGTGTATCCTCCTTCGGATTGATTCCATACATCACTTCGTGATGATTACATACCGCAGGCAAACTGCGGATTTCATACACGGCTTCGCCGTGATTTTATAGAGTTGCGTTGATGCTCTTGATTTTCAAGGGCTTTTCGTGTTTGTAGGGGTAAAAAACATCACTCCTTCACTATCGCACCTTTTTGCCGATCTTCTGGGCTTGAAGATGCAACTTTACAAAAGCATATTGAAAGAACAACATTTTATTGATATAATAAATATATGATGTAATAAATAATTAAGAAAGGCACCGAGAGCAATGTATAAATCCAAAATGATGATAGTAATGCGTCGAGATCTTAAAATGCGTAAAGGAAAGATTGCTGCGCAGGCAGGGCATGCCTGTATTGAAGCTATTTTGATGGCACTAAGTAAAGAAGAGCGCATGGACGAGTTCGAAATGACTGCGGATGGACTTGCTTTGAAGGATACTGACAAGCCAAGCTCTCCGTTGTCTGATTGGTTTATGTATGGTTGTGCAAAGGTTTGTGTTTACGTGGATTCTGAGGAAGCGCTGTCGGATATAGCTAAGAAAGCAGAAGAAAGAGGGATTATCGCATCCGTTATCACTGATGCGGGAATGACAGAATTTCATGGGATACCCACTAAAACTTGTCTTGCGTTAGAGCCTCTGCCTACCGATATTGCAGACGAATTGACAGGAACTTTACCATTGTATTAAGGTTCGAAATTGTTGGGGTAACTCAAAGACAGATAGTATACTAAAAATGTATACTATCTGTCTTTTTTATCGTTCATTGAGGATTCGAATGGACGGTAGTGAAGGACGCTCCACTGGAGCATCAGAGCCGCCTCCACTCTTTACCGCAGCAAAGGCGAATCCCTGATGGTGCACCAAGAAAAAGACCGTTTTGAACGGTCTTTTTTCTATCCAATCCGAAGGATTGGCATGGAATCACCCGCAGGGTGTATGGAATCCGTCGCAAAGCGACGGCATGGCATCACGCGTCAGCGTGTATCCTCCTTCGGATTGATTACATTCAACACTTCGTGTTGATTCCATACCGCAGACAAGCTGCGGATTTCATACACGGCTTCGCCGTGATTTTACGAGTTGCAATTCTGTCCCATGAGTCTAATGGTAAGTAGCATACATTGAGTATGCTACTTATTTTTTTGTCTTCTCGTACGATACGATTGACATGTAATGTTTTTTGTGGTATAATAGTCTAAACTTCAATTAAATTTCGGTAGGAGATCGTTTATATGAAAGTATGTGTGCTGCAACCAAAGTATTCTTTTAATGAAAATGATGTCGGCAAATGTTTTGAGGGATTGTTGGCTCTTTTGGAGCAATGTGATGAGAGCCTGGATTTAATTGTTTTGCCGGAATACAGTGACGCGCTTGCGGATGTGAAAGGCAAGTCTGGGTACTATGATACGGTGTTAAAATACAGCCCGATTTTGTTGGAAAAGGCAAAAAACACGGCAAAACGATGTGATTCGTTTCTTTTTGTCAATGCGGGGTATCAGACTGAACACGGGATTCGCAACACCACCTATGCGATCAACAGAAGCGGAGAGGTTGTCGGTCACTATTTCAAGGCACATCCTGCCCCCAGTGAGGTCAAAACAGACGCGGAAGGCGGACATGAACTGGATGTTCAGTACAGTTATGAATATAATCCTCCTTACGTTCTTGAAATGGACGGAATTCGCTTCGGCTTTCTGACTTGCTATGATTTCTATTTTTACGAGAATTTCGCGAAAATCGCTCGGGAAAATGTTGATATCATAATAGGTTGTTCTTTGCAGCGAACAGACACTCATGAGGCACTTTCTATCATCAATAAATTTCTTTGTTATCAAACCAATGCGTACCTTGTACGTTCATCGGTGTCTCTTGGAGATGATTCTGAAGTGTGCGGATGCAGTATGGTCGTTTCTCCTAAGGGTGAAGAACTTGTAAATTTGAAGAATCGGGTTGGTCTTGGCGTTTGCGAGATCGATCCTACGGAAAAATATTACAAAGCCGCAGGCCATCAGGGAAAAATGAAGGCTCATTATGAATACATCGAGGAAGGTCGCAGACCTTGGCTTTACCGTAACGGCGGAGCTTCGGTTGTTCCCTTTGATTCAATTATGAAATATCCGAGACTTTGCGCCCACCGTGGCTTCAATACCGTTGCGCCTGAAAACTCCATGCCTGCTTTTGGTGCCGCCGTGGCTCTTGGTGCGGAAGAAATCGAATTCGATATTTGGTCAACAAAGGACCGAGTTCTCGTTTCGTGCCATGACAGTACTCTTGAAAGAGTAAGTAACGGTAGTGGAAATATTTACGATTATACGTATGAAGAACTTTTAGCTCTTGATTTTGGTGTCAAGCATGGCGAAAATTTCCGCGGTCTTAAGATTCCCACTTTTGAAGAAATACTGCAAAAATTTGCAGGGCGTGTCATAATGAATATTCACGTTAAGATCTGGGATGTGGATTTTTCGGATAACATGATAGAAGAGATCGTCGGATTGGTTCGCAAATATGACTGCGCAAAGCATATTTATTTTATGACGAGCAACGACAAAATTCTTAAAGAAGTGATATGTTATGCTCCGGATATATGCGTTTGTGTTGGCTGGGATGGAAATAAAGAGCCTCTGTCAATCGTTGAGCGTGCAATTGCTCTTGGCGTTCAAAAGGTTCAGCTGTTCAAACCGTATTTCAATCAACAAAGTGTGGATATGGCGCATGAACATGGCATTTTATGTAATGTGTTCTGGGCAGATGACCCAAATGAAGCTATTGCTTACCGAAACATGGGAATAGATTGTATTTTGACAAATGATTACCTGGCAATAAAAAACGCATTGGAGAATCATTTTTCAAAATGAGTTCCATTTTGTACTGCTGACTTGAAATCCTTGTTTTTCGTAATGCGGTTATACTTTTGTGTTTTCAGGGGAAAAAAACAGACTTGTATCAATGTTTGATTTTATTGGAGAAGTCAGGAATAGGATGTATACCAAATGGTATATATCCTATTTTTTTGTCTGTAACGCATTTGTAACGCACCATATGTTAAAATATATATGGAAGCTTTCTATGTTGAAAGACATAGATGCCTCGGTTTTCAGATATCTGAATATGAGGTTGTATTTCCGAAAAATTCTGAAAATGAATCAGAATAATATAAATCCAAAATTGAGGAGAACTTATGAAAATGAATTTTAAGCCGAATCCTTTGATGTATGGTTCTGGGGTGGATTTTTTCAGCACCTTCAGACTTGCAATACGAATGAAAGATATTGTTGATTACGATATTTTGTCCCGTTCTGTGGCAAAAGTTATGAAGCGTTACCCATATTTTTGTGTTTTTGCCGAACGTGTGGGTGAGGAGCTTGTATTGCGTCACAACGAGCGTCCGTTACCTGTTTTTCCTGATGACAGAGCCGCTACCTCGGGCAGCGAGGAATGTAACGGTCATCTTGTATCATTTGGCTGCAAGGATAAAACTATCTTTATAGATGCCAGCCACTATCTTGCGGACGGAATGGGCGTGGAGCCGTTGATGAAAAGTCTGCTTTATTTATACGTTTCCGAACGTTTTGGAGCTGAAGGTATTGCCTCAGAGCGGATAAGAATGCCTGAAAGCCCTGTTTGTGAGGGTGAGTTCTTCTATCCGTTCCCCGAAAGTGCTTTGGGTGAAGAGGAACCCGATATCCTTCCCCAAATTCCCGAAGATGTTTATGGTTTGGACCCCGATGCTTTTGATAAGGAAGGTCTCTATGCTTACCATCTGCATATTCCCCAAAAGGCGATGATGGCAAAGCGGGTTCTTAATGCAGAGCTTGCAGAAACCAGGATCTCTACTATGATGAGCCAGATCCGTCCTCACTTTATTTATAATACTTTGGGAAGCATTGAGCAGTTATGTAAACTGGATCCTCCGAAAGCAGGAGAGTTGGTGCATAATTTTTCAAAATATCTCAGGGGAAATTTCGGAGAGCTTGATAATCCCAAACCGATACTGATGTCGCAGGAAATGGAACATGTGCATTACTATATCAATATTGAAAATATGCGTTTCCCGGATATGACTTTTACCTTTGAAAGAAATTCCGATGATTTCCATATTCCCGCCCTTACAATACAGCCGGTGGTTGAAAACGCCATAAAGCACGGCCTCATGAAACTTCCTCGCGGCGGTACGATACGTGTTTCGACATATGAGACAGATACTGCATATTGCGTTTCCGTGGAGGATGACGGTGCAGGCTTTGATGTCAGCACATTGTTTGATGACAGAAAGCACGTAGGTCTCAGAAATATCCGTGAGAGACTTAAGGTTATGGTTAACGGAACTCTCAGCATCGAAAGCACATTAGGTGTCGGTACGAAGGTTCTTATTACGATTCCCAAGGATGTATCGTGAAAGATAAATCAACGAGCCTCTTTTGTATATCTGTTTCACGCCCAAATTCAAATTAAAAATGGGGACAGATCCCATTTTTGTTTGTAAACAAACCCATTTGAATTTAATGTAGTATTTGTGCCGCTGTTTGGCGGCGGAATGGAGATTATAACAATGATTGCGATAGCGGTTGATGACGAAGCGCTGATGTTGGGTGCGCTTGTTACTGCGCTCGAAATGTCCCCGGATGTTTCGGAGATTTTTAAGTTCTCAAATTGTGAAGAAGCCCTTGATTTTGTGCGGAATAACTCTTTGGATGTTGCTTTCCTTGATATCAATATGCGTGGCATGGGTGGGCTTGCGCTTGCCGAATCGATCCTTTCGGTTCGCCCCGATTGCAAGATCGTTTTTTGTACAGGTTATGAGGAATATGCGATTCCCGCATTTAAGCTTCATGCATCGGGGTATCTGATGAAACCCATCTCTGCGGCAGATGTGCAGGGTGAAATAGATAACATCAAGGGAATTCGCCAAAAGACAAAGCTGCTTACGGTGAAGTGCTTCGGGAATTTTGAGGTTTACGCGAAAAACGAGACTCTTGTATTCAAGCGTCTGAAGACAAAGGAGCTTTTTGCGTTCCTTGTAGACAGAAACGGCGCGGGAATGACTGCAAAGCAGATATGCGCTGTACTTTTTCCCGATGATACCGACGATACAAAGAACTCGGCATATCTCCGTCAGCTTGTAATGGACTTGAAAAATACATTAAGGTCCGTCGGTGCGGAGGCGGTTCTGTGTCATGAGACCCCGTGCTACAGGGTCGATACCTCGTTGCTGCAGTGCGATTATTTCAGCCATCTTGAAACGGGAAAACCTGATTTTCACGGTGAATATATGACTCAGTACAGCTGGGCTGAAGAGACCTGTGCAATGCTTTTGTTTGGAGAATAGATTTGGAGCGGAGAAGCTTTACCGAAAGGTATTGAGTCTCCGCTTTATTTTTTTCTTCCGGAACCGAAAAAATGTTTAAAAAAATGGTTTTTTGCTTTGTTGTGTAACGCATTTGTAACGCCGCATATGTTATAATATATACTGATGAGAGTAGTATGGGGGATTGCACGGTTTCGGAGCCGAAAATTGATGTGCTTTTTCAGGTCTTTCAGGCTTTCCGATCGCATCGAAAGATCCCGCAGTGCTATTTAAGCCTGTAAGGTTACAGGATTTTATAAAAATGTAAAAAATGAGGAGACTGAATTATGAAGAAGAAAGAGTTTGTTTTTTTTCTCGTTATTGAGATCATAATTGCTCTTATAGCTATGGGGCAATTATTCTTTGGAATTGGTATTTGGGCCTACTTTATTTCTGCCTTGGTTTTTGCAGCGGTGATCACTCCGTTTTTTATTCGCTTGAAGAAAGAAACGGATGAGTCAAAAAAAGAAAAGATCCGCACTTATATACTCAGGGTAATGCTTGTCCCCACAGCCATTGCGCTTCTTGTAGCTATTTTGTTCGTGATTGCGGTGGTTCTTCATCTGGTGTAACTCCGGATTAAATCAGACGATGGGGTGAAAAACACCTTCTGCTTTTTAAAATAAAAAAACATAAAGGAGAATTCTTATGATTAAAAACAGAACAGCTCAGCTGATTTATCAGACAGTTTATTGCACGCTTGGTCTTGTGGGTACAATAGCAAGTCTGGGAATCTTTGACAACATCAACGTTATACGTTGGGACTTCTACGTACATTTTACAAACATCAGCAATTTTTTCTGCCTCGGCGTGATGATTGCCGCTCTTGTTCAGACTGCAAAAAAGAAAGAGGACAGCTATGTTTCAGCCGTACCTATTCTTAAGTTTATCGGAATGCTGGGAATTCTTTTGACTTTCCTTGTGTTCAATATTATGCTCGCAGGTGCAGAAGGCCGTGATCCTCAGGCAAACTGGCGTGTCGGAAGCCTTTTGGCTCATGTGCTTCTTCCCATTATGTACATAGCTGACTGGTTCCTTTTCTATGAACGCAGAAAAACAAAATGGTATTATCCCATTGCTTCCATTGCGTTCCCTCTTGGTTACGTAGTGTTCCTTCTTATTCAGGCAGTTATCCTGAAGTTTGATTCTTCCATCCTTATTCCCACTACAACAACTCCTCTCATCTATCCCTATTTCTTTGTAAACCTTGAAACTCAGGGTGTTTCCGGAGTTCTTATGTGGATTGCGGTTCTTTCTGTTGCCTTTGCCGCCGTGGGATATGCCTTCTTAGGGCTTGACAGGCTTGGAAAGAAACGCTCCAAATAAACAGTTATTTTGTTTAGGGAGGGTTTTATTATGACAACAGGAACAAAAGTTTTCAGAATTATTGTTTGTGTTCTTTTGGGAATTACCATGCTTACCAGCGCGTTTTTTGCTGTGCTGTTTGTTGCATATGTTGAAGAAAAGGTAATCGGAGAGGGTTACGGAATCAATGTCGCAGGCATATATGTAACAGGACACAATGAGGATGATATTTTGGGTGACGGAACAGTTTACTATAACCCATCAACCAACGTTCTCACTTTTGATAACGCAGAGATCAGATACGATTACGTTGTCATTTATTCCAGGACAAATCTGATGATCGAACTGATCGGTGAAAATAAATTCATCCTTTCGGGAGATGCAGTTCCCGTAATTTATGCATTGGAGCATAAGCTCAGCTACGATCTTACATTTATAGGTGACGGCTCGTTGTCTATCGAGTTTGAAAACCCCTGTACCGATGCGGTTGGTATCCATGCAAAGAATATCAGGATCGAAACAGATATTACTGTTACAATGCCCGACTGCTCGAATGTTGTAAACGGCATTTACAGTGAAGGCTTTTTGAGCTTGGCGAACGGTGCGACCGTTACGGTAAATAACGGTGCGGGAAAATACAGTACCGCTGTCAAGGCTCTCGGCAACATCAATATTGAAATGGGTTCAACTCTGAATATCACCTCACGTCCCGGTACTACAGATATTTGTAAGGGCCTTAATGTTGGCGGTTCATTGATCGTCTGGGATGATGCATCGTTGAATGTTTCCGTTGATGACAGCTCCGCCCCCATAAGCGAATGTCTCAATGTTGCAGGACTTCTCAGTGTGGGACGCAATGCAAATGTAACTGCGTCAGCGAAAAAAGTGTGCAGCGTGGAGTGTTACGGTTCCATAGAACTGAATGAGGGCGCAAGCCTTTCCGCTTCGACAGAGGGTGAGGGTGTTGACATTCTTTGCTACGGTTCTATCGTGAATTACGGAGCTACGATCAATGCTGAAGTTGAGGTTCTCGGAAAAATAGTAAATAAATAACAGAGTTTTCTGTAAAGGAGCAAAAAATGAAAAAAAATAAAACATTGATAAGTGTTATTCTTTTGTTTGTTACGATTATTTCGATCGGATTCTATGTATATATGCTTGCAAGACCGATATCTTACGGAATGAACTATCATAACGAGGTCGTATATGAGGGCGTTTCATTTGAGGGAAATTTGAAATTCTACCCCGACGGAACAATGGTAAATAAAAATACCAACTTTGAAAAAGAAATGAAGAGCTATTACTACTATAAAAACGGCTATGTTTTTAATTTGATGGCAGAAACCGAGGATGAATATAACGCCGAGGTTGCGAATATCAACGAGAATTTCGAGGAAGCTGTTGCTTCGCCTTTCTATGCGGCAAAGATCAACGCTTTCAGACAGGTTGCAACAGAAGGTCTTGACAGTTACGTTACGACTTATACCTGCACAGGGGCTGTCATTTTTGCGGCAGTCGGCGGAGTTGTTGAATTGGTATTGATTTGCCTTACCTGCGCCTCTTTCGTTCTTTTGAATAAAACAAGAAATTAAAAAATAATTTTTATAATAGAAAGGGAAAAATATGAGCGAGTTAATTAAAGACGTTAATAAAGAAGAACTTTTGGCGGCTGCCGGCAGATGTCTCAAGTGTAAGGTTCCCAGATGTCGAAAGAACTGTCCCATTTCGACGGATATCCCTGCTGTTATAAATCTCTTTCTGGAAGGGGACGAGAATGAGGCAGGCAGAGTTTTGTTTGAGAATAATCCCCTCAGCGCTATCTGCTCGATCGTTTGCCCTCATGAGAATAACTGCTACGGCAACTGTGTTCTCGGAGCAAAGAAATCCCCTATACCTTTTTATCAGATAGAGCAGTATGTTTCCGGGAAGTACAATTATGGTAGACTCTCCGATTTCGGAAGAAGAATATGTCTACCCCGATCTGAAAGATATTCCCCAGGATGAGCCTGTTGGAAAGCCCAACAAGGACGAAGTCTGGTTCCCTGGATTGGAATACCTGTTCGGTTTTGGAAATCTTATTTTCAGCGACAGCGTTCATTACGAATTGCAGATCCCCAAAAAAGATCTGATGAAATATGTCTCCGAAAACGATGGCAGCCCCATGTCTGTGGTTGCGGCAATTATGGCGAAGGCACTTTTCAGGGCTGTACCCAAAAACGAGCTTCCTTTGCGTATTGAAACCAGCCATAACTACCGTGCCGAGGTCGGCTGTCCGAAGACTCACCAGGATCTTCTCTCGCATATCTTTTACTTCATTCCGCAAAATGCGAAAGATTGGGATGTCAGCAAGATCTGTACTTTGATCAGAGGCACAACTATTTTGCAGACCCAGCCCGAATACGCCTACGAAACTCTGCGTCGGTTCTATAAATATACCGATATCGTGGATAATGTAAAGGGCTTGAAGGAAAAGAACAAGTGCGCAGCTGAGAACACCCACCGAAAACCCGATGTACATAATTCTTTTATCATAAACTATGTTGGACGTGAAGATTGGGGTTCTATGACTGATTACGTTGAACGTGCGCATATTATTACCGACGCCCACCTGCTTTTTGAGATTCTGGACGTGGGTGAAAACTTCTGCATTACATTTATGCAGATGAATAAAAAGAAAACCTATATTGATCATTTCTGTAAGATACTTGAGGAGGAAAATATTCCTTACAAGGTTATCGGTATGTTCAAAAATCACCTTCCCATCTCAAAGGTTGAGAGTGCACCTGTGATCAAGTAGATTTCCTTAAAACAAGGAGAATTCAGATGGATAAATTAGTTAGAAAAATAGAAATTCCGCTTGCGAGAAAAGTGGTAGAAAGGGCAGGTCTGTACCTTGTACAGAAAAAAGATTTAGATCGCCTGGCAGAAGCCTCTGCGGATGCTTATAAGGATTATCCTTTACATAATTGGCTCAGCAACGGCAAATACGATGAGCGTGCCTCCAGTTTGCTCATGAAGGCAACTCTTGGCGCCATGGCGGATGATGCTGTGATATACGCGGACAGCGAAGAAATGAACGGTTTTGCGGTATGGCTGCCTTTCGGTTTTACCGGAAGTAAGACTTTGCCTTTCCTGATGAACGGCGGTCTGAAGCTGATCCTTCATTCCGGGCCCGGTATCATTGGAAGACTTCTTATCTACGAAAACTTTTCAATGAATCTGAAAAAGACTTTTACTGATCACTACGATTGGTATTTATTCAATCTTTCAATCAAAAGGGATTCTCAGGGTAAGGGCATTGCAAGTAAGCTGATGCGTCCGATGCTTCAGTTCTGCGATGACGAACGTATGGTTGCATATCTGGAGACAAACAAGGAAGTAAATGTGGGGCTTTATAAGCACTACGGCTTCGATCTGATGAAAGAAGAGCTTATACCTAAATCTTCTGTTTCCCATTATGCGATGGTAAGGTATCCGAAGGGAGAATAAATTCTATGGGGAAAAGCTTTGTTTTAAAGGGTAATATCTGTCAGACGAAAAATCCTCAGAGTCTGAATCTGGCGGAGCGAATGGAACGTGCGGTTTATCTTGGGCTGGACGAAAAAAATATAACGGCTAAATATGTAGCCGGAGAGAAAATATTGATGTAAGGATTAAATTGAGATGCCTAAAAAAGAAAGAAAATTTGCAGATGACGGTTGGGCAGTCTGGATTGACGGTGACGATACAAGTACGGTCTATATCAACGACTGGCTGAACCCCAAGGGTAAAAGCTATATTGATATTGCAGTTCGTATCCGTGGGGTCAAATCGAGCAGAGCTTTAAATGTTTATATTCCATTTGCTGTTTCTGCCGATGAAATAGATGATGTGTCGTTGCGTTTCAATGATACAAAAATTCTGCAGGCGACCTTCAGCGCTGCATGTATCGTGGACTACAAGAAAAATGCTCATACTTCAGAGATCGCATACAATGGTAAAACTGTGGATATCGTACATATAAGCACTCTTGATTATAAGTCTGAGCTGTTGGCTTCCGGAACGCTGATCGGGTTCGATCTTGAGCAACTTCAGCCGTATCTGGATAACGATGAGGCATATTTTATCTGGCGTATGCCGCATAAATCATTGAACGAAATATTCAAGCCACATGTCAATATGAACAATGTGCTTGAAAGACTTCGTGATCTGATAACCACTCCCGTGGTTTCGGAAAAATACGGGTATTCGATCCGTATCAACGAATCAAGACTTTTGCCCGAAGAGATCACCAGAATCGGTGTTTTCCACCGTCAGAAATTAAAGAAGGCTGTAATTACGCTTTCTATTGATGAAAATTATGATATCAACGATGCCGGTTGTTACCGTATTCATCGTCTGGAAGAGGCTTTGTATGAAAATTATCTTCCGAAAGACTATGAACTTGAGGATATTATTACTTACCAATGGCATCAGAACAGAGATCATAATTTGCAGGGTCAGTTCAATTTCTATTACAACGTTACCAAAGAATCCATAAGCAAGGGCAGTATGTCTTTGTATATGGTATTGCTTACGGTGGTTGGCGTTATAGGAAATCTGATTGCAAGCTATCTGTGGGATCTGATAGCGGATTTGTTTTAATGAAGGGGTGTTTAAATGAGATTATCTATTCCAATATTGATTAACTGTATTCTTGTGCTTTGTGTTTACTTAGCCGATAAATACACTCCCGTAAAGAAATTACCGTATATGGCAAAACAGGTCATTGTCGGTATCTTGTTTGGATGTGTATCGTCTTTTGCGTCAAGCTATGGCGTTGAGTGGCTTGGAACTATTGTAAACGTCCGTGATGCGGCACCGCTTTCTGCAGGTCTTATATTCGGTGCTCCCGCAGGTATTATTTCAGGTCTTATCGGTGGTCTGTACCGCTGGTTTTCTGTATATTGGGGTGCGGGAACATACACAAGACTTGCCTGCAGTGTAGCAACGATCCTTGCCGGATTGATGGCGGCAGGCCTCCGCAAGCTTATGTTTGACAACAAAAAGCCCTCTTGGGGTTATGGTGTTTGTATTGCCATTGTCTGCGAAGTTATCCATATGATATTGATCTTCATTACAAATATGAGCGATTCTTCCCAGGCGTTTGAATTTGTTAAGGGTGCTACCTGGCCCATGATGCTTGGTAACTCCATAGCTGTCGGTATATCTATCATTCTGGTTTCTCTTTTCAGCCATGAAGGCTTTTTCAGAAAGAAAACCTCTGAGGGTATTGCCAACACATTTCAGCGAAGACTTCTCAGCTGCATTGTAGTTGCTTATCTTATAACCAGCGCGTTCACTCTCATTCTTCAGGGTGGTATGGCTCAGATCGAAACGCAGAAAGTATTTACCGCAGCCATCAACGACGTGGAATCAAGCGTTAAAGAAAAATCCGATATTCAGCTCCTCAGTATTGTGGAGGAAGTCAAGGTGGAATATGAGCTTGACCCCGATGTTTCGTTGCAGGATTTAGTAGATAAATATGGTATCGTTGAGATAAACATTGTAAGCTCTGACGGTATAATTTATAAATCCACAGAAGCGGACAGTATAGATTACGACATGAACAGCAAGGAGCAATCCAAGGAATTCGTTGATACTTTGAAGGTTCAGGATTCTTTTGTTCAGAAGTACAGCGCCAGAGGCGGAAGAGAAAATTTTCAATATTAAAAATGAAAATCCCGGCAAGCATACTGTCGTGGATGCTGATAAGCTGGAGTATATATCTTCTGCGGGTTTGCGAGTTATTTTAAGACTTCGAAAAGAAGACCCCGATCTTGCTATAATCAATGTGTCTTCTGATGTTTACGAAGTTTTTGATATGACCGGATTTACCGATATGGTTACTGTTGAGAAGGCATATCCGAGAATGAGTGTTGAGGGTTGCGAATTCATTGCAAAAGGTGCTAACGGTGCTGTTTACCGTTACGACGACGAAACTATTCTCAAGACATATTTTGCAGCTGACGCTCTTCCCGAAATCAAGCAGGAACGTGAAAATGCACGACGTGCGTTTGTTCTTGGTGTCAATACCGCGATTCCTTACGGCATTGTTCGTGTTGGCGACGGTTACGGAACTGTTACCGAGCTTCTGAACGCGACAAGTGTATCAAAATTGATCCGCAAAAACCCTGATGATCTGACTGAAGCTGTGAATTATTATGTTGATATGCTTAAGAATATTCATTCCATTAAGGTTGAGGATGACGTGGTTCCCGATATGAGGGAAACGGCGCTTGACTGGGCAAAATTCGTTGCTTCTCATATTCCTGAAGATCAGGGCAAGAAGCTCCTCGCTCTCGTTGAGGCTGTACCGAAGCAGAATACTTTGATGCACGGTGACTATCATACCAATAATATTATGGTTCAGAACGGTGAACCCTTGCTTATCGACATGGATACTCTTTGTATGGGACATCCTGTGTTTGAACTTGGTTCGATGTTTAATGCTTTTGTCGGATATTCCGAGCTTGACCATCAGAATATGCAGGAATTCTTCGGTTATAGTTTTGAAACTGCAGGAAAGTTTGCGGCTGGATATTATGCTTGTGGGCTCAGGAAGTATAAGATCTTCGGAAATGGGACCGATAATCCTGTTTTCCGATCTCAAAGAATGTATCCCTTACGGTGATTCTGTCTTTGCTTTATGGGTCACGGGCGCACAGCTGAAGAAAATGATCCTGTATATGCTCCGTGATGAAGTCTGGGATGGTTCTCATTGCGAGTTCTTCCAGTTCTCAAAGGGTGTGCGTGTTGTATATGACAAGCCAAATCATCGTTTTGTTGAGTTTTCCTTAAACGGAGAACCGATAGATGAAGATCGTATCTATAATGATTATAGAAATTCGAAATACAACCTGAAAGGTTGTATTTCAATAGGGTTGGCTCCATTTTAAAGGTGCTTAAACAGCCTAGTTAGTGCTAAAAGAGCCAATCCCATCAAATTTTCCTTGAAAATTTGTCTATACTCATTTCAATGAATGTCGAGTTAATTCAAATTATTATCAATTTGAATTAACAAAAGCCGATTTTATCGGCTTGTCGAAACGGTTAAACGTTTCGACTTTCGATAATCATTATAATTATTATATAACATGAAGATTGGAGACTCTTATATGGAAAAACTTTTTGAAGCTATAAAAACCGATAAGAATTTGAAGTACAGATTTTTTTATTTTTGCATTGCAATATCGTTTGTTATGATAGTTCTTTCGTGTGTGTTTCTTGTTACATACGAGAACTCTGGAGATTACGTATTTCTGCTGAACGCGAGAGATTTGATACTTGGCTCTTTCGGAGTTTTTGTTATTGGGTTATCAGCGTTTTATGTTTTAGGGGATATTTTTAAGAACTTCAAGAATTAGTAGGTGAGATTTTGGCTGATTTCAATATACCGGCTGGAGTAAATTTTATTTTGGATTCTATTTCTGATTCCGGGTATGAGGCGTATCTTGTCGGAGGTTGCGTGCGGGATTATTTTTTAGGTAAGGAACCCTATGATTTTGATATTACAACAAATGCAGCTCCCGAAAAAATAATTGAAATATTTGAAGATAAGGCGTATACTGTTGGAACAGGGATCAAGCACGGAACTGTTACAGTTATAAAAGATGATATTTCTGCGGAGGTTACAACGTACAGAATTGATGGTGATTATTCCGACAACCGTCACCCTGAGGCTGTAAAGTTTTCAGATCGGTTGGAGGATGATGTTCTTCGCAGAGATTTTACTGTGAATTCTATTGCATATTCTCCGAAATACGGATTCAGAGATTATGTCGGGGGTGTTGAGGATATCAAGCGTGGTATTATACGCTGTGTCGGAAATCCTCAGATACGTTTTGAAGAAGATGCGTTGAGAATTTTACGGGCATTGCGTTTCTCTTCCGTTCTTGGTTTTGAAATTGACGGTCCCACCGCTGAGGCGATCTTTGAAAAAGCTCATTTACTGGGAAATATTTCAAAAGAAAGGATCTCTTTGGAGTTTGTAAAAATTCTGTGCGGTAAAAATGCTGAAAAAATATTGATGGAATATCGTGATGTCCTTGCAGTCGTTTTGCCTGATATTCGACCGATGTTTGACTTTGAACAGCATACCCCGTATCATAAATACGATGTGTATACTCATTCTGTAAAGGCGGTTTCCTCGTTGGATGTCGAAGATAAGATTGTCAGAGTTGCAGCTTTTTTCCATGATATCGGTAAGCCTGAATGTTTTTTTACCGATGAGAACGGGGTCGGTCATTTTTACGGTCATGCGCAAAAAAGTACTGAAATTTCCGATAGAGTATTGAAGGACTTGCGTTTTGATAACAATTTCAGAACGACTGTTACCGAGCTTATCAAGCATCATGATGCACCTATAGAAAATGAGGAAAAAAGAATAAAGCGTTTGCTGAGAAATTTGGGTGAAGAACAGTTTTTCAGATTGCTTAAGCTTCAGAGGGCTGATAATGCCGCACAGTCGGAAATTGTCCGTGACAGAATTTTACGCTTTGATTCTGTAGAAGCGACTGCTGAAAAACTGCTTTCAGAAAAAACATGTTTTTCACTTTCAGATCTTTGTATAAACGGAAATGATCTGATTCAGATGGGAATACCTCAGGGGCGGCGTATCGGTTTTATTTTGAATCAGCTGCTTGATGAGGTTATTGAAAACAAGACAGAAAACAACAGGGTAGAATTATTGCGCAGAGCTGCTGAATATAAAGGAGGACAATAATGGTAAATCTTGGAAATGAATGGGATGAACTTCTTAAGGAAGAATTTAATAAACCGTACTATCTGAAGCTTCGGGAATTTCTGAAGCAGGAATATAGTACCAGACGTATATATCCGGATATGTATGATATTTTCAATGCGTTAAAGCATACTTCCTACAATGACGTCAAGGCTGTGATAATCGGCCAGGATCCTTATCATGGTCCGAATCAGGCTCATGGCTTTTGTTTTTCAGTGCGTGAGGGCGTACAAACGCCACCATCGCTTGTTAATATTTATAAGGAGATAGAGAGTGATCTCGGTATAAAACCTCCTGCAGGCGGGACTCTGACGTCGTGGGCTGATAATGGGGTTCTTCTTCTGAATAATGTACTTACTGTCCGTGCAGGTCAGGCAAACAGCCACAGAGGTATGGGTTGGGAATTATTTACCGACAAGATTATTGAGCTTTTGGACCAGCGTGAAAAACCTGTAGTGTTCATTCTTTGGGGTTCAAATGCCAAAGAGAAAGCTAAGATTATTAAAAACAGACATCATTGTATTTTAACGGCGGCTCATCCGAGTCCATTGTCTGCATATAATGGTTTCTTTGGGTGTAAACATTTTTCTAAAACAAATGAGTTCCTTGCCGAACATGGCATGGAACCCATTGATTGGAATTTAAATTAAATTTATCTGCCTGTTTTAATGCAGACCCAGCCTTTCTTTTCGCTGCGGTCAAGGACTTTAAATCCGTTTTCATCAAGGGCGCGAAGTACATCTTTTTCGCGCTCTGTTATTATGCCTGAAACAATAAAAGCACCGTCATCTTCAAGGTATTCGAAAATGAACCCTGCAAGTCTTATAATTATATCAGCAACAATATTGGCAACGATAACATCGTATTTTTTACCGTTCAATGATTTTCTGATCTCACTTTCAGGATCAAGAATATTATCGCATACAGCTTCAAACTTGCCGTCAAATGTATTTAATCCTGCATTTTCATATGAAACCCTTACCGCATTTGGGTCAATATCAAGAGCCAACGCTTCAGAAGCTCCGCAGAGAAGGGCAGTTACGGAAAGGATACCGCTTCCGCAGCCAACGTCAAGTATTTTATCTCCTTTATTTACAACTGTCTGGAGATATTCTATGCAAAGACTTGTGGTTTCATGCGTTCCTGTTCCGAATGCCATACCGGGGTCAATTTTGAGCATGACTTCACCGTCTTTTAATTCATACTCTTCCCAAAGAGGGCATACCACGATCTTTTCACCGATTTTGAGGGGTTTATAGTACTTTTTCCATGCGTTTGCATACGCTTCCTCGTCAATAAGCTCATGGGAAAGTTCGTATTTTATATCTTCGCTTGTGAATCTTTCTTCGAGATATGCGGATGCTTCGTCTACGCTTATGTTTTCCGGAAGATATACGTGCAGGGTTGCTTTGGATGTGTCTTTTGCAAGCAGTTCTTCGTCGATAAGACCTATTTGTTTTACAAGGTCACAGTCCATCATATCTGAATAATCTTCAAGATATAATCCGCCTATATCAAGCATTGCTGCTATAGCGGAGGCTTTTTCTCCATCTGCTGAGCTGATCTTTATGAGAAGTTCGTTGTATTTCATTTTACATTTGTCCTTTCTTTTTTATGTGTTTTTTGCATATATCATTTAAAATGCAGTTCTCACAGTCCGGGTTTTGCGCCTTGCAAACTTGTCGGCCGTGAAAAACCAACGCGTGGCAAAAATCAAGACTTTCTTTGGGCGGTATTACGGAACGCAGAATATCTTCGATTTTTTTTGGATTATCTTCATCTACGAATCCCATCCTGTTTGTAAGCCTGATGCAGTGGGTGTCAACTATAACAACGCCGTCCTGGTGGTAGATTTCTCCTAAAAGAAGGTTTGCTATTTTCCTTCCGACCCCTTTTATTTTCAGAAGTTCATCCATTGTATCCGGTAATATTCCGTTCAGTTCGCAAAGCTGTTTTGAAGCTTCGATTATATCTCGGGCTTTCGTGTTTCCCAGACCGCAGGATTTTATCGTTGCTGCAACATCTTCAAATTCTGCTTCCGCAAGGTCTTTTTCTGTGGGATATTTCCTGAAAAGTTCTTCGGTTACGATATTTACCCGTATATCAGTACACTGAGCGGAAAGTCTTGAGGCAACAAGAAGTTCGTATTGGTTTTTAAAGTTCAGTGCGCATTTTCTTTCAGGATACGCATCTAAAAGCCGTTTGTGGATTTCAAGAGCTTTCTTTTTTGATATAAGTGTTATTTTTTCTTTATTTTGTCCCAATATATTTTCGCCGCCTGTTCATTTTTGTTGTTTCCGTGTTTGTAATAAATATCATACTTGATCTTATTAGGCAAATATTGCTGCGGTATATAGTTGTTTTCATATTCATGAGGATATTTGTACTCGAGTCCTCTGCCCATTTTTGCGGCGCCTTCATAATGAGAATCCTTCAGATGGTCCGGAATATCGCCGTATTCGCCTGAACGAACTTTATCGATTGCTGCATCTATCGCGCAGATCACAGAATTTGATTTTGGCGCTGTAGCTAACAATATTACTGCTTGAGCCAGCGGTATACGTGCTTCGGGAAGTCCTAACTGCAAAGATGAATCAACGCATGATTTGACGATTGATATAGCCTGAGGATACGCAAGCCCTATATCTTCCGATGCGATAACCAACAGTCTTCTGCAAATAGAGGCTAAATCACCGCCTTCAAGTAACCTTGCCAGATAATGCAAGGCTGCGTTTTCATCAGAACCTCTGATCGACTTCTGGAAGGCGGAAAGAATATCATAGTGAGCGTCTCCGTCACGGTCATATCTCATATTGCTTTTTTGAGAGATTGCTTTTGCATCCTCAAGTGAAACCGTTACTGTTGTTTGACCTGCTTTAAGTGCTGTTAGCAGTTCTACGGAATTCATTGCTTTTCTGACATCTCCGCCGCAGGTCTGAGCTATATGTTCGGGCACTCCTGCTTCTACTGAATACGCAACATTCGGATTTTCTTCTTTTATGATATTAAAAGCTCTTTCAACTGCCTTTTTGACTTCATATCTGTCTACCGGTTTGAACTCAAAAACAGTTGAACGGCTCAATATTGCGTTATAAACATAAAAATATGGGTTTTCTGTTGTTGAGGCAATTAAAGTTATTGATCCGTTCTCAATAAATTCCAAAAGTATCTGTTGCTGTTTTTTATTGAAATATTGGATCTCATCGAGGTATAGGATAACACCATTCTGACCTGTTAAAGAATCCAGGTCTGATATTATTTGCTTAATATCACCTGTTGAGGCTGTGGTTGCGTTTAGAACATATAATGTTTTGTTTGTTTTTTCTGCTATGATCTTGGCAAGAGTTGTTTTTCCGATTCCTGAATAACCGTAAAAGATCATATTTGGAATAATTCCGCTCTCTATTATCTTCCTTAACGGTTTTCCGTTACCTACAAGATGTTTTTGTCCTACAAAATCATCAAGTGAAGTTGGGCGAAGTCTTGCTGCTAATGGTGAATACATTTTGATCTCCATATATGTAAAAAATACCCGTCTACCGACTTGGCAGACGGGTGTGAGAGTTTAGTCGATGTTTGCGTAAATGGGGTATTTTGCGCAAAGACCTGCAACTGCCGCTCTGACCTCTTCTGCATTAGCATCAAAATCTGAAGCTGTTTTGTAGATGAGTTCTGCAACAAGTTTCATGTCGTCTTCTTTGAAGCCTCTGCTTGTAACAGCGGGGGAGCCAAGTCTTACGCCGCTTGTAATGAAAGGTGTCTGAGGATCGTTGGGAATAGCATTTTTGTTTGCTGTGATTCTGACTTCATCAAGTTTGTGTTCAAGTTCTTTACCTGTGATATTGAACTTTCTGAGGTCAACAAGCATAAGGTGATTGTCTGTGCCACCGGAAACGAGATCGAATCCTTTTTCAAGAAGGCCGTTTGCAAGAGCTGCGGCATTCTTAACTACCTGAGTCTGGTATTCTTTGAATTCAGGTTTGAGTGCTTCACCGAAGCAAACTGCTTTGGATGCAATAACATGCATAAGGGGACCGCCCTGTGTGCCGGGGAAGATAGCTTTATCAATAGCTTTTGCATATTCTTCCTTGCAAAGGATCATACCGCCTCTGGGACCTCTGAGTGTCTTGTGAGTTGTTGTTGTAACGATGTCAGCGTAGGGAACAGGTGAGGG
>JAZTZU010000004.1:0-65249 GCA_045637625.1 Eubacteriales bacterium
GACGCCGAAATTTGAGGAATTTTACCGCAAATATTATGTGGGCGTATATTTCCGAATCTGTAAAATCGTGAAAAACAAGACGGATACAGAGGACGTAGGTGATCGCAAGACCGCTTGTGAGGCGGATTTTTTTGCCGCCGCACCGATTGGAGGATGCTGCCGTTTCGTGCATCAAGGCGCTCGACTCGATCCACAGCGACGTTTTGGTTTATTACTATCTGTATCACTACACGGCAGACGATATCGCGTGTCTTTTGCAAATTGAAACAGCTTATTGAAAGGATCAAAAAAAATGAAATTAAAAAAATTTGCGTTAGCAGTAATCGCTCTTATGCTTTTTGTTACAGCGTGTGCCGGAGATGCTCCTCAGCTTCTTGATTTTATTGGGGATAATATGTCTGAAGTTAATTTTAACGGTATGATATTCAGAGTTTACCATGCCGCAAACCAGGACTTGCGCTATTCCGGCGACTCTGATGTTGCGATTTCTTCCCGTCAGGAAAAACTTCTGAAGCATCTTGATTCTCTTGAACAAGATTATAACTGTAAAATAGTCACTCATTGCGGTGATCCAAACGATTTTCCTATGAGTTTTGTTGCATCTATACCTTTTGCGGACTTTGTATATTTCCGTCTTAAAGCATCTTATGATATGTATCTTGCAAATTATTTCATTCCTTTGAATGAGATCCCTACTATAGATCTTTACAGCGGCAAATATGGCTCGGAAGCTCTTTTGGATACATTGACGTGGAACGGTGATACCGTCGGTTTTGAGTCTGCTTACTGGGGAAGAGACCTTATTAACTTCAGTAATGCTATTGTGTATAACCCTGAAATTTTCACGTTGATAAATCAGCCCACGCCAAATGAATATTATGAACAGGGTAAATGGAATTGGGATTCTCTCAGATTGATCGGTGAAGCTTGCCGTTCAATTTCAACTCCTGATTTTCCGGTATACTTATCTCCTTCAAACGACTATTTCTTCAGAATGCTGCTCCTGTCTAATGGCGGCGAATATATTACAAAAGATGAAGACGGAAAATATGCATACGGTCTTCTCAGCCCAAGAGTTATTGAAGCTTTACAGTTTGGAAATGATCTGTATAACGAAGGTCTTCTTGACCCTCAGCCCGGAGAATATTCTAAGGTTATAAATAAGTTCTCAAAAAACATGTACGCTCTGATGTGTGAATATGGCGGATACGGTATAGAGGATCTTATTTCAACAAATAAAGGTGACCTTGCAGGTGAAATGAAGGCGGTGGGTTATTGCTATATGCCCGATGGTCCTCAGGCGACAGATAATACGATAGGTGTAGTTTCAGATGAAACGTTGTTTTATCATGTAACAAGGGAAAAAGAAGAGGAGATAGAACTTCTCGGTAGTTTCATGGAATATCTTTTCGCTCCTCTTGATGAAAACCCTGAAGCCTGGAAAGAAGAATTTAAGACAATGAACTTCTTTGACCCAATGTCTGCTGAGGTTTACATGACTCAGTTGACTAATTCATATTTCGATAGAGTGATTTTTTCTTATTCAGGTGGTACAATTTTCCCCATGATTGAATTTGCTTGTAAAAAAGGTACTATTATGGAGTCACTTCAAAGCATCGCAAGTAATGTAAATGCAAAGCTCAATGAGGGAATAAACTCGGGTAAATAAAAAATATGGCTGGTTCAAAAAAATTGAGCCAGTTTTATTTTATTGGTCCATCCTGCGGGATTCGCCCGACTGCGGTCGGAGCTGTCTTGCTGTTGACCCCGGTTGCGGTGCCCGAAAAATACTGCGGCGCGCTGCTTCTTCCATCGTATTTTTCGACCGCTGCCCAGCACTTATTGCTCACTGCACCCGCCACAGGCGGCATTCGCAAACGTGCACCATTCGAATCCCTTGTATGTTTAAAAAAACTAAGAAGTATACCAAAAGGTATACTTCTTAGTTTGGTCCATCCTGCGGGATTCGAACCCACCGCCAACGGAATCGGAATCCGGTACTCTATCCGAATGAGCTAAGGATGGATGTTCCTATAGTATACCACAATTTTATGTAAAAGTCAAGGCTTATTATTCGTAAAAAATATAAAATCGTTTGTATTTTGATAATGTGCTATAAATTTTTATTTATGATGCTTGAAAAATTCCTTTATATATGTTATAATAAAACTGTAGATTCCATTTTATTGAAAAGAGGAACGATTTATGAAAAAGAAATTTGTGATAATTGCGGTTGTGATTGTTTTATTGTCGGTCGCTTGTGTATCTCTGTTCCAGTACGGTTCATTCAAAAATGAGAAGTTGGAAGTGATGTGCAAAAGCAGTATCAATTCTGCGTTGGAACATTTTGAGGAATACAGCTCTTCCGCAAAAGAATCCGATTATATCGCAGGTGTGGCTGAGTTCCGTACTTATATGACAGCATATCTTTGCCTTAATGATTCTTCCGGTGATACGGATTATCTTTGGTGCAACATTCTGTATGGGTATATGACTCTTTCCCCTGAGAAAGTTAAGTCCAATGTTTCCGAGCTTGTAACTGCTCTTGGATATCTTGCTGAGGATTATGATCATCCGAACGGGTTTAACCTGATACATAATCTTAATAACCAACTTATGCTTGATTGATTTATGAAAGATAAAATATAATAATATGCACCCTGAAAGTATTTGGCTTTTGGGGTGCATATCGCATTGAACTGACTTTTTATGAAAAGATTTTATTCGTATTCCGTTATTCGGACATCGTAGCCGCTTTCGTTATGCATGATGCTTTGGACATTTTCTGTGTTGAATTGCGATGTCAGTACTGTAAGACGGCAGGATTCCCCGAAATCCAGAGGTGAGGTTCTTGTGTTATCGGTTCTGTATTCTGTTGTTACGTTATGTGTCGGGTTGAAGGGTGTTAGGTCTGGGAGCACGGACATTGACGGGGGAGAGTATATTATATTGTTCAATAATCCTATGTCGTCTTCACGTGTTAGATAATTCATTCGTATTTCGTAAATGTCTTCAGGTATTGAATTTATACGCCGTGCTGCTGACTGTGCATCTTCAGTATTGCGGAAGATTCCTGAAATTTTATATATCATGGCCTTTACCTTTCGGTTTTTTTGTTTGTGCTGATAGTATTTCTTGACTTCGATATAATATTCCTGATTTCCGCAACGGAATAAATTACAAAGGGGATTATTACCTGCAAGATAAGCACAATATATTTATTTAAGCTGTGGAAGTTGTATATATCCATTGTGCTGTCGAATATCAGATATCCGCATATGATGATCAGGACAGTAGTTAGGATTACCGTTAATTTTTTATTACTTATCTTGAAAAGTCTTGCCGCCCCATCAGAAATTACCGATATACAGATGCTTTCTTTGACTGTGACGCACATAAGAAATGATATTATTGAAATGACTTCAATGTGAGTTATGAAATCTCCGATATTTATTATTGAGACGGCTTCATAGTTCGGGAAGTAAAGTATTGAACTTGTGAATGTGCCGAGAATAAGCTGGTTTGAGAATATCTGTGTGACAACGTAAAAAGCTCCTATAGCCAGGCTTATAAGCATCACACCGTATTTTTTGTTTTGATTTAACTTTGTCTTTTTCAGAAAATTTATCATGAATATCAGTTCCCCGAAGCTGAAAGATGCAATACTCAGAGCCGCATCGGAAAACGTCCGGAGATTTTCATCCGGACCGGGACGGAAATTTGAATAATCATAAAATCCGAATGAGCAGATTATGATGAAGGTAAACAGCGCGAAAACTGTGGGAATTATAAGTGTGCTGAGTTCCGAAAGAATATCGGGGCCTTTGAATATGATATATCCGCTGAGAAAACCGAAAAATATCAGGAGTATTATTTGAGGTGTTTCATTCATTGAAACAACCTGAATGAATTCTGTCAGATATCTCAGTACGATCGTGGCAATATATATGCCGTAAATGATGTACACAGAGCCTATTATTTTGCCTGCAGGTCTTCCTATGGAGTTCTCAATGATTCCGAATAGATCCTCTTCAGGGTATAAACCCGAAAGTCTTGCAAACATGAGCAGTACAGGAGTTGAAAAAATAGCACTTATCAGCGCAGCGAACCATATGTTTATTCTGCTGTTTGGGTATAGGTTTATAACCTGTACGTTTGTTATCATGAACAGTACACAAAGAGAGATGAATTGTTTCGGGGTCGTATTTTTGTTCATATCAGTTGCCTTTATATATCCTGTCGTTTGTTATACCGCTGCTTTTTATCTTAATATTGCATACGACAGATATTTTCAGATTTTTTAAAACCTCATCCCATCTGCCGGAATTTTCTCTGCAGAATTTTCGGTGCTGAGCTTGAATCTTTGTGCTGAAACCGAATACGTCTGCTCCATATCTGTTGACAGTGTCCGAAATTGTGCTGTAAACATTTTCTGCAATGTAATTTGAAATATCTTTTTGAATTACGGTATTTTCGATACTGTCTTTTACCGAGATTTCAGAAGGGATTTCAGGAAGAGAAATTTCGAGATCCAGAGTTATTCTTGCTGTTGCAAAGAGTCCGTCAACTGAAGTTTTCATGGTTCTTTTGCATTTGTTTATGTGGACAGTCATCAGTTGGTCGTGAGATGGAATATAGCAGGAAAGTGTACCCTCGTTGAATTTTCCCGCTGCCATAAGAATAAATTGGCTTTGTTTGTTTTCCAGATAACCGACAAGTTCACTGTTTTTGAAAATTGCAGAGCCTTGAAGAATATTCATGTTTTTATCTGCAATGTCATCTGTAATAGTGTATGCAGGGACGAATCCGCTTTTCTGAATGTCGTTCAGTTGATTCAGCAGAGTGAAGACCTCTGTCTCTGTGGCAAAACCTATGTCTTTTGAATTTATTTTTACTGTTTCTGCGATTTCGTAAGATTTTATCACGTTCACTACGCTGTTTGAGTTGAGTATTTCGTATGCCTTACAGTTTTTGGCTATGATAACCTGCATGGAAAGCCTTAAATTCGTGTCTCTGAATGCAAGGTCAAGAATATTTATCATGTTATTTTGAGCAACTTCTTTACCTATAACCATTATCTGACAGTGGTCAAAATACAGCTCCTTTGAAGATTCCGAAACCATGGTGCTGATAGCCTCAAGTACCGTATTTCCCTCAGCGCTGATAACTTTGGTTTCTATGTTCGCGCTGTCTCCTGAGTTCTGGGTTGTAATGACTTCAACGCTTACTTTATATTCAAAATCTTTATTTTCCGCTTTATCGATAGCAAATCCCACTACAAAAATATCCGATTCGATATCTGAATGGTCATTGCAGGCGTTTAGGGTGATTATAAATAGGATGAGGATTAGTGGTAAGAATTTTTTATTCATCGTTTCATCTTTGTCTTATTTTGTTTTCCGATATTGTCCAAGGGCGATTTTTCATTAAATTCCACGGTAATCGCATGTATATATCGTTTTGATTCCTCAGATTTGGAACTGAAATGTATTCCATATAGTTTACTCCAAAACTTTTTATATCAATAAGCTGTACAGTCATGAAAATTATACCGAAAATGAAACCGTAAAGACCGAGAAGTCCCGAAAGTATGACAAGGCTGAATCTGTATGTTACTACAGCAGCCCTTAAACGTGGGATCATCAATCCTGTCAAGGCTGAGAGTGAGATTATTATTACGATAGGGACGCTTACGAATTTTGCTTTGACGGCAGAATCTCCTATGACGATAGCGCCTACGATACTGAATGCCTGAGAAACATTTGATGGCATTCTTAATGCAGTTTCTCTTATTATTTCAAAAACAAGAATCAGCCCCAGAGTTTCCACTATTACAGGGAAGGGAACACTTGAGCGGGCTGCAATAATTGATATTGCGAGGTTTGTCGGCATCATTTCTTTATGAATTGTTACAAGGGCAACATAAATTGCGGGAATGCTGATTGAAAGAATGAAGCTTATTATCCTCAGTATTCTGCCTACTGTTGCTGCGATGTAGTTTATATAGTAATCATCACCTGATTGAAAATTTTCAATAAAAATAAACGGAGCTGTAAGAACAGTAGGTGAGCCGTTTACTATTACAGCGACTCGTCCTTCCAGCATCCTTGCCGCTACAGTATCGGGTCTTTCGCTTGATCCGATTGTTTTGAACGGGGAAAATTTTTGTTCCGATATCAGCTCTTTGATGTAGTTTGAATCAAGTGTTCCGTCAATATTGATCTCTGAAATTTTTTTCAGAATTTCATTTACAGTCTCCTGTCTGGCTACTGATTCAAGGTAGCAGACCGCTATTCTTGTGTCTGAATATTTTCCGCAATTTGTATATCTGATTTTCAGGTCGGGAGTACACAGTCTTCGTTGGATCAATGATACGCTGTCATTGATCTTCTCGTTGAAACCTTCCCGTGGTCCCTGCAGAACTTTTTCGTTTTCAGGCTCTGTTATTGTTCTTGATATCCATCCTTTGGTATTTGCGATGAGCGCTTTTTTGCTTCCTGCTGTGAAAAGAACGCAGTCTCCGTATGTCAATGCGGATATGATCGGTTTTTCTTTGTTTTCTATTCTGATGTCACATTCGCAAGTCATTCGCTCGTAAATATCAAGTATCGGATCTTCAGTATTTTGAGGTTCTTCCCCCATTATACCACGAACGAATCTGTCGGAGACTGTTTGAAAATCGGAGAGACCTTCCATGTAAAAAATCACGCATTTATATGGTTCTTCACCTTTTGTTATAAATGTTCTCATTTTAAGGTTGTCATTGTTTTTAAATATTGATTTTATCCTTGCTATGTTATACTGAAGATTTGCTGAAACCTCAGATGTACTGTTTTCTGACTCTGATCTGTCCGAAATGTTTTCTCTTTGCCACATAAGGATTTTCTCCTTAAAAATTGATATGGCTATATTTTGTTCCGATTTTCTTGATTTATGCAGTGACAGACATTTATATATAAAAAAACCGAAAAAACTGAGTGATCAGATTTTTCGGCTTATAAAAAAATGGAGCGGGTGATGGGAATCGAACCCACGCGACCAGCTTGGAAGGCTGGGGTTCTACCATTGAACTACACCCGCATACTCTTGAGTTTTTTTGCTCTTGAAAAAGAACACTAATATTATACTCGTAAAATTGGGTTTTGTCAAGGGGTTCGGTTGATTTGTTACAATAATGTCACTTTTAGAATTTCAACAAAAAACCATGGCGAAATTTTCCGCCATGGTCATCTGTTTATTTATCTGTTTTCTTCAAGCACTTTGTTGCCGTAAAGATTGAATCTGAAAAGCAACGTATCATCTTCCGGGTTGTCACAAACAATCTTTGCTTCGGAGATCATTCCGCCTTCAATGATTTTTGTGAGACCGATTACCTGGCAGAGTTTACTTTTAAGATTGAGCTTATCACCGTCGTCTGTTACGAGATATACATCTCCTTTGCACTGGTCGATAGCTTCAAGAAATTTTTTAAAATCGATTTTGTGAAGTTCTACTGATGACATTGTATTAGCCTCCTTAAATGTCAGTTGTTCTATTTCTCAAGAAACCTGTGTTCCGTTGATTCTTTTTATTTGTACCTCTTTGGTACATATATATTATATCACAAAAAATGATTTTCGTCAAGGGGGTTCGTTATGCTAAATTTGTATGTCGTTATATAGCGGTATCGGACTCAGATAATGTGGCTTTTTAATTTATATTGAGTCCAAAACTTACGCTCAGTGCATGGTTTACGGAGTTCATCGAGTTTTCGTCCAGATGTCCCATCCGTTCTTTCAGCCGTTTTTTATCAAGAGTCCGTATCTGTTCAAGCAAGATTATGGAATCTTTTGCCAGACCGTATTCTGTGGCATCAACTTCTATATGTGTAGGTAAACGGGATTTTGTCATTCGCGAAGTTATTGCCGCCGCGATTACTGTTGGACTGTATTTGTTTCCCACATCGTTCTGAACTATAAGTACAGGTCTGATTCCTCCCTGTTCTGAGCCTATAACAGGGCTCAGGTCTGCGTAAAATATATCTCCACGTTGGATCATTGCCATATATACCATCCTTTTGAGGTTTAAGTTTCCTTGTTTTTTGTTGAGATTATTCTTCCTCATCTCAGTGAGTTTTATTCACTGTAATATTATCATATTATTTATCGTTTTTTTTCGTCAAAGCACTTGATTTTCGTGAATTTTTATGTTATAATATAGATGTATAATTTATATTAAAGGAGACAGTTTTCAATGAATGATATTCTTGACAGGCTTTATCAAAAAACAGGCGGTTTTATAAAGGGTATATGTCACCCAAATGATAATTATGATCTTTTGAAAGATGCGGGACTTTATTGGGTGAGAAGAGATATTCCGTATCCTTTCAATGATGACGGATCTGTGGCTCAGAGCTATCTTGATTTTAAGGAAAGATGTATCAGATTTTCCGAAAACGGTATTAACTGCATAAATATAACTCCTTATCCTGATACTTTCATTGAACATGGTATAGATGTAACTACAGACGCAGGGCTTGCAAAGGCCGGAGAGGTCTGCGCGTTTATTGCCGAGGATTATAAGGATATAAAAACTTGTTGGCAGATTACAAATGAAATGCATATCAGACATTTCAGAGCACCTCTTAATGAGTTTCAGGCAAAGAATTTTATCATAGCCTGCATGAAGGGTTTCAAAAGAGGTAACCCCGATGCTCCTGTGGGACATAACAGTATAGATAAGGTCTGGATGGATTACTGCATTGAAATTGACCGTGAATGTGACTGCGATTTTACAGGGGTTGACCTCTACGACGGTACATGGTCAAATGGTGGACCGGATACCTTTATTCCCTGGGTTGAAGAAATTTATTCTCATATTCAAAAGCCTATAATTTTTATGGAATTCGGGTTTAATTCAGCCGGTGGCGTTATTGAAAACGGTCAGGAGGAAATGGATAAACATGCACAGGCTGTAGGTTTCAAGAATTTTGATGATGCTATTGCAAATATGGATGCGTTTATTGAAACATTCCCCGCGCCGATAAAGAGAAATATTCTTCATTGCGTGCCTGAAGATCGCTTGGGCTGTATTATGCAGTCAATGCTTCATATTGCAAAGAAATGGTATACTGACTGTAAAATTCCTCATACAGATGAGGGACAGGCAGAATTTTACAGACAGCTTCTTCCCAAACTTCTTGAGCATCCGTATGTTGGCGGCGCGGTGATATATTGTCTCAAAGATGCAAAACACTGCTTCTTCTGCGACCAGTCCGACTGTCCTTGTGAAACAACATGGGGAATCCTCCGCACAGACGAAACTCCCAAACCTGCTTACGATGTGATAAAGCAGATATTTAATCCCTGAAGAGGTTTAAAATGCAGACATTAAAAGAATTGTATAAAATAGGCAAAGGACCTTCAAGCTCTCATACTATGGGACCGGAACGTGCCGTAAAGCGTTTCCTTTCAGAGTTTCCCGAATGTGATTTTTATAAGGCAATACTGTACGGCTCCCTGTCTAAAACAGGGGCAGGTCACGGTACTGACAGGGTCATTTCAGATACGTTCAAGCCTTATAAGTGCGAAGTTATTTTCAATTATACGGAAACTGAACTTTTTCATGAAAACACCATGGATCTGATAGCATTTAAGAATGGCGAAGAGATCGGCCGCAGACGTTTTTACAGTGTCGGTGGTGGCACTATCCTTCTTGACGGAGAATCAGCTGCTCAGGTTGAAATAAAATATGAGCATAAAAGTTTCCATGATATTGCGGTTTACTGCAAGGAGAGAAATATCCGTCTTTCAGAATACGTTTTCCGCCATGAAGATCCTGATTTTAAGGATTATCTTTATCAGGTATGGGAAGCTATGAAAAATTCGATTCAGGAAGGGCTTACAACATCGGGAATTCTTCCGGGTGGCCTTGCTGTCGAACGTAAAGCTCAATTTCTGTATAACCAGCGTCATATCGATGAAAGTCTTTCTACAAGAGAAAACAGGGTAGTTTGCGCCTATGCATTTGCGGTTGGCGAACAGAATGCCGGTGGTGGCACAATCGTTACTGCTCCTACTTGTGGGGCTTGCGGAGTTTTGCCTTCTGTTTTGAAATACATGCAGGAGAAAAAGGGCTTTACCGATGAAGATATCATCCGGGCTTTGGCTGTTGGTGGACTTATCGGAAATCTCGTCAAGACAAATGCTTCGATCAGCGGTGCAGAGTGCGGTTGTCAGGCAGAGATCGGAACTGCTTGTTCTATGGCTTCTGCGGCTCTCACGGAGCTTTTTGAGATGGGTATTGATCAGATCGAGTATGCTGCTGAAATGGCCATGGAGCATCATCTGGGGCTTACCTGTGATCCCATATGTGGGCTTGTTCAGATTCCTTGCATTGAAAGGAATGCCGTTGCTGCGATGCGTGCAATAAATGCGTTGAGCCTTGCCAACTTCCTTTCCGGTACAAGAAAAATTTCTTTTGACGTAGTGGTAAAAACCATGTACCAGACAGGTAAAGATCTTTCATCCAAATACCGTGAAACTTCCGATGGCGGTCTTGCAAAGATGTATAAATAACAATAATTCCTCCGAATTCTTGTGTTCGGGGGAGTTGTTTATGTGTATGTTCCGTGAAATTTTACATAACCTAAATTTTGTCATACTATTGGTATTGATTTGCCCCATTTTTAGTGTAAAATTTATCGGTAAAAAAATTAAACTGAAAAGGTGGTTTTTCTTTTGAAAAAATCAATTTTGCTCGTACTTCTGGCTGTTCTTATGCTTATAAGCAGCTGTTCGGGAAGTACATCAGGGAACGGTAACGGGGACCGTAAGGTTGCTGTTACTGTAGGTGGAAAAGAGATAGATGAGGTTGAAATGCTTTACCATTATAAAGAAGCAATTTCAAACTTTTACAATGAAAACTATAACTTGGTATCTATGCTTGGTATTGACTTTACAGGAGATCTTTCCCAGCAGTATCTTTCTGAGACTCAGACATGGAGAGATTATTTTGTTGAAGACGCAATGTATGCCATTATGGAAGTTTATTATCTGATTCTTGCAGCAGAAGATGCAGGTTTTAAACTTAGTGAACAGCAGCTTGCGGATGTTCAGAACAGTCTTACAAGTTTTTATTCCCAGCTCAGTACTTACGGTTATGAGGTTGAATCTTATCTCAAAGAGAACTACGGCGAAAATATTACAGTTGAAGATTTTGAGCAGTATGTAATGAACGATGCCATTTCATTTTATTACTATCAGGAACTTCTTAAAAGTATTCCCGTAGAAGAATCTGACTTGAAAGCTTACTATGAAGCTAACAAAAAATCCTTTGACACTGTGGATTTCAAAATCTATCATTTTGCATATACTGTTCCCGAAACTGAAGACGGTTCCGCTCCGTTGGATGACTCTTATAAAAATGAAGCAAAAGCTGCGGCAGATGCTGCGATTGAGAATATCTCAACGCTCGAAGAATTTGACCCATATATAAAATCTACTTTGTCTGATGATGTTTTGGCTTCATGGCCTGATGGATATACCGATGCTTCCGCTTCTTATGATGAGATATTTACGGAACTTGGAGACTGGCTCTTTGATGAATCCAGGGTTTCAGGCGATAAGACAGTTTTGGAGTATAATAACGGTTATTTTGTGACAATGTTCAAAGGAAGAGCTCTTGACAGTTATAATACAGTTGACGTAAGACATTGTCTTGTAGCAACAAATACTGTTTCAAATATCCTTGTTGAAGGTTCAGATGAGATCGATTACGAAGCTACGAAGGCGGCTCAGGAAGCCTCTGATGCTGAAGCTTATGCAAAAGCTGAACAGCTTCTTAATGAGTGGATTCGTATAGGCTCTGAAGAAGCTTTTGCTGCAATGGCTGACGCAAACAGTGATGACGGAGCAGTTGGCGGTCTTTATACTCAGATCGTCAAAGGAAAGATGGTTCCCGAATTTGAGGCATGGTGCTTTGATTCATCAAGAAAAGTAGGGGATTATGATATTGTCAAGACTCAGTACGGATATCACATTATGTATTTCTCTGCTGTAAATACTCCTGAGTGGCAGTTGGATGCAATAAATGCTCTCAGACAGGCGGGATATGATGAGTTCTATGAGGATTTTGCTGAAAAATACCCTGTAATAAGAAACAGTGATGTTTTAGCAGGTGTTAAATAAAATTAAATAGAAAAATTAATCGGTTGCTTTAAAACAACCGATTAAATCTGTTTTTCAGTATTTATTTTCCGCTGGAGGATTCAAGAATAGAGGCTAATATTTCATCTGCAGTAGGGCCTACTGTCTGTTTAGAGTCGTTTTCGGGAAGTGTTGTCGCAGGTTTGAGTAGGTTGTGCATAAAGCCTCCAAGGGAAGTTGAGGAAATATCGCCGCCGATAATTTTCTTGTTTGAGACAAGAAGGGTTGCGCAGATATTTTCAGCAGAGTCTGATGGGTAGTTTTCGACTGAATAGGTGTACCTCATAACCTTTTTCCCTTTGTACTTTGAAAGGTCAAATCCTTGAGTTTTTTGCAGCATGTTGTAGTTTTCGTATGTTTCATCGAACTCTGAGGGGATTATTACCTCGGTGCTTTCCAGCGGTTCTTCGACAATGCTCCAGCCGAAGCTTTCCAGATAGTCAATTCTCTGCTCGTTTGTTTCACCACGGAGATTTTTTGTTTTTGCTGTTGTTTCTTCTCCCTGAGGTATTGAAACGATGAGTACTATTGCCAGACAGCAGCAGATAAGACCGAATGTGAGCAGCTTGCTCCTTGTGAGTTTTGCGGATAGAATAAACATTTAAATCACCAATCCTTTAAGTTTTTTTCTCGTTGGGTAGTAAATTATATGCTCCAAATTGATTGAAATGACCGATTAAAGAAAAAAATTGTTGCTTTTCACAAAAATATTTGCATAACCCCTTGCATTTCGTTAAATTTTCTGATATAATAAAACGGAATAGGATTATTGCGTGAAATATCATGCTTATCAGAATTGAAATTTTTATATTTTGAAAACAGGTACATAAAATGAGAGTAATTTCAGGTTCTAAAAGAGGTTTGAAACTTTTCGTTCCTGCGGACGAGGATGCTATACGTCCAACGTTGGAGCGGGTTAAGGAATCAATTTTTAATTTAATACAATTTGATCTTGAGGGAAAAGTCCTTGATCTTTTTGCTGGAACAGGGCAGATGGGCATCGAATCTATTTCAAGAGGTGTTGACCACGCCGTTTTTTGTGATAATCAGAAGGAAAGCCTTGATCTTGTCCGTAAAAATCTGAAAAGAGCAGGATTCGAAGACAGAGCAACGGTTAAAGAGACAGATTATAAGCGCTATATTCGCGACACAAAAGAGAAATTTAAGATAGTGTTTATTGATCCACCCTATGAACGAGGCCTTTCTCAGAAAGCTCTTACGGAGTTGGGAAAAGACGATTCATGCCTCAGAGATGACGGACTTTGCATTGTTGAGTGTAAAGCTGTAGAGAAAATGCCTGAATCTGAAGGAAAGCTTCAGTTGATAGACAAACGTACATACGGAACAGTTTCCGTTTATCTGTATAATGTTAAGGAGTCTGAATGATGGCTGTTGACAGAAGAAAAGCACTCATTGCAGGGACTTTTGATCCTATCACAAGTGGTCATGAGGATATTATACGCCGTGCCGCTGAAATGTTTGAAGAGGTCTATGTTTCTGTCGTCGTTAATAATTCCAAGACACCTCTTTTTACCGACGAGGAGAGAGTATCTTTCTGTGAAAGAGTCTTTGAGGACGAGCCGAGGATCAAGGTTGTGGCAGATAACCGACTCCTTTCTGAGGTTGCTGAGACTTATGGTTGCGGAACCGTTGTGAAAGGCTTGAGAAATACAGAGGATTTCGTTTATGAGTATGAACATTCCCTGATATATCGCGGAATGACGCCTTCTTTGGAAACGGTTTTTATCCCGTCACGGGCAGAATTGATGCATGTAAGCTCTACAGCTGTAAAAGCTATTGTGAAGCTTGGCGGTAATGCGGAGTTTTATGTGCCAAAGTGTATTTATGAAGATGTATATAAAAAATTAAGATAAAATAATGGGAAGTTAAGAATAGGAGAGTACATTATTATGATCAGTGAATTTGACAAAAGACTTGCGGATCTGGAGGACCTTTTGGAGGACTCTTGGAATCTTCCGCTTGCCAACAACAAGTTTATCATCAATGGTGACAAGTTGAGAGGTATTATCGAATCTCTTCGTCAGCAGCTGCCTTCAGAATTGAAAAAAGCTAACGAAATTATTGAAACTCGCGATAAAACTCTCGCTCGTGCAAGAGAAGAAGCTGAGATAATGACTGAAAGAGCGAAGAAAAACGCAGAAATACTCCTCACAAAGGCAAAGAAGTCCGCTGACGAGATCGTTCAGAAAGCTCAGGCTGAGGCTGAAATTCTTGTCGATGAAACAGAGATTATGGCTATTGCAACCGAAAAAGCTCAGGCTATTGTAGATCAGGCAAAGCAGGACGCGATCAAAATGAGAAACGTTGCTGTTCAGTATGTTGACGGAATTCTTTCTGATACTGAAAAGTCTCTTAATACAGCAATTTCTGCAATTGATCAGGTTAAAAAATCTGTTGTCAAAGAATGATTAAAAAACTTTTTAATAACGCAAGGCGGATAATGTGTTTTATTTTATTCGCTTTGTGTCTTGTCGCTTTTTCGTCCTGTGACTTTCACCAATGGGTTGAATCGGGACTTCAGGATGATCTGGAGGATGACCAGATTGATAAAAATGATGATGTTGATTACTCTGTAACTTTTACTCTTGCGCGATTTACAGGGGAAAGACTTGATCCGTATTTATCTGTCAGCAGAACGAACAGGGATCTTTTGTCTTTGTGTTACGATCCTCTGGTCCATGTGGATAGTTCCTTTGAGCCGGAAACCGTGATTGCTTCAAGTTATGAATTGGGAGAAAGGTATGTTGTTTTTACTATTTCTCCTGATGCAAGATTTTCTGACGGAACATATGTGACTTCTGCGGATTGCGTGTATTCTTATTCAGTTGCAATGGATTCGGAATCCTTTTATCTTGATCGGTTTGATTATATTATGGATTTCAAAGAGCTTTCCGATGGGAGATTTGTCGTTTATTTTAACAGGGAATCCGTATATAATGTAAATTTATGTGATATACCTATAATAAAAAGTGGTACTAACGGGGATTTTATCCCTACAGGGTCGGGAAAGTATCATATAATGCGAGAAAATGCGTCTGTTTATCTCGAAAAAAATGCTTATTCGATGGTAGATAACGGTGAGAATTTTGAAGTATCCACTATATTGGTTCATGATATAAATTCAATCGAAGAGCTTTTGTATAATTTCAATTACAATAAAATTCACGGTTCTTATACTGATATTACCGATGACGGAAGTGAGTTCCGCGGAAATATTGAAACGATCAGTTTTTGCGATAACAGTCTTGTTTTTGCAGTTGTAAATCAAAGTCAATATGATAGTTTTCGCGCCAATCCTGTTTTTTTGAAGGGCTTGACGTATTGTATTGATCGCGCTGAAATATGTTCAGAGCTTTTATCAGGCGGCACTCAACCTGTATGGTATCCATTCAATCCTGATTGGTCACAAACTGTAGCTGCTGAATTGAATGACGATATTTATTCCACGGTAGACGCTCATGAATGTTTTACCGCTGCAGGAGCTGTCCTTACAGGTACTGTCAGAACCTGCAATGAGGTTCCAATCGAATTGAAGCTTGTTGTCAATTCCGAAAATCTGACAAAGGTTGAAGTTGCAGAAGCTGTGGCTGAGGATCTTGAAAATATGGGATTTTCAGTGGTCGTTGAATCTTTGACCTGGGACAAATATAATGAAGCTGTTCGCGATGGAGACTATGATATTTACATTGCGGAAGTTTTGCTACCAATGAATATGGATGTGCGGTCGTTGCTTTTGTCTGATGTTAATACAGGGACAGGTCGGGTTTCAGATGAATTTCTTGACGCTATAGAACAGTTTAATTCCGGAAATATGTCGATGCGTGATTTTCTGAGTGTTTTTCAGGAAGATCTTCCGTTTATTCCTTTGTATTTTAATAGGGGAGCTCTTGCCGTAAACAGGGTCGTTTCAGGAAGCTTTGATCCGGCTGTAGGGAATATATATAACGGTATCGAATTTTGGAAATTCTCATAAATAAAATATCCCAAAGTTTTTTCTTTGGGATATTTTTGTTTTTCAGTAATTAAACAGAAATAATAAGTGAGTCAAAGACAAATCTGTTTTTTTGACTCATACTTATTATTATACTATATAAAATAAAAAAAGTCAATACTTTTTGAACTGAAATTTGTGTTTTAGCTTATTTTCGTCATTTTGCACAAACTTCCGGTAAATATAAAAAAGTACTTGATTTTTAACTCAAAATGTGGTATAATATAGGTGGGTAGAGAAGAGAAAATCTTGAAGCCCGAAAATTTGACATAAGGAGTTGTAATGTATGCAGTTTAACTACACGACAAAGAAGTGCAATATTTGGGACAGCACGAAGGAGTATACCGAGAAGAAGCTTTCAAAGCTCAGTAAATTCTTTTCGGATGACTGCACAGTTTATGTCATTTATACGCTTGAGAAGGATAACAACTGTAAAGTTGAAGTTACGGTCGAGTATAATGGCATAACATTCAGAGCTCAGGAAACGACTTCAGACTTTAAGGACAGCGTAGACAGGATCGTAGATGTTTTGATCCGTCAGATCCGCAAGCATAAAACAAAGCTTGAAAAACGTCTCCGCAGCAGCAATTTCGATTTTGATTCGGGTTACACATCACTTGATGATTCCGAAGACGAATACAAAATCGTTCGTTCCAAGACGGTGTCTGCTAAACCTATGTCAACCGAGGAGGCTATTCTCCAGATGAATATGCTCGGTCACGATTTCTATGTTTACAGATCTGTTGACGACGAAAAAATTTGCGTTGTTTACCATCGTAAGAATGGAAACTATGGTCTTATTGAAACTGAATAACAGTTGAATATATTTTAGGTGCAGGCTCACGGAGCCTGCACCTTTTAATCTTTTTATTCCGCAAATGCATAAACAATGTTTCTGATAGTTGAATTTATGAACCAATCGCTTGAACCGAAAAGATGCTGTGCATAGAAAATGCAGATCTCCTTTTCGGGGTCAACTGATGAGAATGAGCCTGCCGCACCGTCCCAGCCGAAGCTTGTCAATCCTGCTGTTGTTCCCATTTCTGCAGGGTCAATGATAACGCGGACACCGAGACCGTAGCTCATGCCGTAACCTGTCCAACCGTAATTCTTCTTCTGCGCGGGGGTGAGGTGGTCTCTTCTCATGAGGTCGATGGTTGGCTTGCGGAGAATGATGTTGCCCTTGCACATAGCCTCCTGGAACTTCATGTAGTCATCAACGGTGGTTATTAGTCCACCGCCTCCGCTTTCCTTCATAACGGGAGGAACGAGTGCGTTTCTGCAACCCTCTTCCACAAGGGGCTGACCCTTGCCCTTGAATGCGTACTGCATTGCAAGATTTTCTTCTTTAAGCTTTTCGGGGTAGAATCCTGTGTTTTCCATGCCAAGAGGGTCGAAAATATTCTTCTGCAAGTATTCCGAGAACTTCATGCCCGTGATTTTTTCAATGAGAGCGCCTAAAACGTCGTGGCAAATGCTGTAATAGAACGCGGATGAGGGTTCAAATTCCAAAGGCTCCTGGGCGAGATATTTTGGCAGAAGTATCAGCGGACATTCTCCGTTGGTGTCCTGATAGAATGCCTTTGACGTGTCATGGTATCCCTCGTAACGGAAGCCTGCCGTCATCTTGAAAAGGTCTCGTATCTTTATGGGAGTTTCCGCATCCTTCACACCACCGTCGGGAGTCTTTACCTTCATGTGTTCAAATTCAGGGAAGTATCGGGAAAGTTTGTCGTCAAGTCTGAATTTTCCTTGCTCAAAAAGTTGAAGTGCTGCTGTGCAAGTGATGAATTTTGAAGAGGAATAAATGTTGTAGAGCGTGTCTCTCGTGATTGGCTGTTTCTTTGCTATGTTTGCGTAACCTGTCATGTGTCTGTATACTTCCTTGTGGTGAACGTATACGGAAAGGTCGCAACCGGGCATTGAATATTCGTCCTTAAGGCTTTGCAAAAATTCGGTCAGATATTTTTCCATGCTCATGATCAAAACTCCATTTCTCCGTGTATCGGTGTTCTAACTTTTACTTTGATTCCGTTCGGCAGATGGCTTTCGCCTCTCGTTCCGTCAAGGGAAAGTCCTAAAATATCTTCGAGGAATACGGAAACAGGTGCACTTGCCCAGGGGTGGCATAGGCTTGTGTTCCATTTCTTTTCCTTGCCCCATGCCTCAAAGCATGTCGTTCCGCCCTCACGTACCATGTTGTACCATGAATTTTCGTCCGTTGAGGTGATAAGACTGTATACGTCTCCGTATCTGCCTGCATTTGCGAGAGCCTTCAGCAGGAAATACGCCATGTAAACACCGCAGCAAAGCTTCTTTTTCATTATGAAATCAGCGATACCTTCAATGTTTTCCTTGGGTGCAAAGCCATAGTAAAGAGGCAGAATATTTGAATGCAACGCGCTGTGCTTACTGGTTTCCGCATCAACGTAAAGACCCGTTTCCTTGTCGAGGAAAACTTTGTTGAAGACCTCTGCCATTCTGTCAGCTTCTCCGTCGGGTTCGATTCCGAGAATTCGTTCTATCTCCTCAAGACAGTAGAGGAATCCTATATAATATGCGTTTATTACATTGTGGGGGTGGGCAGGTGCCTTTCCCTTTTCAGGTCCTGCGTTAAGTCCCTCAAAGTCGTAGCCGTCAAGAAGATTCTGTGGCCAGTCAACAAGATTTCCCTTGTCGTCAAGATTTACTATAAGACCGTCATCACGTCTGAATTTTTCACTGTATTCCTTGATTCCGAGGCAGGTTTCATAGTTTTTTCTGAGGAAGTCAATGTCCTTTGCGAACTTGTAGTATCTCAGGGCAAGTATTGGGTACTGGTATGTGTAGTCCGCGATTTCCTGCATTTCCGAGCCCGGAGCTACGCACAAAAGACCCTTGCAGACACACGCTGATTGAGCTTGGTTTTCCATTGCCTTTTTCATCAATCGTCCGTCACCTGTGAGCCACAGCGAAGATGCGGTGGTGACGGTGGAGTCTCCTGCGTACTGGCCTTTTTCGCGGTGTGGACAGTCAACGAAAATATCCTGAGAACCGTATTTCGTTCCGTTTTTGCATATTTCAAAGACTGCGTTCAGCACTTCGTCGTTACTTTCAACCACACAAGCTTCATCGTCAAATGGGTTATGGCGTACTGTTATACTCGCTTCAAGTATTTCAACACCTTCGTCGGGCACAACCGTGAAATATCTGAAAGCCTTGTATGCGAACTGTTCAACGGTGTTTTCTCCGTCAGCCAAGATCCATTCGTCAATGTAGCAGCAGTTACATCTCATGCAATATCTTACTTTAAGGTCGCTGTCGTCAGTTTCTTCCGCGCAGTAGATCATGACCTTGTCTCCGTCCTTGCCCTTGGCTTTAAAGTTCAATGTGGCTGTTACTTCATGCCCAATGTCATAGAAAAGTCCACCATTGGGGAGTTTCTCTGTCGGAGTAAGTTTGATGTCGTAAAATTGAAGGGAAACCGCAGGCTCATCTTCAAAGATATAGTCAGTTTTTCTTGAAACGCAGGGGATAAAGTCTTCCTCTTTCGGTTCGAGTCTGCTGTCATAGTCCTCAACAAACTGTGTGTCATAGCCAACGGTGTTGTTTGACGGGTACATTTTCAGAATGGTATATTTCCAGCCTTCATCCGTTGCACAGATAAGTGTTTCTTTGTTGTCTTTGTTTCCAATAATATCGGCAACAAAACCCATTCTCAGGTCACCGCTGCTGTCTGCTCTGTTGATAAGACCTGTGTATGTTACGTCTGCTTCAATGGTGTTTTGTCCGTTTTTAAGAAGATTTGTTATATCAATTTCATTGTAGTAATAGTTTGATGGGTAGCCAATACAAGGACCTATTGCTGCAAGACTGCCGTTGACCTTGACTTTTGCATAGTCATCAGCTGAAAAGCGCAGTATTACGGAACCGAATTCTGCGTTAAGTACAAATTCTCCCTTGAATCGGACTCGGACGTTTTTCAGTTCCTCGGGGTGAGAATCTTTGAGCTCTTTTGTTCTGTTGTTGTCAGCGTGCTTGTGCATCATATTTAATGGTTCATACTTCAAAAATCTTTCGTCGCAGAGCCATTTGCCATTAAAATTCATTTGTAAAACCTCGCTTTCTTATACTAATATTTTACCATGTATTGCAGACATTGTCAATAGATTTAATAATATAAAATTTCTATAAAAATGAAAAGAAAATGAAATTTGTGAGACTTGTATAGACTTTAGTAAGAAAATATGCTAAAATATGTAAGTGTAAATCTTATATTTTAATCGGAGGAAAAAATATGAAATTAAAGAATATAGCAGCTGCTGCATTGGCTGCTGCTATGGCGGGAACATTGTTGACATCCTGTTCTCAGCCTAACTTGGAAAATCTTATGCCGTTCAGCGAGTACGAAGAAAATAAATATTCGTCTGTTGTTGAAGGTTCTGCGCTGACGCTTTACGTTGACATCAACGCAAAAGACGGAGGAGATGGTTCTGAATCTGCTCCTTTTACTTCAATTCAGGAAGCTCAGGCGAAGATTCGCGAAATAAAAAGCGGTGACGGACTTCCCGCAGGAGGGATTACCGTTTTAGTTAAAGACGGTGAATATAAACTCGATTCTGCTATAGCGTTCACCGAAGAGGATTCCGGTACAGAAGAATGTCCCATTACATACGTATCCGGGACACTCAACGGCGCTGTTCTTTCCGGTGGTCTCATTCTTTCATCAAAGGATTTTGAACCCATTACCGCAGAAGAAAAAGCTCGAATTATTGACAGTACAGCAAAGGATAAGATCGTAAGAGTTGACCTTACCAAATATGGTCTTACGGAAACCGATTGGGGCAAAATGTATGCATACGGTTCATACAATTCGGGCTCTAAGTATGATGGTGGTACGGGTCCCAATATGTCGGAGCTTTTTTGTGACGGTGACAGAATGACACTTGCCCGTTATCCTAATGAAGGCTTTGTTTATACGGGCGAGGTTTTGGATTTCGGTGAAGCTCGCGAATACTATTCGGATGATTCAATGGACAGTCGTGGTGAAATGACTTACAACCCCGATTACGATTCATTGAGAAATCCCAGAGGCGGTACGGCAAAGCTTTCGGATGAAATAATAGAGAGATCAACAAATTGGCAGACACTTGACGACGTCTGGACTTTCGGTTATATGAAATGGTCATGGGCTGATGCAAGTAATCCAGTTAAGACAATAGATGTTGAGAATAAGACTATTACGTTCGCACATGCATCTTCTTACGGTATTTCCAAAGGCGCACATTTTTATTTCTTCAACATTTTTGAAGAACTTGATTCAGAGGGCGAATATTATATAGATAGAGTAAACGGAATTCTGTATCTTTATCAACCCGAGGATTTCGATTCCGCAGAGATAATGATGTCCTGCATTACAGATAACGTTGTTTCAGCTTCGAATGTTTCGTATCTGACGTTGAAAGGCTTCGGCGTTTGCGGAACAAGAAACAGTGGTATTTTAATGTCCGGCAATAACTACGTTGTTGATAGCTGTAAAGTCTATAACGTTCGCAGTGCCGGAATTGCGGCCTCGGGAACTTACGTTACAGTTCAGAATTGCGAAATTACCAAGGTCGGAGGAACGGGTATTCATATCAACGGAGGCGATCCCGAAACGTTGACTCCTTCAAACAACCTTGTTTACAATAACTATATACACGATTGGGCTGTGGTCGACAGAACTTATCATTCAGGTGTAGAGATCGACGGTTGCGGAAATCTTGTATCTCACAATGAAATTGCGACCTCTCCTCATCAGGCGATCGGCTGGCGCGGACCTAACCATATAGTTGAATACAATGAAATATACGACGTTTGCTTTGAGACTTCTGACTGCGGTGCTATTTACGGAGGCAGAAATATGACAAGTTACGGCTGTATTTTCAGATACAATTATATCCACGATGTAGGCTCGGGGGATGCACATGCTCACGGTATTTATTGGGATGACGGACTTTCAGGTCAGACCGCATACGGTAATATTATTGTAAATGCAACATCCTACGGATTCCTTATCGGCGGTGGCAGAGATAACGTTGTTGAGAATAATATTGTGATAAATCTCGGAAATGTTCCTATAGCGCCTCCTATTTTTTATGACCAGAGAACAAGAGATGAAACGCTCTATGGTTCTGCGTGGTTTGATCACGACGAAGAATTGGCAAACGGAATCAAGCTTGAAAATGATATATGGACAGAAGCTTTCCCGACTTACGGGGATCTTATCCGTTATTATAACGGTTATGATGGGGATGTTGATGATCCGATGCTTTCATCTAACCCTGCAAACAGCTCCGTTAAAAATAACATTTCGTATATCATGGTGAGATACGGTGGTACAATAGACACCGACGATTGCGGCCATTCTTACGGGGCAGACATCGGTAAATTTTCCGTAATTGAAAATAACCCCATTTTCTTGTATTATATCGCAGATTTCCCCGGTTGGCACAATGAGAATTTTACTATAAAAGTGGATTCAAAGGCAAAAGAGCTTTGCCCGGATTTTGAACCGATTCCCTTTAATGAGATTGGCAGAGTTAATTAAAACTTAATAAAGAAAGAACTCCCAAACTTTTTCAAGTTTGGGAGTTCTTTTTATGTTAATCCTTTTCGAATAATCGGATTATTTGCTTCTTGCAACGTATGTTGTGTGGAGCAAGTGGTGAGCCTTGTGGCTGCCGGGTTCGCCAAGATATTCATCGTAGATCTTCTTAACAACAGGAGATTCGTGAGATTTACGAACGCCTTCGTTAGCATCAAGATCATAGAGAGCTTTAGCTCTGAGAGCCTTGAGATCAACGTGAGCTCTTGTGTAAGCATCCTGAATGGGCTGACCGCCGCCGTTTACGCAACCACCGGGACAAGCCATGATTTCGATGAAGTCATATTTAGCTTCGCCGGATTTAACAGCGTCAAGAACTTTAGCTGCATTAGCTGTACCGCTGACAACAGCAACTTTAACTTCTTTGCCTGCAACTGTGTAAGCTGCTTCTTTGATTCCGTCTGTACCTCTTACAGCGCAGAATTCGAGTTTGTCGAGCTGTTTGCCTTCGAGGATTTCAACAACTGTTCTGAGAGCAGCTTCCATAACGCCGCCTGTAGCACCGAAGATGTGACCTGCACCTGTAGCATCGCCGAAGATGGGATCAAATTCTTCGTTGGGGAGTTCTGTGAATCTGAGACCTGCCATTTTGATCATCTTAGCAAGTTCTCTTGTTGTGATGGAAATGTCGATATCGTCAAGACCGTCAACTTTATTCATTTCACGAGCTCTTTCGAATTTCTTAGCTGTACAGGGCATTACGCTGACAACAACGATGTCTTTGGGATCAATGCCCATCTTTTCAGCGTAGTAGGACTTCATGAGAGCGCCGTACATACCCTGAGGAGATTTAGCAGAAGAAAGGTTGGGGATGAATTCAGGATAGTAGTGTTCGCAGTATTTAACCCAACCGGGAGAACAGGATGTGATAAGGGGAAGGGGACCGTCACCGTTAAGTCTGTGGATGAATTCTGTGCCTTCTTCCATGATTGTGATGTCAGCTGCAACGTCAACGTCAACAACAGAGTTGAAGCCGAGTCTGTGCATAGCTGCAACCATTTTACCTTCAACGTTTGTGCCGATGGGCATGCCGAATTCTTCACCGAGAGTAGCTCTGATAGCGGGAGCGGGAGCAACTACAACATGTTTGGATTTGTCTGCGAGAGCTTCCCAAACTTTCTGTGTGTCGTCCTTTTCACGGAGAGCACCTGTGGGACATACAACTACGCACTGACCGCAAGCGATACAGGGAGAATCTTTAAGATCCATATCGAATGCACAGCCGATGTTTGTGATGAAACCTCTTTCGTTAGCACCGATAACGCCAACGCCCTGGTTGTGGTTACATACAGCAACGCAACGACGGCAAAGGATACATTTATTGTTATCTCTTACGAGATATGCGTTTGTTGTTTCGGGTTCGTATTCGGGTTTGAATCCTGCAAATACGTTTTCATCTTCTACACCGTATTCTTTGCAAAGAGCCTGAAGTTCGCAGTTCTGGCTTCTAACGCAAGAGAGACATTTTTTGTCATGTGTGGAGAGGATGAGTTCAAGAGTCATTTTTCTTGATTTGATAACAGCGGGAGTATTTGTGAATACTTCCATACCTTCGTTTACAGGATATACGCAGGAAGCAACGAGGCTTCTAGCGCCTTTGACTTCAACGACACAGATTCTGCACGCGCCGATAGCGTTAATATCTTTGAGGAAGCAAAGTGTGGGGATTTTGATTCCTACGGAATTAGCAGCATCGAGAATTGTAGTTCCTGCAGGAACTGTTACGGGAAGTCCGTTTATTTTAAGATTTACATCTGCCATTTTAATTTACCTCCTTGATTATTCAACAATTACTGCTTTGAAGTTACAGTTGTCTACGCAAACGCCACATTTGATGCACTTATCCTGGTCGATAACATGGAGTTCTTTAACTTTACCGGAAATAGCGCCAACAGGGCAGTTTCTTGCGCACTTTGTACAACCCTTACAAGAGTCAATGATCTTGTACTTAACGAGTTTCTTACATACGTGTGCGGGACATTTCTTTTCTGTAACGTGAGCGATATATTCGTCTCTGAAGTATTTGAGTGTGCTGAGTACGGGGTTGGGAGCTGTCTGACCGAGACCGCAGAGGGAGTTTTCTTTGATGTAGTAGCAAAGTTCTTCGAGCTTGTCGATATCTTCGAGTGTGCCCTTACCTTCTGTGATCTTTGTGAGGATTTCAAGAAGTCTCTTGTTACCGATACGGCAGGGAGTACATTTACCACAGCTTTCATCAACTGTAAATTCAAGGAAGAATTTAGCGATGTCAACCATACAGTTATCTTCGTCCATAACGATAAGACCACCGGAACCCATCATTGACCCGATTTCGAGAAGGTTATCGTAGTCAATGGGAATATCGAGGTACTGAGGAGGAATACAACCGCCGGAAGGACCACCTGTCTGAGCAGCTTTGAACTTCTTGCCGTTGGGGATACCGCCACCGATATCTTCGATAACTGTACGGAGAGATGTACCCATGGGAACTTCTACGAGACCTGTGTTAACGATCTTGCCGCCGAGAGCGAATACTTTTGTACCCTTGCTCTTTTCTGTACCGATTGTTTTGAACCAGTCAGCGCCTTTAAGGATGATCTGGGGGATGTTAGCGTATGTTTCAACGTTGTTAAGAACTGAAGGTTTGCCGAAAAGACCTTTTTCAGCGGGGAAGGGAGGACGGGGTCTGGGTTCGCCTCTGTGACCTTCGATAGATGTCATAAGGGCTGTTTCTTCACCGCAAACGAATGCGCCGGCACCAAGACGGATATCCATATCGAAATCGAAACCTGTGCCGAAAATGTCTTTACCGAGAAGACCGTATTCACGAGCCTGATCGATAGCGATCTGCAAACGTTTAACAGCGATGGGGTATTCAGCACGAACGTAAACGTAACCCTGGTTAGCGCCTACTGCGTAACCTGCGATAGCCATAGCTTCGATAAGAGCATGGGGGTCACCTTCAAGAACGGAACGGTCCATGAATGCACCTGGGTCACCTTCGTCAGCGTTACAGCAAACGTATTTCTGATCAGCGTTGGGAACGAGGTTTCTTGCGAGCATCCATTTTCTACCTGTGGGGAAGCCTGCGCCGCCTCTGCCGCGGAGACCGGAATCAAGAACTACATTGATAACTTCTTCAGGAGTCATTTCTGTAAGAACTTTACCGAGAGCTGCGTAACCGTCAAGAGCGATATATTCTTCAATGTTTTCAGGGTTGATAAGACCGCAGTTTTTAAGAGCAACACGCATCTGGTTCTTGTAGAATGCTGTGTCGTTAAGGGAAGCAGGTTTGCTTTCGTCTACAACTGCGTCAGCGTGTACATCTTTGTATATGAGTCTTTCTACGGGACGGCCTTTAAGAATGTGTTCTTCAACGATTTCAGAAATATCTTCTTTCTGAACCATGCTGTAGAATGTGCCATCGGGATATACGATCATAACAGGACCGAGAGCGCAAAGACCGAAACAACCTGTTTTTACTACTTTAACTTCGTCTGCAAGACCTTTTGCAGCGAGTTCTGCTTCAAGTGTGGAGATAAGAGTTGTACTACCGGAGGAAGTACAGCCTGTACCGCCACAAACCATAATATGTGTACGAATCATTTGTTTTTTCCTCCTTATGCTTTGTAGTTGCCGATTGTGTATTCAGAAACAACTTTACCGCCTTTGATATGTTCAGCAACAACACGTTTAGCTTTTTCAGCGTCCATTTTAACGTATGTTGTTTTTTCTTTTCCGTTTTCGAAAACTTCAACAACGGGTTCATACTGACAGATACCGATACAACCTGTCTGTGTAACTGTTACTTTGTCGCTGAGATCTGCATTGTTGATCTCTTCAACGAACTGGGAAAGAACGGGTCTTGCGCCTGCGGCGATACCGCAAGTAGCCATGCCGACTACGATTCTTACGGCGTTGTCTCCGGCTTCGCGAAGAGCGACCTTATCCTTCATTTTTTCTCTAATGGCAGCGAGTTCTTGCAAGCTTTTCATTGAGAATTGCACCTCCGTATTTATTTTTGAATTATTTTTATCTGAAATTTATTATTGCGCATCTTTGTACTGTTCGTCTAAAAATCCTTTGATCCACTGTAAAACTTCAAATTCAGCCACTGAAACATCTTCTCCCAAAATTTCTTTGATTTCGGGGATAGACAGTTTTACATCAAGTTTCGGTGTTTTGTGGATGAATACAAAATCTATCTCGGGATTTCCCTGAATCAGAAGACAAACCGTTTCAACTATATCACCCAATGGGGTGAAGTCGATGCTTTTTGTGTCGAAAGTTGCGGAAATTGTTGTCCCGTGGTCTTGAGGGTCTGTCGATGAAACTATCGTTACTTTTCCACCTGTCTGTTCTGCCGCAAGGGTCAGCAATGGGATTCCCATACCGACTTTTCTTGTTGTTCTGGTAGTATAAAACGGGTTGGAAACTTTTTGAAGTGTTTCTTCTGACATTCCGCAGCCGTCGTCTTTGATACTTAAAGTCAGGAGTCCTTTTTCGTCTTCGATAAGGGATATTTCGATATTTTTTGCACCTGCCGTAACAGAGTTTTTCGTGATATCGAGAATATTCAATGAAAGTTCCTTCATTATATGTTCCTTTCTTCTGACGTGAAATTACTTGTTCAGACTGTTAAGCATCTTTATCAGTTCTCTTCTTACTCTGTCACTGCTGTAGGGTTCATCGTCTATCTCAATAAAATTTGAGGCTTCGTTTATGTCCCACAGGTGATGAGCATCGGAACTGCACAGTATTGGTAAATCTTTTAAGATCTCATATTGTTCTTTATATGACCCGATATTATTGCTGTCATTGAATTCCGCATAAGTAAAGTTTGGTTCAGGCGGTATGTCTCCGAGAATTGCGATAATTCCGTTCGACTCTCTGTCCACATGGGCAGGGAATGCCGCTCCGTTATGTTTCCTTACCATTTCAACTGCGGTTTCAAGGTCAAGAGCTGATGCTACGATAAGCAGGTCTTCTTCTGTTCCGATCTGTTCGTCTCCGATACCTATATAGATCTGATCTCCGAAAATTTCGGGCTTATTATCTATTTTGGATTTATACGGCGTCATTTCGCTGTCAAAATTCAAGGCATCATCAAGGCTTGGGAACAGTGCAACGACATGGATATCTTCCGAGGTCGTTATCTCCATTCCCGGAATCGGAACTATTCCGTACATTTTGCATGCATCGAAAAATGTTTTGCAATTACCGCAGGAATTATGGTCTGTCAAGGCTAAAAGATTTAAACCGTTGAGGGCCGCCATACCTGCAATATTGTACGGGGTCATGTCGTTATCCGCGCAAGGGGAAAGACATGAATGAATATGAAGATCATAGTAATATTTCGTCATGGTATTTAATTATTCAGCAATGCGTAAAGCTTTCCTGCAACTGTGAATTCGGATTCTTCGCTGACAAAGAGGTTTATCCCTTTATCTTTTGTCAGTTGGAGCAGTCCTTCTTCAACTTCACAACCTTCGCAGATTATGATGCAGGGTACGTCTGCAAGTGATGCTACTGCAATAATGTTATTGTTTGTCATTATTGTTATCCACGCATCTTCGTCTGTAGCTCTTCCCATTACCCAACTGAGGAGATCTCCGCAGTAACCGCCGAGAACTTCACGTGTCGGATCTGAAATGTTCAAAGCTTTAAGCCCGAGTTTTTCCTGTAAAGTAATTATATCCATGATTATTCCTTATTTGTTTCGGATTCTGTTTCTTTTGTCTGGATCTTATCTCTTGAAGTGTCAAACATTTTATAATATTTTTTAAGCTCATCGCGCATATTAATTATACAGTCGGACTCTTCTGCCTCATTGTTAACGATATCCTCAGCTAAAGCTCTGCATGATGGAGCTCCGCAGGAACCGCAGTCCAAATGAGGAAACTTTGGATAGATCTTCTGTATTTCCGACATCTTTCGGATAGCTTCTCCCGCATTCTTTGAAAGTTGGAAAACAGGGGAATACTCCAGTTCTTTATCCCACATAACATCTGAGGGTACTGTTTGTTTGTCGGAAATATTTACGGCGTTGGTTATGTGATTCTGAGAAACGGGGAGATATCTTCGCAAGTTCTGAAGTCTTGCTTTCGCTATGTACGGGTTTTCTACCGTAAGCGCTCCACCTACACAGCCGCCGTTGCAAGCGTTGAGTTCTATGAATTCAATGCCTGATATCTGGTCGTTCTCCATTTCGTCGAGAACTTTTATTACGTTTTCAATTCCATCAGCCGCAAGATATTTGTCGTTGAATAATGCAGCTGATTCACCGCCTGTTCCTGCCCAACTGATACCGATTATCCCTGTTTTGGAAAGGGATTTAGGAACTTTTATTTTGTTCATTGCGGATACCAGTTTGAAATAGGTATCGCTCATTGACAATACTCCGTCGATGGCTGTTTCTGAAACTCCGATGGGGTTTCGTACGTAGCTGACTTTTGCGGGACATGGGGAAATGAAAAATACTCCGATATCTCCTTCTTCAAGTTCAGGATGTGCTTCAAGTGCTTCCCGTTTTGCAATTCTTGCTGCAAGTTCAACAGGAGCAAGCATTGGCTGTACGTTTTCACGTAAAGAAGGAAACCTTGCGCTTATAAGTCTGACAACTGCAGGGCAGGCTGAACTGATTATCGGTTTCTTTACATTTCCCTCGCGGATATAGCGACGGGTGTATTCGGAAATCATTTCAGCAGCTCTTGCTACTTCAAAAACATCATCGAAGCCGCAGTCAAGCAAACCTGTCAGCACATAGTCGAGGTCGTCCAGATTATCGAACTGACCGTAAAGTGCCGGCGCAGGGAGTGCTATTTTGTATTTGTATTCGTTCAGTGATTCAAAGCGGTCATAAAGAGCTTTTTTGGCATGGTAAGGACACACTCTGATACATTCGCCGCAATCGATACACCTTTCGGATTTGATAACAGCGTGACCGAATCTTATTCGGATGGCTTCAGTCGGGCAACGTTTGAGACAGTTTGTGCAACCTTTACATTTGTCGTGTTCAAGAGACACGGAATGTCTGTATCCAAACATATCTATATTACGCTCCTTTTCCGAAAAATTTTATTGAAGATTTACTTCCATAGTAATTTTTGTGCCTTTACCAACTTCCGATTCGATCTTCATCATATCTGTATATTTTTTCATATTGGGAAGACCCATACCTGCACCGAAGCCTAAAGACCTCACATTATCCTGTGCTGTACTGAATCCTTCCTGCATTGCCTGGTCTATATCCGGGATACCCGGACCTACGTCTTCCAATACGATAGTGATCTTATCTGTTTCTACATATACATCAGCGGTGCCGCCATTTGCGTGTATGACCATATTTATTTCGCCCTCATACATAGCAATAGATACTCTTTTGATGATATCAGGGGCGATACCCACCTGGCGGAGAAGCTTTTTGACGCTTACAGACGCCTCGCCGGCGGAAATGAAATTTGTTCCGTCAACGTTAAAATGGAATTTAATAGGTTCGTTCATGAGTCTGGTGTACCTTTCTTTGCCGATAAAAAGTTAGTCGTTGGCTATGCTGCCTCCGGATAAACCGTTTTGATAGAGTTTGCCGCAAGCGGGGTACATTCTTTCATCTGAAGCAAGAAGTACTATACCGCTTTCTTCAGCAAGGCTGATCATTTCCTGGGAGGGTTTTTTTCCTCTTACAAAAATAACACAGCTCATATCCATCATTACTGCGGTTCTGATTACTTGAGGATTTACGAGCCCCGTGATGAGTGCGGACTGTTCTTTGACAAAAGCGAGAACGTCGCTCATCATGTCTGATCCGAATGCGGATTTGACATCGAAATCGATCTTGTCTTCAAGACACAGCACTTTTGCGTCCAGTAATTCAGCAATAGTTCTGATTGTCATTGTTTAACCCTTTTGACCTTTCTTGAATAAGAGTTTATCAGTTTCAGTTATTAGTTCTGATATTTTTTGATGATGTCGGGGATCATATCTGCTGTAAGTTTGCCGTAAACGTCATCGCCTACTGTCATAACAGGAGCGAGACCGCAGCAACCGATACAACGTGTAGCTTCAAGTGAGAAGAGACCGTCGTCAGTAACTTCGCCGCCCTTAATGTTAAGAACTTCGCTGACTTTGTCATAAACTTCCTGAGAGCCTTTAACGTAGCATGCTGTACCGAGACATACGCCGATGTTATATTTACCCTTGGGATTAAGTGAGAACTGAGCATAGAATGATACAACGCCGTATACTTCTTCAAGGGGGACATTAAGACCCTCAGCGATCATTCTCTGCACTTCGATAGGCAGGTAACCATAGATGTTCTGAGCCTCCTGCAAAACAGGCATAAGAGCTCCTTTTTGTTCTTTGTGCGCTTCAATTACTGCGCGGAGCTGCTTTTCCTGTTCTTCGGTGCCGTTGAACGGAATTTTGCAAATTTTTTGCTTACCCATTTTTTTTCTTCCTCTCTGTTTTGCTATATTTAGAAATTTATCGTTTTCACGGGTTAAAGCTTATAGCTGCAAGCCTTTATACATCAAAACTTGCGGAACAACGCCGCTGTTCCGATAAATCTATTTTTACAATGTATATTATAACATATATATTAGAAAAAGAAAAGACCCAAAATGTTACATTATATTAAATTTTAGATTTTATTCACTATAAATTCAAAATATAGAGGTGTTTGGTATGATTTCAGATGGTGAAAAAATAAGGGAAATAATGTCAAAAGTGTGTTTTGGATACACTTCTGCAGAAATCAAGACTATTGGACGCAGTTGGCTATCCAAAGATATTTCATGTCCGGTGGTAGGACATGGGGAAAGAAATGTTGTTATTGTTGGAGGGTTAGGAGGTGGAGATCTTGAGGTTTCGTCTTTTTTAAGTAATTTTGCCCATGAGCTGGATGACTGTCTTTCATTGAATCGAAGAATATCTGAATTTAATATTTCAGCTCTTTGCGGATGTAATACATTTCATATTATACCTATTCTTAATCCTGACGGAATCTCTATCAACAATATCGGTATTTCAAATGAAAATCCTTTCTGCGGCAGAGTTTTAAAAATGATGAGAGGTTCTTCCGATTTTTCGCAGTGGGAAGCAAACATAAGGGGGACGGATCTGAGGTTCAATTTCAATTATAAATGGGTCGATGCTAAATTCAAGGAAAGAAACCGCGGCGTTTTTTTCAATGGTCCTTTAGGCTATGGCGGAGAATATCCCGAGAGTGAGCTGGAGTCTTCTTCTTTGTGTTCTTATTGCAGAGGGGTTCGTCCTGAACTTGTCATTGAATTCAGGGTAGGGGAAAGGACAGAGATAATTCCGTTTATTTCCGAAAGTTCTTCCGGGAAGTGTAAACGTGCCGTTAAGCTTATCAGTGGATATACAGGGATTGGTGCGGCTGAAAATGAAAGTTATTTCAATGGTTCCTTTTCAGGGTGGGCAGCCAGAGAATTTTCGTCTTCATCCATAATAATAAATGTTGAAAGAGGGTTTTACGGAAAGTATTCAGAGTCTCTTAAAAGTGCTGTTTTGCTTTTTTGCGCCCAATAGCTCCACAGAACGACTATCTGCCCTAAAAAATTCACATGAAAAGACTTGCATTGACATATTTGTTTTGGTATAATATATGATATGGTTATTCATAGTAATTGATCTATGTGAAATTTTAAATTCGGTATGACTTTGAAAGGGTGTACACATTATGACAAACAACAAAGCCGTCCTTAATTGGATTGAAGAAATGAAGGTCCTCACTCAGCCTGATCAGGTAGTTTGGATCGATGGCAGCGACGCTCAGAGAGACGCTCTCAGAGAAGAAGCTTGCGCTACAGGTGAGATCGTTAAGCTTAACCAGGATAAACTTCCCGGTTGCTATCTCCACAGAACTGCTGTAAACGACGTTGCTCGTGTTGAAGGCAGAACATTCATCTGTACAAAAACAAAAGAACACGCAGGTAACATCAACAACTGGTGCGATCCCGACGAAATGAAAGCAAAACTCAACGCTCTCTACGAAGGTTCCATGAAAGGCAGAACAATGTATGTTATTCCTTACTCCATGGGTATCGTTGGTTCTGATTTTGCTAAGATCGGTATCGAACTTACAGACTCTATCTACGTTGTTCTTAACATGCTTATCATGACAAGAGCAGGTAAAGAAGTTATCGACGCTCTCGGTGATTGCCCCGAATTCGTAAAGGGTCTTCATGCTCGTAAGGATATCGACGAAGAAAACCGTTACATTGTTCACTTCCCCGAAGAAAACCTCATCTGCTCCGTTAACTCCGGTTACGGCGGCAACGTTCTTCTCGGTAAGAAATGTTTCGCTCTTCGTATTGCTTCCTACCTCGCTCATAACGAAGGTTGGTTTGCAGAACATATGCTCATCCTCGGTATTGAATATCCCAACGGTGATACAAAATACATCGCTGCAGCATTCCCCTCCGCTTGCGGTAAAACAAACCTCGCTATGCTTATTCCTCCCGAACTCTTCAAGAAAGAGGGTTACAAAGTATGGTGCGTAGGTGACGATATCGCTTGGCTCAGAGTCGGCGCTGACGGCAAACTTTGGGCTGTTAACCCCGAAAACGGTTTCTTCGGTGTTGCTCCCGGTACAAACGTAAAATCCAACCCCAACGCTCTTGCAACAACAATGAAAGAAACAATCTTCACAAACGTTGTTCATAACCTTGATAACGATACAGTTTGGTGGGAAGGTCTCGATAAGAATCCTCCCAAGAGCGCACTCATCTGGAAGGGCGAAAAATGGGATTGCGAAGATGGCTCCAAGGGTGCTCATCCCAACTCCAGATTTACAGCTATGGCTGCTAACTGCCCCTGCATTTCCAAAGAATTCAATAATCCCGCAGGTGTTCCCATTGATGCTATCGTATTCGGCGGCAGAAGAGCTAAAACAGCTCCCCTCGTATACCAGAGCTTTGACTGGAACCACGGTGTATATGTTGGTTCTGCTATGGCTTCCGAAACAACAGCTGCTGCTACAGGTGCTGTAGGCGTTGTTCGTCGTGACCCCATGGCTATGAGACCTTTCGTAGGTTACAACATGGGCGACTACTTCGCACATTGGCTCGCAATGGGTGAAAAGATCCCCAACGCTCCCAAGATCTTCAATGTTAACTGGTTCAGAACAAACGAAGAAGGCAAGTTCATCTGGCCCGGCTTCGGTGACAACATGAGAGTTCTCCTCTGGATCCTCGACCGTTGCGCTGGCAAAGCTGATGCTGTTGAAACACCTATCGGTTATGTTCCCAATGCTGAAGATATCAATATCGAAGGTCTTGCTGATGCAGGTATCACTCTTGATGTTGTTAAAGATCTTCTCAGCGTTGATAACGATCTCTGGCTCGAAGACGCTGACGGCGTAGAAGAATTCTACAAAACAGTTGGCGACCGTATGCCTGAAGAACTCTACAACCAGCTCGCTGCATTCAGAAACAGACTTAAATAAGTTAATATTGCAATTAAAGGGAAACTCGTTATGGGTTTCCCTTTCAGTCTGTATAGAAAGTATATTTTGAAGAAAATGAAGATATACAATCCCTCAGTCTTTCCTACGGAAAGCCAGCTCCACACTTGCTTGCACGTGTACACAAGGGAGCCAAAAGCGAGACAGTTCCTAATTGTAAAAAAATGCTGTAAATATAAAGACTTTTTTACGGGTCACCTTGCAAAACTGAAATTTGCAATAAGGCTCCCTTGTGTAAAGGGAGCTGTCAGCGAACGCTGACTGAGGGATTGTCCTTTTAAACAATAAATAGGTTTTTCGACAAGCTGAAAGGGAAACTTATTTTGAGTTTCCCTTTGTTTTGCTTATAAAAAATCTCCCGAAATTAAGTTTTCGGGAGATTCTTTTCATATTATTATTTTTTGTTTCTGATGTTAACGATTCTCAATATTGTGGGGCTGAGAATAATGTTGGCGATCAGTTCGCATACAAAATTTAAACCTACGAAAAAGATCAGCAAATATGCTCCCAAAGACATTCCTTCAGCTGCAGCCATTCCCTGAACGGCATCTATGAAGAAGACGAAACATCCTGCAATAAAAATTCCGGTGTTTACAACAGGGGCAACTATCGCACTTACGATTACTGCGAGGTATTTGTTTTTATTTTTCAAAAGGTTGAATACCAGTCCTGCACATAAACCTGCCATGATGCCTTTTATAAAAACTGTTATGATCGTTCCCGGAATACTTAGCCCAAGCCAGAAAACTGAGTCTGCTGTCAGGAAAAATATCGCTGCTGAAACTCCGCCCAACCATGCGCCTGCAACAGGACCGCAAAGTGCTGCTCCAACTACAACGGGAATGAGTGTAAGGTTTACTGATGCGAATCCACCAATCTTGATGAAACCTCCGAGGTATGCCAGGATGGCTACCAATGCTGTGAGCAATGCCATAAGCACAAGCTTTTTAACTTGCTCTGTTTTTTTGTTTGTTTGCATAATTTCCTCCTTGCTGTCGTCCGCAAAAGCGGTACAACGCATAAAAATTTGTTTATATCGACCTCAAATGAGGTGGTATACTTAATTATTTTTTTTGTAAATAACATTAAGACCTTTCAGTATCAGGTCTTTATCCCAGGTCATTTGTTGTTTGCAGTGGGGGAGTACTGTTTTTGCGTATCCGCCCGTGATGAGTACTGAAATATTTTCTCCGATTTCGTCCTTGATCTTTTCCGTCATTCCGTCGATCATGCTTGCATTTCCGTAAATTATTCCCGATTTTATGCAGTCAACGGTATTTTTTGCAATAACAAAATCGGGAGCTTCGAGGCTGACTTTCGGAAGCTGAGCAGTTTCGTTTGCCAGAGCATTAAGTCCCATCATTATTCCGGGCATTATGGAGGTTCCGATAAACGCACCTTTACTGTTTACGACAGTCATTTTTGTGGCAGTTCCCAGATCTATTATAAGTGCGGGACTCTTGTACAGAAAATGAGCTGCAACGGAAGCGCAGATTAGGTCGGCCCCAACGGATGAAGGGTTGTCGCAGTTGATGCTTATACCTGTTTTGATCCCCGGTCCGACAGTAAGAATTTCGATTCCGAAGAGAAATTTTACGGCATTTTTTATTACAGAATTCAGTTGCGGAACGACGGACGCCATTATTGCACCTTTTATTTCGGTTTTTTCAATTTTATAAAGGCTGAGAATGTTCAGTATTTTTATCGAATATTCATCTTTTGTGGCTGACGTATCTGTTGAAATATTTGCAACAAAGACCAGTTCGTCCCCATTGAAGCCTCCGAGGGTCACATTTGAGTTTCCTATATCTATTGCAAGTACCATTTAATCACCACTTTTATGAATTCATTCAGATGATTATATCATATATTTTTGAAAATGTCAAGTACAAAACCTTTACATTTATGTGCTGAAGATGTGTAAATCGGTAAATGTGACAAAAGTCTGAGGTTTTTGATTATCTTTTTGTTTAGCATAAAGTTTTTATAAATTCAATTCCGCGTTTGATACGTTCATTTGTGTATCCTTGTGGATGTTCTCCGGAAAAATCTTCAAATGTGAACGGATAGCCGTTCTTTTCAAGATGTTCCTTGAAGAAAATGTTTCCCATGTAAAGGAAGTCTTCTTTTCCGCAACAGAAGAATATGTCGGGTTTTTCCTCTTTGTTTTTCAATCCGTCAATAAGTTCCATTACATCGTCTTCGGGACGTAGCTTCTCCGTACCGAATACCCAAGCCCATTCGTTGGACTTTGGTGGCTTTCCGCCTGCGCCTAACCCTAAGACTCCTGAAAGCGAAACTGCTGCACGAATTTTTTCGGGGTGTCTCAGGGCTAATTTAACGGCACCGTAGCCTCCCATTGAGTAACCCATTGCGAAAGTGTCTTCACGCTTATCGGAAATATTCAGTGTTTTTTTCATTACAGCAGGTATTTCTTCTGCAAGAAAAGTAAAATATTTTTGGTCGTTCATTGTGTCTGTATAGAAGCTTCTGCCTACTTCCGGCATGATCACAGTGAAATCTTCTGCTAAATGGTAAATATCAGTTTCTCTCAGCCAACAGTTTCTGTTACCGCACAAACCATGGAGAAGATATATAACTTTGGATGGGCTGTCACCTTTGTGGGGCATTATTACTTTTATCTGAGTGTCAAGTCCGATCACGTCAGATCTGAATTCGAGGTCGAGTATAGCCATATAAACCCCTTTCTTTCTGTTGATGTTTTAAAAATACCCGTCCCGACTGTTATATCGGACGGGTATCTGTTATTTTTTATTGTTATTCATAGCTGAATTATCTTTTTTTTGTTGCGAAGATACCAGCTACAGATACAGCTGCAAGGATAGCATAAACAGCTGTGATGTCGGATGTTGTGGGGTTGGAAGGTTCTACAACTACGGGAACTTCAGGTTCTGTTGCAGGAGCTTCAGGCTCTTCAACTGCGGGAGCTTCGGGTTCTTCTGCGGAAGCAACTGTTTTAACGAGTTCAACATGGCCGAGAGAAAGTGTCTTTGTCCAGAAAGAATGGTCTTCCTTGTTGATAGCGGAGAAGCAGTAAGTATCTCTTTCGCCGTCGAGGTTAGCGTCATCGTTGATAGCGAATGTGAAACCAAGAACGTGACCCTCAGTCATAGACTGCCTGCTCATCCAGGGAAGCATAAGCTCCATAACATAGCCGTCTGCTGTGAGTTTAACAGCTTTGAGTGATACTGTGTAAACGAGGTCGTTACCTGTATAGTGAACTTCAGTACCTGTTGAGGAGAGGCAGTATATCCAGTCGCCTGCGTCGGAATCATAGTTGTCTGTCATAGTGTCAAGCTCTGACATCCAAAAGTCAACACCGTTTCTTGCGGCATCGTCAATTTCGGGGATTGTGTCGTCGTTAACTACTGCAAGGATGTAAACATTTGTTTCAGTCCAAAGGATCTTTGCATAACCGCTTGCGCAGAACGCCGGATCCCAATCGTCGCCGCTGTAAACAGTTTCGATCTTGTCCGCATTTGCCCAAATTGCATCGATTTCGCCATCGATAACGGGGATTTCACTTGCGTAGCCTGCTTTGTAGTCTGCTGCAAAAGATATTACTGCTAATGATAATATCATTGCTACTGCGATTGCTGTTGTTAATAATTTTTTCATACTGTTTTCCACCTTTCGGGTTTTAATATTTATTGATGATTTGTATATCATCAACAATATTATAGCATATATTTCTATTATTGTCAATGAAATATTGTATCATGTGCTATAAAATTCTATCATTTTGGCAGTTTGATTTGGGAATTTTTTGTAACAATAAGCGATTGCCTTTGAGGGCAATCGCTTAAGCAGTATTTAGCAGTTGTTACAATTAGATCTGTTTTCTCCACAACAGCAGTTGTTTATGTTATTTTCGCTTGGATTTACAGGTGGGAAAAAGTCGTTGTATGGGAATTCCATTTTGTTGAAGAGACAGCAGGGGTCATCTTCGCCGGGAGAACAGCATTGCTTATCGGGAATACAGAAATCATAAGAGGGAACTACTATCTGTACGTTTCTGAGAAGTCTGATTATGGAGAAAAGTCCCAATGTTGCGTAGAGTTTTTTGTCCCCGTCTCCGCAGTCAACAAGCTGATTTTCAAAACAGCAGCATACTGCCTGAGGTACACAGCAAAGGTCTATGTTGCAGCATCCGCAGTTGCTTCTGCTGTCAACAAGTTTTCCCGCAAGAAGAATTGGCGGAACTACTTCCACCGTTGCTTTGGGCAAGTTTGATTTCATCATCAGCTCAATATCGTTTTCACCGGGAACGAAAAGGGAAGAGTATATGTTTGCGCCACCCTCGCTTCCGTAAAGGATCACACGTTTGTCGTAAGTTGCAAGACCGCATATTCTTGTGGGGTGAATTACTCCTGCAAATGCGTCAAAATAACATTTGAAATAGTACCTGATATCCACCGTGTAGAACCCTTTGTTGAATGGGAGAGCTTCCACATCAATATAGGTCCATATCAGTTCTGCACTTATGGGGCGTACGCTCTTTGCGTTGTTTAAAATTTGCTGTTCCGCTTCCGAAACATATACTCTTACATCTGTAAGACATTCTTTATCAAGGCAACTGTCCAGAACTCTGTCAACATCAATGCATACATTTTCGTTTTTGCCGCAGTTCTGATTCGATTTATCTGCCATTGTATTACCTCCGAATTAATAATATTTGAACCGTGTTCAGTATTATAATATGATTTGGCTTCCGTTTTGTGATATAGTCCGGTTTTTCTTGTCGTCAGATGTCGGTTTTGGAATGTGAATTTTTTATGAAATCGAGATTTTGGTCTGTTTTTATTGGAACTTTTTGCATTTTCCGTCGTCTAAGCATTGTAAACTCTTGACAAATCGCAAAAATCGTGATATACTAATGGTAGTTCTAATAGTATACTTAAATCAGCGAAAGGACTTTGCAGTTTCTGCAAAGACAGATTGATCATGAAAGTTTTAGCATTTGACTTTGGAGCGTCCAGCGGTCGCGCAATTCTCGGTGTTTTCGAAAACGGAAAGCTGAAAACAGAAGAAATCCACCGTTTTTCAAATGATCCTGTTATGGTTCACGGCACTTTTCATTGGGATATTCTCCGCCTCTTTTTTGAAATAAAGCAGGGCATTACAAAATGTGTTGCTGCGGGTCACGGAGATATTTCAAGTATTGCGATCGATACATGGGGTGTAGACTTCGGACTTCTTGATAAGGATGGAAGACTTCTGGAAAACCCTGTAAATTATCGTGACAGAAGAACCGACGGTATGCCCGAAAAGGCTTTTGAAAAAGTTCCGGCAGCGGAAATGTATTCAAAAACCGGTATCCAGTTTATGAAATTCAATACTATTTTCCAGCTTTATTATTTAGCTACCGAAAGACCTGAGCTTTTGGAAAGAGCTGAAACATTGCTCTTTATCCCTGATCTTTTGGCGTATTTCCTCACAGGTGTGAAGTCCTGCGAATATACTATCGCTTCAACTTCTCAGCTTCTTGATGCGGAAAAACGCGATTGGGATTTTGAACTCATGAAGAAGCTTGGTATAAGAACCGATATTTTCCCCAAATTGGTAAAACCCGGTTCTGTTATCGGAAAACTTTCCCCTGAGTTGTGTGACGAATTGGGTGTAAAAGACGTTGACATTATTGCCTGCGCTTCACACGATACAGCTTCCGCTGTAGTTTCAGCTCCGATCAAAAAGGGTGAAAAAAGCTGTTATATTTCCTGCGGTACCTGGTCTTTGCTCGGTGCCGAGATCGATGATCCTATACTTACAGAAGAGAGCCTTCAGCTGAACTTCACAAATGAAGGCGGATATGACAATACTATCCGTTATCTGAAAAATATTTCAGGACTTTGGCTTATGCAGGAAACACGCAGACAGTGGATCAGGGAAGGGGAAAATATTTCCTTTAAGGATATAGATAAAATGCTTGAAACGGAAGTTTCCGCAAATGTTTATATCAACCCTGATAACGATGATTTCGTTTCTCCCGGTAATATGCCCCGAAGAATAAATGAGTTCCTTGAATCAACAGGTCAGGAAACTCCTAAATCTAAAGGCCAGACAGCTCTCTGTATTCTTGAAAGTCTTGCACTTACCTACAGATATTATATAACATCACTTGAAAAAGTTCTTGGTTGTACTTTTGAGGCTGTTCACCTTATCGGTGGCGGTGTTCAGGATGAAAATCTTTGCAGATTTACAGCTTCCGCTACAGGAAAAACCGTAACTGCAGGACCTATCGAAGCTACAGCTTTGGGTAATATCGCTGTTCAGCTTATTGCAAAAGGCGCTGTTGCCGATATGAGTGAAGCAAGAACTATGCTTGGTGAACTTAAGTATTATGAGCCCGAAAATACGGACGAATGGAATAAAAAATACGAAAATTACATCAAGCTTTGCAGAAGTTAAAGGAGAGCAGTTATGTACGCAAAACTTATTGACTCTATGAAGCCTGAAATGGTCGAATCCCTTGCAACTTTGGTTTCAATTCCCAGTAAAAATGCTCCTGCCATTGACGGTTGTCCTTACGGCAAGGATGTAAATGACGCTTTGGAGTTTGTTGCTAAGCTTGCGGCAGATATGGGCTTTGAATCAAAAAATCTCGGATACTGCACTGAAGTAAAATTTGGCAGCGGTAGCGAGAGAATTGATATCGCTGTTCATGTAGACGTTGTTCCTGAGGGTGATGGTTGGGAGACTGATCCTTTCAAACTTGTTGAAATTGACGGAAACCTTTATGGCAGAGGTACTCTTGATGATAAAGGTCCTGCGATTTCTGTTCTGTATTCGTTGAAAGCTATGAAAGACAGCGGTCATGTTCCCAATAAAGAAATCAGACTTATTTTCGGCGGGGCTGAAGAAACAGGAATGTCCGACTTAAAACAGTATATTGCTGAAAACGGTCTTCCTGATTTTGCGGTTTCTCCCGACAGTAGTTTCCCTGTTACCAATGCTGAACTGGGTGTTTGTTTCGGCAAAATAATGCTTGGAAAAGCTGAAAAAGGAACAAAAGTTACTCTTGTTTCCATAAACGGTGGTATAGCTTTCAACTGTGTTCCCGATAAATGTACAGCGGTTTTCAGCTGTGCCGATGAAAAGTCTTTCGATATGTTTGTTTCAGCTCTCGAATCAAAGAAAGATTCTCTTATGAATCCTAAGTTTACTCCGAACAAGGAAAAACTTACGGTTGAAACTTACAATGAGGGTATTTCCGTACACGGTTCTGTTCCCGAAACAGGCAGAAATGCGGTAAAAGATATTCTCTATTGTGTAAAAGATATCTTTGATTCGATGAATGAGAAAAATACATTCGTTGATACTGTCGCAAAGCTTCTTGAAGGTACACAGGGCAAAGGTCTTGGAATATACTGCAAAGACGAAATGTCCGGTGAGATTTCTGTAAATATGGGTATGTGCAGATATGATGAGGCTAACGATGAAAATTACGTAACTCTTGATATCCGTGTTCCCGTTTCAATTGATGTTTACGGTATCAAGCAAACTCTTGAAGAGACTTGCGCTGCAAACGGTGCGAGATTTGATCTTCATCAGATCGATATCGGAACATATATGCCTGCGGATAATAAATATCTGAAGAGCCTTGCTGAAAGCTATGAAAAGGTTACAGGTAAAAAGGCTGAAATGCTTTGCGCAAGAGGCGTTACTTACGCAAAAAGTTTTGAGGGCAGAGGTGTTGCTTTCGGTCCTATCGAAGAAGGTACAGATCAGGGTGGAGGACTCCATAGCACAGGAGAATTCATCAAAAAAGAGTCGTTCTTCAAGATGGCAGAAATCTATGCTGAAGTACTGACAGGTTTAACTAAATAAGTACATTTTTATTTAATCACAATAAAAACAAAAAAAAATCATTTATGAAGGAGTGTTTTTTTAATGAGAAAAACAACAATTCTCGGAAAAGTTATGGGCGCAGTTCTTGCGTTTGCTATTCTTTTCTCAATGGCAGTTCCCGCATTTGCGGCAGCATCAAATCATGCAAAAGCAAGCTTTGAAATCGTAAGCTGCGAACCTTATGCAAGTGTTCCCAATTACATGAAGGTTACTTACAGAGTGGTTATGTCTTGCGAAGACTATGCTTGTCTCAGAAGTGCAATTGTAAAGGTTGACGGTAAGTCAATTTCAGCAAACCTTTTCCAGAAAAATGCAGAAGGTAAATATGTTTACGAAGGTTCTGCATATAAGTTCAACAGTGCAACAAGCACTATTACAATGGAAGTTATCGACCTCAAAGTTCAGATGTCTTCCGGAAAACAGACAGAAACTGTATATGTTAAAGATGTTGTAAATTCATACCCCAAAATCTATGTTTCCAGCATCGGTAAAGGTCTTGGACTTCTCGGCAGCACAGTTATCTCCCTCAATGCAATGGATGACAACGGTATTCAGAGCATCTCTGTAAACGGTAAAGTAGTTGCTAACCAGATCAAAACTGAAGGCAAAAAAACTTTCAGCATGATTTACGACGTTTATATTGACGGATTCTATTCAATCGTTGTAACAGACCTCTCCGGAAACAAGACAAACGCTTATTTTACAGTTGAAGATGGCGAGATCACAAGCCAGAGCGCAGGTTCTTCTCCCATTGTAGGTGACTTTAACACTTACATTCCTTTCTACTATTATTTCGGCTACTCCAGCCTTGCTGAAATGATGGAAGAAAACCCCATGCTCTATTACTACTACCTCTATCAGAACTATGACGGTGATATTTCAAACCTCTATCCTTCTTTGAACTATCCTTCATTCGATTTCCCCATCATTCCCGGTCTCCCCAATGTTCCTAATGTTCCCAGTGTTCCCAATCTTCCCAATTTCCCCTCTATGAATTATCCTTCCGTATCACTTCCCAACTTTGGAACAGGTGATAATGCATCTTATATTTGGTATCTCTACCTCAGCGGAATTCTTGAATCTGAAGAATTTGATCTTAACGATCCCATGACATATTACTATCTCATGTTGATGCTTCAGGGCGAAGAAGGCGATACAACAGTTTCCGATTACCTCTCCAATATGCTTATCTATAAGTATATCTACGGTAATGCAATTTCTTTCACAGACGGTAATAAGATTATCGTTACAGCTGAAGGCGATACACATAAACTCACAGCTCCCGCAATTGCAAACGATAAGAACGCTAACTACCAGTGGCAGAAATACGTTGCAGGCTTCGGCTGGATCAATATCGCAGGCGCAACAGATAAGGATTATACTCTTGATTCTATCGTAAAAGGTGAAAGATACAGAGTTCAGATCTCCGGAAGATACTACTATTCTCTTCTCACATCTTCCACATATACAGGCGGTATGACAGGCGTTACAGAAGTTAAACCTTCTGAACCCGTAGTTCCTGAAACTCCTGTGGTTCCCGAAAAACCTGCAGATCCTGAAAAAACATTTACAGCTAATGATATCACAATCAAGGGTCTCACATTCCCCATGTTCTCTATCAAGGTTGGTCAGAGTGTTGACCTTATCCCCAACTGCATGGGTTACTGGACAATCAACAGTGATCTTGTAAAATCCAATGCTAACTTCGGTATTATCGAGCTCACAGGTGAAAAAGCCGGTACTGCAATCATTACATATACAGGTTTTGACGACAATGGCAACATGGCAGTTAAATACCTCTATGTACAGGTTACTGAATAATTCGATACTTAACAGTATAATTTTGATTCCCGTCTCGAACAGAGACGGTAATCTTCTTGTATCTGTCATTGGTTTGTAATTTTAATTACCCCCCCCCCGTAAAAATTGTCAATAAAAGTTTTAATTTGCTTATTGACTTTGAAGTTTCGTTATGGTATACTTATCTCGGAAATAAATAGTAGCAATAAGGAGAAATTATAATGAAACGATATTTAGCTGTGATTCTTTGTGTTATAATAATAGTTGTAGGGCTTGCATCTTGCAATAATGGGGAGAATCCTGAAATACTCAGTTTTATTCCTGAGAATGATGATAATTTAAGAAGCATTGCAGATCTTTGCGCTTCAAAAAAGAACATTACAGTTGGTTTTATTGGAGGTTCAGTTACTGAGGGTAATACATATTCAGCAAGCTTTGTGGAATATTTAAGTGAAACTTATCCCGATAATAATTTTACCCAAAAAAATGTAGGTATTGGTGGTACAACTTCCGTTTTTGGGGTTCATCGAATTGATGATCAGCTTGTGCAGTATAACCCTGATATCGTTTTTGTTGAATTTAGTGTTAACGATAGTTCTGATAAGGTTGAACTATATTCCAAATGTATGGAAGGTATTATCAGAAAAATTCTGCGTAATGATGCCGGTACTTTAATTGTGTTTGTTGGTACAGGAAACAGTACTTATGTTTCCAATTATGAGAATGGTACTTTGCCTGAAATAGTTGCGGCTCATATGGCTGTCGCAGAGCACTACAATGTTCCGTATATCAATGTTGGCAAAGAGCTTTTGACTCATATCTCAAATTCCGAAGAAGATGATTGGTATTACTATTTCAATGATGGTGTTCATATCAATAGTAATGGGGGAGCTTTCTATTCTGATGTAATGGAACAGTATTTGTCAGATTATAAATTTGATATTAAATATAAAGAAGAACCCCTTACTTCAAATGATTTTGAAAATGCAGATTTGTTTGATTCAAGAAATTATCTGACAGAACCATGGGTCGTTCGCAGTAATGATATGCTTGGAAAAATTTCAGAATATAATCATTGTCTGTATTCTGAAGAGGTCGGAGCTACTCTCGAATTTGATTTTCATGGTACGTTGTTTGGGTTCTATTGTCGATTTGATAATGATTCAGGGATTTTAGAGTACAGTATTGATGGTGGTGAGTGGAAACAGTATTCTTTGTATTCTGATTTCTATACAATTCATGGTAAGGAGCTTGTTGGCTTTGCAGATGTTGAGTATGGTCTTGAGAATACAAAACATCATATTGTTCTGCGAATTTCTGAGGATAAGAATCCGGAATCAAGAGGGAATACAATCAGTATCGGTGCATTTACTTTCTCCGGAGAATAATAAAAAATACTCCCGTTTTCCTGAATGGAAGCGGGATTTTTTTATAGATTATCGCGTACCCCCCCCGTGTAAATTGTCAATAAAAGTTTTAATTTGCCTATTGACTTTGATGTTTCGTTATGGTATACTTATTTAAAAATAAATAGTAATAATAAGGAGAAATTGTAATGAAAAGAATTTTAGCTATGATTCTTTGTATATTAACAGTTGTCAGCATTTCGTCTTGCAGTACGGGGAATAAGTCTGATTTGTTGAGTTTTATACCTGAATCCGGATTTCCTGTTTGCGAAACATCGTATGAGTTTATTGACAATATGACTTACGGTTGGAATCTGGGGCTTGCTATGAGCTATTATAACGCGAACGAACCTCTTTTGGATTCACGGCCGGATATTACTTCTGAAGATGTTGTTGCCGCACAGGTTGCATGGGGTAATCCTGTTACAACTCAGGAAATGATAAATGAAGTTCGTGATAAGGGTTTTAATCTTATCAGAGTTCAGGTTTCGTATTACAATCACATGGATGCCGAGGGAAATATTGATAAACTTTGGCTTGATCGTGTTGTTGAAGTTGTTGACTATTGCATGAATGCAGGGGTTTATTGTCTTCTGACTGCAACAGGTGCTATCTGGGCTACAGCTGAGCCTAAGACATTTGAAGAGCAAAGTGCCATCTACCGCAGGATCTGGGAACAGGTTGCGGCTCGATTTGTTGATTACGATGATAAACTTTTGTTTGAAGGTCTGAATGAGGTTTTGCCTGAAGGCGGTTGGGGTTCATCCATAAAAGATAAGCATATAAATGTTACAGAGTCTTTCTGTCAGGTCTTTGTTGATACAGTACGCGCAAGCGGCGGATATAACGAAACGAGAAATCTGGTTATAAATCCGATAGCTGCAACTTACTCTTATGATCAAAATAAAAAATTTGATATGCCAAAAGATCCTGCCGACGATCATCTTATAGCTTCAGTTCATTGCTACTATCCGCAACAGTTCTGTTTTAATGAAACGAATCTCGGCTCCACAGATTTCCGCAACGAGTGGGGTGGAGCTACAGATGAGGAAGAACTCGATTCTCTTTTGAGGGATGTTCGAAAACGTTTTATTGAGGAACTTGAGGTTCCCGTTATTGTGGGTGAATTCGGAGTTGTTGACAGAGCTACCGAAGAAGAACGTGCGGAATATATCAGTTTTTATTCAAAGACAGCGAAAAAATACGGAATCAAGCTTGTTCTTTTTGATGACGGTTGGGACTTTACCGTTTTTGAAAGAGAAGATTTGTCCTGGCCTTACGAAAAGGTTATCGAAGCTTTGTTTTCTGCGGAAGAAGTAAATGAATAAATCATAGTTGCCGAACGGTGGAGATTTTATTTGTATTACGTTTTTATACAAGTGGAATCTCCACTATTTTATAGATAATATTACCGTCACATAAATTTCACTATTTTTCCGATTAAATTACTGAAATAGGGGTTGACAAATCAAAAAAATAGTGGTATAATAGATTTATAAAGGATGGTATATGTCATGAATAAAAGAATTTACACAGCTGCATATTACTTTAGCTATTATTTTTACTTTAGTCGGTAAATTTAATAGTTGATTCTGCTGCGTAGAAAAGTTTTTTCATCCCAAACCACTAAATATAATGATTTCAGATGAGTCTTGCAGAGAATTTGCAGGACTTTTTTGTTTTAAAAAGGAGTAATAAAAATGATAGTAGTACTTAAACCAAACAGTGAACAGAGTCAGGTGGAAAATCTTATAAGTTGGCTCAAAGAACAGAATGTAGATGTTCATATTTCAGAAGGTCATTTCCAGACAGTCCTCGGCCTTATCGGAGATACTGCTAAAATAGATGATGATCTTGTAGCTTCGCTTGATATTGTTGATACAGTTAAACGTGTAAGCGAACCGTTCAAGAGTGCAAACAGAAAATTTCACCCCGATGATTCGATTATAGATGTTGGCGGTGTCAAGGTAGGCGGCGGAAATTTCGCACTTATCGCAGGCCCTTGCTCCGTTGAAAGCGAGGCTCAGATGGTTGAGGTTTCAACCAAAGTTAAAGCTGCCGGAGCAAATATGCTTCGCGGTGGCGCTTTCAAACCGAGAACTTCACCTTACGATTTCCAGGGGCTTAAAGCAGAAGGTATTGAATTGCTTCTTGAAGCTAAAAAGGCTACGGGCATGCCTATAGTAACAGAGATTATGAATGCAAATCATTTACCTCTCTTTGAACATGTTGATGTTATTCAGGTTGGCGCAAGAAATATGCAGAACTTTGAATTGCTGAAAGAATTGGGAAAAACCAAGAAAACGATACTTCTCAAAAGAGGTCTTGCAAGTACTTTGAAAGAAATGCTCATGAGTGCTGAGTATATCATGGCTGGCGGTAATGAAAATGTTATCCTCTGCGAAAGAGGTATCCGTACATACGAAACTTACACGAGAAATACTCTGGATCTTTCCGCTGTTCCCATGCTTCGGGAACTTACACATCTCCCGATCGTTGTAGATCCCAGCCATGCTACAGGACTTTCAAGGCTTGTTAAGCCTATGGCTATGGCAGCAGCTGCCTGCGGTGCTGACGGTCTTATGATCGAGGTTCACAATAATCCTAAAGCAGCTCTTTGTGATGGCGCTCAGTCGCTTACTCCGGAACAGTTCGCAGATGTTGTTAAACGCGTGAATGCTATCCGTGAGGTTGTAAAAGCGGAATATGACCCTACTTTTTAATTTAAAATAATATATCCCTGTATAGGCAGAATGGAGATTATGATGAAGAAAAATTCGGAATCCCTTAAAATAGGAATAGTTGGACTTGGACTTATTGGAGGTTCGTTTGCAAAGGCTCTTGTTCAAAGAGAAAAATATACGGTTCTTGCGTATGATATAGACAGTGTTGTTTTTCATTATGCTGAAATGGTCGATGCTGTTGACGGGGAACTTACAGATGATAATATCGGTGAATGCGATATAGTGATGGTTTCATTGTATCCAAAGGCTGCGGTTGAATATTTGGAGAAGAATGCAGCGAAATTTAAGAAAAACGCAATAATTACAGATACTGTAGGTACTAAAGGTGAGATCTGTGAGGTCGGTTTTAGATTGGCTGAAGAATACGGATTTCATTTTGTTGGAGGACATCCGATGGCAGGGACTCAGTTTTCCGGGTTTAAACATTCAAGAGATTCTCTTTTTTGTAATGCCACAATAATTCTGACTCCTAAGCCAAACGAAGACATCAGGATTCTTGATTCCTTAAAAAGAGTAATGCTTGATTGCGGATTTTCAAAAATCAATGTTACCGATCCGAAAACTCACGATGAGGTTATCGCATATACATCTCAGCTTGCTCATGTTGTTTCGAATGCATATGTGAAAAGTCCGACAGCTCCGCGTCATAAAAATTTTTCTGCGGGCAGTTATAGAGATCTGACCCGTGTTGCAAGACTTAATGAAGTCATGTGGACAGAGCTTTTCTTCGAAAATAAAGAAAATATTTTACTTGAATTGGATTCTATTATAGGAAATCTTGAAAAATACAGAGACGCCCTTCGTGACGGGGATAAAGCGAAAATGACAGAACTTCTGAAAGAAGGCAGAGAGATAAAAGAAAGGACTATCTACAATGAAAAGTATTGAGGTGAACACATCTCGCAAATATAATGTTATTGTTGGTAGCGGGGCAATTGATGCTCTCAGAATCTCTCTTGAGAATGTGATCGGGGCAAAAAAAATTATGATCGTAAGCGATGATAATGTCGCCCCTCTTCATCTCGAAAATTTGAAAAATAAAATCGGAAATTCGTTTGAATTCTTTACTCATGTTCTTTCAAATGGTGAAGAGCATAAAAATATTGAAGCTGTTCTTGGAATTATTTCTGATATGCAGGACCATGAATTCGACAGAAATGATGCGGTCATGGCTCTCGGTGGAGGTGTGGTTGGAGATATTTCAGCTTTTGCCGCTTCTGTTTATATGAGAGGTATTGACTTTGTTAATATCCCCACAACACTTCTTTCTCAGGTGGATTCTTCTGTCGGAGGAAAAACCGGGGTTGATTTCGGTGGAGCAAAAAATATTATAGGTAGTTTTTATCAACCGAAATTGGTCGTTTGCGATACGGATTACTTGAATACTCTTCCTTCAAATATCTTTGCCGATGGTTGTGCTGAAGTTATAAAATATGCCTTTATCAATGATCCTGATTTGCTTTGTGTTATAGAAGACGGTATCCGTAAAAACATTGATGAGGTAGTATATCGCTGTGTCAGAAATAAAAATAAGATTGTTTCGACAGATGAATTCGACAGGGGATTGAGGGGGTTGCTTAATTTCGGACACACAGTAGGTCACGCAGTTGAAAGCCTTAGCGCTTATCGGATAAGCCACGGAAGTGCGGTTTCAATCGGTATGAGGATCATTACTGAAGCTTTTGAAAAAGCGGATATTTGCGAAAAGGGAGTTTCGGATAAATTGACAGCTGTTCTTCAGGCAAATGATCTTCCCATAGAAAGCGGTTTTACTGCAGAAGATATTATAGATGTGATTAGAAAGGATAAAAAGAAGAGCGGAGAAAATATTTCCGTAATCATTCCTAAGTCCCTTTGTAAATGCGAAATAGAAAAAATGAGTTTTGAAAAGCTTTATTCAATAATAAAGGAAGTGTCTCTGTGACAGTAACATTTTATCCATCAAAATTAAGAGGTACAGTTCAGGGTATTTCTTCAAAATCCTATCTTCACAGGCTCCTGATCTGTGCTGCCTTGGCGGAAGGTGAAACTACGATCGTGTTCAATTCAATGTCCAAGGATATCTCCGCGACCGTAAGTGCGATTTCCGCTTTGGGAAAAACAGTTAAAAGTGACGATGGAAAACTGATTGTATGTGACGGGGATTTTGGTGAGAGTATAAATGTGAACGAGAGTGGCTCAACGTTCAGATTTATTCTTCCTTTGATTTCTGCCAAATGTGTGGGACGAAAGGTTAATATATGCGGTTCTGATTATCTTTCAACCCGTCCGATTTCTCCGTTGTATGACGAGTTGGTTTCTCACGGTGCGGTTATTTCTGAAAAGGGAAAATTCCCCATGTCTGTTGAGGGTGGGTTAAAGAGCGGTGTATATAATCTTCCGGGTAATATTTCAAGCCAATTTGTTTCAGGGCTGTTGCTCGCTCTTCCTATGCTTGAAGGAGACAGCGAAATAAGAATCTCAGGAGAGCTTCAATCTGAGCCTTATGTTAATATAACTCTTGAATGTATGAAGCTTTATGGTATTGATATTATGAAAACCGATTTCGGTTACTTTATTGAAGGCGGAAAAAAATATATTTCTCCCAAGTATGTGGTTTGCGAAAATGACTATTCCAATGCAGCATTTTTTCTTGTTGCGGGTGCTCTTTCAGAGAATTTTGTTGGCGTTGAAAATCTTGCTCCGAATACATGTCAGGGAGATCGTGAGGTTGTTGATATCCTTGAAAAGTTTGGAGCTCAAAAAAATACAGTCGGAAATATTGTATCTTTTTCAAAAGGCAAATTGGAGTCTGTGGACGTGGAAGCTTCAGATATCCCGGATCTTGTACCGGTGCTTTCTCTTTTAGCAGCGGTCTCTTCGGGGAAAACACGAATATTTGGGGCCGAAAGGCTTAGATTTAAAGAGAGTGACAGGCTTAATTCTGTTTCTGCTGTTCTTAATGCTTTAGGCGCAGATGTTTTGGAAACTGATGATGGGCTTATTATAAATGGGGTCTCAAGTCTGAAAGGTGGAAGAGTTGACAGCTTCAACGACCACCGTATTGCAATGACAGCGGCCATTGCGTCCTGTGTATCCGATGGGTCTGTAACTGTTGAAAATTTTGAAGCAATAACAAAATCATATCCCGGTTTTCTTGATGATTTTGCGAAAATCGGTGGTAAATATAAGATCGAGGTGTGAAAAATGTCGGTGTTTAAAGGTAAAAACATTTCAGTATCAATTTTCGGGCAGTCTCATTCCGAAGCTATTGGCGTTGTAATTGACGGGTTGCCCTCCGGAATCTCTGTGAATGAAGAGCGTATACGGTCTTTTTTGAAAAGAAGAGCTGCTTCATCTTCGATATTTTCCACGCAACGTAAAGAGGATGATGAACCTGTTTTTGTAAGCGGAGTTATCAACGGCAAGACAACAGGGGCTTCGGTGTGTGCTGTGATATATAATAAGGATCAGCGTAGTCGGGATTACAGTTCTTTGTTTTTTACTCCCCGTCCGGGTCATGCTGATTACACAGCCCGTATAAAGTATGGTGGAGCTGAGGATACTCGCGGCGGCGGTGCTTTTTCAGGTAGAATGACAGCTCCGTTTTGTATTGTTGGGGCTATAGCAAAAGATTTTCTTGCTGAAAAAGGAATAACTATAGGTTCCCATGTTCTTTCCATCGCAGATATTTCAGAGGAAAAGTTTGATCCTGTTAATATAGCCGCGGAAGAGCTTAACCGAATATCGTCAAAACCGTTTGGAACTGTTTCTGATGAAATTGGACAATTGATGCTTGAAAGAATTTCTTCTGCAAGAAGTGACGGTGATTCTCTCGGCGGAGTTATAGAGTGTGCCGCAGTAGGTGTTCCTGTTGGTTTGGGCGGAGAGCTTTTTGACGGTATAGAATCTGCTGCTGCGAAGCTTGTTTTCTCTGTCCCTGCGGTAAAGGGCTTTGAGATCGGTGCTGGATTTGACTCCTCAAAACTAAGAGGAAGCGAAAATAATGATCCGTTTTATTATAATGAAAACGGAGCCGTAAAAACGCAGACAAATAATCACGGTGGTATTTTAGGCGGTATGACAAGCGGCATGCCGATAATTATAAGGGCTGCATTGAAGCCTACACCGTCTATTTCAAAAACTCAAAAAACAGTAGATCTTGAAAAGAAAGTAAATACGGAGATCGAAATTAAGGGAAGACATGATGCGTGCATTGTTCCAAGGGCTTTACCTGTTATCGAATCTTGTCTGGCAATAGCGATTTTTGATGAAATGGTAAAATAAAAATCAGAAACAGAAAGAGGTATATAGCAATGAATATGGATGATTATAGAAATCAGATAAATGAAATTGACAGGGAATTGGTGAAACTTTATACTGAAAGAATGGAAGTCGTTAAGCAGATAGGAAACTATAAGAAAGAAAATGATCTTCCAATCAAGGATTCCCGTCGGGAAAGAGATCTTTTGGATAAAATTGTTGAAATGGCAGGGGAAGAATATGATAACGACCTTCGTTCTCTTTATTCTGTTATTTTTGAACTGTCACGTTCTCGTCAGCGTAAAATAATGGATAAGCCTTCGGAGCTTTCTTTGCGAATGGATGAAGCTGTCAAAAATACGGAAAATCTTTTCCCCGAAAAGGCAAATGTTGCCTGTCAGGGAACTGAGGGGGCTTATTCGCAGGCTGCTGCCGAAAAACTTTTCAAACATCCTGCCTTGATGTTTTTCTCTTCTTTCGAAAAGGTTTTCTCTGCTGTAGATCAGGGACTTTGCCGTTTCGGCATTCTTCCGCTCGAAAATTCTTCCGCAGGTTCTGTTAATCAGATATATGATCTTATGGCAAAATATAACTGTTCTATAGTAAGAACTGCCAGAGTTCATGTTCGTCATACTCTTGTTGCTGCTAAGGGCGTAAAACTTGAGGACATCAAAGAAGTATATTCCCATGAACAGGCGATCCTGCAGTGTAATGCTTTCCTCGGTACGTTAAAAGGTGTCAAAATAATTCCCTGTGAAAATACTGCAATAGCAGCGCAGAGAGTTTCTGAATCGGGAAGAAAAGATATTGCGGCAATTTCATCCAAGGACTGTGCTGAGCTTTATAATCTCGGTATCATTCAGGAAAATATCAATGATATGAAAAATAATTACACCCGTTTTATTTGTATTTCCAAAAAACTTGAGATTTATCCCGGTGCAGATAAAACGAGTATCATGATGGTTCTTCCGCATAAAGCAGGCTCTCTTTACAAAGTTCTTGCGCGTCTTTATGTCCACGGTATAAACCTTAATAAACTTGAGAGCCGTCCTTTGCCTGAACGTAATTTTGAATTTATGTTCTATTTTGATATTGATGAGTCGATTTACTCTCCTGCATTGAAAGATCTTCTTTGTGAGTTTGAAAGTGAGGCTCAGGAGTTCAGGTATCTCGGCAGCTATTCCGAGGTTCTGTAAATCATGGGTACAACGATGAAATGCGGACTTTTAGGCAGAAAGCTTGGACATAGTTATTCGCCTCAGATACATAAATTTCTTGGGGATTATTCCTATGAACTATTTGAGCGGGAACCCGAAGAACTTGATTCTTTCTTCAAAAATCCGCCGTTTGATGCCATAAATGTAACTATTCCTTATAAGGAAACTGTTATGAAATATTGCGCAGAGATAAGTGATTCGGCGAAGAAGATCGGATCAGTAAATACAATTGTCCGTAGAAACGGAAAGTATTATGGAGATAATACTGATTATTACGGGTTTGAGTTCCTTATTGACAGCGTATGTGATAACATTAAGGGTCGGAAAGTTCTTATTGTAGGTAACGGAGGCGCTTCAAAAACAGCGATTGCCGTGGTTTCTGACAGAGGTGGAATTCCTGTTGTTATTTCCCATAAGGAAAATACCCCGGAAAATATGAAAAAGCATCATCTTGATACGGATATCATTGTTAATACTACGCCTGTTGGAATGTATCCGAAAAATCTGGAGTCTCCGGTAAATCTTTCGGATTATAAAAATGTTCAAGCCGTTGTAGATGTTGTGTATAATCCGTCCAAAACGCAGTTGATTCTTGATTCCGAACGGTTGGGAATTCCCTGTGTGAACGGTCTTTATATGCTTGTTGCGCAGGCTGAAAAAGCTTCTGCTATATTTAAAGGCGACGCTGTTTGGGAATCACGGACGGCTGATATTGTTTCAAAACTTGAATTTGAAATGAAAAATATTGTTCTTGTCGGTATGCCGGGGTGCGGAAAAAGCTCCATAGGAAAAAAAATTGCAGATAAACTGGGTAGAAATTTCAATGATTCAGATGATGAGGTCTTTGCTTTTTCGGGAAGAACGCCTGCTGAAATAATTACAAGTGACGGGGAATCTGCATTCCGAAAAACAGAAACAGAAACTCTTAAAGAGCTTTGTAAAAAATCTTCAACTATCATCTCAACCGGCGGTGGATGCGTTACCGTTGAAGAGAATTTTGATGTGGTCCGCCAAAATTCTGTTGTTGTCTGGATAAAAAGACCCATTGAGTTGCTTGCTACAGACGGAAGACCTCTTTCAAAGAGTTTGCAGGAGCTTGAACAAATGTATAGTATAAGATATCCGAAGTATGAGCGGATAAGTGATGTGTCCGTGGAAAATACTAAAGACATTGATGAAGTCGTTTCGGAAGTTATAAATTTAGTTGAAGGGTATGTGAATCAAACATGAGCAAACGAATTCTTGTTATAAACGGTCCCAATCTGAATCTTTTGGGAATAAGAGAGCCTTCTGTATATGGAACAGGAACATATTCCGATCTTCAGTCACGGATATACGGTTGGGTAGATGAACTTGGAATTCAGGTGGAGATTTTTCAATCTAACCATGAGGGTGAAATAATTGATAAAATCCACGAAGTTTTTTTGCAGGACGAAGCTGACGGCATAGTTATAAACCCTGCAGGGTATACCCATACCAGCGTTGCTATTCTGGATGCCCTGAAAGCTGTAAACCTTCCTGTCGTGGAGGTTCATCTTTCAGACATCTCAACGCGTGAGGAATTCAGAAGGTTTTCTTATATCTCTTTGGTTGCTGAAAAGACGATCTGCGGTAAGGGCTTTGACGGGTACAGGGAAGCTCTGTGTTATTTGGCTGAGAAACTTTAGAGTTCATAGAGTTTTACCTTTTTGGACTATTGCAAAAAATAAAAAAATGTGGTATACTTTAAGGTGTTTGAATTTAACTCAAACACCTTGAATTTTTTTTGAAAGGAAGTTTTTTATGTCTATCGGTGATATTATAACTTACATAATGTTGTTTTTTGCTCTTATAGGTGCCGCAGACAGAGCTATCGGCTGTAAATTCGGCCCCGGAAAATCTTTTGAAAAGGGGTTTGAGGCTACAGGAGCCTTGATTCTTGCGATGGTAGGTCCCATAGCTCTTGCTCCGCTGATCTCAAAATATCTTGCGCCTGTTCTTACTCCGATCTGTGAATCGATCGGAATTGATCCTTCGATTATTGCAGGGCTTTTCCTTGCCAATGACTCCGGAGGCTGGCCTTTAGCGTTGGCGCTTTCTCAGGATGAACTTGTGGGTAAATTTGCAGGCTCCGTTGTGGGCAGTACAATGGGTTGTGCGATCATGTTTGCGTTCCCGATGACCTTTGCCCTTGTCCCTAAAGAAAAACGTCCTGCTGCGGCTAAAGGGCTTACGATCGGTCTTATAACGATCCCTGTTGCATGTTTTGTTTCAGGACTGCTTATGGGAATCGGGCTTGTAAAGCTTCTGTTGAATCTTCTTCCGCTCATTCTTTTTGCCGGAATTTTCATCGTAGGACTTACGTTCTTTGAAAAGATAACGGTGAAGATCGTAACCGGTATGGGATATGTTATTACTGCAATCCTTACAATCGCACTTGCCGCCGCTATGATCGTCAAAGTAATGAAGTTGGAAGTTGCGGATCTTGGAACATTTGACGAGGCTATGCTTATAATCGGTGGAATAGCTATTTTCCTTTGCGGTGCATTTACATTGCTTTTCTTCCTGCAGAAGATTTTTGGCAGATCCTTTGATAAACTCGGTAAGAAGATGGGTATGGACGAAACTTCAATCGTTGGTCTGCTTACTACCGCAGTAAATGCAATTCCTATGTTTAGTATGACAAAAGATATGAATGACCGTGGTGTTGTTGTTAATATTGCATTCCTCGTACCTGCATCCTTTGTTATCGGCGACCATCTGGCGTTTCAGGCAGCCGTAGACAGCTCTGTGACATTCCCGTTTATCGTGGGTAAGCTTGCAGGCGGTGTTGTTGCAATCGTTCTTGCAATACTTCTCACTAAAACAAAAAAAGAAAAGGCATAAAAATTACATCTCCGGTATGACCCGGAGATGTTTTTTTATTTTATCAAAGATCCGATGTCAGATCTTCTCATTGCTATGACAGATATAATTGCGGAAAGCAACAGCACGACCAAAGATGTCGCAATGTAAACTCCAAGGAACTTAAAGAGGTCAAAATAAATATATAGTATATTGTAGTATATTTTCCATAATTTGTCAATGATTATGTTGTATGAAATTCGGCTTGTGATATATATCTTTTATGGCCAATATTCACAATAAACCGGTTGAAAAGTTCGAATTTATAGCCTTGACAAAATTGAACAATTACTGTATAATAATTGTAGGTAATTCGGTGTATGTCTGAAATCTCCATCGGCCGCTATTGGAGATTTTTTGTGTTTATGTTTTAGCGGCGGATTGGAGATTTTATATTATGAAAAATGTTATTTTGCTTGGAGATTCTATCAGAATGGGGTATGAATCTGCCGTGAAGAACTCTCTTCAGGGGATTGTAGATGTTTATTCGCCAAAAGACGGAAATCTTTATGCTTCGCATCTGTTCAGATTTGTTCATGAGTTCAGAAGTCTTGTTCCCGGAGAAGTTGATGTTTTACATTGGAATGCCGGACTTTGGGATGTTATGCGTAATCTTGAAGAAGAGCCTCAGACTCCGATTGAAATTTACAAATATTACATTGAAAGAGCCTGCAAGAGAATCTTAAAGGCTTACCCAAACACAAAAGTTATATTTGCTACAACCACAAGTGTTCAGACTGAAAAAATGCACAAGGACTGCATCAGATTTAATGAAGATATCGAACTTTATAATGCTGCCGCTGTGGAAATCGTGAAAAAATACGGCTTTGAAGTTAATGATTTATACGCAGTTTCAAAAACTCTTCCCGAAGAGGCTCATTCCGACCCTACACATTACGGAACATCCTTGGGCACCGAAGCTTTTGCCAAGGCAGTAATAAAACACATTACTGCTGCTCTTGATATAGATCAGGAGATCGAGTACAAAGAATAATTTGATTTTTAATACAAAAAATACCGCAAGGGTTTATTTTCCCTGCGGTATTTTTTACGCTTTTTATTGAGATTTATTGATTATTTCTATGAGCTTTTCTTTTGAGATTCCCGACATGAGAAGCTTTTTCACCGTTTCTTCGAATTCGGGTAGCTTTTCTTCTGCTCGTGATTTAATTATCTCTGTTGCGTTGTTGGATACGAAACATCCTCGTCCTGCGGCGGAAACAAGCAGACCTGCGCTATCTAATGCTGAATATGCTTTTGCTATTGTGTTGGGATTTACCCCAACCGATTCTGTCAGTTCTCGAATTGACGGTAATTTGTCTCCGTTTTTGAGAATTCCGAGTCTGATGTATTCTTCAACCTGATGTTCGATCTGTTCAAAGATCGGAGTCCTGCTCTGGAAGTCGACAGTAAACATTCTTATCCGCCTCCTTTACTTAGCAAAACCGGCTTGAATAAGCATATCATACGCTTTAGGTGTCATTCTTAAGTAGAAGATTTCCTCATTCCCGTCAGAATAAATTACAGTAGCGTCAAATCCCATGGAAGAGTCATAATAGCTGATTGCAACTTCCTTGAAATCCTTAACATAGATTGATGAGGAATCCGGGCTTGTGTTGATAGATCCGTACTCGTATTTATCGTAATAGTCTTTGGCATTTCCGTAGTATAAAAGTCTTGCGAAAATGACTGACTGGAGCAACGCTTCAAATTCTTCACTGTCATCTTTTGTGAAGGAAAGCTCTCTGCTGAGTTCGTAGTTGTAGAACCTGATTTCAGCGACTTCTTCGCATTTTTCCTTTTCTTCAAGGTATCTGTCGAGCGTACCTGTGAAAGATGCGTCAAGAATGAACGGGACAGATTCAAGAACCATGGATCCGTCGGATTTTTCGTTATCCGGTACCCAATAGTTTATATAGCCTTTGAAAAGCTCCATAGGAACGGTAGCGGCTGTGTATTTTTTAAGCATAAGCTCCTTTATCTCGGGAAGTTTTGACCTTAATTCCGCAAGCGCTGCTTCCTGGTTTGACGGTCCGAGATTGGAAATCATCATTTCTCCGTATTGCAGACATCCGTATGAGACGCTTACTGCTTTGTCTGCAATGATTCCACAGATATAGTCTGCGTATTTTTCCAACATAGGTTCTATATCTCTTTCGTAGTTAAGAATGAAGTATGAACCTTTTCCCATGTAGCCCAGAGAGAAAATTATTGAGTTATCGTATATTATCTCCTTGTCAATGGCATTGATAACCATCTCTCTGAATTCTTTTTTCAGCGTTTGAGGCATTCTTATCAGGAAAGATTCCAGATTAAGGATCTGTTCTTTGCTGAGATTTATCGAACCGACAGGGTAGAAGCTTGACTTCTCCTGCTTAACTGCAAGATATGTTGTTTTGTCGTTGAAACTGTTGATAACTTTTTCGAATGCTTCCGAACCGTAGGCAAGTTCGCTTGAAGAAAGATAGTACATTCCGTCATGGTATTTTATCTCGTTCATGACGATCTGAGAGTTGTTGTCACCGAAACTGTCTCCGTTGGATGCTATCCATCTGTTTCTGATGAAAGCATCGTCAATGCTTCTCTTAGCGCTGTAGATTTCCACACATGGAGTTTCGAGAAGTGCGGCTTCGAAATCTTTGCGGATATCTCTGATTTCAGAACGCTTTGTCAATGTTTTCATGTAGTTCTTGTTTGTATTTACGCTTGCATTTGAATAGATAAGCATAATATCCGATTTTACATGATTTGACATTCCTGTGTTTATCATCAGCGATTTTTTGATTTCGGGGTTGTCGTCAATGTATCTGAATATGAGATTTGTTGCATCCTGGGTGAGTCGTTTTTTTGCGAAATACGTTTTGTTTCCTGCTTTGATCTCAAACCAGAATGAATTACCGTAATCTTTTTCGTTAGGTGTTCCTACGATATTTTCTATGATATTTTCATCGGTAAGATCTATGGGAATATAGTATTTTTTGATATTTTCTTCTTCGTAGGGAGTCATGTTCAAAGGCTCCATATAAACAGTAACCTTTGTAATGTCATCTTTTTTTATGAGAGTCGGATCTGCATCATTGTTTACTTCCATAATATAGCCCAATGTTGCCCCGAATATAACCGACATTACGCAGATGATTGCATATGTTCCCAAGGATTTGCTGAGCCCTTTTATTCCTTTTCTCAGAATAAGATCTGCGACGATATATGCAACTGTTATTACAACAAAGAGAGTTATGAATATTTCATTGAAAATTGAACCGTCGTTGTGGAATAAGGTTACCAATAAAGATATAACGGGCAGGAATATCAAGGCTCTCATAATGAGGCCGAACTTTTCGTTTACAAAAGGTCTTTCGACGTTTTCCATTTTGTATTTTGTAAATATTTCAATACCTGCAATTGCGTAAACAACTATGATCGCCAATGTATATATCATTGCGGGAGCATCGGTGAAATGTGTTATCAATCCGTGGGACTCTGTGATGTTTGAGCTCAGAAGCGCCGCCAGAATGGAGATCGGTGATGTTCCTATATTCAATGGGTATATAAAATCGTTTGCAGTCTTTCCGTATATTGCCAGATATGTTTCACCCAGATTTGTGGTGGTTGAAAATGTTGTGTCAATATCTGCTATTGTCGGGAACTGAAACAGCATAAATATAGCTGTCGGTGCGAGGAGCATTACCGCTGCCGTGAAAAGCTGTGCGGGGACTGTTCCTGTAAGAGTTGCCGCTGTTGAAGTTATTGTGTATATCTGCATAAATCCAAGCAGTAAGAACAGGAATATTTTGATGAATGCATCAAAAGCTACTGTTTGCGGAATTTCCGTACTGTTCAGCAAATTTACGGTAAGGATCGAAGACAGCATCATTATCAGTATCATTGCTGCGGAATAAATCAGGGCGATGAGCATGTTTGTTAGATAATATTCCTTTTTAGTCACAGGAGCTGCGGCAAAAAGGTCCGATGCGTTCTTTTTATGCATGAATGAGAACAGAGACAGGGACAAAAGGACAGGGTATACATACATAAATGCCCAACCCGGGAAAATGAGATGACCGTCAACTATTATGTGGTTAAGGTCGTTATAGCTTGATGGCACTATGCACAAGTTCATAACGAAAGTTACCGCTACACCTACTACAGTCATTATAATTACATAGGGGAGTATCTGTTTTGATTTGAATAACAGATAACGTTTATTTATCAGAGAGTTCGCCAAACGCATAACCTAAAACCTCCATTTCATAAATAAATACTTCTTCAAGGGTCAATGGCAGAATATCGAGGAAGAGCGGTTCAAGTTTATTCATTTTTGCGGCGGTAGAAACCGAATCTCCTTTGATTATCAGCGTTGCCACAGAACCTGCTTTTTTGAAACTCATGACTTCAAAATCTTTGAATTTGCTTTCATCATAGTCTTCTTTGAATCCGATCTGTATCTTGAAAACATTGCTTTTGATATCGTTGATATCACCCTCAAACATAATACCGCCCTTGTACAGAACTCCCAGATGGTCGCAAATATCTTCGAGTTCACGTAGATTGTGGGATGTCAGCACTATGGTCGCTCCTCTTTCCGCAATTTCCGCATAAAGAAGCTTTTTCATATGGTTTCTGACTACGGGATCAAGACCGTCGAAGGTTTCATCGAAAAGATAATAATCTCCCTTGCATGCCAGCGCACAGAGCATAATTGCCTGGCGTTTCATACCTTTTGAGTAGTTTGCAAATTTGTCGTCCGGCTTAAGGGACAGAATTTCGAGGTTCTTTTCAAAATATTCGTGGTCAAAATTTCCGTAAAGGGCCTCATACATTGCTGCCTGCTTTCTTACGGTAGTTCCTTGCGGAATATAGAATTCGTCAGCCACGAAAATGATCCTTTTTTTGATCTCGTTGTTTTCATAAACTTCCTGGCCGTCAATGGTCAGAAAACCTTCCTGCGGATAGTATACACCGCTCACAAGTCTTAAAAAAGTGCTTTTTCCCGCACCGTTTGCACCGATAAGTCCATAGATCGAACCGTCCTTTATTGTGCAGTTCATGTCTTTCAGGACTTCTTTTTCTCCGAAGTTCTTACAGAGCTGTTTTGCTTCGATCATTGAATATTCCTCCTTATTTTGAATTTATCAAAGAGTTTATATAATATTTTATCAAGTAAACTGTATACAACATAGCCTATGATTGCCCCGGAAGCGTTCAGCCATAAATCGTCAATGTCTGTATTTCTTGCCTGAGGCAGCTGACATAATTCTATGAAAAGCGATATTCCCAGACCTATCATTGCGGTTTTAAATAGGCTTGGTTCTCTCCACAGCAGACAGATCAGAAAACCTATTGGAATGAAGATGCAAATATTTCCGATAAAATTTATTACCAGATACATCCAGTAGTTATTGTTGATACATTCGTTCCAGGTGTCGAAAAAGACCTTTCCGGGAATCAGGTTTATTTCACCTTTCAGACCGCTGTTCATGATTCCGATATTTCCGCCTCTTATTTCGAGGGTCGGAATTATTGTCTGTGAGGCAACACCTGTAAGATATAAAAAGAAAATATGTATTCCTGTTTCATGGAGGAATGTGGTAGTTTTTTGGAGTTTTCTTACTTGAACTATCACCATTCTCGAGAGGAAAATTAAGGGTAGTGAGATTATCATATATGGTATCATGTTCAGGATATAGTCTGTGATTTTGCTCATGTTGTCCTCCGTATAGAGTGAACTGTACTATCTGTATTAGTACAGTTATTATACCATACTTTGTTTCGTATGTCAAGCGACTTAAGACTAAAATAATAAATCTTAATAAATCTTAATAAATTCTTAAATAATAAAAAGTCGCCGAAGATCAGCGACTTAGAAGTAATATTCAGGGACCTAAGATCCAAAAATAAGAATTGCCGGAAGGTCTGTTTTCCAGATGGAATTGGGTATTTCTGTGAATTTTTTCTTTCGGGTTTGTATATAGATATAAAGAGACTAAATTCTGAGGTGATCTTTATGTTTGAAAACATATTTAATGTGTTTTTCCTTATTCTTCATGTAGCAAATTCGGGCTCATTTCCGAAGCCTTTGTCTGCGGCACAGGAAAGGGAATACATATTAAAAATGCGAGAGGGGGACCAGTCTGCAAGGGCAGTTCTGATTGAACGAAATTTGCGTCTTGTGGCTCATATAGCAAAAAAATACTATCAGACCAATGCGGACCAGGACGATCTTATTTCTATCGGTTCCATCGGTCTTATCAAGGCGGTTGACAGCTTCAAAAGTGATAAACAGACACGCCTTGCCACATATGCCGCACGTTGTATAGAAAATGAGATTCTGATGTATTTCCGCAGTCGCAAAAAGTTGCAGAACGATGTTTCCATAAACGAGGAGATAGATTGTGATAAGGACGGAAACTCTCTTTCTCTTATGGATATAATATCTGATGATGGGAATATCCTTGATTCGATTTACGGGAAAGTCCGTGCGGAACGTCTTGTTCGGGCCATACGGTCGGAGCTTGATGAAAGGGAGAGGGAGATCATTCTTCTTCGCTACGGCTTATCCGAGCCTGCTTTGACACAACGGGAGACGGCTGAACGTTTGAAAATTTCGAGGTCGTATGTTTCCAGAATCGAGAAAAAAGCTCTTGAAAAGCTTCGTGAGAGTCTGGAGGATATACGCGAAGATTGAAAATCCCGATCTGTGTTTCAAGTTCTTTGGCGAAATATTTTAAGATTTACTCTTGAATAAAAAAATCTACAGAATAACAGCCTCTAACAGGGGGTAAATAAAAAAGATTATGAACTAAAATTAAAAAATATCGTTTGCTTATAGACTTTTTTAGGGAAATGTGGTATAATATACGAGAATATATTTTTGAGGTTATAGTTAGTTGGAGGTAAAACTGTGAGTAAAATAATTATTTCTTCAGATTCTTGTTGTGATATAGGCAATGATTTGATTGCAAAACGAAATATTAAAATACTTCCTCTTTTTGTTACAATGGGGGAGGAAACCTTTATTGACGGCGTTACAGCTGAACCGTCTGATATTTATAGCTTTGTTTCAGAAACAGGTATTCTTCCCAAGACAGCAGCCAGAAGTGTTGCTGACTTTGAGGATTATTTTAAAGAGCTTACAGCTGACGGCAGTGAAGTTGTTCATATAAGTATCAGCAACTGTCTTTCGAGTACTATTGACCATGCGATCATAGCTGCAGAAAGTTATCCGAATGTTCACATTGTGGATTCCTTGAGTTTGTCAACGGGAATAGGACTTCTTGTTCTGTTGGCTGCGGATCTCAGAGATGAAGGAAAGTCTGCTGAAGAGATCGTAAGCATTCTGAATGCTACAGTTCCGAATGTCAGTGCAAGTTTCGTTGTTGAGAGACTTGATTATCTGTATAAGGGCGGCAGATGTTCTGCTGTTTCAGCTCTCGGTGCAAATCTTTTAAAACTTCGTCCCTGTATAGAGGTTCAGGACGGCAAAATGGGTGTAGGAAAAAAATATCGCGGCGCGATGAAATCCGTTTTGGCAAATTATGTTGCTGATACACTCAAACAGGACGGTGTTAAATTTTCCAAAACACGTGCGTTTGTTACTCATACTGCAATGAGTGACGATCTGGACAAGTATTGCGTAGAACTCGTTAAGGAAACAGGTCTGTTTGATGAGGTTATAGATACTACCGCAGGAAGTACAATCACATCCCACTGCGGACCTAATACATTGGGTGTTCTTTTTATTAAAGAGTAAAATATAAAAATGAAATACAGAATTTTCTAAATGAAGAAGGTATATAAAATGAAAACAATCGGTATATTGACAAGCGGCGGCGACAGCCAGGGTATGAATGCGGCTATAAGAGCCGTAACAAGAAAAGCTCTCAGCAGCGGTTTCAGAGTTATGGGTATCCGTCAGGGATATCTCGGATTGATTATCGGTGATATAGTAGAATTGTCTGCAACATCTGTTTCTGATATTATAAATAGAGGCGGTACATTCCTTCGCTCTGCTCGTTGTCTTGAATTCAAAGAAGAAGCAGGTATCCTTAAAGCTGTGGAAACATGCAAGCAGTTTGGTATTGATGGTATCGTAGCTATTGGCGGTGACGGTTCTTTCAGAGGCGCACGTGATCTTACTCTTCACGGTATTCCTTGCGTTGCAATTCCCGGTACTATTGATAATGATATCGGTTGCAGCGAAGATACGATCGGTTTTGATACAGCCCTTAATGTTTGTATCAAACTCGCAGATTGCCTCCGTGATACAACAGCTTCACACAATCGTTGCTCTGTTGTTCAGATCATGGGCAGAAATGCAGGCTGGGTAACTCTTGAAGCTTCCATTGCAACAGGTGCAACTGTTACTCTCGTTCCCGAAGTTGAATTTGATTTTGAAAAAGATGTAATCGGCAAAATTAAGAAAGGTCAGGAACTCGGTAAAGACTATTTCGTAGTTATGGCTTCCGAAGGTATTTTCTTCAATGTCAAGTCTAACAAAAACTATGAATATCTCCAGAGTATCGGCATAAACAATGCAGCCGATCTTGCTAAAAAAATCGAAGAGGCTACAGGTATTGTTTCCAGAGAAACAGTATTCGGTCACGTTCAGCGCGGTGGATCTCCCACAGCTCATGACAGAATCCTTGCTACAACTATGGGTGAATATGCTGTTCGTCTTCTCGAAAAGGGTATTTCCAACAGAGTGGTTGTTGTTAATGGCGGCAAGATCGTAGACCTCGATATTCTTGAAGGCCTTTCAATGACTAAACCTTTTGATGTTGAAAGACTCAAGATTGCGAACAA
>JAZTZU010000005.1:0-75101 GCA_045637625.1 Eubacteriales bacterium
TGTTATATGCGAGCTGCTTGATAACCTTACCCATCATCGCAACAGCATCCATATTGATACCGGCTTTTGTGGAAGCGATATTTACGGAAGAACAAACATTATTTGTAACTGTAAGTGCTTCGGGGATCGAATTTATAAGGGCTATATCCGAAACAGAGAAGCCTTTCTGAACAAGAGCAGAAAAGCCGCCTATGAAGTTGACACCGCATGTGTCAGCCGCACGCTGGAGAGTTTTTGCAAACGGTGTGCAGTTGAAATTTTTATTTTCGCCTGCCGCAGCAGCTGCGATCTGAGCAATGGGAGTTACGGAAATTCTTTTATTTATAATGGGAATACCGTATTCCTTTTCGATCTCCATACCTGTTGCAACAAGGTTTTCGGCACGGCGGCAAATTTTATCATAAATTTTATCGCAGCACTTATCAACATCGCTGTCGATACAGCTGTTGAGGGAAATACCCATGGTGATGGTTCTGACGTCAAGATGCTCCTGAGCGATCATATTTATGGTCTCAAGTATATCGTGGTCGTTAATCATTTTCGTCAAAACCCACCCTTATATTTTGTGCATTGCATTGAAAATATCTTCATGCATCGTATGGATAACCAAATTGTTTTTCTTGCCGATCTCATCCATTTTATCAACGAACTCGGTAAATTTTATATTCAGACCGGTGATGTCCGCCATCATGATCATGACGAACATATCACCGAGAACTTTCTGTGTAATATCAAGAATATTTGCCTTGTATTCGGAACAGCATGCACTGACCTTGGCAATAATACCCACAGTATCCTTACCTGTTACAGTAATAATAGCTTTCATCGAAAAATCTTTCCTTTTATTACTTATTTTCGTTTTCTCTTCTTGCATCGAGAACAGCCTTAACTTTGATGGGAAGACCGAAGAGGTTGATGAAACCTGCGCTGTCTGCCTGGTTATAATCTTCGTCTTCACCGAAGGATGCTGTCTGTTCATCGTAAAGTGTATAGGGAGATGTTACGCCTGCGTTGATAACATTGCCTTTGTAAAGCTTAAGTTTAACATCACCTGTTACAGTTTCGTTTACTTTGTCAACGAAGGAACAGAGAGCTTCGCGGAGAGGTGTGAACCACTGACCGTTGTATACGAGATCTGCCATTTTGGGTGCAACCTGTGCCTGCATAAAGTGGAATGTTTCTTTATCAAGAGTAATTGTTTCAAGAACATTGTGAGCTCTGTAAAGGATAGTACCTGCGGGAGTTTCATACACGCCGCGGCTCTTCATACCTACAAGACGGTTTTCAACGATGTCAAGAAGACCGATACCGTTCTTGCCGCCGATCTCATTAAGAGCTGTTACAAGTTCAACTGCGCCCATTTCTTTGCCGTCAAGAGCTGTGGGAACGCCTTTTTCAAAGTGGATAGTAACGTATGTGGGAACATCGGGAGCCTGTTCGGGAGAAACGCCGAGTTCAAGGAATCCGTCTTTATTATACTGGGGTTCGTTTGCGGGAGATTCGAGGTCAAGACCTTCGTGAGAAAGGTGCCAGATATTCTTATCTTTGGAGTAGTTTGTTTCTCTGTTTATCTTGAGGGGGATATTGTGAGCTTCCGCATAGTCGATCTCCTCGTCACGGGATTTGATATCCCATTCTCTCCAGGGAGCGATGATCTTCATCTGAGGAGCGAAAGCCTTGATAGTAAGTTCAAAACGAACCTGGTCGTTACCCTTACCTGTACATCCGTGACAGATAGCGTCAGCGCCTTCTGCGAGAGCGATCTCTACAAGACGTTTTGCAATGCAGGGACGTGCATGAGATGTTCCGAGGAGGTAATCTTCATATTTAGCGTCAGCTTTGAGGCAGGGCCAAACATAATTTTCAAGATAATCTTCTTTGAGGTCTTCGATATAGAGCTTGGAAGCACCTGTTTTAAGAGCTTTTTCTTCAAGACCGTCAAGTTCTGTACCCTGACCAACGTCACCGGAAACAGCAACAACTTCGCAGTTGTCATAGTTTTCCTTAAGCCAGGGAATGATGATGGATGTGTCAAGTCCGCCGGAATAAGCGAGGACTACTTTTTTAATTTTCTTTTCGTTATTCATTTTAATCTCCATTCTGCGCCTTTATGGCTGCGTAAATAATATATCAAATTCAAATGAGTTTGCCTGCAAAAATATAATGGGAATAATTTAAAATTTCCGACCAAATGGGAAATATTCAATACCTTTGGTTAAATATTCAGGTTATTCACTTTCCTCAAAGGGAATTATACAGAAACTTATTATTCCATCTTATAATTATACACTATTTCGTATAAAAATGCAATACCTTAAATATACAAACTTTAAGTCTCAAAAAACCGCATCATTGTGCAACATGCACAAATTCTTTATTCAAGTAAACCGGAAACCACAGGTTCAAGCATTTCAACGGCTTCCATTGAAGTCTTAAGACCGTTTACAACGCCAACAAAAACATCGTTTATGGAATCATTCGTATTCAAAGTAAGAACAGAATAATCACTTACCGCAGTTGCCAAAATATCAAAATACAACTCAGCATCTTCTTCATAGAAGAAATAGTTTGTAATCAGAAAATCTTTCCAGCTTTCGGAATCTTCTCCGTCAAGAGGTTCAAAAATCGCATCAAGAACGACACCCTTTGTTTCAGCCTTGAAACCGCTTGAAAGAGCAAGGAAAGAATCGTCTTTAGTGTAGAACGCGGTAGTCTCACCCTTAAATCCTTTACCCTTCGGGAATTCGATCCAACGGAAACCATCGGAAAGAACAGCAAGAGGATAAGCCACACCGTTATAGAAACCTGTATAACTGTCAGACACAAGGAATGCGGTATACTGATCCGTAAAAGAAAGCACATCCACATTATCCACAATACCGAGATTTCCCGGAACGTAGCAGACCTTTTCTTTTGTAACGAGGTCGTTCAGCCAATCAAGGGCCTCCATAGTTTTGGAATCATTATATCCGCAAACGTATCTTCCATCCTCGTCCTCTTTAAGACGCTGACCGCCGTTTGAATAAATTGCCGCATGAATAATATCGGCATATTCAGGCGTGGGGATCATAAAACCGTAAACACTCTGTAAATCATTGGTATTCTGAGTTATACCGATACAGATATCTTCAAAAGCGGACCAATTCCATGTTCCGTTTTCATAATACTCATAAGGCAGAGTCAAAGAATTTTTCGCAATAAGATTTTCGTTGTAAAACAGGATATTTGAAACATTCTGTATAGGCATAGCCCAATAAGTATTTCTGAAGCCGTAAGTTTTACCGTCACCGAAAGTCATCATATTCTTCTGACCATCGTAACCCCATTTTTCGTCGGAAAAATCAATCCCCGCAACATCCTGAACAGCGGTAAGATAACCACCCTTATAAAGGTTATAGATCTGAGCCGCAGAAAGCTCAACAAGATCAGCATAAGTACCTGAAGCAGCGGCTGCAGTCGCAAGATTTTCCGCTATCGTATCTTCGGGAACAACAGAAGCTGAAACAGTGCAGTTAAAACGGGCAGAAACTTCTCTGTAACGGTAATCAACAAGTTCATTTCTCACATCATCGCTGGAATCGGGAACAAGAGACAGCTGCGTAACAGATTCGGTTTTGATAAGGAAATTCCCTCCGATATTCTGTTCCATTTCCACATCAACGGGAGGTTTTTCATTAACAGAACCACCGTTACCGCCATTTCCGGAGCCACAGGAAACAGCTGAAAACATAAGAACAGACGCAAGTAACGCCAACAGTATTTTTCTCATAAATTTTCTCCGTAAATATATAAAATCATACCTTATATAATATCATATATAAGTAGATAAGTCAAGAGGCACGATGATAGTTTAAAGAAAATTTAACTACATTAGCAAGGATTTTTCCATTTTCAACACAACATCGTTGCAATTGGGCAAAGACATAAAAAAACCCACCTTTTTATATTGACAAATACAGAATTTCATACTATAATATAAGCACAGAATAATACTCGGATTTGTGAGGAAAAAACATGGATAGAGATCAGATAATCACAGGCGTATTTTATTACGACGACAAGCTCAAAAACGAAAAAGACATAAAAAATCTTAAAGACTGCAACACGGATATCGTGGTTGCAACGTCAGTAAACAAAGACTTCCTTGACCTTTGCAAGGAAAACGGAATCGAAGTTATCGCAAACTCAAATTTTCCTCTCTGGTGGGGAAGTTTCGGGGAAAACGCAGGAAAATTCAAGAACGGCGGACTTGTAAAAAAATTAGAGGACGGAAACAAGGAACTCATGGAACATCCCGCTCTTTGGGGCGATTATGTATGCGATGAACCGCAGGAAGCAGATTTTGAATACTTAAACAAAGTAATGAAAAAATATACAAAACTCTACCCCGAAAAACTTTGCTTTGCAAACCTCTACCCCGCTTACGGAAATACTGCCCCCAAAGGCGAATATGATTCAACAGCAGAAAAACTCCAGCTTCATTTGGGAAGCAAAAACTATGAAGAACATATCCAAAACTACATAGATACAGTTGAAAACGACTATATCTGCTTCGACTCATACCCGTTCACAGGACCGATCGGAACATATCTCACAAACATGGATATTGTCGCAGATGCCTGCAGAAAAGATTTCCGTGACATGTGGGTAATTATTCAATCCGGTGCGTGGACAGAGGACAAAATGCTGACCGAAGCACAGATCAGATTCCAGTGCAGTGTTGCAATGGCTTACGGTGCAGACATGATAATCCACGCCTCATACTCTCCCGGATGGTGGAACGAAAAGACCTCAATGGTAGACAAAGACGGAAATCTCAACCCGACATATGAGTATGTAAAAAAGATCAATGCAGAGATCAAAGAATTTTCACCCACATTCAGAAACTTCTCCGCGGTCTGCGTTGTTCCCGCAGGTAAAATAAACGCAGCATGCCCCGAAATGAGAGATCAGCTCATCGAGCAGGCAAAACGTAACGACTATTTTGAAGGTTCTGACAACATCACCGCAATACGTTCAAGCAGCGCACTTCTGGCAGGACATTTTGAAAAATTCAACGGTGACGGCAGCGCCGTAATGATCGTAAACGTAACGAATCCTTTTGACGAAAAACATGTTGCGGAAGTTGAAGTTGATGTTCCGGAACACAAGCTCTGCTGCGTATTTATGGACGGAAAAGAAACCGTGCATCTGACTTCAGACAGAACAATCAAGCTTTCGATTCCGACAGGCAGCGCCGCGTTCGTAACAGTCAGAAAAGACAGAAGATATTAAATTTACAATTAAATATTTTATGTATTATTTTTCGGGAAAAACCATTTTTGTAAAATTGGTTTTTCCCGAACCCTTTTCCAAAAAACTTTTATATAAAACATTTCCAATGTTTTATGGGAAAAATATCAAATCAGAAAAACATCAGAAGATTATTTATATAAGTATTGTTACTTTTTCTAAATACACCTCAAATGACTTTTCATTTTCCCACAAATCATTTTAGCAACTCCGTTTTCAACAAAGCAAATGTCATAAAAAATTTACAATACAGATAGTGACAAGACAACTCAATTATGTTATAATATCTTTGTAAGATACAATTCTCACAAAATCTTTAAAGGAGTGCATTTTTATGACAAAACGAATTTTAGCTGCAATCATTTGCTTCACAATGATCCTTGCTGCAAGCTGTTCATCAGCTGCCCCTCAGCTTTTGGAATTTATCGACCCGAATCCAAGTGACAAGTTGGATTTTGGAGGTCAAAAATTTTACTTCTTTACCGACTGGGAGGAAACTTACCATATTCCCGCAGATTATACATTTTCTCCCACATTGATGCTTGAACTCAAAGACAAAAGATTTGACGAAGCGGAAACAGAACTTAATATAGACATTATCTTCACAAGAGAAGACCCGATCCTCCAGCTGTCCACAGGCTACGGAACATACGAACTCATGGACAGCGATCTGAACAGAATTTACGACTATTACAAAGCAGGAATCCTCGCCCCAATCGAAGAGGTCAGCACCATAGACATGAGCAGCGGCAAATGGGGAAATGAAAACTTCCTTAAATACGGAGTATTCAACGGAAAACTGTACGGAATATTCCCCTGGCACTGGAATCACCCCGAAGTCACAGGCGCAATGATGTTCAACGGAGAACTGCTGAAAACCATCGGCGGAACAAGTCCTTACGAATTCCAGGAAAAAGGAATCTGGAACTGGGAAACCTTTGAAACAACAATAAGATCATATCCGAAAGAACACGGAAACACACCCCTCAAAGCAATTCACGTCCAGGAATTTGAAGTTCTCGGATTGGCGGCGCTCCACTCCAACAACCTGAGAACTATTGAAGGCAATGAAGAAGACGGCTACACATTCGGACTCAACAACAATGAAGCTTACGAAACACTTGATTGGCTCAACAGTCTTTACAATGATGGACTTATAGACAAAGGCAGTATCGAAACATTCACTCTTGCTGATGAATGTGTATATTACATAGGAGACTCATACTTAGGGCTTTCCAATAATGCAATGTCAGACACCGCGTTCGCGCCCCTCACAATGAACGAATACGGATTTATCACATTCCCCCATGGCCCCAACGGAACGGAAAAGAATGTGGGAGCATATACATATGAAATTCGCCGCCTCATGGCTCTTTCTGATAAAGCAAACATGGAACTTGACGATATCGGAAGAATAGCAAACTATCTGTTCGAGCCTGTCGAGGGCTACACGGATTCAATGTGGAAGACCGAACTCAAGGAATTCACATTCCACAGCGAAGAGTGTTACGAAAACTATCTGATGATCATAGAAAATCCCGAATATAACTTCGGAGCACAGCTCGCAACATCAAAGGACTCGCTGTACAAAGTGTTAACAAATTCAATCACAGGCACAGATTCCGCAAAAACTGCACTTGATAAAATATCCTCTGCGATAAACAATATCGCTGAAAACCTTGCATTAGGCAACTAAGTGGGATAATTGGGATAGTTTTGAATGAATTTGAATAAATTTGAATAAATTTATGGGGAAAACCTTATTTTCACGAAAAAATAAGGTTTTCCCCATACCCCTTTCCAACAAAACCGGATTGAAGGTAAGGAACGAAACAATGTCTCCTTAATCAATCTCAAATCAACAAAAAAACTCCTATATACCTATATAAAACATCCGACAAGCGATTATATGTAAAATTTAATCGAACAATCACGTTTTACCATTGACAAGCGGAATATTAAATGGTATAATAAAGAGCCGCTTAGAAGAGGTTCCACAAAAGTGACACAAAGTCCGCCTCAATAGCGAGATCATAATTAAATGAGGGAAAAAAATGTACGCAGTATTCACAGCAGGCGGTAAGCAGTACAAAGCGTCCGAAGGCGACGTTCTTTACATCGAAAAGCTTGACGCCGAAGCAGGTTCCACCGTTAAATTTGAAGAAGTTCTTCTTATCGGTGATGACGGCAATGTTACAGTAGGCGATCCTTTTGTTAAAGGCGCATACGTAGAGGCAAAACTCGACAAGAACGGTAAAGGCAAGAAGGTTCGTGTGTTCAAAATGAAACCCAAGAAGGGTTACAGAAAACGCATCGGTCACAGACAGCCCTATTCTAAAATCACTGTTACAGCAGTTAAAGCGTAATCACGGAGGTGTAATAATCAATGGCACATAAGAAAGGTGTAGGTTCTACAAAGAACGGTCGTGATTCCGAGTCCAAACGTCTCGGTGTCAAGAAAGCAGACGGACAGTTTGTCGTAGCAGGCAACATCCTCGTTCGTCAGAGAGGCACAAAGATCCACCCCGGAAAGAATGTTGGCATCGGTTCCGACGATACTTTGTTTGCTTTGATTGACGGTAAAGTTAGCTTCCAGCGTTTCGCAAAAGACAAGAAAAGAGTTTGCGTAGAAGCTATCGAAGAATAATACAATAAGTTTTTTTCACAAACGAGAGATGGTTTATATTTACTGTAAACTATCTCTTTTTGTTTAAGTCCCTCAGCTTAATGAAAGGATTACAATTATGTTTTCAGATATCACAGAAATTTACGTAAAAGCAGGCGATGGCGGTAACGGCGCAGTATCCTTCTGGCGCGAAAAATACGTTGCGGCAGGCGGTCCCGACGGCGGTGACGGCGGTAAGGGCGGAGATGTGGTCATCGTTACGGATAACAACTTAAACACACTTACCGACTACCGTTTCAAGCATAAATTTGTCGCAAAAAACGGTGAAGGCGGCAAAGGCGGAAAAATGTACGGCAAAAGCGGTGAAAACCTTATCCTCAAAGTTCCCAAAGGAACTCTCATCCGCGATGCAGAAACAAAGCTGCTCATCAAAGATATGAGCGACGACGAGCCCTTCGTTCTCGCAAAAGGCGGAAAAGGCGGTTGGGGAAACAGACACTTTGCAACCCCCACACGTCAATGTCCCCGATTCGCAAGAGCAGGCGTTCCCGGTGAAGAAAGAAATGTAATACTCGAACTTAAACTCATTGCGGACGTAGGCCTCATCGGATTCCCCAATGTGGGCAAATCCACACTTCTTTCCGTTGTAAGTGCGGCAAGACCCAAGATCGCGGACTACCATTTCACAACACTTAAACCGAACCTCGGCGTTGTAGGCTTTGACGGTGAAGAAAGCTTCGTAATGGCTGACATTCCCGGTATTATCGAAGGCGCTGCGGAAGGCGCAGGTCTCGGACACAAATTCCTCCGTCATGTTGAAAGATGCAGACTGCTTGTTCACCTCGTTGACGTTGCAGGCTCAGAAGGCAGAGACCCAATCGAAGACTTTGAAACCCTCAACAGAGAACTTGTTTCGTTCTCGGAAAAGCTCTCAAAGATCCCTCAGCTGGTAGTAGGAAACAAGATAGACCTTGTTTACGACGACAGCCAGGAAGAACGGTTCAAGGACTATGTTGAATCCAGAGGATATAAATATATTTCAATTTCAGCACCTATTCAGCACAACACAAGAAACCTCATCGGAACGATCTGCAATGAGCTGAAAGACCTTCCCCCTGTAGTGGTTTACGAAGCTGAATACGTTGAACCTGAAATCGACAGAAAGAACAATGACATTACAATCGAAAGACACGAAGGCGTATGGTTTGTTGAAGGTCAGTGGCTGCTCAACATTATGCGTTCGGTAAACTTCTCAGACAACGAATCTTTCGCATATTTCCAGAGAGTACTCAGGATTTCAGGAGTTATCGACAAGCTTGTAGATGCAGGCGTTCAGGAAGGAGACTCTGTCTGCATTTACGACTTTGAATTCGACTTTGTTTACTAAAAGGAGTTGTTTCAAATGAAATTTATCAGAAACTTTTTGATCGTTCTCATCTTTGCGGCATTGATCTGCGGCGGAGCAACAATGTTCTATTACTCCAACGAATACCGCTATTCATATACGGACATTTCAGTAAATGAACCCGCAATGTATTCACAGGACAACGAAGAGCTCGCAGAACTTTTCAAACGGGTAATGCAGGTTTCCGACGAAGAAGAAAATCTCTCCGCAATTTACATGCGAACCCCTCAGTTTTACGTGACAACACATATCGGAGGTAAAAACCAGAGAACCTACGATATCTACGTTACAAGCGTAATGACAAGAACAGCCTATATCCACGACAAAAAAGAAGACACTCTCTATAAAATAAGTCCTTCAGCTTTTGTAGCTTTTTTTGAAAGAGAAGAGATCAAGCCTCTTGCATACACTTTTGATGAGCCTTGCGAGATGACACTTTCAAGAAGTGATCTTTCCCTTTCCGGAACACCGACGGTCTGCGACTGGAACTATATCACCGCTGACGGAACATATGAAAAAGTCACAGAAACAGCTGTCACAGGTGAAATGAAGGGTTCAGTCAAAGGCTCTTCCGAAAATTTCAAAATAGATCTTCCCTATGGAACTTCAGCAATTAAAGCCAAGGTCTATACAGAAGACGGCGAAATCATTTTCGAGGGTGAAGTACCCGAAGAAGGACTCCCCTGCGCAAACAGAGACGGAAAAGTTCTTTACGAAATAACCGCAGTATGGAACGTGGATATTACAAAGGATTTTTACGGAACGGCAAAATACACATTTGAAGTAGATGTTGATGTTCCCGTATCCATAAACGCAGAAACACCCTGGGGATATCAGGGCGAATTTATCAGAATTTTCGCTAAAAACGCAAATCCGGAAGATGTTTATTCCGTTTCATGTCCCGAACTTGGTTACGAAAGTGCATTTTTCACCACAGAAAACGGAATCATATCACTTTTGCCCATTCCTTGCGATGCGGTTCCTGCAATCTACACTTTAAATATCAATGCAAACGGCAGTTCCCAAACCATTGAAATAGAAGTAAAAGAGCAGTCTTTCGACAGAGGAACACTTACGATCAGCACCGCAAGACCTCAGGAAGCCGAAGATGAACTGGAAGCAATGGTTTCCCCGTTCAGAACCTATATTTCCGAATTCCCATATGCAGGCGGAACATTCACAAAGCCGGTTGAAGGAAAAATAACCACAACTTTCGGACTCCACAGATACACAAACGGAAGCTCAACATATACGATCCATAACGGTCAGGATATTGCCGCAAAAGGTAATCCTGCAATACAGGCATCCCATGCCGGTGTCGTAGTTTATACAGGAAAACTCTATATAACAGGAAACACCATTGTAATAGACCACGGCATGAATATTCTTTCCTACTACTACCATCTGAAAAATATTGATGTGGAAGTAGGTCAGGTAGTTGCTCAGGGAGAAAAGATCGGTAATATGGGAACAACAGGTTATTCAACGGGAGACCACCTGCATTACACGGTAATGATAAACGGTGTTTCAACCAACCCTGTAACACTCTATGATTTTGACCCCTCATCCGAGGAAATAAAATAACCATGAAAAACAGAAATTCACTTAAAAAAATATTTATAAGCGCCGCATTGATCATTCTCTCTGCGGCGAATGTTTCTTGCGGACAGTATAATCCCACGACGGAGGACCCTGACAACGGAAACAACTCTCAGTCCCAGACCCACGAAAAAATAACCTATAAAGACGGCACATTTTCACTCGTGGAGACCAGCGAACAGGACACGTACAAAGCAGTAAATTATTTTGCAAAGCTTAACGGATTCTACGCGGACGGAAAAACCGACGACAGCGGAAATCTGCAGAAACTCCTTGACGCTGCGGCAAAAACAGGGGGCACGGTATATCTGCCAAAAGGACTTTACAAACTTGAGTCACCTGTAAATATCCCCGCAAATGTAACCCTTACAGGGGATTTTAGCAGCCCGCGTTCAGCCTCCGGAACACAAAACTGCACAGTTTTTATTGTCGGAGAAAATGAAAAAACTCTCAGAACACCCCTTTTTACCCTCAACGGAGGTTCTGCCTTGACAGAAGTAACCGTATACTATGAGGGACAGACATACGGAGACGTGAAAAACTACCCATATACAATCGAACACGACTCCGGTGAAACAGCCGAAATTTCCAAAGTAACAATTCTGAATACCGCAAACGGTATAAATCTTTCAAGCCCCGAAGCAAAAGAGATCACAGTCTCAGATATATATATGACAGCCACAAAAAGCGGTATCTCAGCGATGTTCTGCGCCGAAAAGCTTGAGCTTACAAACATATTCATAGACCCATCAGTATGGTTCAACTGCTCTTTGGACAAAACATCACAAACACAGAACGCAAACCAACTGACCGACACGATCAAAGAAAATCTCATCGGAATTTCCATTTCAGCGACCTCAGATGCGTACATTGATAACATCAGGATCAACACATGCAACGTGGGTTTGAAAACAGATATTCCGACGATCACGGAAAAAACTCCTTTATTTTCAGACATCACCGTAAATGATGCAAAACGTTCGGCTCTCATTCTGGTAAATGCACCTCAGACAGGCATAGCCTTTGCGAAATGTTCGTTCAGAACAGATGACAGCTACGGCTCTAAGGATGTTGAAATCGCAAGCGGATACACAGCGCCGACAGTATTCAACTCCTGTTCATTCAGAGGAAGCCCGTCCTATTCAGTTTACAGCGAAGGCAGCTCAATGCTTTCTTTTGTTGGCTGTGACTTCATTTCATGGAAAGAAACAGCGATATACTCCACCGACAGGATATTTTCTGCCGCAGGCGGAAGCTTCAACACAAAGGGAGATCTTACGGACATTCCCAACTCTTCCGTAGGTCTTTTGGCACTCAACGACACTTACGCAGGATACAGCCCTGAAGAGATCACGGTATTCATTGCAGAAACAAATAACGAATACACGGTAAAAAGAATAACAGATACTTGGTTTGAAAACCTTACAACGGAATTCAACCTGAACGGTAAAATTTACAATGCTTCCGATTACGGAGTTTCCCAAACAGCGGAAAACAATTCCCGCGCCCTGCAAATGGCGATATATAACGCCTACGAAAACGGAGGGGGTACGGTATTTGTAGACGAAGGAACTTATGTCTTCAGGAATGATATCCTGCTCCATGAGGGTGTGAGACTCCAGGGAGTCGGAAACGGCAAGACAGTATTTAAATTCCAAGCATATGAAAGCGGAAATTTCCTTACCCTTAAAGGCAAAAATAAAATAGACGGTATTTCATTTGAATACATCGGAACAGAGACTCCCGAAGAAGCACTTGAAAATCCCATAAAAGCCATCTACTCGGAAGCTTCCGACATAAAAATATCGAATGTGGATTTCAAAAACACACATTACGCAATTTACCTCTCAGACGCGTCCAACATAAAGATCAAAAATCTCACCGGAGCTACTGTCATCGGAGGTATCTACGCTGAACTTTGCGATTTTATGAACCTCGAAAACATAGAATTCACCAAAGAAGGCCTCAGCGAGGAAGTAATTGCACATCAGCATGAAAAATACGTTGCGGTAATGATTCGTGAATGTACAGGAACACTCTGCGAAAATCTTTCATCCGACAACGGTGACTATCTGATATATCTTAACTCGGAAAATGTTGACGTCGTTCCGGAAGAACCCACAGCGGCAATAAAAGGGCTTTTCGCAAAAAATGTATACTCCGCATTCGCAATAAACAAATACGACTTTGCAGCAGTTGTAAATGTCTCCGCAGACACGGCGATATACGGCAAAAACGCCTACCATGCCACAACTTTTGCAGGCAACCGCGGAAATCTTTGCGTTTACAATATGATCGGCAAAGGCGATGTTACGGGCGGCATATACCTGAGAGGCGGCACAGTATCAGTCCAGTCATGCATCTTTAACACCTGCGGCGCTACAGCGGTTAAAAACGAAGGTTCCACAGCGGAAGTTATAGGCTGTATAATCCTGGATAAAGGCATGAATTACCATGCAGAATCATCCACAGGCTCAATGGCATTCATTGCAAACATCATCAATTCCGATAAGGAATTCTCAGGCGCAGACGCTTCTTACATCAGAAGCTATACGGCTCCAGATGCCGCATTTACGGAAGAATACAACCTGATTCCCATTCCCGAAGATACAAATTCATAAAATAAAGAAGCGGTCGAAATCGACCGCTTCTTTTAAAATCAAGTATAAGTATTATAATAACCCAATTCAGGTCCTCCGGATAAAATACTCAGGTAAGGTTTACCTTGTACTTATATCATACACCCGTTCCACTTATTTGTCAACATTTTAAATAAAAACTTTTTGTAAGAATATAAAATGTCCCTCAAAAGAGCTTTTACCCCTCTCCACGGTCAATTTTCAGAGGATTTTTTTGTTTATCTTGCACAAAACACGGGTAAGAAAATAGGACAACGATATATATTTTGCATGAAATTTCATCTAAAATGAAAAAATCCGATTTATTTGTAAATTTACTATTGATTTTTTTCTCAATTTAGTGTATAATATATATATGGCGCAATCACACTAATCAAGTAAATTATACGACGTTCGAGCAGACAGATGAAAATGCTCCGAACCGAAAGGAGATAAAAACAATGAAATACCCCGTAGATAAGATCAGAAACATTTGCCTCATCGGCCATGGTGGCGACGGCAAGACTTCTTTGATGGAAGCGATGCTGTACTTCACAGGCGCTATTGACAGACTGGGCAAAACTTACGACGGAAACACCGTCAGCGACTTCGACCCCGAAGAAATCAAGAGAAAAATTTCAATTTCAGCTTCTATTGCCCCCATTGAATGGAGAGATCATATAATCAACGTAATCGACACTCCGGGATATTTCGACTTTGAAGCAGAAGTACTCCAGGGTATCAACGCTACAGCATCCGCAGTTATCGTCCTCTCCGCTAAAGACGGCGTTAACGTAGGTACAGAAAAAGCTTTCAAACTCACTAAAAAATACAGAAGACCCGCATTCTTCTTCATGTCCAAAGTTTATGAAGATCACAGCGACTTCTACGGAACATTCGAACAGATCAAAAAGATGTGCGGTAAATCAGCTTGTCTTATCAACCTGCCCCTTGAAGAAGACGGCGTAATGGTAAACGGCTTCGTTAACATTATCGACCTCAAAGCAAGAAAGAAAGTCGGCGACCAGATCGTAGAAGTTCCCGTTCCCGAAGAAATGCAGGACAAGATCGAACAGTACAGAGACATCCTTAACGAAACTATCGCTGAAACCAGTGACGTTATGATGGAAAAATACTTCGCAGGCGAACCCTACACAGAAGACGAGTACAAACAGGCTATCAAGAAAGGTCTTAAAGACGCTACGATCACACCTGTTCTTGGCGGTTCTTCAATGACTATGGAAGGTCTCCCCTCCACATTGAACTTCATCATCGACTACATGCCTCAGCCCGACGTTAAACCCGATGAACCCACATCAGCATACATATTCAAAACTGTTGCTGACCCGTTTGTAGGTAAAATGTCCTACTTCAAGATCCTTGCAGGTAAGATCACCACAGGCATGACACTTTATAACTCCAGAATCGGTGAACCCGAAAAGATCTCAAGACTTTTCGTTATGAAAGGTAAGAAACAGATCGAAGTTCAGGAACTCGGTGCAGGTGACATCGGTGTTGTTACAAAACTTGCTTCAGTAAACACAGGCGACTACCTGAGAGCTCCCGGCGCGAAAGCTGCCCTGGATGCAATCGAATATCCGAAGCCCTGCTACTCAAGAGCTATCGCTCCAAAGACAAAGGGCGACGAAGACAAGATCTCTCAGGGACTCCAGAAACTTGCAGAAGAAGATAAGACTATCGCTTATGTAAACAACGCAGAAACTCACGAACAGATCCTCAGCGGTCTCGGAGATACTCACCTTGATGTTATCGTAAGCAAACTCAAGTCAAAATATGGCGTTGAAGTTCAGCTTAAGGAAGCTAAAGTTCCATACCGCGAAGCTATCCGCAAAAAGGTTAAACAGCAGGGTAAACATAAGAAACAGAGTGGTGGCCACGGTCAGTACGGTGATGTTTGGATAGAATTTGAACCTCATGACGGCGAAGAAATGATCTTCGAAGAAAAGATCTTCGGCGGTTCTGTTCCCAAGAACTTCTTCCCCGCAGTTGAAAAAGGTCTCCGCGAATGCTGCGAAAAGGGCGTTCTTGCTCACTTCCCCGTTGTAGGTTTGAAAGCAACTCTCGTTGACGGTTCTTACCACGACGTAGACTCTTCAGAAATGTCCTTCAAAATGGCTGCATCCATTGCGTTCAAAGAAGGTCTCCCCAAAGCTTCTCCCACAATCCTCGAACCTATCGGAAATCTTGCGGTAATAGTTCCCGAAAAGATCATGGGTGATGTTATCGGTGATATCAACAAACGCAGAGGTCAGATCCTCGGTATGGAACCCGCAGAAGAACCCGGTTACCAGAAAGTTTCCGCAACAGTTCCTATGTCTGAAATGGCAAACTATGCAATCGAACTCCGTTCAATGTCCAGAGGCAGAGGCTCCTTCGATCTCGTATTCGATTCCTATCAGGATGCTCCTATGAACATTGCTCAGAAAGTTATCGAAGCAGCTAAAGCTGACGGCGAAGACGACTGATAAGTAAATAAAAAAACATGATATATGTGGGGAAAAATTCTTTTCACGTGAAAAGGATTTTTCCCCATACCCCTTTCAAGAAAAGAGAAATATTGCCAATAAGCACTATTTCGGCACCAACCCCTACCTTACATGTTACAAAAATTTCGTATCATGGATGGGCAAGAACGGGGTAGACAAATTCAATTTGATATGCTATAATAGAAATAAAACTCAGAAAAGGAGATACAGAACATGGTAAAACGAATTTTAGCACTGTTAGCTTGTCTTGCGCTTGTTTTCACAGCAGGTTGCGCCGAAGCTCCTCAGCTCCTTGAATTCATGCCTGAAAGCACGGACGAAAGAAATCTTGACGGAAGCGAGATCAAACTTTTATGGACATCCTACGTCTCCGCTGCAGATTATGCGATAGACACACCGCAGTATGACGCATACATGAAACGCCTTGCAAACACCGAAAAAGAGTTCAACTGCAAAATAATAACAGGTGAAGTTTTGGAGGATGTAAATCTTTCTCTTGATGTTATGGCCGGAGCATATTGCGTCGATATCGTTCTCGGAGGCCCCATAGATCTCGTCGAAAGCAATATGATGTATCCACTTAACGGATTCGACGGACTCCTTGACCCCTATGAGGAAAAATTCGGCGGTCTGAGATATCTCGAAATGGGCATGGTAAAAGGCACTCCATACCTCGTTACCCCAACAATGTGGCCGGGTTTTGAACCGAAAGGTTTCGTACTTGCATACAACAGAACAATGTTCAACGAATACGGTCTGACAGATCTCCATGAATACTACGAAAACGAGAGTTGGACTTACAACACATTTGAAAATGAATTTATTGCTAAAACCTATGTTCAGGACAGAAACGGTGATCCGATTATAACTTTCGGAACAGACGGAACAGACTATTACCAATGTCTGATGTTCTCAAATGATGTCAGATTCGTAAAAGTCAAAGATGACGGAACCCTTGTGGCAGATCCTAACTCACAGTCATTCAGAAACGCACTTGAATGGGGTCAGAACCTTTTCAAGAATTACGGAGAACGTATGGAAGATGACATGGAAACACATCATCAGCCTGAATACCTCAGCCAGAAAATGCTTGTAACAACCGCCTATGATGCGCAGGTAACAACAGGAATCATTGCATACAACGAAATGGCAACCTTTGAAACAGGCATTATGCCTTTCCCCTGCGGTCCTGATGCGGAATACGGAAAATGGCATCAGTATACAGACCCCTACGGCTTCGGAATCCCAATCACGGCAGAATACCCTGAGGCTGCAGCAATGATCATTGACTACATCTCCGAACCGTTTGAACAATTCGGCGGAGAAGCAGGACTTTTCGACTTCTACGCAAGCAACATTTTCAGCACAGAGCTTGATGCAAAAATTTTCATTGAAGCATCCAAATCACCCTACGTAAACTATATCGGAAGAGGTGACCGTGAGATGAACACCGTCAGAGAAGGTATCGGCGACGTTACAGTAACCCCCAACAGATCACTCAACGAAGCAATCAATAAACACTTGGGAATCTTGACCAGTGCAATCGAAAAATATATGATCCCCAACTACAACGCTGTTTACGGGGAATAAAAACTAAATATAATTATATTTGGGAAAACCTTATTTTCACGAATAGGGTTTTCCTAAACCATTTCCAACAAAACAGAATTGGGATATCGACAGATAATAGGAGTTTTCACAAAAAGTTCACAATAGAGGGTAGACAAAGCAAATAAAATATGTTATAATATAAATAAAAATGACAAATGGAGGTTTACTGTAATGAAAAAAATCATTTGCACCCTTCTCACCCTTATTCTATTGTCAGTTCCTACCTTTGCAAAAATCGAAACAAGAGGAGAACTGAACTCTGAAAAACTTAAAGAAAATTTTTACGACGAAATCGACTATCTTAACCGTTTCATAGGCTGCAGCGGTCCTATTCACAACCCCGAAGATCACGTAACAATCGGAGAATACGATATTTTCTCACCAAACGCAAAATTCACTTCATACAGCAAAACAAAAGCTGAACTTTTTGATTTTTGCTCTCCGTATCTGGCAATGGTCGCATTAGGGCAATTTCAACACATCAACGTAAATGATAAAATATACACTTACGATGAGTTTTTAGCGCCTTTTACCGAAGGCGGAATGCCTTATTACAACAATATTGAAATAATATCTTCAAACGAAGACTCCACTTCTTTCAACTACAATTACATCGTTGACGGTGAAATTCTACTTTCAGGAATCGGTGAATATGTAAAAATCAACGACGAATGGAAACTGAATGCCATTGACGGCATAGTTGGTCAAATCTCGTCAAACCGCACTTATGAAGACATAAAAGCCGAATTTGCACGTTATGCAGGAAGAGTCATCAGAAGTTATATTGTCAGCGAAAATCAAAAATGCGGCTACGGGAAATATTTAGGTGAACCATCGGATTCCGAATCGGGTAAACTTGTGGTGGGTGATGTGACAGATGTTGTAATTACGGAATTCAACGAATCCGACTGCACCGGCTCCGCATACATCTTGATAAACGAATACGACAGAAACCAAAACATAGTCGCAACAAGAACCATAACAGCAGAAATAGGTAAAAATCTCACAGAAAAAGTTTCAACCGATGCGCCTGAAAATCCCAACACTTGCGATTATAAGATCGGGTATATTCTTTTATTGGTTTTTGCAACGAGTGGTATCGGAATAATTTCAAACAAAAAAGCATATAAATATTAACTAACCTATAATGGGGAAACATTTTACAAAAATGTTTCCCCTCAAATATATCGCTTTAAATGAAAAATGAATCTCATGTAGTTGACAAATCCGCTTTTATATGATAAAATAAAGATAGAGATTTAACCCGTCTTTTTTGCCAGGAATTCAGCAACAGAAAGAGCTGTTTTATCAGCCATAAGCTCAGCTTCCTGCAAGCCAAGCATATTATTTGAGCAGATATAGAAAAAACCTCGCAGAGACTCGTCCTCATTTGAGCCGCAGGAGCATTCTTTCGGAAGAAGACAATCAAATTTCCCGAAGTCGGAAATTTTCAGGTCCTTGATCCCGAAGAACATGGAACGAAGCAGATTTTCCTCGTAACGGTACATATACTCATCGTAGGGAGCACCAAAATTCCGAAAAATACTGTCGGACCAAATAGTCATCAGAATTCGGTTTCTCTCGTCCGTTCGGAGTAAAACAGGGTTTTTCCGATCATCGGTAATAATACTGCCGCAGTACCACCCCGTAAACTCGGAAACAGGATCCGTTGTCAGATAATAAACCGTTCTGCGTAAAAGTTTTTTCCGTGTCTCACCACAAAATTCAGAAGCGCCGCGGCAATCGACAACAGCCGAAGACAAAACAGAGCTCCCATTCAAAGCCGACGATACAAAAACTCCGCTTTCAGGGTCACGGCTGACAGAAGAAATTTCCGTATTCTCATAAATTTCAACGCCGTTAAGAGAAAGAAAATCAGCGACTTTCTCACAGAATCTTACCGGATTATGCTGAGAGGCGGAGTTGGTCAGAATCCCCGAAGCGATATTGAAAGAATACATCTTCATAGCATCTTTCCATGTTAAAAATACACATTTCTCACCTGAAAAGAAGCGTTCTCTGTATTGCTCACGCATATTTTCAAAGGATTTTTTCGAGCCGTCTTCCGTAAAAAATAACGCCTTAACATCCCGAAAAGTCCCGTCTGAAACTCTCTGAGCAATATCTCTCAGCCTGTCAGCAGAACCTTTGAAATCTTTATAAGCATCAAAACTTCCGACACCGCTCGGCGCTCCGTGGCTGAATATCACACCGCAATTATAAGCAGTCTTATGCGATGCCACAAGATATTTTTCTGCAAGAACCACCCTCAGCCCCCTTTCATGCAATTTATATGCGCAAAGAAGCCCCGAGGCACCACCACCGATAACAAGGACATCGCAAGTCGGACTTTCCGTCAATGCAGGAAATACTGTCCGCTTATCGGAAGAATAAATATTCATGAAATCACCACCGTTTTTCTTTTATTTTACTGCAAAAAAACGGTTTTCATACGAAAGGAACACAAAATGAAATTAAAATTTTTTGCAATCATATGTGCTGTACTTCTGATATCCTCATGTGCAAAAAACCGGGAGATCAATAAATTTTTCCAGCTGAATTTCTACGAAGAAGAGATAATACCTGCAACCACCTACATTGAACGGGGAGAAGTTGCAGCTATTGAGTTTTACGCCGCAGAACAGTTTTCGGGAATCGAGGTTTTGGCAGCAAAAGTTTCCGACGATGACACTCTGACCGTGACTCTCTACGAATTCAACACCGACTACGCGACAACCCTCAAAAGCGGAAAAAAAGTTGAAAGTGCGACATTCAGAGATTACGAGAGCCGTGATACATTGCTTTTATCATTCAGATCTGTGAATGCAGGCAAATATCTGCTGACATTTTCCACAAAGAACAGCGCCGGAATCTGTGTTGCAGCATACCCCTCCGCAGAAGCTGACGGAAATGTTAAATTCTACCTTAACGGAGAGGATTATACTTCGGGCGCATATTATTCAGCGGTAATTTTCAACGGAATACGGCTCGACAAAGACTACTTCAAGCAGGAAGTTGTCCCTGTTGAACCTACCCCCGAAGAGCCGGAAAACAGCGAAGAACCAACTGAAATTCCCGAAGAAGATCCAACTGAATTGCCGGAAGACGAACCGAAAACCGTAAACTAAAAGGAGAAAAAAATGATCAAGATAGAAAAAACAGAGAGCGAAAAAAACATCTTCCGTCTGGAAGCCATTGACACGGAAACAAATAAAACAGTAGGTTTTGCGGAGCTTAAAGGCACAGAAAAACCTGTTCCGGTATTCTACTGTAAAGTGGAAGAGCCTTACATGGGTAAAAAAATCGGTTCGGAAATGCTGAAAAAAGTGATTTCTTTCGCAAAAGAAAGCGGTCGCGAAGGAATTTTCGTGAGGTTTGACGGCAATGTCAGAGCAAAAATGATGCTCAAACGACAAGGCTTCCGCCTTTACACCACGGAAATTGCAATGCTTGACATAAAATAATCAAACAAAGAAAGGATAATTACAATGAAAAAAACAGTCAAAATAACCATCATCGCCCTTATAGCCGTGGTAATAGTCGCAGCAATAATCTACAGCATACCGCAGAAGATCAATCGGGAGCTGACTGTATGTTCACTCGGTGGAGTCACAAAAGAAATCAGCATGGAACTTGTATTCCAAAGAAACCTTTTCCGTCCAAATGAGCTGAAAGGCAATATCACCGTTGACGGTCAAATGTATTGCAGTATTTACGGATACAAAAACAGCGACGGAGAATGGAAACGTATAGTGAGCCGCAGCCCTGCAGATCTTATAAAGTTTTTTTCCGAATTGCATGAAAAATATATTTTGGGAGTAGACAATTCAAACAATGTAACTTTCTGGGTGGAAAAAGATGCTGAAAATATCTCCAAGCTGGAAAACAATGGTCGTATAGAGCTTTTCTCAAAAGACAAAAATTTCGATCAGGTAGCGGTCTGGATCTTCATTCCCGAAGAATACCCCGATTACATAGGCTACTACGGCCCTGCGGAAACAGCGGAAGAAGCGGAAGCTATTATGAATGAAATCTACGACGTAGCGGAAGAAGCTTAAATTCAAGGGGAACTGAAATGAGAGCTTACGAAAGAATAAGTTTCAACCTTAAGCAAATAAAATTTAAAGAGAACAAGGAATTTCTTGATTCTCTTTTGGAAAAATACGGCTATAAATACAAAAATATCGCCTTCGATTTCGCTCTTGGAAGTGAAAACGATTTCCAAAGGATAAACAAAAACTTTCCAGCCCTTATAAAGTACAAAATGACTCTTCCCTCGGACCCCAATATATCCGGTTCGGATCAAGAAACATATTTTTCAAGCGTACGTGACCTTAAAAACGGTGAAGATATTTTTGTTGACAGCGAAGACATTCCCCAATTCTGTGCATTGCTGAAAAAAATTCCAAACCCCATAAATTTCGGTTCTATGGAAGTAGTTCTTGACGGAATTGATTGGTACGGAGACGGTTCAGGTCATAAAGCAGGAAAACCAAAGCATAATTTCTTTGCCTTTGCGAAATATTTTAATAATACCATTCGATACATCAAACATTGGGATTCGGGGAATAAATATAATATTATAGATTTCGTAATAGACAGAACTCTTTCCGATGAAGAAATCAGACCTTACCCCGAAGCATTTGAGAAAATGTTGGCGGAGCTTGGGAAACCTCTTTCAAAAAACATTGAATGTGTATTTGAAGAGGAAGAAAAAAGAGCATGGGAAGAAGCAAAAAAGCCGTTACAAAACAGAATCCTCCAAGAAGATTTTTCAGGACATTTTGAAAAATACAAAGAGAAATCTCAGAAACTCAACGCTGTCTCAAGACTTCTTGAAGGAGTTCAACCGGAAAACCTGTCGGGATTTTCACCCAAAAAAGGGTTCAATAAGGCGGCTAAAAAGTACGGTTTCAAATATAAAACCTGCGCTGACGGCTGTTATATCTATAAAAAAGTCAATGAAAACAATCATACAATCACAGTAGAGCTGATAAAAGAACGTTGGTCTAAAATATTCGGTACAACATTCGTTTTAACCGGATGCAATTTCCATCATTACTACAAAAACTTGCCTCAGACCGAAATCAACGATGAAAACGAAGCGGAAGAATTTGCAGAAAGCTCATTCCTGGCAGCTCTGGAATTTGAAGAAAAGTACGCAGATGAAATGCTTAAAGCCTACGGAAAAACACCTAAATGGTATAAATAAAGAAAGACCTTCCCAATGGGCTGTACTCTTAAGGACAGTTTTAATGGACGCGCTAAACTGACAGGCAAACAATGTTATAAGTATTTTTAAAATCGTTATATTTGCATTTTAACGATTTTATGATACAATTCAATTTAGATATAAAATCGATCGATAAACTTGAATTTGATGCGGAGGAATATCAATGACTAAGAAAACCAGAATAGAATATTTAGTTTGCACTTTAAGTGTTGCAGTGACAGGATTTGTTATTTATGGCTTGGTTGGAAGCATAGAGCCTCTTATTAACGAAAATAAATTACAATCATTCTTGCTCTTTGGTTGTTTAGGCGGTTTTGGATTTAGTGCCGTAGTTTCAACCATTATTCTTTCGGTTGGTTTTTTTAAAAAACGCGGACTTATATTCAAAATAGTTGCATCTGTTTTGTGGCCTATTACATTTGCAGCTTGTGTATATGCTGGTATATTCTCTTATATTCCTTACCAAATATTTAATATCGCAAAACTCATATCTATGACGAAAGAGCAAAAGAAAGTCGCAAATTTGGAAAACTCTGATGAAAATCAATAAATTCCAATTTGTCGTGCAAACAACATAAAACCGAAGCCACGGATCAATGTGAGCCGTGGCTTTTTGTATGTCCTAAAAGTCTATCTGTTTTTCTTGACAAGCACTGCTTTTGTGGACACAAAAGCTATTTACTACGATTGGTTGATTGCTGTATGTTCTGTTCTCTGAAATGTAGAAATAATAAAATATCTCTCTATTGACTCTACCGTTGGTTTCGTGTATAATATAGTCACAAGCTCCGGAACTTGAATTTTTTCGAGAGGTGAAAAATATGTACGAATGTAAGATTGCAGAAAAATTGGTGGAGCTCCGCACTTCAAAGGGAGTAACACAAGAAGATGTGGCACAAAGCCTATCTATTTCAAATAAAACGGTTTCCAAATGGGAGAACGGCGCTTCGACACCCGATCTTTCCATGCTCGTTGAGCTTTCAAAATATTACGGTGTCACCACCGACACCATTCTCGGACTTTCCGAGGACAAAAAGCAGAGCACGGCAGAAGAAATCTGCGCGTTGTTTGAAGGACTTGATCGCCGTGAATCCGTGCTAAAAGCATTTGAGGCGACAAAGGCGCTTATTCCGGCTATGTATGGTACGGTTTCCCAATATAACGATGACGTTTATGACAGAGAAAACGTTTTTCCGTCTGAGATATCCCATTTTTACCGTTCTAACATTTCACTCCATGAATTTTTTGAGTTCGTAGCAAGCTCCGAAAATGTAAATGTAGCGGTAATGATGCTCCGCAACAAAGCTGATTTTGCATGGATGAACGATCCGAATAAGCAAAAAGAAATCGTTAAGATTTTTAAGTTCTTGTCGAATGAAGATGCAGTGTCCGTTCTTTATTATGTTCATTCTACCGCTTGCTCGGAAAGCTTCACGGCAGACTATATTGCAAAGAATACGGGCGTAAAGGAGGAACGGGTTTCCGAAATCCTCGATGAATTCTGCTCTGTAGGAGCATGCCATTGGGTAACAGCGCACCTTTCCGAAGGAGAAGTAAGAGTTTATGAGTGCTTTGGAGACGGTCTTGTTCTATGCTTGATTTCCTTGGCATTTGAAAGAATGTGCGGCAGAGAGTCCTACGAATATAACTTCAACGGAAGATGTAAAATGATTGGAGGTAAGTAAGATGAGTTTATCGGCTAATATCAAAAGATTGCGTCTTGACAAGAATCTGACACAAGAGCAGCTTGCCACAAAGCTTGGCGTATCGGCGCAGGCGGTATCCAAGTGGGAAACAAGCGAAACCTATCCCGATGGCGCGCTTCTTATTCCTCTTGCTAATGAGCTTGAGGTATCTCTTGACGAGCTTTTTGGAAATAATTCTGTTTCTATGGCGGATATTTCGTCCAAAATCGTGAAGCTGATTCATAACACCGAGGCAAAAGAGAGGTTCAACGTTGCTCGCGATATCGGTTGGCAGATCGAGCGCGGTTTGTTTAACTGCCGTATGGAAATTGAAAAGAAGTATGACCCAAATGAAATCAGGAATCAGAAAAATGCATCCTACATTCTTGACGATAACGGATTTACAATCGTATCGAATGGAAAAGAGCCTTTCTTCTCCGTGTTTCCGCAACCGGAAGAGGGATACGGACATTTTTTGAACGACAAGGACGATCTGCAAAAAATCTTTGCTGCACTGTCTCATACGGATACAATGAACGCTTTGATCTATTTGTATCATAAAGCGGAGAATTATGTTTTTGAGAGCGCAGTGCTCCAGCGAGATTGCGAGATCGCAAATGATCAGATCAACGCGGTAATAGATGATCTGTTGACGCTAAAGCTAATATGGAAACAGGAGCTTACAATTAACGGTGAAAAACGTGTTCTGTATTATTCTCGACCGAGCCACAAATTGCTTGCCGTATTGTTGATGGCAAGAGAGATTGGCTATAAGGGAGCATATAGTTTGCAGTCCCATATCAGAAATACTCCGTTTATTAAAGAATAATGAACCACCGCCGAGAGTAACCGTTTGATCGCTCTCGCCGGTAATTTTATATATCTTATAAATCTGCTTTATCGCAGGTACGCCAACCGGAAGGTCTTTCTTCTATTTTTTATCAATTTTCGTATTATATAAGCAACATTACGGTAAAAACCGCAGATGCTATGAGCAAAATCGGAATTCTGAACGTAAATATTGGAACGCCCCTATGTTTCAAGGCTATCAAATTGGGAATTTCATATCCCAATATCTGTATAATACATATCAACACAACAAAAATCAGCAGATATAGCAGTGAAAAGTAGGAAGCCAACAGGGAAACCGCAATTATTGAAAGAATTTGCTCTGATTTTCCATTATTTCTGTCAAAAATAAATTTAGGAATAAATATTACAGCAAATGCAAGCAGAAAGCCGAAAACTATGGAAAGCCCATAATCTATGCCGTGAACGAAGCTGTAATACAAGACCCGACACAGCACACATGCTCCGACCAGGACATCAGAAACCAGCGGAACAAAACCGTTTTTCAGCTCGCACAAAACAGCGACAAAAATCGGAGGCGCAACAAACAGCAAGGAAATATCAAAACTGTCATTTGTAATCAGCACATAAAAAATATACGCCAGACCCATTCCGCACAGAAAAACAGCCAGATACGCCCATCGGGATCTGATGAGCTGACAGCGTTCATTTTCACCGGAACCCAGCAAATCTTTTTCACTCAGTTTGTTATAAAGAAACACCGATGAGAAAAACATCAAGCCCATCGGGACAACTATAAGTAAAGCTATGACCGCCTCAAGAAAAGGACTCCACGGCAACAATATCACCCAATTCAGAATTTTGAATAAGAAAAGTATACCACCAAAACCCGGCATTGTCAATATATTATTCCAAAATCTCGGATTTCAGACAAAAAATAATTAAATTTCAAAGAAAATTACACTTTAGACGAAATAAATCCCTTGCAAAATTTCGCGTATGGGTGTATAATATATAGTGATATATTTTATTTTAAAATATCCGACATTTTAACATATAAGGTGATAGTATGCACAGCAACATTCTTTCAACTATCGGAAACACTCCGATGGTAAAAATCAACAATCTATTAAAAAAGCCGGGCGTGGAGATCTTCGCAAAACTTGAAGGCTTCAACCCCACAGGAAGTATCAAAGACAGAATCGCACTTAAAATGATTGAACAGGCTGAAGCTGAAGGAAGACTCCAGAAGGGTAAAACAATTATCGAAGCGACCTCCGGCAACACAGGTATCGCTTTGGCAATGATCGGCAGAGTCAAAGGCTACGATGTTGAGATCGTTATGAGCAGCGCTGTTTCAATCGAACGTCAGAAAATGATAAAGGCTTTCGGCGGTAAAGTTGTTTTGACAGACCCCACAAAGGGTACTGACGGCGCGATCATAGAATGTAAAAGACGTGTGGCAGCTGAACCGGATAAATATTTCAACCCCGACCAATTTTCAAACGTTTACAACAAACTGGCTCACTACAAAACAACAGCAGAAGAGATCTGGAGACAGGCAGACGGAAGTATCACTCACTTCGTTTCCGCTCTCGGCACATCAGGAACGATAATGGGTATCGGTATGGGCTTGAAAGAAAACGACCCGAGAATCAAAGTTGTTGAAGCCCAGCCCGTTAAAGGTCACTATATCCAGGGTCTCAAAAATATGGAAGAAGCTATTGTTCCTTCAATTTACGACCCCAGCTTTATTGACGAGCACATCATGATCGACACCGAAGAAGCATTTGAAGTTTGCAGAAGAATTGTCAGCGAAGAAGGTATATTCGTCGGAATGTCAAGCGGTGCGGCAATGCTCGCAGCTCTTAAAATAGCAGAGAGAATTGATAAAGGCCGAATCGTGGTTATTTTCCCCGACAGAGGCGAAAAGTACCTCAGCACAACGCTTTTCGATAAAAACTGATAAAAAAACTCGAAGGAGTGGGTATCAAAATGAAAGAGAAATTATTTTCGACTATCCCATACCTCCTTCTTGCGCTGTTTTTCACAGCAATATTAACTGTAAACAGTAAAACTCATGTATCGGAACCGGTATTCTCATACAAAACAACAGAAAATATCCCTGAAATATCGGCCGAAAACAATAACATAATACCCGAAACAAACGAAAAAACCACGGATAAAACAGTATCCGAAAACCAAAACACACAGAACTCACAGATCATCGAAGAAAATACCTCGGAGTACCCTTGTTTTTACACAAGAAACGGTACGAAATACCATCTCAAAGATGATTGCAGATATCTGAAAAACAGTTCAAAGATAATCAAAACTACAATAGAATTCGCAAAAGATCTTGGTCTTGAGCTCTGCTCAGGATGTCAGGACTGATCAAGAAAGACGTGAAAAAAAATGACAAGCAAACAAAGAGCATACCTCAAGAGCCTCGCAAACAGCATTGACCCTATCCTCCACATAGGAAAAGGCGGAATCAGCGATGCACTTGTAAAACAGGCAGATGACGCACTCGAAGCAAGAGAGCTCATCAAACTCAAATGCCTCGAAAACAGCGAATACTCCCCCAAAGAAGCCGCAGAAGAAATTGCCGGACGCATTGGTGCAGATGTGGTATTTTCAATAGGAAGCAAAGCTGTGCTTTACAGAAAAGCAAAGAAAAATCCCAAAATTGAACTGCCCCGATGAGTATGAAAACAGGAATCTTCGGAGGGACCTTTGATCCGATACACAACGGACACCTGAAAGCCCTTGAAAATTTTATCAAAAGGGTATCACCTCAAAAAACATTGGTAATTCCCGCAGGAATACCGCCCCATAAAAAAGAGTCGGCAACCCCCATTGAAGACAGAGTAAATATGCTCCGTGCCGCCGTGAGAGATTTTCCAAATACGGAAATCTGCCTTTACGAAGCGGAAAAAGACGGGAAATGCTATACTTACGAGACTCTTGTTTATTTGCATGAAACTTATCCCGAAACTGAATTTACAATGTTTGTCGGTTCGGATATGCTTCTGAGCTTTGACCGTTGGTACAGAGTTGAAGATATCGCAAAAATGACATCGCTTGCGGTATTTTCACGTCATGGCGACGATCTCGAAGCCCTGACCGCTAAAATAAAAGAGCTGGAAAACTCAATCTGTCTGAAAGCGGAGCTTTTCCCCGATGAACCCGAAGAGATAAGTTCCACAGAAATCAGAAATGCCGTAAAAAGCGGTTCAGCCTTGGATCTGATCCTTCCCGAAACGGAAATCTATATCAAGTCAAAAGGTCTGTACGGGGCTTCAAAGCATTTTGACAAGGATTCATTGCTTGAGGTTCTGCGGAAAAGGCTTAACCCGAAAAGATTTGCTCACGTTCTCGGAGTTGCGGAAACAGCGGTAAAATACGCAAAACTCTACGGTGCAGATATTCAAAAAGCTGAAATCGCAGGCCTGCTGCATGACTGCACAAAAGACTACAGCTATGAGACCCAATTAAGATTGCTTGAAGATTACGGATACACGGCAACCAAAGAAGATAAAATTAAACCGATAATCCATTCCGTAACAGCACAGATCTCCGCAAAACACGATTTCGGAATAGAAGATAATGAAATACTTGATGCTCTCCGTTACCACACTGCAGGACGCGAGGAAATGACCCTGTTGGACAAGATAATCTATGTTGCAGACTTTACGGAACCCACAAGAGACTATTCCGATGTGGATTTCTACAGGGAAAAAGCTGAAAAAGATATTGATGAGGCTTTATTCCTCGGAATGAAATGGATAATCCGGGACAAAATAGACAATGATAAATTTTTACACCCCGATTCAGTTAAAATGTTTAACTCCATGTTAAAATAGAATTTTAGAAAAGAAAGGACAAAAATCATGAACGAAATGGTCAAAACCGCTGTCAAAGCGCTGAACGAAAAAAAGGCAGTTGACATCAGAACCATCCACATTGAAAAATTGACATCTATGGCTGCATACCTTGTTATTTGCAACGGTTCAAGCTCCACTCAGGTCAGAACTCTGGCTGACGCCTGCGAATACAAACTAAATGAAGCAGGATTCCCAATTCACCACCGTGAAGGTACTGCGGAGAGTGGTTGGATACTACTTGACTACGGCGACATGATAGTCAGCGTATATAACAGAGAAGCCCGCTCATTCTACGATCTCGAAAGATTCTGGAAAGACGGCACAGAAATTGATATCAAAGAACTCATTGACGAAGAATAAGAAGAAAGGTAGTATTTTAAAATGGGCTACGAACATAAGGATATAGAAAAAAAATGGCAAAAAATATGGGACGATAACCATGTTTTTGAAGCAAGCAACGACTTCACAAAACCGAAGTTCTATGCGCTTGTTGAATTCCCCTATCCCTCAGGTCAGGGTCTTCATGTAGGACATCCCAGACCATACACAGCGATGGATATCGTTTCAAGAAAAAGAAGAATGCAGGGTTACAACGTACTTTTCCCCATGGGCTGGGACGCTTTCGGTCTCCCCACTGAAAACTACGCTATAAAAAACAAGATCCATCCCCGTATCGTTACTGAAAACAATATCGCACACTTCAAAGATCAGATCAGATCTCTCGGTCTTTCTTTCGACTGGGCAAGAGAAGTAAACACAACAGACCCTGACTATTACAAATGGACTCAGTGGATATTCCTCCAGATGTTCAAAAAAGGTCTTGCATACAAAAAAGAAATGGCTGTTAACTGGTGTACTTCCTGTAAAGTAGTTCTTGCAAACGAAGAAGTTGTAAACGGCGTATGCGAACGTTGCGGTTCAGAAGTTGTAAGAAAAAATAAATCCCAGTGGATCCTGAAGATCACAGAATACGCAGACAGACTTGCTGATGACCTGGATCTTGTTGACTACATTCCCAGAGTTAAAACTCAGCAGAGAAACTGGATCGGACGTTCCACAGGTGCAGAAGTTGATTTCACAACAACTTCAGGTGATAAACTGACTGTTTACACAACTCGTCCCGATACACTTTTCGGCGCTACATACATGGTAATCTCCCCCGAACATCCCGCTATTGAACAATGGAAAGACAAGCTCGCAAACTACGAAGAACTTATCGCTTACAGAGTTGAAGCTTCCAAGAAGAGTGATTTCGAAAGAACAGAACTTGCAAAAGACAAAACAGGCGTTTGCCTCGACGGAGTTAAAGCAATCAACCCCGTAAACGGTAAAGAAATTCCCATTTTCGTTTCCGACTACGTTCTCATGGGCTACGGCACAGGCGCTATCATGGCTGTTCCCGCACACGACACAAGAGACTGGGATTTCGCAAAGAAATTCGGTATTCCCATGGTTGAAGTTGTTGCAGGCGGAAACATTGAGGAAGCAGCGTTCACAGATATTGAAACAGGTACAATGGTCAATTCCGAATTCCTTAACGGTCTTTCCGTTGAAGAGGCTAAGAAAAAGATCGTTGAATTCCTTTCCGAAAAAGGCATCGGCAAAGAAAAAGTAAACTTCAAGCTCCGTGACTGGATCTTCGCACGTCAGAGATATTGGGGCGAACCCATTCCTGTTGTATTCTGCGAAAAATGCGGTTGCGTAGCTCTTCCCGAAAGCGAACTTCCCCTCCGTCTGCCCGATCTTGAAAACTTCGAACAGACAGATACAGGCGAATCTCCCCTTTCCAAGCTTGATGATTGGGTAAATACGACTTGTCCCTGCTGCGGAGGTCCCGCTAAGAGAGAAACAGACACTATGCCCCAGTGGGCAGGTTCTTCCTGGTACTTCCTCAGATACATCGATCCCGCAAACAACGATGCACTCGCTTCCGAAGAAGCTCTTAAATATTGGTTGCCCATCGACTGGTACAACGGCGGTATGGAACACACAACTCTCCACCTGCTCTACTCCAGATTCTGGCACAAATTCCTCTACGATGAAGGCGTTGTTCCCACATCCGAACCTTACGCAAAGAGAACATCCCACGGTATGATCCTCGGTGAAAACAGCGAAAAGATGTCCAAATCAAGAGGTAACGTTGTTAACCCCGACGACATCGTAAACACTTACGGTGCAGATACTCTCCGTCTTTACGAAATGTTCATCGGTGACTTTGAAAAAGCTGCTCCCTGGTCCGAAAACGGCGTAAAAGGCTGCCGCAGATTCCTTGACAGAGTTTACTCCATGGCTCAGAATGTAGTTGACGGCGACGAATACTCCGCAGAGCTCGAAGCGTCTTTCCACAAGACGATCAAAAAAGTTACAGAAGACATCGAAGCCCTCAAGTTCAACACAGCAATCGCTGCTATGATGGCTCTCCTCAACGAGATCAGCGACAAAGGTTCCGTAAACAAAGCAGAACTCAAAACATTCCTCACTATCCTCAGCCCCTTCGCACCACATCTCTGCGAAGAACTCTGGCAGAACAACGGATTTGAAGGCATGCTTGCAAACGGCAAATGGGCTGAATACGACGAAAGCAAAACAGTTGACAAATCAATTCAGATCCCCGTTCAGGTAAACGGAAAACTCAGAGCTACAATTACTGTTGCGGCAGATGCTGAACAGGCTGAAATCGTTACCGCTGCAAAGGCTGACGAAAAAGTAAAAGCACAGATCGACGGCAAACAGATCGTCAAAGAGATCTATGTTAAGGGCAGAATGGTAAACATAGTAGTGAAGGGTTAATTCAAAAACAGTTCACGATTTTTACGTTGACATTTCACAAATTTAGTGGTATAATATATAGGTTCATGAGACACTTCATGATTTTCCTAAGACAATAGGTGCGACTTGCTTAATTTTGCCTATCGAGGAAGAGCTTCAAAATTATTTGGAATTCTTACGCTCTTTCGACCGATGGCTTCGAAAGAGCTTTTTGTTTTAATCGAAAGTCATGAAAATTTTCAGGAGGTGAAATTTCATGGCAAACGAAAAAATTCTCAACGAGAAAAAGCAGATAGTTGCTGATCTCACAGAAAGAATTAAGGGTGCTACATCCGGCGTATTCGTACAGTATACAGGTATTACAGTTTCCGAAGACACAGCTCTTCGTTCTGAACTCCGTAAAAACGAAGTTGAATATTCCGTTGTTAAAAACACTCTTACAAGACGTGCTGTTAAAGAAGCCGGCTACGAAGGTCTTGATGACATCTTCAACGGCGCTACAGCAATGGCTACAACAGAAGACTTCACAGCTGCAGCAAGAGTTCTCTGCGAATACGCTGAAAAGAACGACAAGTTCATCATCAAAGCGGGCTTCGTAGCAGGCGAAACTCTCGACGCGGACGGCGTTAAGGCTCTCGCAAAGATTCCTTCCAAACCCGTTCTCTACGCAAAATTCCTTGGCAGCATCCAGTCTCCCCTTTATTCCTTCGCATACGCAATTCAGGCGATCATCGACAAGAATGGCGAAGGTGCAGCTGAAGAAGCAGCAGAAGCGTAATCAATTAAGAGCAAAAGCTCAAACAGCGGCATAGTTCCGCAAGCGGCAAAGACCGCACAATACATCATATTTTTATAATTATTTTGGAGGAAATTAAAATGGCATCTGAAAAAATCACACAGATCCTTGATCTTGTTAAAGAACTTACAATCCTTGAACTCGCTGACCTCGTAAAGGCAGTAGAAGAAGAATTCGGCGTATCCGCTGCTCCCGTTGCTGCAGCAGCTCCCGCAGCAGCAGCTGCTCCCGCTGAAGCTGAACAGACAGAATTCACAGTAATTCTCGCTGACGCTGGCGCAAGCAAAATGAACGTTATCAAAGCAGTTAGAGAAATCACAGGTCTCGGCCTTAAAGAATCCAAAGAAATCGTTGACGGCGCTCCCAAAGCAATCAAAGAAAACGTTTCCAAGGAAGACGCTGAAGCAGCTAAAGCAGCTCTCGAAGCAGCTGGCGCTAAAGTTGAACTTAAATAAGTTTAGCCTTAATAAGCAAATTGAAACTCCCCGATTTTTCGGGGAGTTTTTTTCTTATATAATAAATGTCAGGGGAAGAACCTTTTAGAAAAAGATTCTTCCCCTACAGCATACTTAATATTATATCTGTTAGATTTCAGGAATGTTGATCTCTACTTCTCTGCCGAGTTCTGCGGATCTTACGATACCGTCGATAATAGCCTGGTTGTAGATGATCTCGCTTGTGGGAACGGGTGCGGGACCGTTAGTCTTAACCGCATCGAGGAAGGAACGGATCTTCTGGTCGAAAAGTCCACCAAAGCCATGGTTGGAACGTTCGGGAATAGAATAATCAGTTTCGATACCTGCAACGTTTCTGTAAACCACGAGAGGTCCGCCAATACTTCCGTTCCAGCAGTCTGTGGAGGGAATTCTCAGACCGGCATCTGTACCGAGGATAATGGAGTCACCGGGAGTGTTGATATTCATCGCCCAGGAAATTCTGAAGTCAAGAATAATATCGCCTTCAAGACGGATAAATGCTGCCGCGAAGTCATCAACGTTGAATCGGTTCGCATCGTATTCGCCGACTTCTTTGGGATTTGTTCCGAAATAGTTGGATGTATAGGCGGAAACTGTCAAAGGCTTCGGATAACCGATAGCATTGAGGACCATATCGAGAGAGTAGCAGCCGATATCACCGAGAGCGCCAACGCCTGCGGTCTTCTTTTCGATGAATGTACTGCCGGGAATACCTCTTCTTCTGCCGCCGCCTGTCTGGATGTAATAAACTTTACCAAGTTCGCCGGACTGAACGACCTGTTTAACCATCTGCATATTTCTGTCAAAACGGGGCTGGAAACCAACGGAAACAAATTTACCGCTTTCTTTTTCAGCTTTTCTGATAGCGATAGCTTCTTCAAGAGTTACGCACATGGGCTTTTCAAGAAGAACGGGAATGCCCTTGTTAAGGCAGTCGATGGTACAGCAAGCGTGCTGCATATTGTAAGTACAAACAGAAACAGCGTCAAGCTCTTCAGCTGCAAGCATTTCGGAATGATGTCCGTAAATTCTCGCATTGGGAACGCCGTATTTCTGAGCGAAAGCAGCAGCTTTTCCGGGAACGATATCCGCAAGAGCAACAACTTCGCAGTCAGGCATATTTTTGTAACTTTCAACATGGGATTCTGCGATCCAACCTGTACCGATAATACCTACTTTGAGTTTTTTTGATGTGTCAACCACTTTAGCCTCTTCCGAAGGTCTGAACTGGCTGAGTACTTCATCTGCCATAATGAATGATCTCCTTTTCTTCTCCCGTCGGGGAGTTTTTTCTTTACCTGTTTATTATATCACATCTTTCAGCGATTGTCAAGTGGGTAAATATATTTATACAAAAAACCAATTTCTACATAAAGAATTCCAAAACAGCAACCTCCACCGAAAAAAAATGTACAAGAAAGTTACAAAAAAAACATTGACAAACCCACAATAGATTACCAAGAAATAGTTGATAATTATTTATTCAGAAGAAATTGTTTACTATAATGTTGTCGATAATCTTTTGTATAGGCAGGATACCGAAAAAACAAAATGTTATCCGGCAGACGCAACAATCGACCTCATAACAGGTGAAGAAACTTTGCTGGAAGGACGAACGAATGTTTATGGCGACCCCTATTCTGAAATCGACGGAGATTTTCCGGGCGTTATTACAATCGAATAAATTTCAGACCTCTCATTTTGGGAGGTCTTTTTATGTCAAATTCTAAAAAAAAGGGTATTTTTCTCAAAAGCACTTGATTTTGCCGTTTATATGTGCTATTATATATACATAATATATTTAACTCAAATTTCCAAAGAGAGGCAGATATTAAGATGTACGAAATCACAGAAAAATTCAAAGAACTTAAACTTATTCCCGTTATCAAAATCGAAAACGTGGAAAACGCTGTTCCCCTTGCAGAAGCGCTCATCAAAGGCGGTCTTCCCGCTGCTGAAATCACTTTCCGCGCAGCAGGTGCAGATAAAGCTATCGCTGCTATCGCAAAAGCTTTCCCCGATATGCTCGTTGGCGCAGGCACAGTCCTCACAACAGAACAGGTTGACGCGGCTAAAGCTGCAGGCGCAACATTTATCGTAAGCCCCGGCTTTAATCCCAAGGTAGTTGCTTACTGTAACGAGATCGGTATCCCCGTATTCCCCGGCTGTACAACTCCTTCCGAAATCGAACAGGCTATCGAACTCGGTCTTGACACAGTTAAATTCTTCCCCGCAGAACAGTCCGGCGGTATCGACAAGATCAAAGCTATGGCTGCTCCCTACACAAAAATGACTTTCATCCCCACAGGCGGTATCTCCCCTGCTAACATTAAAAAATATCTTGCGTTCAATAAAGTTATCGCTTGCGGCGGCAGCTTTATGGTTAAAGAAGATCTCATCAACAACAAAGAATGGGATAAGATCACAGAACTCACAAAGAACGCTGTTGATCTCGTAAACGGCAAAGAAGAACCTGTTGTTAAAACAGAAAAGAAGATCACCGCAGGAAAAGTTGTTACTTTCGGTGAAATCATGCTCAGACTTGCTCCCCTTGATTACCTCAGATTCTTCCAGAACGATATGCTCGAAGCTACATTCGGCGGCGGCGAAGCTAACGTTGCAGTATCTCTTGCAAACTTCGGCAGAGAAGCTGCTTTCGTTACAAAACTTCCCGACAACGACATCGGTCAGGGTGCTATCAACTCCATGAGATATTTCGGCGTTGACACTTCCATGATCACACGCGGTGGCGAAAGAGTTGGTATTTACTACCTCGAAAAAGGTGCAAGCCAGAGAGCTTCCAAAGTTGTTTACGACAGAGCTTATTCCGCAATCTCCATGGCTACAAAGAAAGACTTCGACTGGGATAAGATCTTTGACGGTGCTACATGGTTCCACTTCACAGGCATCACACCGGCTCTCGGCGACAATGTTGCAGAAATCTGCCTTGAAGCTTGTAAGAAAGCAAACGAAAAGGGTATCACAGTAAGCTGTGACCTCAACTTCCGCAAAAAACTCTGGTCTTCCCAGAAGGCTGGCGAAGTTATGGGCAAACTCATGCCTTACGTTGATGTTTGTATTGCAAACGAAGAAGACGCTGACAAAGTGTTCGGCATCAAAGCTGAAAACACAGACGTTCACGGCGGCAAGCTGAACCACGAAGGTTACAAATATGTTGCTGACGAGCTTGTTAAGAGATTCGGCTGCAAATACGTTGCTATCACTCTGAGAACAAGTATTTCCGCAAACGACAACAAGTGGGCTGCTATGCTCTACGACGGCGAAAACAGCTACTTCTCCAAATCCTACGACGTTCACATCGTTGACCGTGTAGGCGGCGGCGACAGCTTCGGTGCAGGTCTTATCTACGGTATTTCCGAAGGCTATGCTCCTCAGGACGCTCTTGAATTCGCAGTTGCGGCTTCCTGCCTCAAGCACTCCATCCAGGGCGACTTCAACCGTGTAACAGTTTCCGAAGTTAAGACCCTTATGGGCGGCGACGGCTCCGGTCGAGTTTCCAGATAAGATAACTAAATAAATAATTGCACGGGAGAACTTTATAATAACCATAAAAGTTCTCCCGTATAGTCTACCCAAAAATCATCCTCATGTCTTCTTATACAGAAATATTACAAATGTTTGAATTTTTCTTCGGGGGGGGGTAGACAAAATCCTGAAATTGTGCTATAATATATCTGTTTAATTATCCCACTGAAAATGGAGGAAAAAATATGCAATTCAAAAGATTTGCAGCGGCTGCGTTGGCGACAGTAACTGCCTGCACAATGTTGGCATCCTGCTCACAGCCGAATACAGAAAACCTTTTGCCTTTCAATGAGGAAAAGGCACCCAAAAAGCAATATTCATCTGCGGTCGAAGGCTCTGCATTAACAATTTATGTTGATGCAAACGCAAAAGACGGCGGCAACGGCAGCGAAGAGGCACCGTTCAAAACAATTCCCGAAGCACAGGCAAAGATCAGAGAACTCAAAACCGGGGACGGACTTCCCGCCGGTGGCGTTACAGTATTTGTCAAGGACGGCGAATACAGACTTTCCGAGCCTCTGACATTTACGGAAGAGGATTCAGGCACGGCAGAAAGCCCGATTACATACGTTTCCGAAAGCGAATTCGGTGCAGTTCTCACAGGCGGACTTATCCTTTCCGCTGAAGACTTTGAACCCCTTTCCGCTGAAGAAAAATCCTGTCTGCTTGACGACACAGCAAAGGGAAAAGTTGTTAAGATAGACCTTTCAAAATACGGGATAGATGCTGCAGATATTTCTCTTTCAATGGAATTATTCATTGACGGAGAACGAAAAACCGTATCTCGTTATCCAAACGATTACTCCATAAAAACTGTTGCTACAATTGACAGGACAGAATCCGGAGACGTTTACGGTAAAATAGAGTATAACGGACGAGAAAATTTTTACGGTAAGATATTTACTGTTTCAGATGAGGTTATTGACCGAATTTCTCAATGGTCATCTTTTGAAAATGTTTATGCTCAAGGATACTTCAGATGGTCATGGCGTGATTCAACAAATCTTATCGAGAGTTTTGATTTTGATAGATCTGAAATTACTTTAACAGCAACACCCAATTACGGTATTTCAAATGGAGCTCCTTTCTATTTCTTTAATGTGTACTCTGAGCTTGATATGCCGGGGGAATATTTTATTGATAAAAATACCGGAATACTGTATGTTTACAGAACCGATAGTTTCGCCACTTCCGAGATTATGATTTCTGTTCTCAGTAAAAAACTTGTGGATTTATCAAATGTTTCAGATTTTACAATGAAAGGCTTACACATCAGAGCAACAAGAGTCGGTTGTATGGATATTAAAGGTGAAAATATAACAATTGATAACTGTAAAATATCTAATACCCGCAGTTATGCCATTACTGCAAACGGCAACAATATAACAATCCAGAACAGTGAACTTTGCAGTCTCGGAGGTTACGGTATAAATATTACAGGCGGTAATTCGGAAACTATTGAAGCCTCAGGAAACCTTATTTATAATAACTACATTCATGATTTCTCAGCTGTTGAAAGAACTTATACTCCTGCAGTAGACCTTTACGGTTGCGGTACGGTAGTTTCTCATAATGAAATCGCTGATGCTCCTCACATGGCTATAAGATGGAGCGGTCCGAACCATATAATGGAATATAATGAAACTTATAATGTATGTTATGAAACTTCCGACTGTGCTGCTTTCTACGCAGGCAGAAACTATACTTCTTACGGCTGTGTAATAAGATATAACTATTTCCACGATATCGGAAGCGGAACATCTCTTGCTCACGCAATTTATTGGGATGACGGTCTTTCAGGTCAGTCCGCATACGGAAACCTTATTGCTAATACTTCATGTCTTGGTTTTCTTATCGGTGGCGGCAGAGATAATACTGTTGAAAACAACCTTATAATAAATACATACAGCCATCCAATTTCATTTGACCAGAGATCACGTATAGAAATGCTTGAATCAAGAGATATAGCAATGACTGAGGGGCTCATCTCAACGAAAAACGAATATTGGGTTAAGGAATTCCCCATATACGGTCAGATCATTCCATGGACAACTGCATATGAAGGAGATAAAAATGATCCGTTGATGTCGGCAAATCCTGCAAACTGTATTATCAGAAATAACATTTCATATACTGCATCTGATTATACTGTCGGTAAATCCGCAGGTAACTTAGGCTTTGATATTGCTATTGATGTTCCGAAATTTTCATTGTTTGAAAATAACCCTGTAATATCAAACGATCATTCGGATATTCCGGGCTTCCATAACGGTGATTACAGCTTTATAGAAAATGCAAAAGCATTGGAACTCTGCCCCGACTTCAAGCCGATTCCTTTTGATGAGATCGGAAGAGTTGATTAAGGTATTTCACGGAAAAATTTTACAAATACTTACAGCTTTTTCGTGAAAAGACTTGACAAATCACGATTTATAGTATACAATAAAGAAGTAAACTTGATAGAGGCGCGGTAAACAAGAGTAATCCCTTCAGATAAAAGGGTTTATCGCCGAAAAAAGACAAAAATCGTCTTTTTGGGACGGCATAAAATATGTGTCGTACTGTCACGGTCAATGGCCGTGGGGAGCTATCGTTTCGGTATTATTGTATATAAAACAATTTCAACCGTAATGCTTGCTTTCTTCGAGTATTACGGTTAATTTTTTTCATTTTTATCAGGAGGTTAAAAACCATGCGCAAAACATTCACCAAAAGACTGGCAATATTTATCGCAGTCATCACAGTTCTTTCCGCGATGTTTGCCCTTTCTGTTTCTTCCTTTGCAGAATCCGCAAACCCCGGTTATGTTGACTTTGTAATTTCCGGTATGGACGAAGCTCCCGAATCCGTCTCCGAAGACGAATATTTCGACTATGCTTCAGCATACCTTGACAGTTACGATGTCGCTCTCCAGAACGACCCCAATGTTAAAGAAAACTATGCGGAAGCGATAGAAATCTACCGCGAAAACACAACACCTTTCTATGCAACATTCTGGGCTATCGTTCCCCCCGTCATTGCAATTGCATTGGCACTCATCACAAAAGAAGTTTATTCTTCTCTCTTTGTCGGTGTTCTTTCAGGTGCTCTTCTTTATGCGAACTTCAACTTTGAAGGAACTCTCAACCACATCATCAACGACGGTTTCATCGCAAGCCTTTCCGATTCCTACAACGTAGGCATTCTTATCTTCCTCGTTGTTCTCGGTGCTATGGTCGTAATGATGAACAAATCCGGTGGTTCTGCTGCGTTCGGAAGATGGGCAAGCAAAAACATCAAATCCCGTGTAGGCGCACAGATCGCAACAATCATTCTCGGTTGTCTTATCTTCGTTGACGACTACTTCAACTGTCTCACAGTCGGCAGCGTTATGCGTCCCGTTTGCGATGCAAACAAGATCTCAAGAGCTAAACTTGCGTACCTTATCGACGCTACAGCAGCTCCTATCTGTATCATCGCTCCTATTTCTTCTTGGGCAGCTGCAGTTGCAGGCTTTGCTGAAGGAAGCTCAATGAACGGCTTCGAACTCTTCGTAAGCGCTATTCCCTTCAACTTCTATGCAATTCTTACAATCGTAATGATGATCGTACTTGCATTCCTCAAATTCGAATACGGTCCAATGAAGCTTCATGAAAAGAACGCAGAAGAAAGAGGCGACCTCTTCACAACTATTGACGAACAGACAGCAGAACTTGAAGAAGTTGATGCCAACCCCAAAGGTAGAGTTATTGACCTTATCTTCCCCGTTGTAACACTTATCATTTGCTGCGTTCTTTGCATGGTTTACTCCGGCGGATTCTTTGACGGCGTAGATTTCATCACAGCATTCTCTGACTGCGACGCTTCCGTAGGTCTTGCCCTCGGTTCATCCATCGCTCTTGCAATCACAATTCTTTACTTCACATTTGCAAGATTCGGTCTCATCAAATTCACAACTCTTATGGAAAGCATCCCCGCAGGCTTCAAAGCTATGGTTCCCGCGATCCTTATTCTTACATTCGCTTGGACACTTAAAGGCATGACAGACAGCCTCGGCGCTTCCCTCTTCATTGCAGATATCGTAAGAGGTTCCGCAGAATCACTCATGATGTTCCTCCCCGCTATCATCTTCCTTATTGCAGTTGGACTTTCATTCTCCACAGGTACATCCTGGGGTACATTCGGTATCCTTATCCCCATCGTACTTTCCGCATTCAACGGCTTCGACAGCAACCTTACAATTCTTGCTATCTCCGCTTGTATGGCAGGTGCGGTTTGCGGCGACCACTGCTCACCCATTTCCGACACAACAATCATGGCATCTGCAGGCGCTCAGTGCAACCACCTGAACCACGTAGCTACTCAGTTGCCCTACGCTTTGACAGTTGCGGCTGTTTCCTTCGTTTCTTACATAATCGCAGGCTTCATCCCCAACGCATTCATCGTGCTCCCCATCTCCATAGTTCTTATGGTAGGAACACTCTTTGCTCTCAAAGCTGTCATGGCTAAAAAACAGTAATTAAATAGAAAATAATATTGGCGGGAAAACCATTTTTTGTAAAAATTGGTTTTCCCGCACCCTTTCCAAAAAAACTTTCAGCGTGCTTGACGCACAAATCTCTTTGATTTTCAATCTTAACGGCTAACGCAGAATTATTTTTGCTTTGGTTGTTAAATATTTTTTTGAGATTTACCACGTAAAGCATTGAAAATGCTTTACACTAAAGTTTTCGTAGAGGGGTTTGGGGAGACGAACTTTTTCGAAAGTAGCATTCCCCATAAATATTTCACCTACAATTGTTTTTCTGTATCCCAACCCGCTTTTCTTTTTCGGGGGTCAAAGGGGGAGCTTCTTCTTTTCACGTGAAAAGAAAAAACTCCCCCTTTTATATTATCTATATTATCTATATTATTTACTTAAACACGATCACGCCGTCCTCTGCGGATGCGGTAACGGAGCTGCCGTTGGTGAGAACACCCTCCAGCATCTTTTCCGCAACCTTGTCTTCAAGCATGGACTGAATTGCACGGCGGAGAGGTCTCGCACCGTAAACCACATCAAAACCCTTGTCGGAAAGAAGCTCTATCGCAGAATCATCCACAGCAAGAGTGATTCCCATTTCAGAAAGGCGTTTGATAACGGATTCAGTCATTTTCACAGCGATCTGCTTGATGTCATCCTTGTTCAACTGCTTGAACACGATAATGTCGTCAATTCTGTTGAGGAATTCGGGACGGAAATTCCGTTTCAGCTCAGTCATAACGTCATTTCTGATGTTATCCTGCGTCTTTTTGAAGCTGTCCTCTTCGGGAGCAAAGCCGAATTTCTTCTGCTCGGTGATATTTTTCGCACCGATATTGCTGGTCATAACGATAACAGTATTCTTGAAGTCGATCTTTCTGCCCTTTGCATCGGTAACCATACCGTCGTCGAGAATCTGAAGCATCACGTTGAAAACATCGGGATGAGCTTTTTCGATCTCATCAAAAAGAATAACGGAATAAGGCTTTCTGCGAACTTTTTCAGTAAGCTGACCGCCGTCTTCAAAGCCAACATATCCCGGAGGCGAACCGATAAGTCTGGAAACCGTATGCTTTTCCATATATTCGGACATATCCACACGAATAATAGAGTTTTCGTCACCAAACATAACTTCTGCAAGAGCCTTGGAAAGTTCAGTTTTACCAACGCCTGTAGGACCAAGGAAGAGGAATGAACCCACCGGACGTTTCGGGTCTTTCAGCCCTACCCTACCTCTTCTGATTGCCTTTGCAACTGCAGTAACGGCTTCGTCCTGACCGACAACACGTTTATGGAGAATTTCTTCCATATGGAGAAGTCTTTCGCTTTCTCCGGTAGCGATTTTACTTACGGGAATTCCTGTCTGCTGCGATACGATCTCTTCGATCTCATTTTCAGTAACGACCAGTTTTTCAGCAGACTTGCTTTCAGCCCACTTTTTCTTCATGTCTTCAAGCTCGGCAATCTTTTTCTTTTCTTCATCGCGGAATTTAGCGGCGTCTTCAAAATTCTGAGCCTTTACAGCATCCTCTTTCTGAGCCGCAATGGCTGAAATTTCTTCTTCCATGACTTTCAGATCGGGAGGCGTTGTGAGATTTTTGATCCTCAGCTTTGAAGCGGCTTCGTCCATCAGGTCAATAGCCTTGTCAGGCAAAAATCTGTCCTGAATATAACGTTTACTGAGTTTTACTGCAGCTTCAACCGCCTCATCGGTAATTTTCACCTTGTGGTGTGCCTCGTATTTATCGCGGATACCTTTCAAAATCTTTACCGCATCCTCAGCGGAAGGTTCATTTACGATAATGGGCTGGAAACGGCGTTCAAGAGCCGCATCTTTTTCGATGTGCTTTTTATATTCGTCAAGAGTTGTTGCACCGATAACCTGAATTTCGCCTCGTGCAAGTGAGGGCTTCAAAATATTTGCCGCATCAACAGCACCTTCGGCAGAGCCTGCACCGATAAGGATGTGAAGCTCATCAATGAAGAGAATAACGTTTCCGTTTTTTGTAACCTCTTCAATTGCATTTTTGATTCGTTCCTCAAAATCGCCTCTGTATTTTGAACCTGCGATCATTGAAGCGATATCAAGAGTAACGACCCTCTTACCTTTCAGAGTCTCAGGAACAAGGCCTTCAACAATATGCTGCGCAAGCCCTTCCGCGATAGCGGTTTTACCTACACCCGGTTCACCGATAAGACAGGGATTATTTTTAGTTCTGCGGCTGAGGATCTGAATAACTCTGTCAATTTCGTCGCTTCTGCCGATAACAGGGTCGATCTTTCCCTCGGAAGCCATTTCCGTCAGATCTCTGCCGAAAGAATCAAGAGTGGGGGTATCGCCTTTTTTACTGCTGCCTGCGGAAGATTTTTTATCTCCGTTTGCAGGCTGAATATCAAGTGCTTTAAGGACAGTATTATAAACCTCTTTGGGGTCTGCTGTTTCGGAAAGGATTCTGAGTGCCTCGCAGTCACGTTCACGGAGCAAAGACAACAGGAGATGTTCCGTACCGATAACTTTTCTGCCCATTTGTGCGGCTTCTCTTGCACTTTGTTCGATGATTCTCTTCATTCTCGGAGTAAGATCGTTTCCTGTAACATTGGACGGAGTTCCCGAACCGACATTTTCAACGATCTTGTTGATAATAAATTCCGCAGAAAGTCCGTTTTTTTCAAGAACAGATGATGCCACAGAGCCTTCCGTTTTCAAGAGTCCGAGCAACAAGTGTTCTGTTCCCACATATCCGTGTCCAAGCTGACGGGCAGCTTCAACGGAAAGATTTAATGCTGTGGTTGCTTTATCTGAAAAATGATTTGTCAATATAAATACCTTCTTTCATGAATTTGCCTTAGCAAAGGCTGTTTCTGATGATCTGAGCCCTTTTGATATCCCTCTGTTGGGGATCGTTTTCGCCTAAATTGTAGGGCTGAATTTTCACAAGCAAGCTGTCGAGATTTTCAAAATCAAGTTTTAAAAGTCCTGCTTCGGCACCGTAACGAACTCTCGAAAGGAGATTTACCGCTTCCTTGGAGCTTATCGTTCTTGCGTTGCTCAAAATTCCGTAAGCCCTGAATATTTTATCCTGTATCTCAATCTTTTCGACGTATTTTTCTCTGAGATTGGCTTCGTTTTCTTCGATTTTTTCAATGATCTCGCCCAGACGTTCAAGAATTTCCTCTTCCGTCAACCCGATAGACACCTGATTTGAGATCTGATAAAGTCCGCCCTCCGAACGCGTACCTTCACCGTAAAGTCCTCTCACGGTAAAACCGTACTGTCCCATGATCGAAACTGTTTTATTTATCACTCCGCTGTCAGTAAGTGCGGGAAGATGAACGAGAACGGAAGCTCTCATGCCCGTACCGAGGTTTGTGGGGCAATGTGTCAGATATCCGAGATTTTCGCTGTATGCAAACTTCAGTTCCCTGTCAAGAGCTATATCAGTCTTAACCGCCCTGTTAAATGCTTTATCAAGAGCATACCCTTTTTCAAAGGTCTGTATTCGGAGATGATCCTCCTCGTTGAGCATTATCGCGGTGTTTTTATCTTTGGAAAGAAGCAGTCCCGCACCCTCTCTGTTATTTGCAAATTCGGGGCTGATAAGTCGTTCTTCCATGAGAGACCCTGCCTGTGTGGTCGTCAGCTGCATCGCATCAATATAATCAAGATTGGGGAACAGATTTTTTGCGGTGTCTTTGACTTTCAGCAAAAGTTCTTTTTTCTTTTCGGGAGAAAGTTTTGCAGGAAAAGGAGTGGCTTCAAGGTTTCGCGCAAGGCGTACCCTCGTTGAAAGAATATTACTGCTGTTCATTGTTCCTCTCCTCCTTCAAAGCTTTGATCTGGTCTCTGATCTTAGCGGCTTCTTCAAAATTTTCGCACTTTATAGCCGCCTCAAGCTGTTTTCTCAATGTTGTCTCTTTGTTTTCTTCGGCGTTTTCGACTTTTTCGGTCTTCTGAGGTTCAACCTTTGCTGTTTTGAATCGTTCAGGACCTCTTCCGGTATGAGTCTTAGCCCCATTTATCTTTTTCAGAACCGCAGCAAGCTCGTTTTTAAATGTTTCATAGCAATCGGGACAACCGACTTTACCGCTTTTTGAAATGTTGTAAAACGTTGTTCCGCATCCGCATTTTTTCTGTTCACGCTCAGCTCTGAGTCTGAACTGATTGGGCATCAGGAAATCAAACAACGATGAGGACATCCCGCCCATATCAAGTTTTGCGGCACATTCGGAGCAAAGATATACCTCCTGAATATTTCCGTTAATATTTCTTTTAAAATAAGTTGTAGCATTGTTTTTCTTGCAGTTTTCACATAACATGATTCATCGTTCCTTTCTTAAGCTCTCATGAGCAACGCCTTTGCAAGGGTGGCTCTGATCTTATCCCGTTGCGGCTGGGCAATTTCCGAAAGAGTGTTGTCGGAAACAGCCGCGCTGACTAAATTATAAACTTTTTCATCAATGTATCCGTACCCATACATATTTTTCAGGAAAACCTGAGCGTCAAATGCGCTGAGTGTGGGACCGATACTGTTAATTATATGCATCAGTTGGGCACTTCTGTCGGAATTTATCCTGCATATTCGGATGTAACCGCCTCCACCCCGTCGGCTTTCGATTCTGAAGCCCTGTTCGGGAGTGAACCGTGAGGAAATAACGTAGTTTATCTGACTCGGAACCACATTGAATTGCTGTGCGAGTTCGTTTCGCTTCAGTTCCACTTCACCATTGGCTTCCTCAAGCATTTCCATAATAAATGCGCTGATAATATCGCTGGCTCTCATTTGTCAGTTCCTTTCTTTTCGATCTGATTTTTATTGTCGAATTTTGACTTTGACTATCTTTGACCTTTGTGATTATATTATACACCCTATTTTCGGCAGAATTGTGACGAAAGCAATTCTATTTTTTATCATTTTGATCTGAATAATTTCCCCCCTCGTAATATACCAACACAGTTTTAATACAATTTTTCTAATTTTTATTCTGCGTAATTGACAACCCCTTTTTAATATGCTAAAATATAGGTACTTTAATTTTGAAAGGGGTAATTTCATGAAAACATTTATGAAAATTACAGCTTTGGTACTTTGCATCTGCGTTTTATTTGCAGGTTCAGCATTTTACGCTCAATCAGATGTCGAAGTTCCCGAAGCAGAACAGGGATATCCTCAGTTCGCAGGAGGAAATCTTGTTGCAACACAGAACGACGCAGTAGACGGAGAGCTTTTTGTTTACGAAAACACAACAGCTTCTGACTTTGATGCGTATTGCACAGCGCTCGAAAACGCAGGCTATACTTTGAAGTATAACTATGAGCCCGATTACGGAAAGTTCGCAGGATATACGAAGGACAGCGAAACCGTTTATTTTCACTATGTTGTAAATAACGGCAGCACAAGAGTCATTCGTGATACCGATGGTGTTTTCCCCGAATTTGAAGAAAAATACACCAAAAGACAGGTAGCGGATACGGCTTATTTTACTCCCGTTATAAAAAAATCCGAAGCAAAACCCGCTTCTGAAATTCAGCCCAAGATAACACAGATCAATGTTCTTTATTCCGAAGACAACCACGGCATGGCTTACGCTTTAACTTTGGGCGACGGCAGTTTCATTTTAATTGACGGTGGTAATACTTGGGAACCTCAGCACATTCATCTTTGGAACGTATTGAACGAACTCAACGAACGACCCGACGGAAAAATCATAATCAGAGCATGGATCTTTACTCATGATCATGTAGACCACACACGTTCATTCCTTGCTTTTGCCCCACTGTACGGATCACAGTGCCAGCTTGATTCCGTTATTTTCAATGGTCTGAACTATGCATATGAAATTCCGACTTTGATCAGAGATGCTTTGCAGCATTTCGGAGGAGCTCATGAATTTATCGTGCCCCACGCAGGTCAAAGAATGGCTTTTGTAGATTCCGTTGTTGAAATAATCAGCACACATGAGGATATTTTCCCCATTGACTTTGAATCCAATGATTCCAACGATGGTTCCACAATTTTCAGGGTTCATCTTGGTGGACAGACGATTATGTTTACAGGCGATGCTCAGGTTCTGGCAGGAAATACTGCAATCGGAATCGCGAAGGATTACCTTGCGGCAGATTTCGTTCAGGTTTCCCACCACGGATACGGTGACATCGGATACGATTTCTATAAAGAAGTCGGCGCATCCTTTGGTTTCTGGCCACATGAAATTGATTATTATGAACAGTATTCACGTGAAAGCACAAGTGAAGTTGACAGAACTCAGTTCTGGTCCGAAAAAAATATGATCTACTACTCAATGAATCATATTGAAGTTGCAGACCCCTACACTTCTGTTGTTGCTCTTCCCTTTGATTTTAAATACGGTGAAGTCGTTCACCTCGATATTCCTAAGCCCTGAACGGGAGAAAGGCTGATAAAACAATGAAAAAATATTTATCACTTATATTTGTATTGATATTCGTCCTCGTATCCGTCTGTGCTTGCGGTGGCAATACTACCGGGGAAACTCCTGCTGACGATGTTCCGCCAAAGGATGTTGAAGACGGAAGCAAAGACGATGTTTCATCAGAGCCTGTTATTCCCGACTATCTGAAGCACGAGCTCACAGACAAGAATTCAATGTCCCTCGAAAACAGCCCTGTTGAATTTTCTGCAAACGCAGATGCGGCAAACTTCGACCTCGGTCTTGATATCAACGTCACAAACGCCAACGGCGAAAAAGTTCTTCTCGACGACGTTCTCTTTGTTCTCGAAAAGAAATCCGCAAACGGAGTAGGCAAAACTGTATTGGAGCCTATCTATGACGGCGAAAACATGAATGTCCGTCTCGGCTCAAAGCTCGTGGTAACACCGGCAGATAACGGTGTCAAAGTCGAACATATGGGAGACTCCGGTGCAATAAGACTTACAGACTACTACCATTTTGATACAACCAAAGAATATGTAATCGTGCTGGACATTGACGACCTTACACTCGGAACGGTAAAAAACACAGAATCAAACACTCCCGGTTGGGAAATGTACGGCAGTATAAAATGGGATACTATCGGAAACTGGACAAAATACTCCAACAACCTTTCATGGATGCCTTGGCCCGATTTTGATGCAGAGGGAAGATTTACCTTGTATGCTTCCGATATGATCAGATCTCATCTTCTGGAAATGGACGCAGAGATAGATACTCTTGATGTTGCGTTGATTCCCGTACTCTACATAAGAGGTAACGGAACTACATTTACGCTTAAGGACTTCCGCCTTGTGGAATGTGAACCCGGACTCCAGAACGCACAGAACAGCGCAGATGCAACATATTACACCGACGGAATCGAATCTGTTCTTAAATTCAATAACGGAACAGGTGTCAAAACTTTTGACTACTATTCCAACGAATACACCGTTGCAAGAAAACTGACACTTACAGACGACGGCCTGATGGTTATCGGAGGTAAGGTCAACGGAAATGTCGCTTATGACGGAAGCACTTATACAGTTACTGCGACATACAACGGCATCGAATACGCTGTAACATCAAACAAAACACAGTGCATAGAATTCTACGACAGCGAAGAGGATATGTACAACGGCAATGCTACGGAATTCCCCACAGAAAACACAAAGTATTGGGTTTCCTATTGCCCTGATCTTAAAATCGGAGAATCCGTATATATGGCAGTCGCTGCAAATACAGAAAATTCCGACATCGACCTTATATCCACAGCAAGATATGCAATCGACGCTTACTACAGAATCGAGAAATAAAAATTCGGTAAAAAAATATCACCCCAAAAGTGTTTTGCTTTTGGGGTGTATGTTTTTTAATTAAAATCAGTCAACTCTGCCCATCTGGTCAAAGGGAAGTTCTTCAAAGTCGGGGCAAAGCTCTTTCATTATTGAATCTGCTTTGAGCGTAAAGTCTTCGTTGTGCCATGAAGGGAAGTCGCTGAGACTATTCCTGATGATGTAGTTATCAGAAACTTCTGAGAATTTGGGGACATCAGGGTCAAATTTGTAGGGGTAAGTATTGTATGATTCTGCGGGATTATCGTTGAAATAATATGTGATATTATTTTTTATTGAGTTGTTTGCAGGGTTACCGGAAAGCAGAGGATCGTCAAGATCGCCTTCATAGCCTTCGTACCAGGGAATGATCTGACCATAGATTGGGAAGGCGTTGACCCATGCTTCATTGCGGTTTGCAACAAGTGCATTAGCCATTTCCTCATCGTGTGTGAACCATGCGCTGTCGGGTCGAAGCATTTCGTCACGTGCTCTCTGGTCATAGAAGATCGGATAGTTTCCCGTATTGATCAGGAGATTGTTTTCAATAACATTGTCTCGGCCTCCGCCTGCGAGTATCGCATAAGATGAAGTGTTGACGATGATATTACCGTAAGCTGTCTGACCTGAGAGACCATCGTCCCAATATATTGCGTGGGCGTGAACGTCATCCCAACCGATATCGTGAATGTAGTTATATCTGATCACAGAACCGTAAGTCAGGAAGTTTCTGCCTGTATAAAGCGCGCCGCAGTCGGCAGTTTCAAGACATACGTTGTAAACTTCGTTGTATTCGATTATATGGTTTGGACCACTCCAGCCGATAGCCTGATGGGGAGCGTTGCAGATTTCGTTGTGAGAAACAGTGGCTGCGCAACCGAAAACTTCAATCGCGGACTGATAAGTTCTCTGAATTACCGCATAGTCATGTACGTAGTTGTTGTAAATAAGGTTTCCAGAGGGGATAAGCTCTACTTGGTTTCCTCCACCGACGCTTATTCCGTAAGTGCCAATGCTGAAGAGTTCGCAGTTCTGAACTGTGATATTTGTGCCGTGCGCGGACAAACCACCGCCGCGAACGTTATAGATCTTACAGTTGTCCACCACAATATCATTACCTGTAACATTCATACCGCCGCTTCTTGTTGCGCACAGAGAGAATCCTTTAAAATTCAGATAAGAAATTGAGGATGCTTCAATCACATTTGCCTGCAATTCAGACATCATGATCTCTGCGGACTCAAAATTTTCTGTCTTGTAAATGTAAAGGATTCCTGTTTCCTTGTCGATGAAAAATTCACCGGGCATATCAATTTCATCGTATACGTTGAGGAAGTAGAAAGGAGCACCTCTTGAAACACCGTATGTAACAGCGGCTGCAAGAGTAACAGACGCTTCTTCTGTATTGAATTCGCCGATCAGCGGAGTGGATGATGACCATGACCATTTGAAATAGCCCTGCGCATAAATATCATCGTAAGAGGACCATTTTGAAATATGTTCGTTTACTTCTTCGTTAACGGTGAAAATACCGCCTCTGTTGTGAATTGCGGGGTCGTAACCTTCAACGTAATATGCGGTGCCGCGCCCGTCAAAGTTAATGTCTGTAAATGCTTCATGGACATCCCCGACAAAGATTACATCTTTAGTGCGTGCAAAATCATTGTTCGGATAACGTGAGAGTGTTGCTCTGTTGCCATCAATGAAGATTTCCATTGAATTTGAACCAACAGTAGAGATATCCTCTATGCTGATCCCGTATTTTGCAAGGTCAACTTTGACTACCATATTCCGTGCTGTTTCGTCAATAAGACGGGCTTTTTCGTCATCATTAAGAGCTTCAAAATCTGAGGCGGAAAGAATGAGACCGCCTGTGAGTACCGCACCGTATTCCTCTTCGGAAACATATGTTATCGGGCTTTCAGCGGTACCGGAATCTTCAGCTGTGAACTTTAAGGATTCTGTAAGTTTGTACTGGCCGGATTTGACAAGAACCGTTACTCCGCCAACGGGTAGATTTTCGTTTGCTTTGAGTTCTCTTATTTTTGCCTGAGCTTCCTGAATGGTTTTGAATGGCGCGGATTCTGAACCGTCACCGCTTGTTTCTGCGTTGGCATCAACATAAAGAGTCAAGGCGGAGCCTTCAACTGAGGAAGAATATTTTTTTTCTGATTTTTCCTCGTTGAAGCTTAAAAGATTTTCCAGGTTCGGTGCAGAGCAGGACGCAAGCGTGGAGCAGCCCACTATTGCCGCCATCGCTGTCGCTGCAATTTTTTTGAGATTCATGATGTCCTCTCCTTAAATTTTATTTAAATTCTTTCTTCGCTCATTTCGAAAACAAGCTCGCCGCCGTTCATCATATCTGTAACTGCGAGTTCGAAGTTTTCGAGAACTTTGCCGTTGAAAGTAACTTTCTTTGTATAAATGCCTTTGCCGTTTCTCTTGATTACGAGGTCAGCTTTTGGCAGATGCATTGTAGCTTCTTCAAATCTTGGTGTGCCGCAGATCATTGTGTTGAAACCGCTGATGGGGAAGAGACCGAGGGCATTCCACATATAGCAGGATGTAAGACCGCCGCTGTCGTTGTTTCCGGGGAGACCGCCGATTCCTGTTGTGAACATATATTCAACGCCTGCGTAGGAGATTTCGCAATACATATTTCTGTCAACGTAATGGCAGAATGCTGGCGCTTCCATATCGGATTCGTTGTTGTAGCCTTCAAATCTGTTTGTGGGATCATCGGGGTTTGTGTAACCGAAGAAGATTTCAAGCATATTTTTGTAGAAATCCTTGCCGTGTTCAGCAATTCTTTCCTTACATTCAGGTGTGGGACGGAAGGAATAGTTGAAGTGTGAACCTTCGTAGTACCAGGAATTTGCCTTGATAAGTCCGTTTTCGTAAACGCCCTTGTAGAGGTTTGCAAGTTCGAGGAATTTTTCAGATCTGTCATCCATTCCGAAGTCCTTGGCCATATTGGAAAGAACTCTGTATGCGCCTGTGATGTCAACTATTGCCGCAGCTCTGGGGATACCTATATGACAGTTGCGCACTTCATCTTCGTATCTCATGCTGTCTTCGGAAGCCTGCTCGAAGAGTTTCTTATAATCAGCATCAATATTTCTGTAGTAAGCATCGCCGATGGTGTGTTCCGCGAGCATACAAGCCTGATTTTTGCAAGTACCGAGATCACTGGAGACCATATAGCAATGGGGGAATTCACCTGTCACATCATAGAATCGGTTGAAAGTATCCATGATTTTTTTGCCCATTTCGGGGTAAAGAGTCATGATGAGAGGCAACTGTGTCTTATAGATATCCCACATTGTGGAGAGATCAAGAATATTTGCATGGGGTTCGTCGTCGTAGCCTTCAATGAAACCTTCTCCTGTGAAGTCTGCGGGTTTGACCAAAGTGTGGTAGAAGTTGGAGTAGAATATTTCTTTTTCTCTGTCATCTGCTTTGATTTCGATTGCGGAAAGAGCCTTTTCCCATACATCGGAAGCGGTTGCTTTCATTTCTTCGAAAGATGAATTTTCATTTTCGGAAAGAGCTATCGCGTGTTCCATGCTCTTGAGGGATGTTGTCAGCTTAAGGATTTTTACGCCTGCTGTGTCGAAATTGAATGTTCCGATAAGGGGATCGTGGGAAAATTCGGTTTTTTCCATTGAAGTTCCGCAGTTTCCGTCTTTGTCGTAAACGCAGGAGGAATCGGAATCTTCGCATTTTACAACGAAATACCATTTAACATTTCTGATGATCATTTCAGCGCGGATCTCGTTTTTGCTGATTGCTTCAACCTTACCCTTTGTGATGTCCTTTGGATCGGGGTCGTAAAGACCGTCATGCGCAAAATCTATAGAAATATTGGAATCGGGTTTATCGAATGTATATCTGTGAAGAACTGCTTTTTCTGAAACTGTGGTTTCGCAGAGAATGTCTTCTGTAAGAACGGAATAATAGCCCGGTTCGGCTTTTTCACTGAGGACGGGTCTTTCGCTGTATACAGGAGTTTTTCCGTAAGCAGGGGATGTGAGCGCGTAGTTGTAGTAAACGCCGATCGTGCCTGTACCGCTCTGCTGGAAATGCGCGAGACCGAAGAACTTCAGTTCATCGTGGAGATACTGGCAGGGAGGCTCGCAGGAAACCCTGTTGATACCATATCCGGTGGGGTAGCCTTTTGTGTGCAGACAGCAGGAATATTTGCCGAAAGGCAGCTGTGCGCCGGGATGAGTGTTTCCTGTTACAGCCTTGATAAAATACCAAGCAGCGGCAATTCCTTTGGGTTCAGGCAATTTTGTAGCGCCGTTACCCTGAAAAACATTAACGTGTGATGTATACTTGTTCATAATTGAAATCTCCTTAATATTTCATTCAGTTTTCATTGTCAATTTTTGCGGAATAATCTTCCCAGACTTTGCGTATTTCATTCCAATCTTCATAGGTAAATTTGAATTCGCGGGAATCTCCGATCATATAAATATCGGGAACTCCAAGTTCAACGGCTCTGAGATAATACTCTTTGGCTTCTCTGTAATTTGAACGGTTCGAGGAATCCGTGTCTATAAGAGCGTGAGGCATCGCCGCATGGAACATATCCCGACGGTATTCCATAACAGGCATCATTGAACGCATGCTGTCTCTGTAGTCATGGAGTCTCACCTGATCTGTAACTTCCGCAAAATACGGATGGGCACAGCTGTTATTTATCAATGCATCGGGTTTTGTCGCTTTTGCCGCATCATAGAAAAGCTTCATCATCCGTTTTACAAGTTCAATTCCGTAAACATTCTTTTCGTATGCTCTGATTTCTTTGGGCATAAAAATACAGTTTACAAAATCAAGCTTGAATCCGTCACAGTTGAAACATCCTTCATCTGAGGACAGTAATTTATGAACCGTTTCACGGAGACGCTTCTGATATTTGGGATTTGTGGGATCGGCAGCATAGGGCTGCTGTTCAAGAGTCAGACATTCATCAGCATCAAGCCCTTCCGAATTCCATACTTTAACCCAAAGCATAACCTTTCTGCCCTTTTCATGCTGAGAATCCACAAAAGTTCTCATATCGGGCCATTTTTTCGGGTCAGGCAGAAGCTCTCCGTATTTGCCCTGCCACTTGTCGTCGATTATCATTGCCGTAGGATGCAGGTCAAGCTCGTCAAGCCTGTCGCTCAATTTGCTGTAAAATTCCTGATGTGCGAAATCCAACTCGCTAATTTTCATTTTATAGCCGGTTTCGACTTGGTCACCCCAACCGCAGTGGAGAGGGCCTTTCCACCAACGTTCTTTCTTTTCGGAACCACGCTTACAGAATCCGTGGCTGTAATTGAATTCAGAATACGCTTTTACTGTTTCAGCGTCCGAATTTCCGAATCCACCCCAGATACCCTGGGATTCCCATTTGCCGTTGACTTCAGTTTTTCCGTCAAGCATTATCTCAAAATGACAGCGGTTATTATGGTTTTTATAAAGGAATCTGTTAAAATTATACTGACCTTCACGGGCAAGAAGTCCTACGCCTGCCCACCCTTTCAGACCAACAGTCCAGAACGGATAGACAAAGGGAGGCGGAGTCATGAACCCCATACCGATATTACAGTCCGAATTTATAAACCTTGTCATTCTTTCCCTGTCAAAGTTTGCGGCTTCGGGAAGAGCGTAACCTGCGACTTCGTATTTCGCTCCGGGCTGTGCACTTTCCGGTGAGCCAATAAAAAATTGTACAGAATCGGGGCTTCCGTTGCCTTCGATGGCGATTCTGAAATAGAATCCGTCTTTATATACATCCAATATGTATGTTTTCTTGTGCCAGAGTTCGCTTGCAGACAGCCATTCTACTCTGACGAAATCTTCTTTTTCCGAAAAAATAGGTTCGCTGAGGAAAATATCCCTGTCCGAATTTCCGTTTGCGGGAATTCTGCACTGTACAGGGAATGAGAATATTTCCAATCCCTCCTGAACCATATTAAAACGATCTCTGAATACACAAATTTTATTTGTACCAATAGTAATTTCTTTTATCTGTTCCATAGTTTTTCCTATAATAATTCAATCAAGTTGTTAATTTGTTCTTCTGTGGTAAGGTGGGTCGTTACAAGTCGGATGATATCCTTATCCTCTTCCCAATAGTGGAGCGAATATTTTTCTGTCATTCGTGCAACGCGTTCATGGTCGATTATACAGAAAAGAAGGTTCGATTCCACTTTATACGCAGTTTTTATACCCTTTTCGAGAAGTTTTTTCTCCAAAAGCTTCGCCATATCCGTGGCGATCTTACCGTTCCTGAACCAAAGTCCGTCCTTCAGAAGTTCTATAAGCTGAACGCTGAGAAACTTTGATTTTGAAAGATGCTGCAGAGACTGTTTTTGAGAATATACAAGGTTCCCGGAAAACTCTTTTCTTCTGAAAATGACCATTTCACCGAACATTGCACCTGCTTTTGTCCCACCGAAAGTGAACGCATCAATATCGGGATATTCGATCATTGTTTTTATGTCGGTATTCAAAGCCGCTATCGCGGTGAAAAGTCTTGCCCCGTCAAGGTAAACATACATTCCGTTTGAATGAGCGTAATCGCAGATTTCTTTCAGCTCATCGGGAGTGTACACTGTCCCAAGCTCCGTAGGCTGAGCAAGGGTGATAACTTTTGGAATATATTTGTGGTTGATATGAATTTTCAGCAGTTCTTTTATCAGATCAACGGTTATTTTTCCGTCGGGGCTGGGAATTGTCAGTATCTTATTGCCCAAATTATACTCAAAAGCACCTGCTTCGTAGTTATCAATGTGGGTCTGTTCTGTACAGAGAACGCTGTCCCAACGGTTAAGCATCGCTTTCAGGGCAATAGTGTTTGCAGCCGTGCCGTTTATTGCAAAAGTTGTATATATTTCATCCTTAAAATTTTTCTGCATCAGCTCCGTAGCTTTTGCGGCGTAAGATTCAACGCTGTAACCTCCGTCAACAGGTTCGGAATTGGCTTTTATCATCGCATTTAAAATATTTTCGTGAGTGTTTATCCACACTTCTCCTCTGAAATCGTTAAGCATTTTTACTCTTCCTTTAATCATTATTTATTGGGCAGACTATCTCCATAAACAATTCCATCGCCTCGTGGAGCATTTTCGCCTGTGAATTGTCAGCAGCCTTGTAATAAACCTCTTTACCTTCACGGCGACTTTCAATCAGTCCCGAAATTTTCAGTATTTTCAAGTGATGCGATATGGCAGGGCTGGACATTTTCATCATTGCGGAAAGATTTATCACGCAGTCCTCACAATGACAAAGTATCCAGAAAATTTTAAGTCTGTTTTTATCCGCTAATTGGTCAAAAACATCTGCAACCGCTGAAAAATTATTGTCCTGCGGCAGTTTTTGAAAAACTTCAACCGATTTTTCCCCGTGGTTGTGGGGTAATTCGCCATGAGTCAAGGATAAGCCTTCTTTCAATTTAATAAAATCTGTTCTTCATATAATTATAACATAAATCAGAACGTAAATAAAGTGCAAAAATGTAACTTTTTATAAAACTTGAAAATCTTTTCAATCTGTCCCCCTTGACAAATCGGGCTCCATGTGCTATAATACGATTAAACAATTACTTAATCGTTAAATAAAGGAGATTTTTCAATGAACAAAACTTACAAAATCGAGGTTGACTGTGCAAACTGCGCAAACAAAATGGAGATCGCAACAAACAAGATTGCAGGGATAAAATCTGCAACAGTAAATTTCATGACTCAGAAAATGGCTGTGGAATTTGAAGACGGTGTTGACATCAAAAAAGTAATGGCTGAAGTTCTTAAAGCCTGCAAAAAAGTAGAATCAGATTGCGAAATATTTTTTTGACAGGTAACGCACATGACTAAAAAACAGAAAAAATGGCTCATCCGTATCATCGTCGCCGCCGTCATTTTCATTTCGGTGAATTTTATTCCCGCATACGGTGCGGTAAAATTTCTCATTTACCTGATACCTTACCTTATCATCGGCCACGATATTCTGCGTAAAGCCTTTTGGGGAATAGTCAAAGGTCAGCTCCTTGATGAAAACTTTCTGATGGCGGTAGCTACCATCGGAGCATATTTCATTGCCGCAACAAAAACAGGGGATTACAACGAAGCCGTTGCGGTCATGCTTTTTTATCAGATCGGTGAATTTTTTCAAAGCTATGCTGTGGGCAAGAGCAGAAAAAACATCACTCAACTCATGGATATACGCCCTGATTACGCAAACATTGAGATCGACGGGACTCTTGAAAAAACAGATCCCGATGAGGTTCCTGTCGGAACGGTAATAACAGTTCTTCCGGGAGAAAAAATTCCTCTCGATGGAGTTATCGTTGAGGGCTCTTCAGATCTTGATACGGTGGCTCTGACGGGAGAAAGTATCCCCGGAAGTATTTGCGAGGGAGATTCGGTCGTCAGCGGCTGCATAAATTTAACAGGCCTTTTGAAGATCAGAACCACAAAGGAATTCGGAGAATCAACCGTTTCAAAAATTCTTGATATGGTTGAAAACGCAAGTTCTCGTAAATCCCGTTCCGAAGCTTTCATTTCGAAATTTGCAAGAGTATATACCCCTATTGTGTGTATTGCGGCATTGATCTTAGCAATTATACCTCCGATATTCAGACTTCTGATACTTGACACTTCACCTGATTTCGTGGATTGGATATACCGAGCTCTGACATTTCTCGTCATAAGCTGTCCGTGTGCGCTTGTTATAAGTATTCCCCTCGGTTTTTTTGCAGGAATCGGAGGTGCAAGCAATTCGGGAATTCTTATCAAAGGTTCAAATTTCTTTGAGGTCCTGGCAAAAGCAGATACAGTGGTTTTTGATAAAACAGGAACTCTGACAAAAGGAGTTTTTGAGGTCTCGGAAATTTCATCCTCAGACCCCGATCGTCTTTTGGACATTGCAGCCCATGCTGAAAGTTATTCAACACATCCGATAGCAAAAAGCCTTTTATTGAAACTCGGTACTGAAACAGATAAAAACCGAGTAAAAAACGTCCGTGAAATAAGCGGAAACGGCGTGATTGCGGAAGTTGACGGACTCCGTACCGCTGTCGGAAACTTCAAGCTGATGGCAGCCGAAAAAATATCCGTCAGGGAGGTTAAATCTTCGGGAACGGTTGTTTATGTTGCGGTTGACGGAGGTTTCATGGGGTACATAGTGATTTCCGACAAACTTAAAGAAAATTCCGAAAAGGCGATAAGCTCTCTGAAAAAAGCAGGCATATCAAAAACTGTAATGCTTACGGGAGACAGATCGTCAGTAGCTGAGGATGTGGCAAAAAAACTGGGAATAGATTCCGTATACAGCGAACTTTTACCTGACGGAAAAGTGGAAACTGTTGAAAACTTACTGAAAGAAACCAACGGGACATTGATATTTGTCGGAGACGGTATCAATGATGCACCGGTGCTTTCAAGAGCGGATGTCGGAATTGCCATGGGTGCAATGGGTTCCGACGCAGCAATAGAGTCTGCGGATGTGGTCCTTATGGATGATGACCCGATGAAAGTTGCAAAAGCAGTAAGGATAGCGGGAAAAGTAATGAGGATAATCTGCCAGAACATAATTTTCGCGATAGGCATCAAGGTTCTGTGCCTTATCCTCGGAGCTTTGGGATATGCGGATATGTGGCTTGCCATTTTTGCAGATGTAGGTGTAATGGTAATTGCTGTCCTGAATGCAATTCGCTGTCTTTTTGTTAAAAATCTCTGAATATCGGATTGAAATTCATCTTTTTTTCAACCTGATAAATGGACAAACAGGGGTTTTTGTGCAAAATAAACAAATTACCGATTTTTGAACATATAAGTTTGTTTAATATGACTATTGAAAAAAACGGAAAATGTGGTATAATATTACTGTTAGCACTCATAAGGTTAGAGTGCCAAAACAAATCTTAAATATGTTAAATTTACAGTCTTATATAGGAGGCAAAAAACTATGAATATTAAACCTTTGGCTGACAGAGTTGTTATCAAAATGGTAGAAGCAGAAGAAACAACAAAAAGCGGCATCATCCTTGCAGGCTCTGCAAAAGAAAAACCCCAGGTAGCTGAAATCGTGGCAGTTGGCCCCGGTGGCATCGTAGACGGCAACGAAGTTAAAATGTACGTTAAAGTTGGCGATAAAGTTATCACAAGCAAATATTCCGGCACAGAAGTTAAGATCGACGGTGCAGAACTCACAATCGTAAAACAGAGCGATATCCTTGCAATCGTTGAATAATCAGAAATTTTCCACATTCAGAAAGGTACGGTAATTACACAATGGCTAAAGAAATCCTTTATGGCGAAGACGCGAGAAAAGCCCTCCAGAGAGGCGTAGACGTTCTTGCCGATACAGTTAAAGTTACACTTGGTCCCAAGGGCAGAAATGTTGTTCTTGATAAAAAATTCGGTGCACCCCTCATCACAAATGACGGTGTTACAATCGCTAAAGAAATCGAACTCGACAACGCTTTTGAAAATATGGGCGCTCAGCTCGTTAAAGAAGTTGCAACAAAGACAAACGACGTTGCAGGTGACGGTACAACAACCGCTACTCTCCTTGCTCAGGCTCTCATCCGCGAAGGTATGAAGAACGTTGCAGCAGGCGCAAACCCCATGGTTCTCAGAAAAGGTATGAAAAAAGCAGTTGACAAGACTGTTGAAGTTATCAAATCCAACGCTAAAGTTGTTGAAGGTCCCGCAGATATCGCAAGAGTTGCTACAATTTCCGCAGGTGACGAATTCATCGGTCAGCTCATCGCAGACGCTATGGAAAAAGTTTCCGCTGACGGCGTTATCACAGTTGAAGAAAGCAAAACTGCTGAAACATACAGCGAAGTTGTTGAAGGTATGATGTTCGACAGAGGTTACATCACTCCTTACATGGTAACAGATACAGACAAAATGGAAGCTGTTATCGACGACGCATTCCTCCTTATCACAGATAAGAAGATCAGCAACATCCAGGAAATCCTTCCCCTCCTCGAACAGATCGTTCAGGCAGGCAGAAAGCTCGTTATCATCGCTGAAGACGTTGAAGGCGAAGCTCTCTCCACACTTATCGTAAACAAACTCAGAGGCACATTCACTTGCGTTGCTGTTAAAGCTCCCGGCTTCGGCGACAGAAGAAAAGAAATGCTCAGAGATATCGCAATCCTCACAGGCGGTCAGGTTATCAGCGAAGAACTCGGTCTTGAACTCAAAACAACTCAGATCACAGATCTCGGCCGTGCACGTCAGGTTAAGATCCAGAAAGAAAACACTATCATCGTTGACGGTGCCGGTTCTTCCGAAGAGATCGCAGCAAGAGTTGCTCAGATCAGAGCTTCCATCGAAACAACAACTTCTGATTTCGACAGAGAAAAACTTCAGGAAAGACTTGCAAAGCTGGCAGGCGGCGTAGCAGTTATCAAAGTCGGTGCTGCAACAGAAACTGAAATGAAGGAAAAGAAACTCAGAATCGAAGACGCTCTCGCAGCTACAAAAGCAGCTGTTGAAGAAGGTATGGTTGCAGGCGGCGGCACAGCATTCCTCAACTCCATCGCAAGCGTTACAGAACTGGTTGAAACTCTTGAAGGCGACGAAAAGACAGGCGGTAAGATCGTTCTCGCAGCTCTCGAAGCTCCCGTTAAGCAGATCGCTGCAAACGCAGGCATCGAAGGCGCAGTTATCATTGACAAGATCAAGAACTCACCCAAGAACATCGGTTACGACGCATACAACGAAAAATATGTTGATATGTTCGAAGCAGGTATCGTAGACCCCACAAAGGTTACACGTTCCGCACTTCAGAACGCATCCTCCGTTGCAAGCATGGTTCTCACAACTGAAAGCCTCGTTGCTGACAAGAAAGAACCCGTAGCTCCCGCAGCACCCGCACCCGACATGGGCGGCATGTACTAATTTGTAAGTAAATATTAGGGATTTATATGGGGAAAACTTTTTTCACGGAAAAAAAGTTTTCCCCAAACCCCATTCAAAAAACCGACTGTGCTTACGCACGGAATCGAGGTCAATATGGAAAAACCAAAGAATAAAAAGTTTTTATTTTTACCGAAAGCCGTGAATTCTGCTGAGATTTCAGATAGCACACGTAAACCGAAGCTTTATCATGTAGAATCCGTAATAGGGAAATATCCTTGTCCCTGCTGTGGATACAAGACACTTCCTGTCCCGAAAGAAGATGCTGTTGCCTATATTTGTCCCATTTGCTATTGGGAGAACGATGTTTTTATCAAGTCAGACGACGAGCCCAGCGACGAAAATAGGGAAATGACATTGAATCAGGCACGCGAAAACTATAAAAAATTCGGTGCCTGCGAAAAGCGATTTGTAAAAGAGGATTATCCTCCACAAGAATTTGAATAATGGACAGAAGTTTTCGCTTCTGTCCTGTTTTTTTGTGTGACGGCTTGACATTTTACCGATTATGGTGTATAATAAAATAAAAAGGAGATTTTTTTATGATAGCTTACGATATGATGAAACCCGATGTTTATTCAAATGAAGCTATAAGTGAAACAGTAAAGCTGCCTTACAGAATGTATGTTCCCGAATCCTACGACCCTGAGAAAAAATATAAGGTTTTGGTGTTTATGCACGGCATGGGCGAAAGAGGCTCAAACCACAACCACCTGGGAGATGAGGGCTATTGCCGTTATCTTTGCTATGTGCTGGAAGACCCGAAACTTCGTGAGGAATTTATCCTTCTTGCGCCGCAGTGTGAGCTGAGCACTACATGGGTAGAGCTTTTCGCCATGAAGAATTATCTTGACAGAAAAGAGTTCCCCGGGACGGCTTGTTCCCCTGCCCTTGCTCTTGTTTACGATTTTCTTGAAAATAAACTTGCAAAGGACTACAATATTGACGGTTCACGCATTTACATGACAGGGCTTTCAATGGGCGGCTTTGCAACATGGTATACGGTTATACATAAGCCGAATCTCCTTGCTGCGGCTGTTCCTGTTTGCGGCGGCGGTGACCCCAAGGACCTCCATAAGGCGAAGAACGTGCCTATATGGGCGTTTCACAGCCTTGACGACAATCTTGTACCCGCTGAATGTTTGACTGTCGCAAAAGAAGTTATGGAGCGTGAAAATGCCGCAGACTTCCATGCGACAATGTACGAGCACGAAGGTCACGGCTCCTGGGTTCGTGCATATCTTGAACGTGACGTATTCGAATGGATGATCTCAAAAGTAAATCCGAATCCCGAAATCAAATAAAAACACAAAAACTCTCTGTCGGTCGTCGGCAGAGAGTTTTCATTTACTGTTTAGTATATTTTATTTTTTAGGTATGAGCATATCGTTTACAGGGTCTTCCTCGATAGGAAGGAAGAAAGCGTGTTCTCTTACTGTATCTGTCGCATTATTGGGTCCGTGGAATGAGATCATCATCTGACCGTCTTTTGCTGTGAATATGGATGCGTGTCCGCCGTCATATCCGTCGGAATATGCAGCGCTGTAAAGTCTTGTGGTTATCTGCTCCCAAGGACCGAGGATACTGCCGGATTCAGAACGAGCCATAGCAACGCAGTAACCGTCGTTATCAAAGTTTGACCAAAGCATGATGAGAGATCCTGTACTTTGCATTTTGTATGTCCAGCAACCGTCTGTTACGGAGTGATCTGCCCATGCGGGGTCTGTAGATTTGAAGATTTCAACAGGTTCGGAAATTATTTTTGTAAGATCCTCACTGAGTCTTGCCACTTCAAAAGTTCCGACTTCATTAGGAGCAGAAACCCATTCACGGACGTAAATTATCCAAGGGTCACCGTTTTCGTCAACATAAAGAGTTGCGTCGATGGCGTGCCATTCGGAAGATGTCAGGTGTCCGTCGGTTATCATTTCAAAAGGTCCTGCGGGAGTTGCAGCTTTGAAGATAGCACAGCCGCGGAGATCGTTTGAACCTCTGTAAGTAGCGAAAAGATAGTAGTTTCCGTTGTAGTAATGGCATTCAGGTGCCCAGAAGTCTCCCTTAGCGCCTATTTCCGCAGGGAATGTGTATGCGTTGAAAGGTTCGGACCATGTCTTCAAATCATCACTTGTAACACAGCCATATCCCTGACCTGAAGCAAGTCCGGTGCCGTACATATAATATTTTTCACCGTCGTATACAACGCAGGGGTCACGGACTACCCATACGTTTTCGGATTCGATCATATTATCGTAAACGCCTTTGGGAATCAATGATTTTGATCTGATATCCAGGTCTGAGGGGACAAACGAACCCTCTTCTGTTTTTACAAGATTGTCAACAAGAGTTTCAAATGCAAAATTCATTGCATAAGCATCGCTTGCATTTATGAGCAGTTTCATACCGTCTTCAGTTTTTACTGTTTTTATTGAAAATTCATCTTCGCCCAGATCTGAGCCTGCACCGATACTTTCTTCTCTGCTTGTCTCGCCGATAAGGATTTCAAAGGGCTGTTCTTCAAAATTAGAATTTCTCTTTTTCATTGTGTAGCCCTCATTTGCCGCTGCGGAAACAAGAACTCTTCCGCCGCCAACAACATAGGCAAGAATTTCGCCCTGAACCTGGTCTTTTGAATTATAATCTGTTATAAGTATAAAATTATCAATGAGTTCAAGCGTGTAGTCCTCAGGTTTTACTTCGACCTCGCAGGAGATCTCAAAATCCTTACAGCCTTCTGCGGAAATTTTTGCTGTAACAGAAGCCGTTCCCTTTGCAACGCCTGAAACAGTTCCGTTTTCAACGGTCAGAATATCGCTGTCGGAGCTTACCCACTCAACAGTTATGTTTCTGCTTGAAGCGGAAACGATATTCACAGAAAGAGTCTCCCCTGCCTTTACGTATTCAGCCGATGACTCAAGGGCGAATTCAGCCGAAATATCCAAAAGTTCCGCAGGTTCATCGGGTGTTTCAACAACAGGAGGTTCAGGCTGGTCTTCAAAATGAGGACCGTCGCAAGCTGTGATTGTAACAGCTGTCAATGCCGCAAGGACGAAAAATAATTGATGCTTTTTCATTTATATCTCTCCTGATTTTGTGTATGACCCAAAGGCGATTTCTTTCGAAATCGCCTTTGAATTTAAGTTTTGAATTAAACAGTTCTCTGAACCTTGTTTGCGCGCAAGCAAGATGTGCAAACATACATATGTTTTACATTGCCGTTTACTACAGCTTTAACTCTTCTTACGTTGGGCTTCCAAGCTCTGTTTGTACGTCTGTGGGAGTGGGAAACCTTGATACCGAAGGTTACGCCTTTTCCGCAAATTTCACATTTAGCCATTGTTTCATTCATCCTTTCCATCCAAGCTTCAAGATGGCGAAGCTATTTTAAAGCATTAGGTTGCATTATTAACGCACTTAGGTATATATTATAACAGACTTTCTTGATTATTGCAAGGGCTTTTTTTAAAAAAATAATGAAATTTCTGTTTTGGAAGACTTTTCGTGAAATTTTATTTAGATTTTTTCACTCAGAGTATTGCTTTTTTCAAAAAAATGATATATAATATAGGTACAGGAAATTTTAAGTATGTCGGAACCCGAAAAAAATCGGATACTCCGCAACGTTTACATAAGAACAGGAGAATTAAAAATGCAGGAAGGTAAGAAAAAAGCGCTTGACACGGCTCTTGCGCAGATAGAAAAACAGTTCGGTAAAGGTTCTGTTATGACTCTCGGTCAGAACGCATCAATGAACGTGGAACATATTTCAACAGGTTCATTTTCACTTGACACAGCTCTCGGTATCGGCGGTGTACCGAAGGGCAGAATCATTGAGATCTACGGACCTGAAAGTTCAGGTAAAACAACAGTAGCTCTCCACATCGTTTCAGAATGTCAGAAACTCGGTGGCACAGCTGCATTCATTGACGCGGAACATGCCCTCGACCCCATTTACGCAAAAAATCTCGGTGTTGACATAGACTCACTTCTCGTTTCTCAGCCCGACAACGGCGAACAGGCTCTTGAGATCACGGAAACACTTGTCCGTTCAGGTGCCGTTGATGCGATCATCGTAGACTCTGTTGCAGCCCTTGTTCCCCGTCAGGAGATCGAAGGTGAAATGGGTGACTCCCATGTAGGTCTGCACGCAAGACTCATGTCACAGGCTCTCAGAAAACTCGCAGGTGCAATTTCCAAAACAAGCTGCGTGGTTGTATTCATAAACCAGCTCCGTGAAAAAGTCGGTGTAATGTACGGAAACCCCGAAACCACCACAGGCGGCCGTGCATTGAAATTCTACGCTTCCGTACGTATGGAAGTCCGCAGAGTGGAAACCCTTAAGGTCGGCTCCGAATCAATCGGTAACCGAACAAAAGTCAAAGTTGTTAAAAATAAAGTCGCTCCCCCATTCAAGGAAGCGGAATTTGATATCATCTACGGAAAAGGCATCTCCAAAACAGGTGAGATCCTCGACGTTGCGGTAAAACTTGAGATCGTAAAGAGATCCGGTGCGTGGTTCTACTACGGAGACCGCAGACTCGGTCAGGGCAGAGACAATGTAAAAGAACTCATCCTCAACGAGCCCGCACTCATGAAAGAGCTTGAAGAAAAAATAAAAGCAGTCCTTGACGGAAAAGCAGCTTCGGAAACTTTTGAAGCCGCTGCAGCAGCAGACGCTCCCGAAAAAGTCGAAAAAAGCGTATCTGTAGATATTTCCGCAGACGATTTCGACGATGAGCTCTAATCCATACAGCGCATTTGATTACGGGGCTTATATTCTCGGTCTGCACGACCGTTCCGAAAAAGAACTTTACGAAAAGCTTCTGAAAAAAGGATACTCTCCTGAAGAATCTGCCTCTGCAATGGCAAAGCTTGCGAACTACGGCTACATAGACGACGCAAGATATGCCAGACATTACGCGGAACAAAAACTTCACTCCTACGGCAAACGAAAGGTGGAATATGACCTTTTACACAAAGGAGTTTCGGCAGAGACAGTTGCGGAAGTTCTTGAAGAGCTTGTCGATGAAGAGATAATGATCGACGAAATAAAAAACGCCATGAGAAAAAAACTCAAAGGCGAAAAGCCCGAAGATCGAGCCCAGTTAAAAAAATTATTCGATTCATTTGCCCGAAAAAGCTACGAATACGAACTTGTAAAAAAAGCATATAAATTATATACGGAAGAGATTGAAGACCTTGAATCTGAATGAATTTACATCTTCGCCGCTTAAAGTGGGAATGATCTCCCTCGGCTGCGAAAAAAACAGAATTGACGCGGAAGTTATGCTTGCGAAACTGGAAGATAACGGTTTCGAACTTTGCGCGGAGCAGGAAAACTGCGATGTCATAATCGTTCATACCTGCACCTTTATAGACAAGGCAAAAGAAGAAAGCATTGAAAATATTCTCAACGCCGCAGCATACAAAACAGAAGGAAACCTGAAAAAACTCATAGTTACGGGCTGCATGGCAGAGAGATACAAGGAAGAGATTTTCGAATCAGTTCCCGAAGTGGACGCAGTCCTCGGAAGCAAAAGCTTCGATAAGATATGCGAAGCGATCGTATCTTCAGGCGACGGAGAAAAATTTTCCCACTACAGACCGCTTTCCGACGACACTCCCGACGGAGAAAGAATCCTGACGTCGCCCGACTACAGCGTGTATCTCAAACTGGCTGACGGATGTTCAAACCACTGCACTTACTGCGTTATTCCCGCAGTCCGCGGTGAATTCATTCCGCGCCCTTATGAAAATGTTATCAAGGAAACAAAAGCCCTTGCCGCCAACGGAGCAAAAGAAATAAACCTTATCGCTCAGGACACAACCGCTTATCCCCAGCTTTGCAGACTAATCAAAGAAGTTGCGGCGATCGAAAGCGTTAAATGGGTAAGAGTTCTTTACTGCCGTCCCGAAGAAATTTCAGAAGAGCTTATCGACCTTATGGCTGAGGAAGAGAAATTCGTCAATTACATTGACGTTCCCCTCCAGCACGCAAGCGGAAGAGTTCTCAAACTCATGAACCGCTCCATGGACGATAAATCCTTGGAAAAACTTCTCAGCGGAATCCGTGCAAAAGTTCCCGATGTGTCCCTCAGAACCACTTTCATTACAGGATTCCCGAAAGAAAACGACGAAGACTACGAAATTCTCTGCGATTTCGTAAAACGTGTAAAATTTGACAACCTCGGAGTATTTACATATTCCCGCGAAGAGGGCACAAAAGCCGCAAGAATGCACGGTCAGATACCTCAGGAGATCAAAGAAAAACGCGCTGACGGTGTTATGGAACTCCAGATGAGACTTCTTGAGGAGATAAACAAGAAACACCTCGGCAAGACTTACGAAGTTCTTTGCGAAGGTTTTGACGAAAACACCTGTCTTTACAGCGGCAGAGCATATTTCCAGGCTCCCGATATTGACGGCAGAGTGTATTTCTCAACAGAAACAGAACACCGTCCGGGTGATTTTGTAAACGTAAAAATTGAATCGGTCGATCTTTACGACCTTATGGGAAAGGAATGTAATCATGATTAAAAAACTGCCTAATATAATTTGTTGGTTCAGAATAGCCCTTATTCCGATCGTACTGCTCTTCCTTCTGGAAACTCCTGTATCAGCCGCAATGGCATTAAGCACAAGATTTCTGACAGCAGGAATCCTTTTTGCAGTTGCCATAGCCTCAGATGCTGTAGACGGCAAAATTGCAAGAAAATTTGATGCAGTTACAAACTTCGGAAAATTCCTTGATCCGATCGCAGACAAACTCCTCGTTCTCGGCATACTCTGTGCTTTTATTGAACTTGGTTTTGTCAGCTGCGTACCTGTACTCCTCATCCTCGCAAGAGAATTCATGATCACAGGTCTCCGCCTCGGTGCAATGAGCAAGGGCGAAGTCGTTGCGGCAAACTGGTGGGGCAAGGTAAAAACCGTATGTCAGGGAATCAGCATCGGCGTATATTTTGTTTTCGCAGCATTTATCTCTCAGGGTACAACAGTTGAAGCTATTGCAGCAGATATGTTCATCCCCAACATTATTTTCTGGATCGTTGCCGCATACACGGTGATATCTGTAATCCCCTACTACATGGCATGCAGAAAATATCTTAAAGACTAAACACTTCTATAAAATAAAGGATTTGAAAATATGCAGCTTTATAACTCACTCACAAGAAAAAAGGACGATTTCGTACCTAATGAACCCGGAAAAGTTTCAATGTACACCTGCGGTCCTACGGTTTATCATTTCGCACATATAGGAAATCTCCGCAGTTACATCATGGAAGATATTCTTGAAAAATATCTCAGATACAGCGAATATGATGTTAAACGCGTTATGAACATCACAGACGTAGGTCACCTCACAAGCGATGCCGATGAAGGCGAAGACAAGATGCTCAAGGGTGCAAAACGTGAAAAGAAAACAGTAATGGATATTGCTAAATTCTATACCGATGCATTTTTTGCAGACTGCGCAAAACTCAATATCAAAACTCCCGATGTTGTCGTTCCTGCCACAAGCTATATTGATGAATTCATCAAAGTTATCGAATCTCTTATCGAAAAAGGTTATGCTTACGAAGCAGGCGGAAATATTTACTTCGATACTTCAAAGCTCGAACAGTACTACGTTTTCAACGATTTCAAAGAAGAAGATCTCGCTGTAGGTGTACGTGAAGGCGTTGAAGGAGACTCCAACAAGAAAAACAAAACAGACTTCGTTCTCTGGTTCACAAAATCCAAATTTGACGACCAGGAACTTAAATGGGACAGTCCATGGGGTATCGGATATCCCGGTTGGCATATCGAATGTTCCTGCATCAGCATGAAAAATCTCGGAGAATCTCTTGATATTCATTGCGGCGGCATAGACAACGCATTCCCCCACCATACAAATGAGATCGCACAGAGCGAAGCTTATCTCGGCCATAAATGGTGCAACTACTGGTTCCACGTTCACCACCTCAACACAAACAGCGGTAAGATGAGTAAATCTACAGGTGAGTTCCTGACAGTTTCTCTTCTCGAAGAAAAAGGTTACGATCCCCTTGTTTACAGATTCTTCTGCCTCCAGTCCCATTACAGAAAATCCCTTGTATTCTCCTATGAAAACCTTGACAATGCGGCTGTTGCATTCAACAAGCTGGTTGCAAGAATTGCGGCTCTGCACAAGGAAGAAGCAGGAGCTGTTGACAATGAAGTTTTCGCTCAGCTCAAGGCAAAATTCATGGAAGCCCTTGATAACGATATGAATACATCCCTTGCGGTTACAGCACTTTACGATGTTCTCAAGGCAAACACAACTCCCGCAACAAAGATTGCACTCATCGAAGACTTCGACAGAGTTCTTTCCCTGGACCTCAACGCAAAGGCAAAGAAACTCCTTGAAGCTGAAACCGCTGAAGCCGAAGAAAAGAGCAGCGATCCTTTCGTTCAGGAAATCGAAGCACTCCTCGCTGAAAGACAGCAGGCTAAAAAAGATAAAAATTTCGCCCGCGCTGACGAGATCAGAGACGGTCTCAAAGCAAGAGGCATAATCATCGAAGACACACCAACAGGCGCAAAATGGAAACAGATCTGACGAAAAAAGTCGATACGTTAAAGGGCATCGGACCGAAAAGGGCTGATGCCCTCAAAAAACTCGGCATTTCCACGCTGAGAGACCTGCTGTTTTATTTTCCGCGAACATATACCGATCTTTCGGATGTAAAAAACCTCGAAGATACTTTCGACGGCGAAACCGCGGCAGTCAAAGGACGAATAATTTCCGAAGTCAAAACAAAACGGGCAGGAGCGGGCGGAAAACTGATAATCACAAAATTTGTGGTAAGTTCAGGCTCTTCAGAAATGTCAGTAACGCTTTTCAATCAAAAATTTCTCGCTGAAAAACTCCGAAAAGACGAAGAGTATCTGTTTTACGGAAAGATCGTAAAAACGGGATTCTTCTACGAAATGAAAAGTCCCAAGATAGAACCGATAGAAGAAGGCGTGATTCAGCCCGTTTACAGCATTTCGGAAGGAATTCCGCAGAAAATGATACGAAACTCCGTACGCGAAGTACTCGAATCGTATATTTCGACGGTGGAAGATACCCTGCCTAAGATTCTGAGAGAAAAATTCGGGCTATTATCCCTCAAAGACGCGTTAAAAAAGATACATTTACCTGAAAATCAGACTGATATTGAAGAATCCAGACGAAGATTCATATATGAAGAGTTATTTTTATTCAGGCTCGGTCTGTCACGTTCAAAAAATCAGCGAATCAAAAAACGAGCTTTCCCAATAAATTCACCGGAAAGCGTAATAGAAGATTTTTACAAACTTCTGCCCTATGCACCAACAAACGCACAGCATCGCGTAATCAGCGAATGTGTCCGTGATATGAGTAAAAATTCCGCAATGGCGCGCCTTGTTCAGGGCGATGTGGGAAGCGGAAAAACAACCGTAGCGGCAGCCCTTTTCTGCCACGCGGCTGCGGCTGGATTCCAGTCCTGCATGATGGCGCCGACAGAAGTCCTTGCAATCCAGCATTTCAAATCACTCCAACCTCTTCTGGAAAAAGCAGGATTAAAAACCGCACTTCTTACGGGAAGCACACCGCAATCACAACGAAAAATAATTCTTCCGCAGCTGAAAAACGGAGAAATAGATCTGTTGATCGGAACACACGCAGTAATTCAAAAGGGTGTGGAATTCGCCAAATTAGGCCTTGCGGTCACAGACGAACAGCACAGATTCGGAGTAAACCAACGGGAAATGCTCTCAGAAAAAGGGCAGAACCCCCACGTTCTCGTGATGTCAGCAACGCCCATTCCACGAAGCATGGCGCTTATAATGTACGGAGATCTGGACGTTTCGGTTATCGACGAACTTCCTGCGGGAAGGCAGAAAATTTCAACCTTTTTAGTCGGAACAGATTACCGTGAAAGAATGTACAATTATCTCAGAAACGAAGTCATGGGCGGCTGTCAGGCTTATATCGTGTGTCCGTTGGTTGAGGATTCCGACGGCATGGAAGATGTTGTTTCGGTAACTTCATTCTGGGAAGAGCTGACCTCAAAGTGGTTGAGATATTTAAACGTGGAATTTCTGCACGGAAAAATGAAATCTGCCGAAAAAGAGATTATTTTAAAGAATTTCAGCGAAGGGAACACACGTGTTCTGGTCAGCACAACAGTCATTGAAGTAGGGATAAATGTCCCCAATTCGACAATTATGATAATCGAAAATGCCGACAGGTTCGGACTTTCCCAGCTGCATCAGCTGAGAGGACGTGTGGGCAGAGGTTCTAAAAAAAGCTACTGTTTCCTTGTTTCGGACAGCAAATCCGCAAAAGAACGACTGGAAAAATTCTGCTCAACCACAGACGGATTTGTTATCAGCCGCATGGATCTTGAACAGCGTGGACCCGGGGACTTTTTCGGTTCACGGCAGCACGGGTTACCTGATTTTGCAATGGCATCGCTGACGGATATGAAAGGGCTTGACGAAGCCGGAAAAATGGTGGAATTTTATCTTGCCGTCCGCGAAGCAATCCCCGAAAAGGAATCTTCCTCAGTTGACTCTGCAGTTCAAAGACTCTTCGGAACAGTTGCAATGAATTGATAACCATATATTTCAGCATATTGCAAAGAAAACCTCTTGACAACAGGCGAATATTGTGGTATAATGTTTTTGAAAAATAAGAACAAATCAGGAGGAAACACTTATGTTTTGTAAAAATTGCGGCAAAGCCCTTGATGACAACGCAAAATTCTGCCCTGACTGCGGCACAGCAACTTCCGACCAGGCTCAGTCAACTGTTACCCATACAAACGGTACAGTACAGGGTCAGCCTGAGCAGAAATCCAAACTTGTTGCAGGTCTTCTCGGTATTTTTATCGGAGGTCTCGGCATACATAATTTCTACCTCGGCTACACAAGCAAGGCTGTTATCGACATCGTCCTTTCCCTTTTCTGCGGAATCGGCGCTATCTGGGGTCTCATCGAAGGAATCATGATCCTCACAGGTCATATCGCTGTTGACGCCAACGGAGTAGCTCTCAAAGAATAATTTATTAAATTGAATTTTATGGGGAAAACCTTATTTTCACGGAAAATAGGGTTTTCCCCAAACCTCTTTCCAACAAAACCGAACCTTGGATTATTTTACAGCAAAATTTCCGTCACCCACATCTTTTACTTAAATAAAGTAGCTTGGAAACTCTTTTGTATTTATGATTGTGCGTAGCACAGTAAAGTTTTTTTGAAGGGGATTCGGGGAAACAATTTTTACAAAAAATGTTTCCCCGATCAATTATCAACATTCAAAATCTTCAGAATGTAAAAAAAAAATGATTTTTTGCGGTGATGTATTGCAAAAATTTATAATTTAGTATATAATATAAATGATAGAGCCCACCACGCATAAGGCTGTTTGCACTGCGGACCACGGTGGGACTTTTTTTAATTAAGGAAGCACTTATGAAAGAATTAAAGAAAGCCCTTACTTTTGATGAGCAGGTTGAACGACTGTCGAATTTTCACAAACTAACCATAGAAGACCGCGAAAAGGCTATTGAAATACTTCAAAAAGTTAATTATTACAGATTAAGCGCTTACGGTATTGGCCTGAAAGACAGAACGAATCAGGAAGAATACTCTGCAGGAATATCTCTTGAGCATATTTTTCGATTGTATTTATTTGACAGCAAATTTAAAAACATATTATTGCATATCATAGAGCAAATTGAAGTTCAGCTGCGAACTCAAATCTCAAATCACCTCGCATTAAGATACGGACCTGAAGGATATAAAGATCCTAAAAATTTCATTTCCAAAACATCAAGGGACGGAAACGATCTGCATTGCAGTATAATAAATAACTTTCAACGAGAATGTGAACGACAAAAGAATGTGCCTTTTGTAAAGCACCACATAGAAAAATACGAAAACCATTTTCCCATTTGGGTCGCTGTGGAATTGTTTACGTTTGGAAACCTCTCCTCGCTGTTTGATATAATGTCGAGTGAAGACAGAAAACAAATCGCTTCATTCTACAATACGGAAGATGATTATTTGGGAAGTTGGATATTGGCATTGGTAGAAGTCAGAAACATATGTGCTCACTACGGAAGACTTTACAATATGCCCTTGAAGCAGACACCGTTTTTGTATTCGGAATACAAAAAATACAGAAACCCACAAAACAACAAGGTATTCCCTCTCCTATTGATAATAAAAAGAACGCTTCAGAACGATGACCGTTGGAAAAACTTTTTCTGTGAGCTTGAAGCACTTATAGACTCTTACTCTGATGTTATAATCTTTCCTTATATGGGATTCCCTTGTAATTGGAAAGAAATTCTTGGGTCATAAAAATACAAGTTAAATTTCAGAATGTAAAAAAAAAATGATTTTTTGCGGTGATGTATTGTAATGTCACAAATCATAATGTATAATAAAGTATCCGGTAAGTTTATTTCAATGAAACGATAAACTTTTTGCCGAAAATATTAAATAAGTATATTCTAATTATCGAAAGGTGATACATATGGCATTCAAAAATCCTTATCTTGCAGACCTTTATGAAAGAGTTTGCAAAAGAGATGCTAACGAACCCGAATTTCTCCAGACTGTTAAAGAAGTTTTCGAGAGTATTGAACCCGTTGCTGATAAACGTCCCGATCTCGTAGACGCAGGCGTATTTGAAAGAATGGTTGAACCCGAAAGAACTATCATGTTCAAAGTTCCCTGGGTTGACGACAACGGCAAAGTTCAGGTAAACAGAGGTTTCAGAGTTCAGTTCAACTCTGCTATCGGTCCTTACAAGGGCGGTCTCCGCTTCCATCCCTCCGTTAACCTCAGCATCATGAAATTCCTCGGTTTCGAACAGACATTTAAAAACTCCCTCACATCCCTCCCCATGGGCGGCGGTAAAGGCGGTTCAGACTTCGATCCTCAGGGCAAATCCGACGCAGAAGTTATGCGTTTCTGCCAGAGCTTCATGACAGAGCTCGAAAGACATATCGGCGCAGACACAGACGTTCCCGCAGGTGACATCGGCGTTGGTGCAAGAGAAATCGGTTACCTCTACGGTCAGTACAAGAGACTCCGTAACGAATTCACAGGCGTTCTTACAGGTAAAGGTCTCTCCTACGGCGGTTCTCTTATCCGTCCCGAAGCTACAGGCTACGGCGCTGTTTACTACACAGTTGAAATGCTCAAATATTTCAACGATGACATCAAAGGCAAGACTTTCGCTATCTCCGGTTTCGGTAACGTTGCTTGGGGTACAGTTAAGAAAGTTAACGAACTCGGCGGTAAAGTTGTTACACTTTCCGGTCCCGACGGTTACATCTACGATCCCGATGGTATCAGCACACCTGAAAAGGTTGATTACCTCCTCGAAATGCGTGCTTCCTGCCGTAACAGAGTTCAGGATTACGCTGACAAATTCGGTGTTCAGTTCTTCGCAGGCGAAAAACCCTGGGGCGTAAAAGCAGACATCATTATGCCTTGCGCTACACAGAACGAAGTTGGTATGGCTGAAGCTGAAAAGATCGTTGCTAACGGCATCAAATACTACGTTGAAGTTTCCAACATGCCCACAACAAACGAAGCTATCGCTTACCTCAAAGCTAACAACGTTATCGTTGCTCCTTCCAAAGCAGTTAACGCAGGCGGTGTTGCTACTTCCGGTCTTGAAATGTCTCAGAACTCCATGAGATACAGCTGGAACGCTGAAGAAGTTGATGAAAAACTCAAGACAATCATGAAGAACATCTTCTCCAGCTCCATCAAAGCAGCTAACGAATACGGCTTCGGTGATGACCTCGTTGCAGGTGCTAACATCGCAGGCTTCCTCAAATTTGCAGAAGCTATGAAGGCTCAGGGCTGCGTATAATGCGGAAGTTAAATCAATAGTTTTTTGCGGAAACCCTTCTTTTCACGGAAAAAGAAGGGTTTCCGCACCTTCCCAAGAAAACCGACCTGGGATGGAAAAAACTTATTTTTACTAACACCGCCCAATACGGTTTTGTTGGAGAGGGCTTGGGGA
>JAZTZU010000006.1:0-92970 GCA_045637625.1 Eubacteriales bacterium
AGAAAAGCAGTTTGAGGTATATTTTTGCTGTTTTATACAAAAGTTCGCCCCGAAATAAAACTCTATTTCAAGTATACCTTTCAGTAAGTTTATCAAGCCCGGAAAAATCCATTGCAGAAATGTAAATATCTTCGAGATCGTCATGGAGCGCCTTCGCTTCACGCAACGCACCAAAAGCCTCATCCATGCTCAATTTCATTATTTTTGCGGCAGAAAGCAGGTTTTTTGATTCAAAATCAATATCATCTGAAACAAACCGCATCAGGTTTATGCTTCGGCCGCCCTGAGAATCGAATCTGACGAACTGATCAGAAGTGACAAAAGCATAATCAAGCTCCGGAACTGCAATATGAACTGTTCGGGAGGGTTCAAGCGGAGAACGGAAATCGTAAATGTCGAACCCCTTGGAAGCAAACTCCCCTTTCAGAAGTTCAAAAACAGAGCCACCCACGCCGTACTTATCGCGCACGACCACCACATTTGAACAAAGCGTATAAACAGTATCCTTAAAAGTGACGAACCCTTTGGGAGTAATACCCGACAGAAAACGAATAAAAATATTACCTCCGCAACCCTTTTTATCTCCGAAGATCTTCGAAGCAAATCCTTTGAAATAATCAAAAACGGCATCAGAATCAAAATATCCGAGAGCCGTCTCACGAATTTCCGAAGAAGCGCAGGAGGCAGCTTTCAAAAAGCGGTAGGCGCGACTGTACTTTGAGGAAATTTTCCCGCTCAAAGAAATTATATCATCCTTTGCAGGGGCAAGCTTTTTGCAGTCCAAAAACTGACCGACATCAACTATCTGCCCCATCACCCCCACATATTTCGGGTCAAGGACATGAGGGGCTGTTCCATCGGCAAAGACATTTTCCACCCCGTGAATATACACGCCATCCAAAGAATCGGGATCTGAGGAGCAGTAAATATACTCGGTAAAATTCCCCTCTGCCACGGCTGACGATGCAACCCTTTTCATAAAACTGCTCTTCCCCGTTCCGGGACCGCCCTTGATTATAAAAGAATTTTTGCCTCTCAAAAATTCGCTGAAATACGAAAAAAAACCGTCAGCGGAATTTGCGCTTAGAAATGTCCTTACAGTCTGACCGTTCATAAAATCAATCCCCTTTTACAAAATTAGATTACTATCCGTAACCATAATATGTAAAAGGGAATTTTTTGACTATTTTATCGTTATAACGGAATGGATATCAATTCTGTCGATCACAACAGAAACGACCCCGTCATTCCATGTAAAGGGAAGTTCCTTGCCATCAGGCTCAAGTCTGACAGATTCAGGCTTCTGCGCAAAATCAATTTCAAGCGCAACATCACGGAGCGCAGGGATATTATCAAAACCGCAAACCGTTCTGTCTGCATGTTCACCGTTGAGATTCATAAGGTTTACACAAAGCAAGCCGTTCTTTTTCATCAAGGAAATGTCCACATTCGACTTTGAAAGAACACGGACGGAAGGAGTATACAGAGAACTGATGATCTTCTTAACAAATGCTCTGAATGCGGGGGATTTCCAGTTCCTGTACGAACCGACATTGAAATAAACACCGCCGACAGATCCTTTTCCGAAGTCACGGACAACAGCAACGGGGGAAGTTTTATTATTGCTTCCATGCGCAGGTGCTGTAAACATCTCACCGACAACTTGAGTACTGTCTCCGACATCTATACAGGAGAATGAAGTCTTGACTGTGCTTCTGAAACCGTTTACATCAAGGTCAATAACTGCATTTTCAACAGTCTTAGTAACAGAAACACCAATTTCAGATTCGAAGAGCTTCGTGGAGGTCACGCCCATAACCAGCAATTTGCCGCCGTTTTCCGCATATTTAAGAAGTTTTTCTTTCAGCTCAGGTTCAATAACCGGCAATTCCGGAACAATTATCATTCCGAAATCCGAAATGTCGCGGTCAAGTATATGGTGAGTCATCAGAATTTCCGCAGGCAACGAATTGTCTATAACAGAGAGAGTAACACCTTTCACATCCTCAATATGCTGACCGTCAAGGAAGAACATACTGTCACGTTTATAGTTGTGAGCCATTTCGGAATAGACGATACCTATCTGGTGAACAGGTTCAGCCTTGAAACAAATTTCCTCACGGGCACGGCAGAATTTTGAAAGTTCAACAAGACAGGGAAGGACAAATTCCTGAATAGAACCTGCAATATTGAAGTCCCCCTCCTGAGTCGTATCAGCAACCTGTCTGTTATACACCTGGAAACCGCCGCCAAGCATAACGACAGCAGCAGCTTCCTGGCAGAGTTGTTCGGAAGTCTTCGTGAAGAAATGATCCCCGTGTCTGCCGAAGCCCCATGCCATAAGATCCCAGGGTTTCTGCTGGCTCATAATACATCTGCCGTCCACACGGGCAGTATTCACGCTGTCATTGGGGTCATAGTCGCCTGAAATCGAGTCCATATCTATTTCGGGACGTTTGGGAACATACATCGTATAAAGCCAGTTGGAAATCAGCTGAAAATCGGGAGAAACCTTGTGAACTTCTCTCATATAATGGTCAACATAGTCCAGAAAGCCTTTACGGCAAAATTCTATATATTCAAAATAACCGTCCTCGTCTTTATGGGGTGGCTCTGTGCCGTAAAGTTCTTTATATTTTTCCACGGCATGGTGGCTGTAATCCTCATCGGTTGCCCAACATTCACCGTCGACCCAAGCACCGTTCAGACCGTAATCTTTTGCCATTTCAATAAGCTGAGGAATAAGAAGTTTATCAACATACGGGCCGAAAACAGAAGTAATATTTTCGCTCCGTTCCCCATTTTCACGAACCACAGCCCAATCGGGATTTTTTGCAACTGCCTCGGAATCCCAGACACCGGAATGGTGAGCGTAAAGAGCGACATCGTGTTTCTTTGTCACTTCACGCCATGTTTTAAGCAGGTCGCCTTTCATTTCGGGAGCAGGATTTCCCACCTTTGTGGGATAGCTTGAAATACCCTCATGACCTTTTGTGTCACACTGAACGAAGTCAGGCTTGACCTCGGAAAGCATCTTATCAATAACCTCAACATTACAGTCGCCAAGTCCGACACAGTTTTTGCCTGCATGAAAATCATAATGCAATCCAAAAAAGGAATCTTTTCTTTTTCTCATTCAAAATACCACCTTTTAAGAATCAAACCCCGAACAACATCGGGGCTTGATATTATTTCGATCAATATTCGATCATAATTGTTTTGATCTCGAAAGGTCTGAATTCGAGCTCTACTGAATTGTTCACAACGGGAACTTCTTCAATGATCTCTTCAAGCATATTTGTCACATAAACTTTCTTTACTTTCTTGCCAAATTTAACAGTAGTAGTTGTTCTGTTACGTTCAGCCTCATAAAGACGTGCAACGAAAGCATTTTCAGCATATTCGGGATATTTTACAGATTCGCAGATAACATTGGATTCGGAGATTTCCATAAAGCTCTTTTCGTTCTTTGCAGAACCTTCAGCAACAACAACGGGAACGTTGAGCATATAAGAAGGTCTGATAACATTTTCGGAATCGAGAGTACCTTCGTGGGGAAGGAAGGAATATGTAACCTCGTGAACACCTCTGTCGTTTGTGGTGTCAGGATGTCTGCCGCCTCTGTGGAGTGAAAGTCTGAGATTTCCGTTTTCAACGGAGATACCGTATTTACAGTCGTTAAGAATAGCAACACCGTAACGGGATTCGGAAATGTCAGTCCATTTATGGTTGCAAACTTCAAATTTAGCAGCTTCAATACTGTTATTCTGAGTTGTGGGTCTTTCAACGTGACCGTACTGAACTTCATTTTTAACAGTATTTGAGAGAATATCAACATCAAAGCCTGCTTTAAGAAGTGTATGGGGTTCATCCCATGTGATTATTGTATGGAAGTCGATCTGTTCGGAATTTGCATGGAAGATCATATCCTGTTTGATGGAGGATTTTTTGCCGATCTTATATTCGGAACGGATAACGAGCTGAACAGGACCTTCAGAAACAAGTTCACGGGAAACAAGTCTCATGTCGGGTTTGAACTTCATGAATGTATCGCAGTCGATATCCCAGTTATCCCAGTAATGGGGAACGTCTTCTGCAAGCCAGAAAGTATTGAGGGGTTCGCCGTTTTCTTTTTTCAACTGTCTGCCTGTTTTCTTGTTGATGTAGGAAGCAATACCGCCGTTTTCAGCAAATACGATCTTTGCAAAAGGTGTTTCGAGATTTGTTCCGTCGTAAACGAATGCGGATTTGCCCTTGCTGTAACCGTCGGAGAGTTCAAGAGTCTTAGCTGCAAAAGCAGGAACTTTTACGCCGCCGACAACAGTAACCTTTTTACCGTTAAGGTCTGTGTATTTCTGATTTTTTGCACCCTTAACACCGCCGCGGAGATTTTCGAAGCAGATATCATCGTTTCTTTCAAAGGAAAGAGTATTGAATACTGTGATTTCTTTTTCCGCATTGTTGACAAGTTTCTTGGAGTACTTGGATGTCAGATCCTTATATTTTGCGATAAGATCATTGAATTCGGAAATTGCAAGAGTATTTACCTCGTTGATACTTGAGCCGGGAAGAATATCGTGGAACTGATTTTTAAGAAGCATTTTAAGTTTCTTGTCAGCTTCGGGGTCTTTCTTTGCGCCGGAAACAACGTTGAAATATTCTGTATCACGCATTGCAAATTCAGCCTTACGGTTGCCGCGTTTGATATCGTGCATCTGAGTAAGAGTACCCCTGTGAAGTTCGAGGTAAAGTTCACCGGAATATGTGGGGTATTTATCAATATCCTTTTCAAGATCCTGCATGAATTCGCTTACAGTTGTGGGGTAGATATTGGGCATACCGTCAAGATCGGAGGAGAATCTGCCTTCAAAGATCATTTCTTCGAAGGGGCCGCCGCCACCGTCACCGTAACCGTATGTATAAAGTTTCTTATTGTTTACCCGAGTATTTTTAAGTTCGACATTACATGCGTCTATTACATCTTTCGGAGAGGGATGTCTGTGAGTAACATTGAAGTGGGTGAGGACTTCGCTGCCGTCAATACCTTTCCACTTGAAAGTATCAATGGGGAATACGTTAAGGTCATTCCAGCCGATCTTTGTGGTGTTGAAATATTTAACGCTGCAGCCCTTCATGATCTGAGGAATTGCGGCACTGTAACCGAAAGTATCGGGGAGCCAGAAAGAATCGGAAGTGTATCCGAAGTTTTCACGTGTGAACATCTGACCTTTGAGGAACTGACGGATCATAGATTCGCCGGAGGTGATGTTACAGTCACATTCAACATAAACAGCACCGTTGGGTTCATATCTGCCTTCTGCAACACGTTTTTTCATATCTTCAAAGATAGTGGGATAGTATTCCTTCATCCACTCGCTGTGGAGAGCTGAAGACTGGATGAAATTATATTCGGGATAGAGTTCCATCATGTGGAGTGCGTTGGAATATGTACGAGCACACTTACGGATTGTTTCATCCACGGGCCACAACCATGCTGTATCCATATGAGAATGACCGAGAATACCGATGGAGGGTCTGGATTTTGCAGTTGAGGTCAGTTTGTTTTCAAGTTTGAATTTAGCGATGATCTCGGTGCAATCGTCAATGAAAGATGCAATATCTTCAGCGGATGCAAAATGAGGCTGAACGGGAAGGATCTTATAAAGTTCTTCAAGAGCATCAACAGCTTTTTTCTTCAGGTTGTTTGAATCATCGAGGAACTGAGCCAACTGACACAGACACATACCGTTAACACTGAGTTCCCAAAGCTTTCTGTCTACTGTATAAACAGCCATGCCGTTATACATCTGTTTGTATTCACCGGGGTCACCGTCAAGACCGTAGAATCTGAAAGGAGTTTCTTCAGCGCAAGGATGTCCTGCATAGAATTCGGTAGCGATATCGAACTCTGTGCCTTCGGGAGCGCCGCAAGTAATTCTGTGGTAGAAATGATCGTTGTTATTGATCAAGCCGGAAGGTTTACCGTTAACGAAAACAAGACCTTCACGGTAAGTCATATCGGGGCCCATGAAAAGGGGGATATCTGCATATTCAGCGGGAACTTTGAAATTGAAACGAACCCACATGTTCATCCAACGTCCGCCCCACTCTTCACCCTTGGAAAGCTTGAACCAGTTCTTTGTGGGAACAGTGCGGTAATGTTCTTTTGTTATGTGTTTTTTCGGGTTTGCGACATCGAAAAGTTTAATGTAGCTTTTTTCATGATACTTTTCAAATGCAACATTCATTTTTGTAATGAGTCTGTAATTGTAATTGGTGTATACCATGATATTTTCTCCTTTTTATAAAAATACGGTGCAGAACCGTCGCTCCGCACCGTTAAAAATTTCAAATATTTAATCAGTCAGCGCTTTCAAGAGAATAGTAGTTTTTGTACATATAGTCGTAGTTGGGGAGCGCGTGTTCTGTAATGATTGCAGTGATCTGGTTAGCCAGAGTTTCAGCTGCTTCATTTGCTGCCTTACCGGACTTGATAGCACCGGAGAAGCTGTTATTTACAGATCTCATAAGGTCTGAACCGCCGTGGAATGTGTAGTCATATCTAACGTCATTTACGAGTTCAGCATAGATCTCAGCGTCGATTTCAGTATTGAACATCATTACTCTGTAGTATTCATCAAGAGTCATACCGAGATAGTCATCAAGAGGTTCAAAGAGCTCGGAAAGAACATGAGCTGCAATGTCAGGTTCTTTACTTGTGATGGGAACACCGAAACCGCCAATTCTGTCGAAAGCCTGTCTCCAGATACCGTATGTTGCGGAAGGACCGCAGGGGAAAGGCATAAGACCGGATACAACATCAACTTCGGGATCGGTTACAAGACCTGCACCGGAAACTGTGAATACAGCAAGACCTGCGTCGTAGTTTTCATGACTCCAGTATTCGTTGAAAAGTTCGATCTTATCGTTATAATCCCTGTACCAGTCAACGCCTTCCTGAACAGCTTCGATAAGAGACTGGGGTTTAGCGTTTACAACGTATTCGCCGTTAGAGTTAGCAGAAACGTACTGAACGTCGTTGGAATACATAAGACCGTACCAGAAGATATATTCGGAAGCGGAGATCATCCACTCATCGTCATCGAGATCTACGGAAGGTTTAAGATATGTATCTTCAAAGGTATCCCAGTACCAGTTTTCTGTTTCCCAGAATTCGTGGGGATCTGTAAGACCATAGGAAGCAATAAGTTCTGTGTTGTAAATGATGGAAGAAATACCGGAGGGTTCGTGATTGGGCCATGAAACAGGCTGAACGGAATAGGGAACAGAGTTTACCATACCGCCTTCAAGAACGTTTGCATTACCGTATTTCCATGTTTCGGAAAGATCAATGTGATCAAAATCACCAATGGGATAAAGAAGACCTGCAGATGCAAAGTTTTCCATACCACCGAAACCTGTATAGTTTACAAGGTCAGCAACATAAGTACCTGACATGATGATTCTGGGAACTGTTTCTTCACCGTCGGGGTCTGTATCATAAGAAATCTTAACACCGAGTTTATTTTCAATTTCTGCAATTCTCTTAAGGATAGCATCACCGTACTGAGTGTTTGTATCGTAGCCGAGAATTGATGCCCAATATCTGTCATCCTCGTCCATTGAGTTACCTTCAGAATGAATAATGATATCTACACCGCCGTAGTTTACAGCTCCGCCCCCATTGGGATCAATAAACGGAAGGAGTGTTACAGGGTCTGCAGCGCAGGATGTAACGAACAAGACAGCAACCAGAAGGATCGCCGCAAAAGTTTTTTTCATAAGGTTATAACCTCCAAAAAATATAATAATAAAAATACAGGTAACCATGCATAATATTACCGTTTAGAATATTATATCATAATTACCTGTAAAATGCAAGACCTTTTTATAATTTATTTGTAAATATTTTTAGTCCGCGTTTTCAAGAGAATAGAAATTCTTATACATATAGTCGTAGTTGGGAAGTGCGTACTCTGTTATGATAGAATTTATCTGACTTGACAAAGTCTCAACTGTCTCATTTGCGGCTTTCTTCGACTTGATACCCTTGGAGAAGCTGTTGTTTACAGCTCTCATAAGGTCCATACCGCCGTGGAATGTGTAGTCGTATCTTACATCCTTGATAATTTCCGCATAGATATCAGCATCTGTTTCTGTGAGGAACATCATACTTCTGTAATATTCATCAAGAGTCATACCGAGATATTCATCAAGGGGTTCAAAGAGTTCGGAAATAACATGAGCGGCGATATCAGGTTCGGGAGCATTGATGGGAATACCGAAGCCTTCAATTCGGTCGAACGCCTGTCTCCATGTTCCGTATGTAGCAGAAGGACCGCAGGGGAAAGGCATAATGCTGGATTCGATATCGTTCATACCGTTATAAGCATTTTCAGCTGTTGTTACTGTAAATACAGCCAATCCGTCGGAATAATCCCGGATGCTCCAATAGTCGTCGTAAAGGTCCACGATGTCGGTGTGGTTTCCGTACCAGTCAAGACCTTCCTGAACAGCTTCAATAAGGGACTGAGGCTTGGAGTTTACAGAATAGTCGCCTGTTTCATTTACAGAAACAAACTGAACGTCGTTTGAATACAGAAGACCGTACCAGAAGATCTTTTCGGAAGCGGAAAGAATCCAGTCACCCTCGTCAAGTGTAATCTGGGGTTCAAGATATGTACTTTCAAATGTATCCCAATACCAGGATTCACTTTCCCAGAATTCATGAGGATCGGTAAGAGCATAGTCCTGGAGAAGCTCTCTGTTATAAAGAATAGCAGAGATACCTGTAGGTTCCCAACCGAGCCATGAAACCGGCTGAACAGCATAAGGAACAGAGTTTACCATAGCGCCTTCAAGAACGTTTGCATTACCGTATTTCCATGTTTCGGAAAGATCTATGTGTTCAAAACCTGTCATGGGGTAAAGGAGTCCTGCGGAAGCGAAGTTTTCCATCGCACCGAAAGAGAAATAGTTAACGATATCGGCAACATATGTACCTGCCACGAGCTTCATACGGATCGTAGCGTCACCGTCAGGGTCTGTATCCCAACCGATTTTCACACCGAGTTTGTCTTCAATAGATGCGACTCTTTCAAGAATACCTTCACCGATTACAGTATTTGTATCATATGAAAGAATTCTTGACCAATAAGTTTCATCACCACTCATACTGTTTTGAATCGAGCTGATGATCAGCTCAACACCGCCGTAATTGACTGCCCCGTCAGCGTCGGGATCTATGAACGAGAGAAGTGTTACAGGTTCTCCCGCACAGGAAGTAACAAACAAAGATGCAATCAAAAGAACTGCAGCAATAATTTTTTTCATTGTTTTAAGCCTCCGTAATATAATTTTTATTTACCTGTTTAAATAAACAGTCTAACTATAGTCATTATACCATATAAGAACCATGTTGTCAAGGGAAACAATAGTAACTCTCTCAAAGTTCTTTCTTTTGTGACATTTACTATTGACATTTAACCTCGGATATGTTAAAATCTAAGAAGACAAGCGGAAAAGGAGGTGTCTGAAATGGAAAACGATGAAATAAAAACGACTCACGAATACAAAATTTCCGTAAGAAATATCGTGGAATTCATTCTCCGTTGGGGAGACATAAACAATATGGGTATGCAATCTCCGCCCGATCTGCTCGAAGGGACAAAGATCCACAGAAAGATACAGAAAAAAGAGGAAAAAACAGGCAAATACCGCTCCGAAATACGGCTCTCCGAGAGGATCTCATATACCAATTTTCACCTCACCGTGCAGGGGATCGCAGACGGCGTGATAGAAGACGAAACAGTCACCATTGATGAGATCAAATCCACATCAATGCCCATAGAACTTATAAACGAAGATTTCAGCAAACTCCACCGCGCTCAGGCAATGTTCTACGCCTATATGTACGCGAAACAAAACGGGCTGCAATTCATCTCAACAAGGCTGACATATTTCAATCTGGACACGGAAGAAATAAAATACTTCGTAAAGGACCACTCTATGGCTGAATTGGAGGATTTTTTCTATTCCGTCTGCAACAGCTATTCAAAATGGATATACAGGCAGATCGATGCGGATAAAGAATTCACGGATTCGGCAAAACAGCTGCTCTTCCCCTATGACGGCTACCGCGCAGGACAAAGAGAACTTGCGGGAACTGTATACAGAACTATAAGAGACTCCTCCACCCTTTTCGTACAGGCACCGACGGGAATCGGAAAAACAGTTTCGGTATTGTTTTCCGCAATTAAGGCAAGAGGTGAGGGTATGGGCGAAAAAATATTTTACCTCACCGCAAAAACAGTAAATTCGAGAGCCGCAGATTCCGCCTTGAAACTTATGCACAGAAAAGGTCTGAGGATGAGAAATGTTTTCCTTTGCGCAAAAGAAAAGGTCTGTCCCTACGAAAAGCAATGCAAGCCGGACATCTGCCCCTACGCAAAAGGACATTTTGACAGAATAAACGATGCGGTTTTCGACGTTCTTACGCACGAATACATAATCACCACGGAAATCCTCGCCCAATATGCAAAAAAACACAGCGTATGCCCCTTTGAACTTGCCCTTGACACCGCTTCATGGTGCGATGGGATCGTGGGGGACTACAACTACGCCTTTGACCCATCAGCTTCCCTCAAAAGATTTTTCACCGACGGCGGCGACTATATTTTACTCTGCGATGAAGCCCATAATATGCCGCAAAGAGCAAGAGAAATGTTTTCCGCAGAGCTTGAAAAAACAAAAGTGCTTGAAGCGATGAAGCCTTTCAAGCAAAAAAACAAAAAAATTTACGGACATCTCAAGCGTCTGAATAATGCCATCCTGAATTTTACAAGAGAACTGGAAAAAAATTCGGGAATCATTACGGAAGAACCGACAAAAATATATAATGCAGCAGCGGATTTTTGCAGAGCATTTTCAGCATTCCTGTCGGAAGAAGGCAACGAAAAACTGAAAAACGACTGCGCAGATCTCTATTTTGATGCGTTGAATTTCGTTTCGGTATTTGAATCCCTTGACGAAAATTACCGCTGTTGTGCAGAAAAAACGGGGAAACTTACCACCGTGAAACTTTTCTGCGTAGACCCTGCATCAAGGATCTCGGAGGTTCTGGATATGTGCAGGGCAAGTGTATTTTTCTCAGCAACACTTCTGCCTCCGGATTATTTCAGAAACACCATCGGCATGAAGCGAAAAAAAGACGATGACTCAGACAAAGCACCCATAATAAGACTGACATCACCTTTTCCTCGCGAAAATCTGAAAGTCATAACAGCACCGTTCATCAACACGAAATATGCAAACAGGGAAAAAAGCTACGAACCCATATCTGAACTGATATACAATGCGGTTCAGAAGACAGGTAACTACTTCGTTTTCTTCCCGTCCTTTGCCTATATGAACGAGGTCTATGCACTTTTCACGGACAAACATCCCGAAATAAAAACACTGCTCCAGCGGACATCTCTGACCGAAGAACAGAGGGATGATTATCTGGAAGAATTCGACGAAGACCCAACGGAAACTCTGGTGGCTTTCGCGGTCAGCGGCGGAATTTTTTCGGAAGGCGTGGACCTTGTCGGAACAAGGCTTTCCGGAGCAATAATAATCGGCGTCGGACTGCCGCAGATATGTTTTGAACGGAACGTAATAAAAGAATTTTACGACAAACGTGAAAACAGCGGCTACGACTACGCATATCTGTTCCCCGGATTCAACCGTGTCATGCAGGCAGCGGGAAGAGTTATCCGAAGTGAAACCGACAAGGGATTTGTGATCCTTGCCGATTCACGCTATGAAACAGAAGAATACAAAAGCCTGTTCCCACCTGAATGGAAAAACTTTTCCACAGCAAGAACTCAGGCTCAGCTGAAAAAAATGATTTCCGAGCCCTGACACGGAATATTACAAGCAAACATGGGGAAACTACTACTGCGCAAAAAGATATTGCGTAAATTTCAATTCGGAAAATTGAATTCAGAAAGGTATTTGACCATGAACGTAGTTGACAAAATAGCTCTGACACTCTCAGTTGTGGGAGCTTTGGTTTGGGGATGTATCGGAATTTTCGGGTTCAATATCGTGGGCTGGCTCTTCGACGGAGATACCTCTGTCCTGAGCAGGATCATTTATACATTGGTCGGGCTCTCAGGTATCTGGACAGCATCCCTCATTTTCAGAAGCTTCGTCCCCGAAGACGAAAGAATGATGAGAACAAGGGACTAAAACTTAAAAGTAAAAATATGGGGGAACCATTTTTCTACACGTGCGTGCATGTGTGAAATCGGTTTCCCCAAACCCTTTCAGCAAAAAGCTGTTATTATTTCATTCTCTGTCTCATGACTTCAAATCCGATAACCGCAGAAGCCGCAGAAGCGGACAAAGCGCAGCGGAAATCAGAACCGTACGGAATAAAAACATTCCCGTCAGCATTGTCAAGAACTGCCCTTGAAAGACCTCTCATTTCGCCGCCGATGGCAATTATAACAGGCTCCGTCAGATCTTTCGCATAAAGGGATTCCGCGTCACGTCTTTCTGCACAGAAAACCTTTATTCCCCTGCTGCGCGCCGCAAGAACCGTTTTACCGAGGTCATCTGACACCAATGTGGGTAAATATTCGGAAGCACCTGCAGAAGCCTTTATAACGACCGAAGCAGCAGTCAACCAGTTACGGGAAGGAACAATGACACCCGTAGCACCCGCAGCCATGACCGAACGGAGAGAATCTCCGAAATTGTAGGGGTCTTCAATACCTTCAAGCAGAACAATGAACGGAGATTCAACCCCGAAAAGTTCTTCTTCGGTTTCATAACGGCGGTCTCCAACGTATGCAATAAGCCCTCCGTGGGTCTTTCCCGATGCAACCGCATCAATGTCGCTGCGCTTGCATGGAGTATATTTTACGCCTTTTTCTTTGGCTTTTTTCAGTATGAACGAAAGGTCTCTGTCCTTTCTGTCCCTGTCAAATAAAATTTCGGAAATTTCACGTTTTCCGCCGTTCAGAACCGCCTTGACGGAAACTGAACCTTCAATAATATAATCTGTCATAGCAACCCTTTTCTCTTATTTCTTTACTTCTTTTTCCATATACTCCCCCGGCGGCATACCGTAATATTTCTTGAATACTTTGGAGAAATATAACGGATCGGAAAATCCGGAGAATGAAGAGATTTCTTTAATGCTTGTAAATCCCGCATACATCATACGTACGGCATGGTTCAGCCTGAGATTTGAAAGGTACATACTGAATCCCATACCCGTGTGGCGTTTGAATGCCTCGGAAATATATTTTTTCCCGTAGGAGTGCTGTTTGCTGACGCTGTCAAGAGTCAGGTCGGATTCAGTATAATGGGAATCCACGTATTCCTTGATGATTTCCGCAGGACGTTTTGTCTTGTTCTTTTCCGCAATGGGAACATCGCAAAGGTCTGCCAGAGTGAACAGCAGAAGTCCCTCAGCCATAAGGTCGATATTACTTTCCGTAACAGAACATACAGATCTTTCCCACAGGGGAATCAGAGTTTCCTTGCTTTCAAAAACGGGAGCCGCAGCGCTGACATTAAGTCTGCGGATAAGCTCGTCCGCACGGGTACCGACAAACGAAATATAAATATACTCCAATTCGCCGCCGTTTTTTATTTTAAAAGGTTTTGCCTGAAAAGTAAAAAACAGGTCGCCCTTTTTCAGCGGATATTTCGCATTGGGCGTACTCAGATGTCCCACACCGGAGGTCACAAGTCTCAGCGCATATGAAGTTTCGATAATATACTTATCCGGGAAGTCGCATCTGCGTTCATAAACGAAATTCAGAATATCAAGATCCTTCACAGGTGCTTTTGCCGGAGGGAAATTACAAATATTTTCAGGGTACAAGATCCTCAGCTCCTTTTTTTCTGTCAGTTACAGTATACAGTTTTTCAGCCGAAAAGTCAAGGGCGTAAGAGGTAAGATTTATTAAAATTCCGATTTTTAAGCCATCAAAATAAGATTTCAGCATTAGTTAAAAAAGATTTTACAAATAAAAGCTGTTTTTTCGCGAAAAACAGTTGATTTTTTCATCGGAATGTGGTATAATCTTTTATACTAAGTTTATTATGTCTTCTTACGCGCTTCGACAGAAGATACGTTGTGCGGGGACATAAAAAATGTGTCCACAAACACAACAGAATTTTAATATTATGGAGGCTAAAAACAATGAATCCCATCGTACTTGTACTTACTTTGATCCTCATGCTCTGCTCCATCGCTCTTATCGCGATCATCCTCTTCCAGTCCGGCAGAACAGCAGGCGCAAGCGCTATAACAGGCGGCGCAGGAAACTTCCTCAGCAAGAACAAAACGCAGACTAAAGATCTTTTCATGAAAAGACTTACAGTTGTATTTTCTATAATCTTCATTGTTGCGGTTGTTATCGTAAACATCATTGAAATTGTTTAATTCAAAACAAAAAAAAACATTGGGGTTGGTTCTGAGTGAACCAACCCCATTTTGTTTTATCCGGAAATAAATTTTTAACGGTGACCTTTTTTCTTTAATGAATAAATTTACTTAAACGGCGTAAAATACCTTTGAAACAAAACCAGAAAGGAACCGAAAAATGATAAAAGGTATCTGCAGAGAAACTGTTGTCGTTAAATGCGGCGGAAAATTTATTGACGAGGCAATATTTATCCTGAAAAAGGATACGAAAAAAGCAAACAGGAGAGCGATCCTCGACGAGGCAAACGCAATAATAAGCGAAAAGACATCTCTCATGACAAAGAAAGATGCAAAACGCAAAAAATCGTTCATGAAAATCCTTGATGATGAATAAAACAATATGTGGGAAAAACCTTATTTTAAAAAAAGGTTTTTCCCACAACTATATTCAGAGAAATTATTTAATTTTCACCATAAACAGCCAACGGAAGAAGTTTTGGTTCAGCACGGAAAGAAGTTATTTCAAGTTTCACTTTAACGGCATCGTTTGGAATTTCCAAAATTCGTTTATGAGAAATAACCTTGCCATTGTATGTGAAAATTTCCTTATCATTACTGTCGTAAACCGATACCGTATAACCTGTGACAAGCTCACCATGTTTAATGTCTTCCTGCATTACAAGATATTTTGTATTGGTTACAACATCAGAGGGAATAACTACAGTATTCGTCTCACTAACAGCTATCGGAGTACCGAAAATATTTCTGATTCGATCTCCCGCCTTTTTAAACTCAGCCAAATCAGATTCAGGGAATTCCCCGTCTGTATTTATTACCATTCCGACCAACATATTGGTATTTCGACCTACAGATGTAAGGTATTTTTCAAACAACACATCGGCAGGGATAATGGAATGTTCTTCATTTTCTTTCCAAAACCATCCGCCCTGATATGACTTGTCTGCATAACGATTGGGAAAATCAGCCTCTGCGGGACACCAGATACTGAAATCGTCACAAGAATCGTCCTTCTCGATTACTCCCGTTTCAGCCATTACACGGTTATCATACAGCGAAGAACAGTTTTCCGCAGCCTCGCCACGCTCATTCCCACTCCAACGAATAAGAGATTTAGTCCCTACAGGACCCTGGAATACTACCGAATTCGGCTGAAGTTTATGCAAAAGACTTACAATTTCAGGACCTCCATCTTCAACAGGAAGAACCCCTCCATCAAACCATATCTCAAACAATTCACCGTAATTGCTCCAAAGTTCCGTAAGCTGTTTTTCAACAACCTCATTATAGGCTTTTTGCTTTACAGGGTCATTGTCAAGAACTCTACCCGGATTGTCAACACAAAAATACTGATTGACTGAAGCGCTGTAGTAAATACCGGGTTTAACATCATATTTCTTACAGGACTCTATAAATTCCTTTACGATATCGCCCTGACCGTTTTTATAAGGAGAATTTTTTACGCTGTAATCATGCACATCTGTCGGCCACAACGAAAACCCGGTACAATGCTTTGCAACTAAAATGGCATATTTTGCACCTAAAGCTTTTGCGGAAGCGACCCACTGATCAGTATCTAATTTTGCAGGGTCAAACACAGAAGCAGGAATCGGATCACCGAAATGTTCCCTGAAATTGTAAGGTGATTGATATGTTATCACATCGAAATGAATAATTACTCCGATTTCACAGTCTGCCCACTTCACCTGTTGCATAGTGGGCTTAATAATTTTCTCTGCCATAGTTAAAGTCTCCACAAATTATTTTAAATAAAAATACAAACTTACTCGTGAACTATGATTTTTGAAACTTCGCTTCGGGGAGCAACCGACAAATCAATGTCTCCACCGATCTCCGCACTCAGACCTGCAAGATGTCTTGAAACAGTTTCAAATGCCAATTCAGGGGTATTATTCTCCTTGCTCAAATGGGAGAGGATGATATTTTTCACAGTATTTTTTCTCACCGTTCTCGCCAAAAGATCTCCGCACTGTTCATTTGAAAAATGTCCGTATCTGCCACCGATTCGTTTTTTAAGCATATACGGATACGCACCGTTCCACAGCTTATCAACGTCATGGTTAGACTCTATAACAAGAGAATCGCAGCCCGAAATAAGTTCTTCGGTAATAGGCTGTTCTTCCCCTACGTCGGTCATGACTCCTATTTTTTTATTACCTGTATTAACTATGTAGCCGACGCACTCCGCACTGTCATGAAGTGTCGGAAAAGACGTGACCTGAATAACCCCGTTATTTGCCTTTGATCCCGTAGCCATTGCGTGGAAATTTCTGCAATTTATTTCAGGATAAGCATTTCTGATGGCAACAAGAGTTTTTTCATTTGCAATCACCGGAATTCTTTCATGATATTTGAGAATCGTTTTGAGTCCCGCAATATGATCGGAATGCTCATGGGTTATAAAAATAGCTTCGATCTTATCATAATCGCTTCCGATGTCGTGGAGCGCCTGACCTGTTTTTTTGACTCCGGCACCTGCATCTATAAGTATCGCTCTGCCGTCATTTTCAATAAAAGTGCAGTTGGCACTGCTTCCGCTGTACAGCGTACAAACTCTGACCATGTTGCAAAAAAGCTCTCCGTTTCAATAATTTCAGCCAACACTTTCGCCTGTTTCAGCGACTTTCGGTTCATCATCGGAAATTCCGATGGAAGCGCCCAGACCACGAAGTTTTTCCACAATATCCTCATAGCCACGCTCAATAAGTTCAACATTGGAGATCTCTGTCATACCGTCTGCGCAAAGACCTGCAATAACAAGCGCAACACCGCCGCGAAGGTCGCAGGAGGTGACCGCCGCACCCATAAAATGATCTATTCCGGAAATAACACATACTCTTCCGTCAACATCCATCTGCGCACCCATTCTGCGGAGCTCGTCCACATATTTGAAACGATGGTCATAAATACCCTCTGTAACGATGGACGTTCCCTTTGCAAGACACAGAAGTGTTGAGATCTGTGGCTGCATATCCGTAGGGAATCCGGGGTATGGAAGGGTTTTGATATTTACCTTGGTCATTTCCTGATCGGGGGTTCTTGAAACAGTGATAAAATCGTCATCCTCTTCAACCGTAACGCCGATCTCTTCAAGCTTTGCGGAGATGGATTCGAGATGTTTGGGAATAACATTTGATACTTTTACTCTTCCGCCTGCAGCCGCAGCCATTACCATATATGTGCCTGCTTCGATCTGATCGGGAATGATCTCGTATCTTCCGCCATGAAGCTCGGAAACGCCTTTGATCTTGATCGTATCAGTACCTGCACCGCGGATCTCTGCACCCATTGCGTTGAGGAAGTTTGCGATATCTACTATATGGGGTTCTTTTCCCGCATTTTCAATAATTGTAGTACCCTCCGCAAGAACAGCCGCCATCATGATATTGATAGTAGCACCAACGGAAGGAAAATCAAGGCTCATAGAAGTCCCCTTAACACCTTTTTCAGCAACGGCATTGACGATTCCGTGCTCAATGGAAACGGTCGCACCGAGAGCCTCAAAGCCTCTTATGTGATAATCTATGGGGCGGACACCGAAATCGCATCCACCGGGCAATCCAACCTGAGCTTTTCCGAATCTGCCGAGAAGTGCACCGATAAGGTAATAAGAAGCTCTCATTTTACGCACGAGCTCGGAGACCGCAGCACAAGTGTGGATCTCTGTTGAATCTATTCTGAGTGTTGTTTTGTCCAGAAAGCTGACCTTTGCACCCATACCGGACATGATCTTCGTAAGAAGAATAACATCGTTCACTACGGGCACATTTTCAATAATACACACACCGTTCACAAGCAAAGCTGCGGGAATTATTGCAACAGCTGCGTTTTTTCCGCCGCTGACACGAACTTCGCCTTCAAGGGGTTTGCCGCCTCTGATAACGTACTTTTTCAAGAAGTAACATCCTTTCATTTATAAAAAAGCAATTATAAAGTCTGCCGTATAAGTATTCCACGGCACACATGATATAGTCATGAGATTTTTTGTTAAATTAAAATATTTCGCATATTTTAAGGCTTTTTCAAATAAGGTTCCGGGTCAAAATAGGAACCTGTCTCCTTATTGTACAGGGCAAAGTGGCAATGGTTACCGGTACTGTTACCCGTACTGCCCACATATGCAATGACCTGTCCCTGATATACCTTATCGCCAATGCTGATAGATTTTTCCAATGAACTGCAGTGACCGTAGTAAGAAATGATTCCGTTTCCGTGGTCAATGGCGATATAGTTGCCAAGACCGCCTTCCTGCCAGCCCTTTTTGATGATAGTTCCGGAGTCCGCAGCAAATATTTTAGTACCGTATTCACAGGCAATATCGTAGCCTCTGTGGAAGTCGTACTTACCGCGAAGCGTTCTGCCGCCGAATTTGGAAGAAACGAACTGGAAACCGTTCATTGAAACAGGCCAGATAAATGTTCCCGACGGAGCAATGGTCTTTGTTCCCACAAGGACCTGTTTTGCGATAGCGTCTTTTGTTTTACGTTTGTCAACAACGGATCTTTCGATCTCCACACCGTTTACGGAAATTATTTCAGCGGAAACCTCATAAGTACCGTTGGAACCGTTCTGCTTTGTCTGGGTAACATTTTCATAAAGGGAATTGCTGTAAATATATTTTGTTTCGTAGGGGATTATCTCTGTATATTTAACTGTTCTTGATGTCTGAACCGACAGAGTTACTTCGGGAGCATCTACCCTGAGACGCGTACCTACTGTCAGATAATCGTCGGAAATGTTCCCGTTTATAAGACGGAGAACGGGTACATCAAGGGAATGTTTTGATGCAATACTTTCAAGAGTATCACCTTTTTTAACGACATAAGTATCTCTGCCGTCGGGCTCGGTAAACAGCTCAAGAAGCTCGGAAGTGGTTTTTTCATACTCTCTCGGATATTCGTCACGAACGACCTCAATGCTGTTGAGAATATAATAAGACTCACCTTCCTCACCTGAAAGATAAGGAGAAACGACCTCGGAAAGGATCAGTTCAAGATCACCCTCGCTTTTGGATGTACCTACAAGTCTGCCGTCAATAAAATAGCCGTAAGACTGACCTATATATTCTCTGTAATTTTCATAAAGAGTCTCTTCGATATCCGAACCGTCGGATATTTTATCCTTTTTTACCACGGAAAGAGTCAGCAAAGGAATCTTCTCCGTAATATACTCTTCACCGCTGCCATCGGCTTCGATCCGATTTTCGACACGCTGCTGGATCCTGTAATATTCCTGGTCGTTGCTGATATAGCCAAGGGACTCATTTCCCACGGTAACTTCAAGGGCGATAGCATAAGTATCAAAAACCCAGAAAGAAAATATCAGCATAACCGTACCGGCTATAGGCGCAGCTATCGGAACAATGAGTCTGAGCAAGCCCCAGACCCCGAAAATGAAAAGGGTCGCCGCGTGTTTTGCGTAATATTTCAGACGGTAAACATAATTGGTATATCTGATATGTACTTTATTTACCCGATAATCGATACCCTGACTTGTATATGCAAAATCCGCAAATTTATAGAACAGTTTAAACGCACCGCGTACAACGCCCTCCAGATGGAAAAATAAAATGAAGGAAACTACTATCCGTAAAAATTTGCTTACTTTTTTTCTTGATTTTCTTTTCTTTTGTCTTGTGATTTCCGGTCTGACGCTGTAATTCTGCGACTCGGAAGCCCCCGTTGCCTTGCCTGTAACTATTCGAGGCATACACACTCTCCTGTTTTGGGGATTTTTTATCTCTTAATATTATATTATATATTTGGTGTTTTTGCAAGTATCAGCCTGCAAAATTCATGAAAATACACCAATATTACCTATTTTTTCCTTATAAAAAGGCTAATTTTCTTCTTTGAAACGCTCGTAGATCTCTCTTTTGGAAAGATTATACTTTCTCGCCAACGTTTTTGCGGCAAAAGTTCTTGTCATTCCACCTTCCACAAGCTCAAAAAATTCTTTTTCGAGAGTTTCATCCGAAACCTCTTCTTTTTCGTCCGCAGCACCTTCAATTATAAGAACAAACTCACCCTTCGGCTCATTTTCCTTATAATATTCAATAGCATCTGAAACTGTGGTCAACAGGACCTGTTCATATATTTTGGAAATTTCACGGACAAGGGAAATACGTCTGTCACCGAGAACCTGTAAAATATCTTCAAGCAGTCCCTGCAATTTATGGGGCGCTTCGTAAAAAATAAGAGTATGTTCCAGAGATTTTACGGATTCAAGGCGTTCTCTGCGGCTGTTTTTGGCAGTACTGAGGAAACCCTCAAAAGTGAAACGTTTTGTGGAAAGACCGGAAATTGCTATTGCGGAAACAAACGCGCAGGGTCCCGGTATCGCACTGACTTTAAGACCGTGCTCGTAGCACTGTTTTACGATCTGTTCACCGGGATCGGAAACTGCAGGCATTCCCGCATCGGAAACAAGAGCACAGACCTCACCCGCCTCAAGACGGGCAATAATCTCCTCTCCGCGCTGACGGAGATTATGTTCATAATAACTGACAAGAGGCTTTTTAATTGAATAATGAGCAAGCAAAACACCTGTTTTTCTGGTGTCTTCAGCGGCAATGAAATCCGCATTTTCAAGAGTTTCCAAAGCTCGCTCGGAAATATCGGAAAGATTTCCTATAGGAGTCGCCACGAGATACAGGGAAACTTTGTCCTTGGGAGAAGAAATATATTTTTCACTCATGGCAATTGCCTCTTTCGTAAATTTTATTCATCAGTTCTGTATACTGATTGTTTTTATCATAAATTATAAGCGGAGGTTCGATATTCACACCGCTTTTGCCGAATTTTATAAATTCAGCCAATATCATTGACGGGGTATCCCCCTCGTGAGCATGAACAGTACGGAACCTTTTAAGTTCAAGACCGACATTCCGGCATTCGCAAACAAGATCCGTAAGTCTTTCAGGCTTATGAACAACGCAAAGTCTGCCTCCCTGACGGAGCAGAAAAGAGCTTTGTTCCGCAACATCTTTCAACGTACATTCAAGCTCGGTCCTCGCAATACCTTTAGCACCACCGGAAACGAGTCCGGCATTAACGCTGCTGTAAGGCGGATTTACAGTAATGAGATCATAAGCCCCCGACTTAAGCAATTTTTCCTTCCGGAGATTACGCAAGTCGGTATTGAGAACAGAAATTTTATCTTCAATACGGTTCAGTTCCAGGGATTTTTTGCATAACAATGCCTGAGCATCATTGAGTTCAACACAAATCCCGCTGTTCATGCAAGCAAAGCGGGAGAGAAGTATTGCAACGATGCCGTTTCCGGAACACAAGTCCACCATATCGGTAAATTTTTTGACAGACGCAAACCATGAAAGCAGGACAGCATCTGTTCCAAAACAAAAGCTGTCGGAATCCTGGTATATTTTGAGTCCGCCAACATGCAGATCATCCAACCGTATCATATGTTTACTATCCATAAAGAAATGACAGTAGGGGCTGAAGCAACTGCCGCAGCCCCCAGTTATGTCTTATTCCTTCGGAGCAGCTGCGCCGACGGGGCAAACAGATGCGCAAGCACCACAGTCGATGCAAAGATCTTCGTCAATAACGAATTTGCCGTCTGCTTCTGCGATTGCGTCTACAGGACATTCGCCCTGGCAAGCACCACAAGCGATGCATTCATCAGAAATTACGTGAGCCATCAGAGTATCCTCCTTATTTTTATTCATGTATATTCTATCACATTTTTTCCTATTTTTCAAGGGGTAAAATGGGACAAATATAAGGCTTTAATTTAGAATTAGTCCTCAAACTCGGAATTTTCGTCCGAATCGTTCTTTTTATCCACGCCTTTTATGATTTTTATGTCATCTTTTTTGAACTGTTTTATGGGATTTCCCTCAATGTCAAGGCGTACAGAAACGGTCTCCAGAGGCACGCTGACTTCAACAACGATACCGTTGCCATCCGGAGTTTTGATATATGAACCCTGTCTCGGAAGAGTTTTATAAGCTTCCTCATAAGTGGATTCTTCGAAATTCAGGCAGCAGATAAGCTTTCCGCAAGCGCCTGAAATTTTCTGAGGATTTGTAGAAAGAGACTGTTCCTTAGCCATACGGACAGACACGGGAACAAACTCCGAAAGAAAGCTTGCGCAGCAAACCTTTCTGCCGCACATACCCAGAGCGCCAACCGCCTTTGTTTCGTCTCTTACACCGATCTGACGAAGTTCGATTCTTGTCTTGAACACAGATGCAAGATCTTTTACAAGCTCACGGAAGTCGATTCTGCCCTCAGCAACGAAGCAGAAAATGATCTTACTGTTATCAAATGTGTATTCAACATCAACAAGAGACATGGGCAAACCGTGCTTTGCAATCTTTTCTTCGCATATTTTCAGCGCCGCAGCCTCTTTTTCCTTATTTTCAAGGCACTTATGAAGATCCTCCTCAGTTGCGGGACGGATAACAGGACTCAAAGGCATAAACTTACTGTCGGGTTCGACTATCTTGTTTGGAACGGCAACAGTTCCTATCTCATAGCCGCGAACGGTTTCAACTATAACCTTGTCCCCCAAAACGAAAGTAAATCCTTTAGGGTCGAAAAAATATATTTTGCCAACAGGTTTAAATCTTACACCGACAATTTCTACTGTTTCATTTTCCATGATTTTACCAATCTTTCTCTCCGATTTTTAATACTTTCCCGAAATCCTCGGAGTTAAATTCGGGATCCTGATACATCAATTTCTCCTCGAAGGAGACGCCGCACTGAGGCAGCGCATTACAAGGACAACATTCCACAGCTTGACATTGATATTATATTCAACATCCTTAACCAAAGATTCAACTGCGGAGCTTAGAGCAAAAAGCCTGGAAAGATCACGTTTTTCCGCACCTGTCCTTATCCTTGCGGAAACGTAAACACTTAAAGTACGAACAAAATCCTGCAGCTCTTCACGGGTCTTGAAGCTCGCGATCTTCATCGCCTCACCTGCCGCACCGTCAAGGCAAGCATTTGTAAAGCTTTCGCAGGAATTATAAATGCCGTAAGAATTCCCCTCCAGAATTTCAACAGCCTTTCCCAAAAAACCTTCGGAAAGACGTATTGCCGCCTGCTTCTGCTGAGGAGTAAATTTATCATATTCCCGTTTTTCAAAGAATTTTTCAGCATCTTCGCCCCTTACAGGCGCAAGAGTCAGAACCACACAACGGGAACGGATCGTTTCAAGAAGCATTTCCTTTGAAGTACAGGTAATTATAAAAACCGAAAATTCGGGAGGCTCTTCAAGGGATTTCAAAAGGACATTCTGACAGGCAACAGAAAGTCCGTCTCCGTCCTCGATGATATAACAGCGTTTTTCAGATTCATTCGGACGGATATAAATATCGGAAATGGCGGCACGCATATTTTTAACATCCGTATCTGCCGGAATATGTTTGATATCTATGTTGCAATCGGCAAGAAATTTCACACAGGACGAGCATTTTCCGCAAGGTCTCAACCCCTCGGAAACACAAACATTTGCCTGTGCAATGAGATTCGCCAAAGTCGTTTTTCCCGAACCGTGAGCGCCCTCAATAATATACGCATGAAAAGGTTTTTCAAGTTCACGTTTCAATGCTTCATTGCCGATAATTTTTGAAGTATCCATGTTTTTCTCCGTAAAATAAGAGGTTATTTTTCTATTACGACGGGAATCTTGCCGTAATTTTTCTCATGTAAAAGATTTGCAAGCTCTTCCGGGATAATTTCCCCCGCAAGAACAAGGGGTACGCAGGGGGGCTGATGGAAAGCGATCATCTCAGCGGAAATCCGTCCCGCCGAAGCCAACGGTGAAACCAATTCGCTTTCAGCAAAAAAAGCATCACGCAAAAGCATTTTTCTTTGGGGAAGATTAAATTCTGCGGTGTGATTTTCCACAGTTTCAACAGGTTCAAAGCTCAAAAGAGTTTTTTCCAAAAGAGCAAGCTGGGACTCGGAATTAAAAGGAGTTATTATAAAAACAACAAAACCGCTTGAGGTCATTTCGGGATAAATATTATTTTTCTCAAGATCAAGCACAATATCCGAAGCTTTTTCACCAAAATAAACGGACAGACGAAGCGGATCGGTATTTTCACCGTCAGCAACAAAAAAGCCTTTATTTGAAAGGATTTTCTTAAGCGTCAAAACCTTTTTGCAGCACTCGAAATAAAGTTCTTCACCCTCATTCGCGCACACCGCACGACCGTAGTCCAAAGAAGCAAGTATCGGAAATGAAGGACTTGTTGAGCCTGCAGCCATCATCCTGAGACGAACAGAGGCAAGAGAAACTTCCCTGTTATAATGGAGAAAGGCACCGCCGGTCATTACAGGCAGAGTTTTATGAGCGGAATCAATAACCACATGAGCATTATGACCGTCAAATCGGGAATTTTTCATTTCGGGACAGAAAAAATAATGAGTCCCGTGGGAATTGTCATCTATAAATATTATATTTTTTTCATCGCAAAATTCTCTTATGGCTAAGCAGTCCGCAGAAATTCCGAAATAGTTGGGAGAGGTGATAAAAATCGCTTTTGCATCGGGATTTTTTTCAAAAGCGACACGGAAATCCTCCGCGGTGGGAGGTTCGGGAAGAGAAGTTTCAGAATTCCATTTTCCGCACACAAAAACGGAATCAATACCGTAAAAGGCAATAGCTGCAGCGGCAGAAAAATGGATATTTCTGTCAAAAAGGACCTTTTTTCCCGCAAATTCAGCAAGAGAGGCTTTCACGCATTGAGACGCCCCGCCCGCAGAAAAAAAAGTATGAAACGAACCGAAAAGCTCTGTCGCCTTGTTTTCCGCTTCGGAAATACAGCCTTCGGGAGAATAAAGTTCGTCTGTGCAGGAGATCTCCGTTGCATCATAAGGATAAATACCGAAAAAATCTCCCTGAAATTTATAATTTTTATGCCCGGGAGTATGAAAGGAAGCCTGTTCAGAACGGGAATACTCTGTCAATACGCGAAAAATCGGTGAATCTTTTTCATATTTATCCACAGCCCCAAGCCCCTTTCAACAGTTTAATTTAAATATCTTCCGCCAGAACACGGCGTTTCTGCCATACACCCGACAGGAAATAGATCAGCCCCGGAACGCCGTTACCGTAAGCCGCAATACCGTAGCCGAGAACGAAGCCATAGAAGCCCCAGTCAAAGAACAGGCCGAAAAGCCAACTGAGCCCGATTCGCAGGAGAACACCGTCAAGTATTGCAAGCACCATGCTGAAACGCACGTTTCCGATACCCTGAATGAAAGCACCCGTACCACGCATTATCGCAAGAGCGGGGAACATCCACAAAATAGCGCTGATAAATGTTCCCGACATTTCATGAACAAGCGGGTCATCGGAGAAGATCATAAACATTTCTTTACCGAAAAGCATATATGCCGCCATAGAAACAACAGTAAGCACGAAGGAGTACAGCCACGCATAATAAACAACTTTTTTAGCTCTTTCAGGTTTGTTTGCCGCAATATTCTGACTTATCATAGGCATTGCCGCATACTGAATACCCTGAGATACCTTGTTTATAATGTCATCTATTCTGATGCCTGCGCCAAATGTTGCCGAGGCAACGACACCAACGTCATTGATAAGAGAATTCACAAACAGCATGGAAATATTGATGAAGCCGGACTGGATCGCCATCGGCATACCGAGCTGAAAGATCATTTTAAAATATTTGAGCTGAATTTTAAAGCTTTCAAATTTAAAATCAAAACCAAAAGACTCTCTGTTTTTGTAAAGGAAATAGAGAGAGAAAACGAACGAAACCGCCTGACCGATAATTGTTGCCCAAGCAGCTCCCGCAACACCCCAACCGAGAATACCGGTAAAGAGAATATCGAGGACAAGATTTACCGCGGAAGCGATACCGATAAAAAGGAACGGTCTTTTAGAGTCGCCCATTCCGCGCAAAACAGCGGAAACCATATTATATCCCGCAGTAAAGATCAATCCTGCACCGCAGATCACAAGATAATCCGTGGACATATCGTAGGATTCTGTGGGGATATTCATCACATCCATTATCCACGGACGCAAAATGAGCACGATCACAGAAAGAATGAGTCCCAAAATTGAAATAAGACTAAAAAGCGTACCGATAATACTGTTTACTTCTTTTTTCTTGCCTGAACCCAGAGCCTGAGAAACGAGAACCTGTCCGCCGTTGGAAAATCCGAGGCAAACCATGGTGGCAAAATTCAGTATCTGGCTGCTCTGGGAAACCGCGGAAAGCCCTGCCGTACCCACATAGTGACCGACAATGATCATATCTATGGTACTGTACAGAACCTGCAACGCATTTGAAGCCATGAACGGCAATGTAAACAAAAGCAACTGTTGGGGAATATTACCCTGTGTAAAATCTTTTGAAAGACGTTTTTCTTTCAACTCAAATTCAAGACCTTTCTGCAATCACAAAACTTTTAAGAAACGAGGCCGAAAAGCAGGAATATGGGACGGACAGCCATAAATCCCAAAAAAAACGCCAATAAACCGACAAAAACGAGGAACACAATCCATGATTTGCGTACACGTTTCTTCGGTTGGACAGATCTTTTGAAGCGTATTGTCCGTTTCACATTTAAGCCTCTTTCCGCAGAGCGAAGGGAGAAGAAATTTTCTCCCTTTCAGCTCTTATTTTTATACAAAATTAAAATTCTTTATCTTCAGAGCCTGCTTTTTTGACTCTTCTTGATTCCTTTTCAATGTTTTCATTGGGAACAGCATCATTTTCGATGGTATCACCGTTTTTGATCTGTTTTTTGCCTGACCAGATTATCTTTCTGGGACATTTTTCAACACATGCTCCGCAGTTGATACATTTTGTGTAATCAATGGACGCAACGCCGTCATTTACACTGATAGCATCTGCAGGACAAGCCTTGACACAAAGACCGCATCCGATACAACCGACTTTACAGAGAGAACGAACTACAGGACCTTTGTCGTGAGAATTACATCCAACCCAGACATCCGCATCAAAAGGAATAAGACGGATGAGGTGCTGAGGACATGAATTCACGCACATGCCGCACGCAACGCATTTTTCATATTCAACAACAGCAACGCCTCTTTCGACCTTGATAGCATCGAAAGCGCAGACTTTAACACAGGTTCCGAGACCGATACAGCCGTGAGCACATTCTTTCGGACCGTTGCCGAGTTTTGCAACCGAAAGACAGTCGTCGATACCGAGATAATTATACTTTCTGTTTGCAAGTGAATTTGTTCCGCTGCACATAACCTGAGCACGCATACGGACAGTTTCTCCCGCATCGGCAACTCCCATGATCTTTGCGATCTCAGCGGCAGTTTTTGCAGCACCGACAGGACATTTATTTACGGGAACGCCTTCGGTAATTATTTTTTCAGCATAGTCACCGCAGCCTGCATATCCGCAGCCGCCGCAGTTTGCACCGGGCAGACACTCCATGATCTGTTCAAGTCGAGGGTCTTTTTTAACATAGAAAACCTTACTTGCAAAGCTGAGAGCAAAGCCCAACAGAAGCGCAAGTGCCGCCATGACAAGAACCGTTATTAAAATATTCAAGAAATCCATTTTTGTTTACCTCCTGTTAAAACGGAAGCTTGAGGCCCTGAAAGCCCATAAATGAGATACTCAGGAGAGCCGCCGCAATAAGAGCAATGGGGAAACCTCTGAAAGGCTTGGGAATATCGGAATAACTCATACGTTCACGAACCACAGAAAGAAGGTATATCGCCAAAAGGAAGCCCACACCTGCGGAAAAACCGTAAACGACAGATTCGATAAAATTGTACTCCTTGGAGATATTCAGAAGCGCAACACCGAGAACCGCACAGTTTGTTGTGATAAGCGGCAGATAAATACCCAACGCGGAATACAGCGCAGGAATACTTTTCTGCAAAAACATTTCGATTATCTGAACCAATGCCGCAATAACAACGATAAATGCGATAGTCTGGAGATATTCAAGACCAAGCGGTTCAAGCACGAACCAATAAAGCGGCCACGTAAGGGCTGAGGTAAGAGTCATTGTGAAAACAACAGCCATACCCATGCCGATAGCGGTACTTGATTTTGTTGAAACACCGAGGAAAGGACAGCAACCGTAGAACTTAACAAGTACGAAGTTCTCAATAAGGATCGCCGTGATGGAAATTACGATAAGATTAAGCATCGATTATTCACCCTTACCTTTCTGCATGATGTACTGAACGAGAGCAATAAGAAAACCGAGAACAAGGAATCCGCCCGCGGGAAGAATGATAAGGAGCGCAGGAGAATAAGCGTCACCCATAATATTAAAGCCGAGGAAAGTTCCGTTGCCGATAACTTCTCTTATTGCGGAAATTATTGTAAGAGCGATTGTAAAACCGAGACCTGATGCAAGTCCGTCAAGTGCGGAAGCGAGAGGTTCGTTTTTGGAAGCAAAGCTTTCAGCTCTTGCAAGAATGATACAGTTTACAACTATAAGCGGGATGAAAAGTCCCAGGGATTCGGACAATGATTCCATATAAGCTTTCATTATAAGATCAACGATGGTTACAAAGCCTGCGATGATTACGATATAAGAAGCGATACGGATCTTTGAAGGAATAAATTTTCTCAAAAGTGAGATAAAGAAATTCGAGAAGATGAGAACGAAAGTTGCGGAAAGTCCCATACCGATACCGTTAGATACGGAAGTTGTAACCGCAAGAGTCGGACACATACCCAAAAGCTGAATGAAAGTGGGATTTTTGAAAATGATACCGTCTTTGATTATCTGAAGATAGAAAGCACCTTTTGACTGTTTTTTATCTGACATATCAATAACCCTCCTTCAAAAGTCTTTCTGCAACAGCGAGTGCCTTTGCAATACCGTCTTTGACAGCGCTTGAAGAAACTGTTGCACCGCTGACAGCAACTACACCTTCAATATTTGAAGCGGTAGCACCTGTAAACTGGGGCAAAAGCTCCCCATCTTCAGCAACAGCAACTGCACCGATACCGGGAGTCTCAGCGTGTGAAATGAGCTGGACACCGGTGACTGAACCGTCAAGGTCTACACCGACAATAAGAACAATGTCGCCGCCGAAGCCTCCGCAGGTAACATTGAGGCAGTATCCGAGGATATCCTCACCTGCACCTGAAGCGGAATATATCTCGCTGACAGTTTTAGATTCTTCTTCGGTAAGTTCAAACTCAACAGGAGTAAATCCCGTAGAATCGGTAAAAAGTTCCTGTCTTGCACTGTTACTCTTAGCAGCAGCGTTTTCCGCAATGGTTTTATACGTAAGTTCATTTACCAATGCGAGCATAAGGACTACGGCGACAACGATTATCGTCAGTTTCAACGGAAGATTTTCCGATTTATTTGCCTGATTCGACATGGTATCCGCCTCCTATTCCGTATCTCTTGGGTTTAGTAAGTCTGTCAATGGGAAGAACAAGCATGTTCATGAGGAGTATCGCATAACTTGCCCCTTCGGAATATCCGCTGTAATAACGGAGGAACACGGTCAGCAGACCGCAGCAGACACCGAAAATAATTCTGCCTTTTTTGGTAACGGGACTTGTGGTGTAGTCTGTTGCCATAAAGATCGCTGCAAGGAAAAGACCGCCGCTGAAAATTGACTGGAGCATAAAGTCAACGTCGAAATTTCCGCCTGTAGCAGGGAAAACAAACGTAACAAGGGCAACAGTTCCTATATATGTAACAGGAATATGCCATGTAATAACTTTTCTGAAAAGAAGATAGATTCCGCCGAGAAGCAGAAGAGCTGCACTTGTTTCACCGAGACATCCGCCTGTGTTTCCGATAAACATATCAATAACACTTGAATCGGAAAGAACACCTGCTTTAAGAGCCTTAAGCGGTGTGGCGGTCGTAATGGAATCCATATATTCGGAAAGAGGAGCACCGTTGGTGAAAACGGGATCCGAGAATATGGGAAGCGCAGGGGTTACAAAAGGCTTTGTAAATGTTGTCATGAGCGTGGGCCATGAGAACAGGAAAGCTCTTGCCGCAAGCGCGGGATTTACGATATTTTTACCGAGACCGCCGAAAAGCATTTTGACCACAACAATGGCAAAAAGTGCGCCGATAACAGGCATCCAATAAGGTACGGAAACAGGCATATTGAACGCCAGAAGCATACCTGTAACAACAGCGGAGCAGTCAAAGATAGTGTTTTTCTTTTTTGCAATCTTGCAGTACAAAGTCTCAAAAGCAAGACAGGCACCCACGGAAACAAGAGTCAAGGTCAAGGCTCTGAAGCCAAAGAAAATGATTGCACCGACAAGGGCGGGAAGCATAGCAATTACAACATCAGCCATTACAGTACGGGTAGTCTCTCCCGAGCGGTAATGAGGGGATGAGTTTACAAGAAATCTCTGTGCCAAAATTTTCACACTCCTTTTTATTTGGGCAAATGGCCTTTAGCCATTCTCATTGCCTGAACGAGATAAAGTCTGCCGGGACATACATACGAGCAGCATCCGCATTCGATGCAGTCCTGAACGTTAAGCTTTTTACATTCAGCAAATTCTTCTTTATCTGCGTGCATATATATGTAGTTCGGCATAAGTCTCATGGGGCATACATTTACACATTTACCGCAATGGAGACATGTCGGTTTATCGTCAAAAGATTCCTCGTCCCCGCAGAAAGCAAGCAATGCGGAAGTATTTTTAATTACAGGGATCTCCACAGAGTGCTGAGCTGAACCCATCATCGGACCGCCTGAAATGATCTTATAAGGATCATCCACGAAGCCACCACAATGTTCAAAAAGAGCATAGTAGGGAGTTCCCACACGGACAAGCAGGTTCTTGGGGTTCACAACAGCAGAACCGGAAACGGTGCAAACCCTCTTGGTCAAGGGTCTGCCCTTGGAAACGGCTCTGAAAAGTGAAGCACATGTATCAACATTAAATACCGCACAGCCGATATCCATAGGTAATTTTCCGGGAGGAACTTCTCTGCCGGTAATCGCCTTGATAAGCTGTTTTTCACCGCCCTGAGGATATTTTGTTTTCAACGGACAGATTCTTATGCCGCTATCCTCAGCAGTAACCGTCATTGAAGCAATTGCATCGGGCTTATTGTCCTCGATCGCAATGACAGCCTCAGTCTTGCCGAGACATTTCATGATAAGCTTCGCACCGTTGACAATGCTTCTGGGATATTCAACCATAGCACGGTGGTCAGCAGTGATGAACGGTTCACATTCCGCACCGTTGATGATAATAACTTCGATCTTTTTATCGAAAGCTGTTTTCAGTTTTGCATGAAGGGGGAAAGCCGCACCGCCCATACCGACAATACCCGCTTCACGGGCATAACCGATAATTTCGGAAGGTGTAAGATCGTCAAGATCTCCTTCATAGGGCTCAATACAGTCATTGCGCTCATCCTTGAAGTCATTTTCAATCACTATGGACGGAACTTTAACACCTGAAGGATGCCAATGGGGCGCAATAGCTTTGACCTTACCGGAAACAGATGCGTGGATAGGGCTTGAAAGTCCTGCATCGCTGTCACCGATTATCTGACCGATATAAACATGGTCGCCGACAGATACCGTCGGAACGCAGGGTGCACCGATATGCTGCGACATGGGAATAATGACTTCCTCCGTCGCGGGAAGCTCTTCGATCGGGCTTGCGTAAGTTCGGTCTTTATTGTAATCGGGGTGTATACCCCCTTTAAACGTAAAAGCCAAAAAAAACACCTCTTATTCTGTAATAAACAATCACAAACACGGCAAAAAACCATTCCCGTGCTTTAACCTATAATTCGCCAACTATATTATAATCTATTTCGGAACGTTTGTCAATATCATATCGAAAAAAAATTCTTTTTAACAGAAAAATTTTAACATGAAGAAGAACTAAAAACGGAAGTTCTTCCGTTATAAGGAAAAACTCCCGTTAAATTCATAAAATTTCTATCGGCTCAGAACATCTTCATCAGAACGGCGGTGATCTCAGAAGCGGAAAGAACTTTGCCCTGAGAAACAATTTTGCCATTGACCGCAAGGGCAGGAAGACTGATATTTCCGTATTTTTTCAAGTCGGAAACACGAAAAACTTCAACAGTCGGTCCCATGGAAGCCACAGCAGCGCTTGCGTTTGCAAAAAAATCCTCGGCAACATCAAGGACTTCAACTTTCATTATCCCAAGATCTTCCGAAATAAGGTCTTTGGAAAAATCTACAGTACACTTTTTGCAGGTGGCACAATGTCCCGTACAGCTATTTTTATTTAAATCAGACACGGTAAAACCTCCGTAAAATTATTTTGAATACAGTATACCATATAATAGTGGCATTTTTTAGCCGCTTATTCAAAAATATTTTGTTCGGACTTCAGCTTTTTGCGTTTTTTACTGAGTTTAAAATAACCCCAAAGAGCCCATAAACCCAAAAGGATATTTATCACAGGAAGAAAACCAATTTCCGGAACATTTATTATACCGTTTATGGTATTTCCCACACCGACAAGCAGATTTGCAACCGCCAGAATCAGAATAAAATTCATTATTCTCGTGAGGTGTTTAATTTTTGAAGAGATATCGGAAAACAGCTCAAAATCGCCGTCGGCCTTTTTCTTGCGGAAATATACCCAGCTGAGCCATGTACCTACATGTTCAGCCCCTGTAGATTCAACAAATTCGATGTATTTTTCGCTTTCGGGATGAGAAATTTTATTTTCCAGAAGCTCAAGGCGAACGCCGTACTCTCCCGGAAGGCTTTCTTCAAAATCGTAACGACAAAAGCCCACACCCACAAGACTGAGCCCTTTCGCCGCCATTTCATTGAGCCATACCTCTTCTTTATCGAAGTCCCAAGCCCAGAACAGTTTTTTAATCGTTTTTCTCATTTGTTTTTCCCTCCAGAATCTTTTTTCCGTTCTCAAGAAGCTCCTGCAAGCGAAGCAGTTCTTCTTTCAGGGCATCCCTGCCCTTTTCAGTAATCATATATTCCTTTTTTCTGCTGTCTTTTTCACCCGTAAGAGCCGTTATCCAGTTCTTTTCCAGCAGAGTATTTATTGCCCCGTAAAGCGTTCCTGCCGCAAGACGGACACGCCCGCCGGACAGCTTTTCAACATTCTGCATTATTCCGTAACCGTGAAGAGGTTCAACAAGGGAAAGCAAAATATAAAAAACCGCTTCGGTCAAAGCCACATTAGACATTGTCATTCTCCTGTTCTTCTTTTTCCTGTTCGGAATCATCACATTCTTTTTTACGGTTTTGTCTGTCAAGAATTGCCCCGATGCAAGTACCGATTCCCATACCAAGGCACATACCGACAGGTATATTGTTCATAGCAGTGCCTATTCCCACACCGATGGAAATACCTATACACATATAAAGCGGCATATAATGAGTGGTATTCTGAGTATTATTTTCCTTTTCGTTATTATTTTTCATAATATAAATATCCCCTTTTATTTCGTTCGTCGTTATATCGTCAACCGATATACTTATATTATATCGACTCCCGATATATTTGTCAAGCCCCTAAGCAGATATTTCATTTTTATGTAACAAAAAAAGAGTCCCGAAAAGGACTCTTTAAAAGTTATTTTCCATCGGTGGAGGCGAAATACGTACCAACACCCATTATCAAAAGCGCCACGATAAAGGAAACCGATGGCAACTCACGGAAAATCAGAAGCGACAAACCCGCTCCGACAAATGGAGCAACGGCGTAATACGTACTTGTTTTTGCCGCACCGAGATATCTCTGAGCGTATATGTAAAAATAAATACTAAGCCCGTAAGCCACGAAACCTACAAGCAACGCCCCTAAAATATAAGGAATTTCGGGGAATTTCTCTCCGAGGCACAGGGAAAGGATCAACGCACCGAGACCCGACCCGAAGCCCTTTATGACGACCACGGACAACGGATTTTTTGACGAAAGCATTCGTGTGCAGTTGTTCTCAAAACCCCAGCAGACACAGGCAAGGAGAACAAAAACCGAGCCCAATGAAAACGAAAAACTGCTCATATCCTCAAAAGAAAGGATCAGACTGGATAAGGTCACAAGCCCGATGGCGAACCACAAACGACGCGAAACTTTCTCCTTGAAAACAGCAAGAGCAATGACAGTTGTGGCAACGATCTCAAAATTATTCAGCAACGAAGCGTTTGCGGCGGTAGTCAGATTCAGCCCAATCATTAAAAATATCGGCGCGGCAATATCCAGCACGACCATACCAACAGTAAAAGGCAGTTCCTTTTTCGTCAGCGGCAATTCTTTCTCGGCTTTTCCGCTGAATTTTCTTACCGCTCCAACCAAAAACAGACCCAATCCCGCACCGAGATAGAGAAAGGAGGCCATCATAGTCTCGGAAACATGAGTCAGCAGAAGTTTTGAAAAAGGTGAATTTATCGCATACAGAACCGCTGCAAGAAATGCAAAAAATACAGCTTTCTTATTTGTTTTTTCCATAATTTAATCCTTGCCTTTCATGAAAAATCTTTCATATTATACAGCATTTTTCAGTAAAAGACAAGGACTTTTTCAAAAATATCAGATTTTTCTGCGTTTGAGGAACCAAACGAGGCTGACGATGACGACTTCTGCAACATAACAGAAACCAAACAATTGATTGAAGCTTTCAAACATTGCGTTAGAACGACGAACATCTTCGTAAGTACGCACATTGATTGTCGGATTTCCCTCTTCGTCCCATTTTACGGAATAGTAGGAAACACTATGATTCAGATTTGCGTAAGTCGCAAGAAGTTCATCATTGGGACCGCGAAAAGATGTTCTATAAACTTTCTCATCTGAAATTTCATTGCCGTATACATCAATATGTACCGTGCCAAACGGTTCATAATATTCATCCGGTCCGTCCGTTGGAGTCTCCATGAATTCCACAAAATCATCCACGGAATCGAATGTATAGCTGGGTCCAGCGAGCAAGTCATAAGCAAATTCGTTGAAAACCGCCTGACCAATGAAAGTAACCAACAAAACACAGGCAAGAATTATCAGATATTTTCTGTCGTGCTTAAATAATTTACGCATTTTCTCCCGTTCTTTTTCGGGAAGATCGAAAATTCCTTTTCTGAGAGCGACCCGATTTGCAACGATCTTTACGATTCCGCAAATCAAAAGAGCGATCAGACCGAACAATAATCCGTAAATGAGCCAGCTTTCGGCGGTAAGACCGAGATACGCGTTAAGGAAACTCAGCGGAAGTGTTGCGGCAAAAATCACGGCAATAACCACGTAAGTACGGTAGGCCTCGTCAAAAAAGGACTTCTTGAAAAGATTGAGGCTGTCTCCCTCAAACGCCTCATCAGAAACAGATGCAAAGGCAAGTTTTACAAAAATCGTTTCGCAAACAGCGGCGGCAAGGAACAAAATGCAGCCAACAATAAAGCCGATATTTGCCCGATTAAATCCGAAATTACAAAGCATTGCACCTAAAAGTCCAACAACTGCGATACCTGAAGCAATAAGGCTTCTGATGCTGAATTTCAATTTTGAATCCTTTAAAATATGCTCCATTTGCTTCGTGCTTTTTGCCGAAGACGCAAAATTTTCTGACACAGGATCCGCCTCAAATTTACGCTCACCACGCAAAATCTCATCGGAAGTAACTCCGAAAATTTCCGCAATGACAGGTATCAGCGAAAGGTCGGGGGCACATTCGTCACGCTCCCAACGGCTGACAGCCTTATCTGAAACATTCAATTTTTCACTCAACTGTTTTTGAGTCATGCCGCTTGCCTTTCGTAATGCGGCGATAAACTGACCAATAGTTTTCTTTTCCATTTTAAAATTTCCTTTCCGAAATCAAGTTTGAAAGGGTCGACCCGTTCCTTCGGCTTAATTCTACCAAAAAGACAGAGAGATTTCAAGCCCACAGACCGTAATTCTCTCTCGCAAACCGAGAATTCCGCAAAAATGAGACATTTTAAACATCCAAAAGAGTAAATTTACTTCTGTAGCACCAGATTTTACCCTCTTTTACCAATTTGCCTATCTCAACGGAAAGTCCGCTTCGATCAACTTCAAGATAATCGGCAAGCTCCTGACGGTCAAAGGGGATATCAAAAGAGGAGCTGTTGTTTTTCTTTGCCTGAATCAAAAGATATGTCATCAGCTTGTCCCTTGTCGTCCGCTGGGAAGTTATTTCGAGCTTCTGGTTGAAGACCAGATTTTTCGTAGCGACTATCTTCAGCAGATTGAAAATCATCTTGTTGTGAAAATCACAGGCATTGCAGCAGGTTTTTGTGATCCGACGTGCATCCACGAGCAAAAGCTCCGAATCCGCTGTGGCGACAACATCCGAGGGGGAAGACTGAACTTCAGCACAGGCAAAGGACTCCCCAAAAAGATTTGAAGGCTCTATATGGTCCATAATACTTCTGTTTCCGTAATAGTCTATCCTCATTATCTGAATCTCTCCGGAAAGCAATATCCCGAATTTATCCGCAGGCTCACCCTCTGAAATAACAACCTGACCTTTCTTGAATTTTAAAGCCTTTGCTCCCAGACAATTCAGCATCGGAAGCAGATTTTCATCGGAAATATCCGCAAACAAAGCGCAATTACGCAAAACATCCAAATATTCTCTCATATCAATCTCCATTCCGCCGTCATTACGGCGGCACAAATACTTTATTAAATTCAAGTGGGTTTGCAGGCAAACAAAAATGGGAACGGGACCCATTTTTAACTTGAATTTGAGCGTGAAACAAAAATACAAAATATTTTTACAAATTAAACTTTCACGCTGTCCTTTTCGTTGAAAATTCAACATACATTCTGTTTATATTATAGTATAATATTCTCGTAAAATCAAGAGGTAAACACAAAAAGGAGAAAAAAATTATGAAACGTAAAATTATTAAAATTGATGAATCCGGATGTAATGGCTGTGGTCTCTGCGCAAAAGCCTGCCACGAGGGTGCGATTGAAATGATAAACGGAAAAGCAAAGCTGACAAAAGAACATTACTGCGACGGTCTGGGAGACTGTTTACCTGCTTGTCCCACGGGTGCAATAACCTTTGAAGAACGTGAAGCTCCTGCATACGATGAAGCGGCGGTTCTTGCGGATAAAAAGAAAAAAGCCGAAGAAAAACTCCCCTGCGGCTGTCCCGGAAGCAACGTCAAAGCCTTCAAACGTGAAGAAAAATGTGAGATCCCGACAGAATCTGCCCCCGTTACAAGCCAGCTTTCCAACTGGCCCGTTCAGATCAAGCTTGCACCTGTAAACGCACCCTACTTCAACGGTGCAAATCTTCTCATTGCCGCAGACTGTACCGCTTACGCTTACGCCAACTTCCACAAGGATTTCATCCGTAAAAAAGTGACGCTTATCGGCTGTCCGAAACTCGATGCGGTGGATTACGCAGAAAAACTGACGCAGATAATAGCCTCAAACGACATCAGAAGTGTGACTGTTGTGCGAATGGAAGTTCCCTGCTGTGGTGGCATTGAAAACGCTACAAAACGAGCCCTCATGGCAAGCGGAAAATTCATTCCCTGGAACGTGGTAACAATTTCCACCGACGGGAATATAGTAGAATAAATGAAAAAATTATTGTGGGGAAACCTTTTTCTTTTCAGGTGAAAAGCTAAAGGTTTCCCCACACCCCATCCAAAAAGAAAAGCCGATTGGGGCAATCTATATAAAGACAATTCAATTCTGTGGGAACAATCTCCACCGACGGGAATATAGTAGAATAAAGTACAAATTTTTATGCGGGGGAACATTTTTGTAAAATTGTTCCCCCGCCCCCCTCAAAAAAACTTTTACCGTGTGTAACCACACAATCTCTTTTGCTCGTATTAACAATAGCTGACGCATTTGATTTTTATGCGGGAAGCATATTAACTTAATTAAATTAGAGTTCGGGGAAAACCGATTTACAAAAAAGGTTTTCCCCGAAAAAATAATTCTTTAATTATTCTTCAACAATATCAGCATCTGCAGCATTTTTGATTACGCTTGCGATACCGTTTTCACAGCTTGCCTTAGCTTTGTAGCCTTCGGAAACTGCAATAACTTCACCGTTGCGAGCCTTCAGACGGAAACGGAATTCCCCTGCTTTGTCTGTATACATTTCAAATTTGGGATTTGTAACAGTTTCAAAACCTTCAACTGTCTGGTCTTCCATTTTAGCAATTGCAGAATTTTTGATTACACTTTCAATACCGTTTTTGCAAGCAGCTTCTGTTGTGTAAACTTCAGAAGAGGCGATTACCTGACCGTTTGAAGCGAGAAGATCAAACTTCACACCTGTAGCTGTTTTTTTAATAAGAAATTTTCCCATGATTACATCACCTTTCAAAATAATAAATTTGTTTATTTTATTATACACTTAAATTTTCGATTTGTCAAGTACCCATTCATTAAAAATTACGAAAAGAGAATATATTTTATGGAAAGAAAGCTCGTTTATAACATCTCTTCAGACTTTGACGGTAAAACAGTTAAAGATTTTTTGAGACACAACAAAATATCAACCGCAATGATAACACGTTTGAAGAAATCCGACAAGGGGATCGTTCTGAACGGACAGCGGGTTTTTGTCACTGAAAAACTCTCCGAAGGAGATATTTTGGAGCTTCTTACAGAATCAGGAGAAGCATATTCGGAATTTATCTACCCAACAGAGGGTCAGCTTGATATAATTTTTGAAGATGAAGATTTTTTAGCGGTAAACAAGCCACCATACCTACCAGTACACCCTTCAAAAGGACATCCTTACGACAGCCTTGCTAACATTGTGGTTTATTACTACAAGCAGAAAAACGAAAATTTCACGTTCCGATGCGTTAACCGTCTTGACAAAGACACCTCAGGGGTAACGCTTATTGCGAAAAACGCCTACTCCCATGAACTCATGCGCCGCCTGAGTACGGAAAATCTTATAGATAAAACATATTTTGCGATAGTTCACGGAAAGCCTGAACCCAGCTTTGGAACTATCGACCTCCCGATATACAGACCTGAGGAAGCGACAATAAAGAGAGTCGTTGACGGCCGTGGAAAAAATGCCGTAACAGAATACGAAACCGTAAAAAGCAACGAAAATCTCTCGTTGATGAAAATAAAGCTTCTGACAGGAAGAACTCATCAGATAAGGGTTCATTTTTCACATATAGGGCATCCGCTTGCAGGGGATTTTCTCTATGGAGATGAAAACGATGGTATAATCGGCAGGCAAGCTCTTCATTGCGGAGAAATATCCTTCAAGCATCCCGTCACCGGAAAACAGATAAATCTCACGGCAGAACTCCCGGAAGACATGAAAAACATTGAAATTTGACGATTTTTACTATATATAACAAATAAATCTCTTGACAAAAGCTTATTTTTTTTATATAATTAAAGAGAGATGTTTTTACCCCAAAACAGCACACAGAAACACAGGATTTTTTCCATATAAAACAGCAATTTATCCATTGACTTTTAAAAGATATTCTATTAAAATAATATTGAATTCATTCATAAACAGAAAGGAACAAATACAATGGAAAAGAATTTCAGAATCGGTATTGACACTTCCGGAGACAGATGTCCGGCAGGAAAACAATTTAATGCTAAAGCAATGAAAGCTATGGGACTCGATTTCCTCTGCTATAAATACGGGGTAAGAGGAATGAGCGTCAAAGAAGCAACTGCAGATGCAGTTCAGATAGCCAAAGAATGCGAAGAAAACGGACTTAAATTCTATCTTAACGTAGAGACAGGAAACTTTAACGAAAACCTTGTTTCAACAGACGGTTACGATTGGGTAAACCGAGAAGACGGAAACCACCTCTTCAAAGTTCCCGACGAAATGCTCTCAGAACTTGCAAAGTATGAATCATTTATGGGACTTCAGTATGATGAATTGGAACACTCTCATATTACAAGAAACCTTACTCTCACTCTTGATAATCCAAAATGCGATATGGTTAGCCTCGGCGAAACAACAGGTATGACATTTGAAGAAGCCGATCAATGTGTTTATGAACACGCAAAAGAGCTTGTTGATTCAGTATTGAAGCACGGAGACCTCAAAGTTTATTCCGAACATGTATGGCCCGTACTTTTCCACAATTTTGCCCGTGCAGGTATGACTCCCGCATACAAACAGATGAAAGAACATTGGTCAAATGTCTGGGCAGCATGTGCAATGGGTGCATCCTTACAGTATAACAAAGAACTCTTTGCCTGCGTTGACTTCTGGAACCACAACACATATCCCGGCCACTCCCCCGAAGAAATGTGGGGCAATATGCTCTTTGCTTACTGGGCAGGTATAGATGCTATGTACATAGAAGCAACACACAGAGGTATCTATAATACAGTTGACGGAGATCCCGAAAATATAGTTTGGGGCAAACACGGTGAAAAACTTATCGAGTTCTCACACAAATACATAAAAGAAAATGTTCGTGACTACACATTCAGAGATTATGAACCCGCTACTGCAATCATCAGATTTGACGATACTGAATGGGGTCAGGGCGAAAACCACTACTGCACAGTTGACGGTGGCGGCGGTCAGATGGTACGTCTTTATTGGATAGACTACCTCTTCGGCTCAAAAACACTTAAAACATCTCCCGAATCCGAAGAATGGATCAAAGCATGGAGCACGATCACACACGGAAACGTAAAAGAAAACTCCATGTCCTGGAACTACGCTTACCCCTACAAAGGTATGCCCCACCGTTCTTTTGCTCCTGCTTATGCACCTATAGTTTATGATGACACCGTATCAAAAGAACTCATGCAGACATTGAGACTTGCATTCCTCTGCGGTCTTAAGATCAGCGATTCAACACTCAACGCTGTTTGCGAACTCGTTAAAGAAAACGGACTTACAGTTGTTACCTCCAAACGCTTTGCACCTGCTGAATTTGCTGAAAAATACGAAGGCGGAACTGCTGTATTTGCTGACGGCAAAGGAAAATGGATCATCACAGACAATATGGCAGGAGAAGAACTCAGAAAAGAAATCGCACCTCTTCTCGGCAACAACGATGAGATTGTTTATAAATTCAAGGGTGGCAAGGAAGTCATCATGAAGGTTTCCGAAGACGGCAACGAACTTACTGTTGAAAGGAACTTTTAATTCATATGGATAAAATATATCTTGCTCTTACATGTCTTTTTTTCTCGGTTCAGTTCATATTTTCAAAGCTTTACCAGAAAAACTCCAACGGCTCAATCAGCGCATCCCTTTGGATGACTATCTTCTACGCAATTTACTCCATCGTATTCTTCGGAGTACAGATAGGTTTCACTCCTGAAATCTCAACCTCTGCGGTCATATTCGCAATTCTCTATTCCGTTGCGGGGATATTTACTTCAATCTCCTCAATCATGGGTATGTCCCTCGGTAGAGTTTCAACAATAACAACGTTTATGCTTCTGGGCGGTATGGTCCTTCCATTCATATACGGTGTAACCGTACTTAACGAAGCAATAACAATACCCAAAATAATAGCCATCGCTATTATGATAATCTCACTCATTCCCAGCCTTGTCAGCAAGGACGGCTCGGATACAAATGGTGGAAACAAGAAAAAGCACTTCCTTTACATTCTTGTTCTCATTGTCGTATTCATCGGTAACGGTGCGATCAGTATTATCACAAGCGCTTCCCAGAAAGCTCCTGATGCTGTAACCTCCGAAAACTATATGTTCATCATTGCAGTCTTCCAGATTACCCTTGCTCTTGCAACAGCGATCTGCGTAGCACTTAAGAACAAAAAGAAAGACGAGAAATTCGCTCAGGCACTCTTCAGCGGTGTAGGTAAAAAATTCGCATTCAACGCAATCGCAATCGCATTCCTTTGCTCCGCCCTTTACGGTGTATGCAACTCCCTCGGTAATGTATTCAGCCTTGCGTGTGTAAACGCAAACATGGATGCATCCATCCAGTTCCCCGTTATCAGCGGTTCTGTAATCGTCCTCACAGCACTCCTTGCATGGGCACTCTTCAAGGAAAAGCCAAAGGCTAAGGACTGGATAAGCATCACACTTTCCGTAGCAGGTGTCATTCTCTTCATATTCTAAAAAGGAGATTTCATTATGATAAAAGTAGGTATTGTAGGCGCTCGCGGTATCAGCGGTATGACGGGATTCAAGTCAATGCCCGAAGACGTTGAAGTAACTGCGATCTGCGACCTTAACGAAGATGTTATAAAAGAACAAAGTAAAAAACACGGAATAAAAAACACTTTCAGAGTATATGAAGATATGCTTGAAAGCGACATTGATGCGGTGGTTATTTCCACACCGATGCAATGTCATGTACCTCAGGCAATAGCAGCTCTCAACGCAGGAAAACACGTAATGAGCGAAGTTACCGCAGGGGTTACAATGGACGAGCTTTATTGGCTGACAGAAACAGTTGAGAATTCAGGAAAAATCTATATGTTCGCTGAAAACTACTGCTACACCCCTGAAAATCAGCTCATAAAAGAACTTGCTCTTAAAGGCTATTTCGGTGAAATTTACGCAGCAGGAGGCGAATACCTCCATGAGATCGAAGATAAATTCATCTTCAACGCACAGGGCGTTCCCACATGGAGAAAATACTGGCAGATGGGTAAAAGAGGCGCATTCTACCCCACACACAGTCTCGGCCCCATAATGCAATGCATGCCCGAAGAAAGAATCGCTGAAATAACAACATTCTCACCCGGACGATTCCACAACAGATCTTATATAAGACAGGATGACGGAACCACAACAATGTGCGTAACTGAATCGGGAAAGCTTATTGAGATCAAAGTAGACTGCAGCTCTCCGCGCCCACACAAAATGGATTACTATACAATTCAGGGAACAAAGGGCATCTACGAAGCAAAAAGAGGCTTCGGTGACGAAGACAAAATTGCTATAGATGCAGAAAAGAACCCCAAAGGTTATCACGACTGGGTTTCGATCTGGGAATACGCGGAACATCTCCCAGAAAGATATAAAAACGCTACAGAAGAACAGAAAAAAGCAGGCCATAACGGCGGCGATTTCTTCATCATAAAAGACTTTGTCGATGCAATCAAAAACAACAAACAACCTGAACTCGACGTTTATAAAGCCTGCGAATGGACAGCTGTGGGACTTCTTTCCGAGATCTCAATAGTTAACGGTTCAAAGGCAATGAAAATGCCTGTATTCGGACCCAAAGGCGTAAGAAAAGACGAATACGAAATAAAATTCTAAAAAATAGGAGAAATTACAATGATTGATATGACAATTCCCCGTATCGGGCTCACATTCAAAAATGATATGACAAGAGACTTCCCCGAACCTGTGCTCCCCGAAGGTTTCACATTTGAAAACTACAAGGGCGACGAAGAAGGCAAAAAAATATGGGCAGAAGTCCTCATCACAGTAGGATTCCATGGCGGTGACGTACAGAGAGGTATCGATTGCTTCAACCACGAATTCGGAAGCGATATCGACCTCGCAACACGCAGAATATATTTCCTCAAAGACCCCAACGGAAAATACATCGGAACATGTACTGCATGGGAAATTCCCGAACTTAAAAGAGGTCAGCTCCATTGGCTGGGCGTTGACCCAAGCTACCAGAGATACGGTCTCGGCAGAGCTATCGTTGAAAAATGTCTCCACACATTCAAAACAGAACTTCCGGGACTCCCTGCTTACCTTGCGACACAAACATCTTCTCACAGGGCTATGTGCCTCTACATCAAAGAAGGCTTCTACCCTGTCTACTGGCATGAGGAATCAAAGAAAATGTATGAGGAGTCCGTAGAGGTCCTCAAAGGCGTTATGAGAGAGCCTGAATACACAATATTTGCAACAACAGTTCAGGACGACTCTGCAAAAGAAAAAGATCTTAAAAAATAAGAAAGAGGCCACAGACAATGATAGATATGAACATCCCTAAAATCGGTCTTACATTAAGATGTGACATGACCGATGAATATGATTATTCTGAGCCAAAATTACCTGAAGGTTTTCACTTTGAACACTACAAAGGCGACGAAGAAGGCAAAAAACATTGGACTGATCTTATGGCATCGGTAGGTTTCTTCAAGGATGGAGATTACGAAAGCGGAATCAAACAGTTCAACAAGGAATTTTGCGACGATATTGAACTTGCTAAGGAAAGAATCGTTTTCATAGTTACCGATGACGGTAAATATGTTGGCTCATGTACAGCATGGCAGCATCTCGAAATAAGAGAAGGTCGCGGTCAGGTTCATTGGCTCGCAGTTCTTCCGGAATATCAGAGATACGGCTTAGGTAAAGCTCTCTTTGAAAAATGTCTCAACATCTTAAAAGTAAAGCTTCCCGGACTTCCCGTTTACCTTAATACTCAGACAACTTCTCACAGAGCACTCTGCCTCTATATCAAAAAAGGCTTCTACCCAATCTATTGGACAGAAAACACAAAGGCAGACTACGAAAGATCTGTTGAAGTTCTCAAAGGCGTTATGCGTGAACCTGAATACTCTAAGTTTGCATCCTACGCAAGAGACGAATCCAATCTCGACAAAGAATGGGCAGAAAAACAGAAAGCTCAGCAGAACAACTGAATATAAGCAAAAAAATACTTCCCCGTAATGAGGAAGTATTTTTCATATTTAATCTATATACCAATCTTCGGGAATTTCTCTAAAATCCAAATTACTAAAATCCGTAAGAACGTCATGTTCGCAAATACGGGAAATTCCGAATGACAAGCATTTTTCAGCTAATGCTTTATTTTCAGAAACATACGCATCATATATCTGAGTATTCGCATAATTGATAATACTTATTCTCAGCTGATTAAAATCTATACCTTCAAATTCATCTTTATGAAGATTATAATAACTTCTGACGACTTTTCCGATAGAACCTGAACCTTCAGAAATTTGATTGCCATGGAAATCAGCTTTCAAATAATCAATCTGGAGCATCAATTTTTCAATATTCTGTTTTTGAATATCAGTTTCAGCTTTCGACAAAGCATCATTCAACAAATTTTCTCCTTCAGAAATCAAACGAACCAAACCTGAATTAGAATCCAAATCTTTGTACCAATTCCAATATTTCAACCAATCAGTAGATTCATAGTTGATAATCATTTCCGCTGTAAGATCTTCAGGAACAGAATCTGATTCATTAACCTTAATAGTTTCGCAACCATATATTTCAGTAGGAGAATAATACATTCCGGCGTGTCTGTCTGCGGTTATTTCCTGTCCAAGATTTATATACGCAAAAATTGATTCCCAACCGGGACCGTAAACTCCCTGAAGGAATTCTTTCATATGTCCATAGTACTCTTCTTCGCTCATATAAGGATCCCATTGGAGCTTCGCAAGGAGATAACAACGAAGTTCGCCAAACTCACCGCTGGTATTGTTGTAGTTACCGGAAGAGAACACACCGTCAACACCGAGATCTGCGTAAAGTGCCATATTCTGTCTGAGGGTGTCAAAGTTGGGGTATGGCATAAGATAATGGGAATAGTTTGTTGTATAGTCCCAAATATAAACATGGTCACTAACAGCAGTCCAGTCTTTAATATCTTCAACAAAAGTCTTGCCACTGGTACTTGTATCACGTGTTTCATAAGTACATTCGGAAAGAGGATGAGAGAAGCATACTTCCATTGAACAAAGTCTGATCATTACATTTTCAGAGGGTTTTGTATTTGTAGGCGCACCTCTTGTCATCTGATAAGCAAGGTTATCAATAAGTATATCTGGATACTCTTCCTTTATAGCATCAGCAACTTTGTTTACAAAACGCATATAAATTCCGCTTGCCGTGCCACCTTCCTCGGATGCGACCTGAAGACAAGCATCGCAATAACATTCAGAAGTATTGTCATTCTGAGAAACAGAAATAATTTCAGCATTTGGATTATCCTTTAGCCATTGCTTAACAACTTCTATACATTGCTGAACAGCTTCTTCATTTGAAAGGCAAAGCTGGTCGGGATTTCTTTTACCGTTTTTACTTAAAGCAAACCATTCGGGATTTGTTTCAAAATAAATGTCAGCAGGAATGAAACGACGAATATTATGAACATGAGTTCCTGCAAACGAAATTGCATTAAAATAGTCTGTACCTGTATTATCACCAAAGAAAACGACACCGCCGTTGAATTTATGCTTGATACTGATAGGATTACGCATATAGTCAGCCCACTCATGGTCACGGAACTCAAAAATGGGAATCTGCTTGTCTTCTTCAATAGGTTCTATAGAAACGGTTTTCAGTTCGGGAATCTTCTCGATGGTTGAAGTGTAGTAACGGCAACCGAGATATGCTTCGAGGAATTCATAGACACCATAAATCGTGCCTCTTTCCTCACCGCCAACGATCCATAATTTTGAACCGATTGTTTTGATTACAAAACCGTCTGTACCCAGTTCTTCACGGTTAATAATTGAAGATTCTTCACGGTTCGTTTTACCCACGATAATTTCCTTTTCAACAGCTTCGATTGAATCGGATACCACAGGAATTTCCACCCCTGAAATTTGCTTCAGATAATTCTGAAGTTCAAACGCAGAAGCCTTATCGGTTGCGGAAGCATTTTCGCCTATAACAATAACGTATTCCGTCAAACCGTCAGAAACAAGAGTAATTTTACCGTAGTCAACCACTTCATCGCCCTGAATATCTTCCTGATTGTCGGGCTCATCAGGGTTTTCAACGGGTGTTTCATTATTACAAGCCGCAAGCATTGCAAACATCATTGTAATGGCAAGCAACATTGAAATGATTCTTTTGGTCATTTTACGACCTCCTTATTTTTTATTTAATGTTCTGTGGAACAACCATATTATACCACACTAAAAATTAATTGTCAATGCTATTTCAAAAAAAAAAAATAAAAATATCACAAATAGGCATACAACAAAGTTTAGAAAGAAAGTGAGGAACCCTTAAGTTTTTCTCCGAAAAGAATAGGATTCCCCACATTACACAAAAAAGATTTAATTATTCGTTAAAGAATTTAGCTTCGAGCATTGCGCAGAGAACATGGTACACGGGAAGAGTGTATTCCTGAACTCTGTATGTCTTGGTGGACGGCATTTTTATTGTAACATCGCAGAGAGCAGAAAGTTTGCTGTCCTTTTCGCCCGTGATTGCAACAGTTTTAACGCCTTTGAGTTTCGCAATTCTGACTGCCTGAATAACATTTTTTGAGTTACCGGAAGTTGACAGAGCAATGAGAACGTCGCCTTTGTTTCCGTAACCGTAAACCTGCTGAGCAAATCCGTTTTCGGGTGCTACGTCATTGGCAAAGGCAGTTGTAAGGGAAAGTCCGCCTGTAAGTGCGATCGCAGGCATTGAGCCCTGGAGCTTCTCTCCGAGGTCCTTACCTTCTGCTCCGAAAAGTTCTTCAAGAGTATCTATTTCAGCCTTGGGAAGAGGTCTCTGAAGAACAAAACCTTTCATGAGTTCACCGACAATATGTTCTGCGTCAGCCGCACTGCCACCGTTACCGCAAGTCATAAGTTTGCATCCGTTTTCGTAAGCTTCAGCGCAAAGCTCGTAAGCCTTCATTACATCCGCACCGCAAAAAGCTTCAAGTTCGGGATTTTCAGTTTTAAACTGAGCATAAGTTTCTGTAACATTAAGCATAATTTATCCTCCTTAACCAACAAGTGCGATTGCAAGAGATGCAATATCACCGATACTGTCACCGAGTTCCGCAGGAACAACTTCAACACTGTTAAAGTTTACAGGGAGACATTCTTTTTTCATTTCTTCAAGCATATAGCCTCTGAGAAGCTCTGTACTGCGTGCATAGATACTTCCGATTACCACTTTGTCGGGATTGAGAAGATCTACAAGAACAGAAACGGCTCTTCCGAGATATTTTCCGCTTTCCGCATAAATAGCCTTTGCGAGTTCATCCCCTGCCTCAGCAGCATCACCGACGATTTTAGCGGTAAGGTGGGAAACGCTATCCACATCAGGACAGAAAGAAACTTTTTTACCTTTCTGAAGTTCTTCAAGAACTCTTGTCTGAGCGAGAGATGCAATACCGCCACCGCTGCAATAACCTTCGCAGGAGCCTGCCTTGCCGTAACCTACAGGGCCGTATTCAGAAAGACGAACATGTCCGATTTCACCTGACATGCAGTTCACACCGTTATAAAGTCTGCCGTCAAGGATAAGTCCGGCGCCAAAACCGGTACCGAATGTAAGGAATATCATATTATTTGAGCCTCTGCCCGCACCGTATTTCCATTCAGCAAGTGCACACGCATTAGCATCGTTCTGGAGCTTAGCTTTAACGCCGAGACGGTCGTTTACAATATCGACGATCTCGATATTATCCCAACCGGGAAGATTCGGAGGAGACTGAATTATACCTTTTACAGGGTCAAGGGGACTGCCGCAAGAAATACCGATACCCTCAATATCTGCAGTTGTCTTGCCGTGCTTTTTAAGAAGCTCAAGAGTCTTGTCGCAAAGCGTATTTACGATTTCAAGAGGTGAATTGATTGAGCTTGTTGCAAATTTAATTTTATCAATTATCTCGATCTGTTCGTCGTAACTACCATATACAACAGCACATTTTGTTCCGCCGATGTCAAAACCGATAGCATATTTTTTCATAGTTATACTCTCCTTAATTTAAGCATATTATTTCTTCTATATTATATCAAAAAATCCCGTGAAAATCAAGTGTATCCGTAAGGATTTAAGAATTTTTTAATAAGGGGAGCTTTTCTTTTCACGAAAAAAGAAAAGCTCCCCTTAAACCCCGAAAAGAAAACCGATTACAGGTTTTATTGACAGAATGGTCTAACAAACTTCGATTTTATTAAAAACGGTATAAAAAATTTTCTTTTCACAAAAAAAGAAAAGCTCCCCTTAAACCCCGAAAAGAAAGCCGAATAGGGTAAAAATACTTATTGTTTAGGAACTATTTTGATTTCAACATAATCTATTACACCAAACTTTTCACCTTCAACAAAAATCGAAATGTTACCTTCTGTTTCTATCCCGGTAAAAACACATTCATACGCATAACCGTCAGAAAGAAGAACATCCCCGCTGCCGTCTTCCGCCGGACCTTTTATAAGTCCAAGACCCTTATTTTCTATTGAAGTCGCCGAAAGCCCATTGATCGTAACATCTGAAATATCTATTTTTTCTGGGTTTCCGCTGACCCCTAAAGTCATGATTAAAGTATCATCAGCATTTACTTTGCCTATATTAATTTCCAAAGGTTCTTGCTTTGTATTCATAGTTTTGATTGCAACAGGTAAAGGTTCATAGCTTTCAGTACCTTCAGGATGAATATCCTGATAAGTAACCACAAATCTGCGTTCTGAATTCATACAGTATTCTCTGCTGAAATAACAAACCCCATCAACCTCGCTCAACAAAAGACTATTGTCCATGTGGTTATAGGCATAGAATCCATAAGCCCCCTGAGAATACCATGCTGCAGCATAAGCTTTTGAAATATCCGGTGTAGTTAATGTATAATCCAAATGTAAGTATTCAACACAAGGGAAAATTGCAATATCTTTATCGCCAACAAGGTTAACCCACTCTTTTACGGGAATACCACTGTCGGAACACGCCCAACGGGGAGAAGGAACAAGCGCATCCACTAAATCTTCCGAAACCCAAGTTGAAACATCAAAACCGTAAACCGTTGTAGCTTCAACAGAACGGGCAATACGCACCATGAGTTTTATATCATGTCCCCACTTTTGTTCCGCATTTTCAAGAATTTTATTTACTTCACGCATAAAATCATTCATCTGATTACGGCATTCAGGATTATTAATATAATCAAAGGAATAAATTTCTCTCATGAAATCAAGTTCCAAACCGAAAACTTCATATCGACCAAGCATTTCTTCAATATAATCAAGCATTCTCTGACGGACTTCGGGAACAGCATAATTCAAACAGGTATTATAATAACCGTAATCTTCACCGTTAGAACCAATCATATAACCTTTTTCTTTAGCTTCATAAAAGAAGTCTGATTTCAGAAATGATGTTTCATCTGCACCGAAATGACAGTCATTCATTCTGATAGTTATCCAGGGACGAATGCCGTTTTCACGGAGTGTATCAAGCATTATTTGGTATACATCAATGCCGTATTCCTCATAAGCAGTATACATCGTTTTCAGATACGCATAATCTACGGGAATACCGTTTTCTTCTGTCCAAGTATGTTTGGAAGCTCGCCACAACTGTGTTTCAGACGGAAGAATAGAGGTCTGTTCAAAAATACAGAACAGAACATCTGAAATATTCTGTACAGCATATTGTGTACATATTGCCTTAGCTGATTCAACCACAGCTTCTTCAGATTCATAGGAAATATGTTTAGGATTCGGCCCATACCAGTTGGGGTCAACATTTACCAATAAAGCATCATCATACCACTTAGGGTCACTGTAATCAATAAAGCTCACTTGTTCTTCTCCACCGTTTTCGTTTTCATCCTGAACAATATCCTCATTCCCTGTAACCGGTGAATCCTGTTCATCATTTTCAGTTACATTTTCTCCGCAAGCTGTAAGCATCGAGATAAGAAGCACAACGCCTACTGCCAATGGAACAAATTTAAATTTACGCATAAAACCACTCTTTCTTTAAAATTCTAAAGAAGTAAAACCTCTTTTTATAAGTATAACATATTAAATTTTTCTTGTCAAGTCGTTCTATCCCCAAAATTTTACAATTATATGACATTTATTATATCTTTACACGAAGATTCTGTTTTCCGCGAAAAAAGTTTTTCCCGCCCAAAACACCCCTAAAAAAGAAAAACAGGCGGCATTTCTGCCGCCAATAAAATGAGATGAGATCAGTTCGCTTGCGCGAAATCAATTCAAGATTTTAGGATAAAACTAAAATATATTGAGAATAAAACCCCTATTCAACCGTTACCGATTTTGCAAGATTACGCGGATGATCCACATCAAAACCTCGCAGAAGAGTGGTTTTATACGCAACGCATTGAGCAAACGTTACAGTCACCATGGGCGACAGCAACGGGTTTACATCGGGAACTTTGAATACCGTATCAGCATAAGCTTCGGCATTTTCAATTTTCTCACTGCAAACAAGAATCACATATCCGCCACGGCTTTTAACCTCACGGATATTGGAAGCGGTCTTTTCAAAAAGTTTTGAATCAGCCGCCAAAGCAAAGACGGGAACTCCGTCAGTAATAAGAGACAGCGTCCCATGTTTCAACTCCCCTGCCGCATAAGCTTCGGAGTGAATATAAGAGATCTCCTTTAACTTCAAAGAACATTCAGGTGCCGCACTACTGTCGTTTCCACGCCCGATAAAAAACAGGTCATCACAATTTTTGATTCGTTCTGAGATCGAATCAATTTCCGACATTCTTGAAAGCACCGTATTTACAGCGTTCGGGATATTATATAAAAGTTCATGACAAAATTCTTTAACATAAGTCTCTGAAACAGTCTTCTTATCAAGAGAAATTTTTGCGGCAAGAACTGCAAGAAGAGCAACCTGAGTCATGTATCCCTTTGTCGTTGCAACAGCAATTTCAGGACCGGCATTAGTATAAATCACATAATCACATTCGGAAGCTATGGTAGAACCGAAAACATTCACTATCCCCAAAGTCACGGATCCGTGAGATTTTGCACAGCGAAGTGCAGCCAAAGTATCAGCAGTCTCCCCTGATTGCGAAATACACACCGTAAGCGTATTTCCGTAAGAAACAGGTGGATCATATCGGTATTCAGATGCTATATTCACAGAAACAGGAATACCTGACAGTTTTTCTATAATATTCTTTCCGACTATTCCCGCGTGTGATGCAGAACCGCAGCCGACTATCGAGACAGAATCAAGATTTTCAAACAAAGAATCAGGGATACTATCAGCGCTGAAGTCCGGAAATCCGTCAATGTTTATTCTGTGTCCGACGGTTCTGCGGATAGCTTCAGGCTGTTCAAGCATTTCTTTCAGCATGAAATAATCATATCCGTCTTTTGAGGAAGAAAAATCATTAGCATTATAATCTTCAAAAATCCCGGAGAACTCTTTTCCCTGAAGATCGTAAAACCTGCATGAGCCGGGACTTAAACAAACGATCTCATTCTCTCCTACCCTGCATATATTTTGAGCATATGGGGACAATGCGGGGATATCGGAAGCCAGAAAATAGCCGTGTTCCCCCTCTGCAACAATAAGTGGATTATCCTTACGTAAAGCATAAATAAAATCGGAACGATCTTTAAAAATAACCGCAAAAGCAAAAGAACCTTTCAAACGGGAAACCGTTTTGATCATTGCCGCAACAGGGTCATTCTCTTCTTTATAAAAGCTGTCAAGCAAATGCGCCAGACATTCGGTATCAGTATCACTTTGAAAAACATATCCGAGTTCAATCAGATTTTCTTTCAATTCATCGTTATTTTCAATTATTCCATTATGTACAAGCGTCAAATTTACGGAATTATGAGGATGAGCATTCCTTTCCGATGGAACACCGTGGGTTGCCCAGCGTGTATGACCGATACCGCAAGTTCCTTTTAAACTTCCTGAAAGAGCAATCTTCTCTTCCAACGCTGAGACCCTGCCGTTACATTTAACTGTCATTATTCCTTGAGGCGTTGAAACACTCACACCTGCAGAATCATAACCTCTGTATTCAAGAGAATGAAGTCCGTCTATTAAAATATTCTCTGCGTCTTCTGCTCCGGTATAACCGATAATGCCACACATAAAATCAAACCCTCTCAACTATGGTATTTGAATCTTTTACTATTCTGTTCGGAGGAACAACACCTCGGACAGAAACAAGAGGGTATACTGATGAATATTTTCCAATAACAGTTCCGGGATTCAACACACAGCCACAGCCCACATTTGCGTAGTCTGCCAGAATTGCACCGAGTTTACGCATTTCAGTAGGATGCTCTGTCTTCCCGTGAATAAACACATTTTTATTATCATTTTTTAAATTTGAACATACGGATCCTGCGCCGAGATGAGATTTGTTCCCAAGCACGGAATCACCAACATAATTATAATGAGGGATCTGGACACCGTCCAACAGAATACTGTTTTTAACTTCACAGGAATTGCCAATAACACAGTTTTCACCTGTTATAACACTTCCACGGATATATGCTCCCACACGCACCTCGGTATTTTTGCCGATTATTGCAGGTCCGCAGATCTCCGCTTTTGGTGAAACAGAAACGTTTTCACCAATAAGAATATTCTCTCCGATCAGTTCATATCCGTCAAGTCCCGTTTCTATAATACTCAAAATAAAATCTTTTATATGAGGAACCATCTGCCATGGATATTCATATCCGGCAAAAAACGATTTTAAATACGGCACTTTGCAATCAAAAAGGTCTGCTGTTTTCAGTGACGATTCAAGCACCTCAATAGCCTCCTTTTTTAATCATAGAGATTAAAAGGTTTGCATATTTCTCACACAGATCAACATTCTCACTTTCAACCATGACCCTTATAACAGGTTCAGTACCGCTTTCCCGGAGAAGAATTCTTCCATTCCCGTTAAGCTCTTTATTTATATTATCAACAGCACCAAGGATTTCCTGATCAGTCATAACAGCGCGTTTGTCTGTCACTTTTATATTTTTTGTAACCTGGGGATAAATAACGACGGGAGCCGCAAGCATGGACAAGGACGATTTTCTGTCACACATTTCTTCGGTAAGCATAATAGCTGTAAGTATACCGTCACCTGTGGTTGCATATTTTTTCAATATAATATGCCCTGACTGCTCGCCACCCAATTTATAACCGTTCTTCTGCATACATTCATATACAAAACGGTCTCCGACAGTTGTCAGCTCATAATCAATTTCTTCAGCTTTCAGTGCCCTCAGCAACCCGGTATTGGACATAACCGTTGCAACGACTGTATTATTATCAAGCCGTCCTTTATCTTTCAATCCGCAAGCCAATATATAAAGGATATGATCTCCTGAAACTTCCTCTCCGTTCTCATCAACAGCAATACACCTGTCAGCATCCCCGTCAAATGCAAATCCGACATCAAGATGATTGTCACGGACAAACTGCTTCAAGGTATCTATATGAGTAGAACCGCAATTTTCGTTTATGTTCAGACCATCAGGAGCAGCCCCTATAAGATATGTATGTGCCCCCAAAGCATCAAAAACAGCCTTTGCAATCGTCCAAGAAGCTCCGTTAGCGCAGTCAAGACCGATCCTGAGATTCTTATACGAATGAGATGCCACGGAGATAAGATAACCGATATATCTGTTTCTTCCCGCACTGTATTCCGTAATGCATCCGAGTTTTTCCCTTTTAGCCATCGGAAGATCGTCTGTATCAACCTCAAGAACATCCATTCGTCCATCCAGATAAGCTTCTATCAAAGATGCGGTATAATCGTCGATCTTTTCACCGTAACGGTTTACGATTTTGATTCCGTTATCATAATAAGGATTATGGGATGCTGAAATCATAATACCGCAGTCAAATTCATCCTGTCTTGTGATATATGAAACGCTGGGAGTCGTAGTAACATGAAGCATTGAAACATCGGCACCCGACGCTGTAAGCCCTGTAATGAGAGAATATTCAAGCATATAACTTGAACGTCTGGTATCTTTACCGATAACTATACGCGGTCTGTATCCGTTTTTCAGACAACCGGATATAGGACTCTGATAATACCAGCCGAGAAACCGTCCAACCTTAAAAGCCTGCTGACAGGTAAGGTCAACATTCGCTTCTCCCCTGAAACCGTCTGTCCCGAAATATTTATTCTGCCCGTCAACGATCTCTACCTTTCGTGGCTTCGAATCCAAAAAATTCAGAACAACTTCTTCACGCATCAGATTATCTGCCGAAACTGAAAATAAATCGCACAGTTTAATTATTTTATCAATATGCGGAACCGCCTGGTCCATTTCCCATTTTGAAACAGATTGACGTGATACATCAAGATATTCTGCCAAATATTCCTGTGTTAAATTCTTCCTGGTTCTGAGATATGATATTTTTTGTCCGATAGTCATCCGCAAATCTCCATTTCGGGATCAATAAAAATTTTCCAATAAAATAAGCGGTAAAAAACCGCAAATCTTTATACTAATATAATACCAAATATTATCCGATTTTACAACCAACTAAGCAAATAATTTTTCGCAACTTTTAGTTGCATTTTTCTCCGGTTATACAAATCAGAAAAGTTCATCACTTTAGTACTTGATTTTTCATCGTTTACATTGTATAATATATGCAATAAAACATTTTAAGTTACAGGGGATTCAATAAAAATATGATAATAGGCTGTCATCTTTCGTCAAGTGACGGATACAACGCTATGGCAAAACAGGCAATAAATATAAATGCGAATACTTTTCAGTTTTTCACAAGAAATCCGAGAGGTGGTTCCGCAAAAAACATTGACACTTCCGATGTAAACAAATATTTACAGACATCCACCGAGGGCGGCATAAACATTATTCTTGCACATGCTCCGTACACCATGAATCCTGCAGCGTCGGATGAAAGAATAAGAACCTTCACCACAGAAATAATGGCAGACGATCTGGAACGGATGGAAAACACCCCGGGAAATCTTTATAACTTCCATCCCGGAAGCCATGTAAAACAGGGAATGGAAAAAGGGATCGAACTTATCTCAGATATGATAAATACGGTTTTCAGACCGCACCACAGAACAACCCTTCTTCTGGAAACAATGACAGGCAAAGGCACAGAAGTTTGCGGTAAATTTGAAGAAATACGTGAAATAATAGATCGGGTATCCCCTGAGATACGGGATAAAACAGGTGTATGCTTCGACACCTGTCATGTCAACGATGCAGGATATGACCTTGTAAACGACCTCGACGGAGTACTTACGGAATTCGATAAAACCGTAGGACTCCACAGAATAAAAGCAATACATCTGAACGATTCAATGAATCCCTTGGGCAGCAAAAAAGACAGACATCAAAAAATAGGACAGGGATTTCTTGGACTGGAAGCAATAACAAGAATCATAAATCATCCCGCATTAAAAGACCTACCCTTTTTCCTTGAAACTCCAAACGAGATAGACGGATATGCGGAAGAAATAAAACTACTGAGAAGCTTGCGAAAGGACTAAAAAATGAAAGCAATTATTTACGGAGAAGTAATATGGGATGTTTATCCTGACACAGCAGTCATTGGGGGTGCACCTTTCAATTTCAGTGCACATCTGGCACATTTGGGAGATGAAGCCCACCTCATTACAGCAATCGGAAACGATGATCTTGGAAACGATGCTCTGCATGAAATGAAAAAGCATGGAATACACACAGATCTCGTGCAAAAAAACAAGTTTTCAACAGGTAAATGTCTTGTAACCCTTGACGAAGACGGTATTCCATCATACAATGTCCTGACAGACACAGCTTACGATAATATAACTCTGACAGATGACGACATATCAAAAATAAGCGGAGATGTATTTTATTTCAATACGCTCATTCAAAGAAACCCCGTTTCAAAAAAGACTCTCGAAAAAATCCTTGAAAAATGCAGTTTTCCCGAAATATTCTGTGACATAAATATCCGTAAAAACTGTTATTGCAAAGAATCCCTGGAGCTTTGTATGAGAAAATCCACCATAGTCAAAATAAGCGACGAAGAGGGACATTTTCTTGAAGATCTCGGTCTTATTGATAAAGGTGACGAAAGCTTCCCGAAAAGAGTTTTAAACAGTTTCCCAAATCTCAAGCAGGTAGTTTACACTTTAGGCAAACACGGCTCAATGGTTCAGGACAAAACGACGCTTTATACGTCAGGAACTCCACCAATGGTAAAGGTTGTCTCTACAGTAGGTGCGGGCGACTGCTTCGGAGCGACATATCTGCATTTTATAATGTCAGGAGCCTCCGTGGAAGAAGCAATCAAACAAGCAACTTTGAGAAGCAACATCGTGGTCGCAAACAAAGAAGCTATTCCATTTTAAGTACAGATTGTTTTTCGGGAAAACCATTTTTTGTAAAAATAGGTTTTCCCGTACCCTTTCCAAAAAAACTTTTAGTGTGTGTGACCACACGATCTCTTTGACCTTAAAAACCAACAGCTAACGCATTGATTCTCTTTGCGTTAGCTGTACTTTTTTCTGTTATTACAAATAATTTCCAAAATTGATCCACCTATCAGAAAAATAAAAAAACTTCACATATTAAAAGCTTTATCGGACATACTATAGATAAAAAATTAAGGATGTGATATAAATGAAAGCGGAAGATTACCAAAACCTATCGGAGAAAACAGCAAAAAAATCTCCCATTATAAAAGACATTATTTTTGCATTTCTTATTGGTGGAACAATATGTACTATAGGACAGGTATTATACACAATTTATTACGATGTCATAAAGCTCAGCACAACAGACTCAAAAACTTATGTTTCAATTACACTCATTTTTCTAAGCGCACTTTTTACAGGACTCGGAATATACGATAAAATAGCGAAATTCGGAGGAGCAGGAACTCTCGTCCCTATAACAGGCTTTGCAAATGCAATGGTCTCTCCTGCCTTGGAATTCAAAACAGAGGGCTTCATTCTGGGACTTGGAACAAAAATTTTCGCAATAGCAGGTCCTGTAATAGTATACGGAACAACAGCATCCGTTTTTTACGGAATCTTATACTATATAATAACATTATTCATGGCATAAAGGAGTACTTCAATGACAAAAAAGATCGGTTCAGGAACTTATGTTTTCAGCTCCCCCCTGGAAGTTTCCGCATTTTCGTCCATCGTCGGGCAAAAAGAAAAAGAAGGTCCGTTGAGTAACTATTTCCACAAGTACTCCAACGATGAATATTTTAAACAAAAATCCTATGAAAAAGCTGAATCATTCATGCAGAAAGAGGTTTTAAACGATGTTATCCAACAAGAAAAAATATCTCCCCAAGACATTGAATTCATCTTTGCAGGCGATCTCCTCAATCAGTGCGCTGGTTCGAACTTTAGCGTTCGTGATACTCCTGTGCAGTTTTTTGGGCTTTACGGAGCTTGCTCAACAATGGCTGAAGGAACGATCCTGGCGGCGATGACAATTGACGGCGGTTTCGCAAACAGAGCCATAGCCCTGACAAGCTCCCACTTTTGCTCGGCAGAGCGACAATTCAGATTCCCGCTTGAATACGGAAACCAAAGAACTCCGACATCTCAATGGACTGTGACCGGATCCGGCTGCATAATGCTTTCAAGCGAGAACAACGAAAATAAACCAAAAATAAAAGACTGTTGTCCCGGAGTTATCTGCGATATGGGAATCACAGACATGAACAACATGGGCGCAGCAATGGCTCCCGCAGCAGCTCTCACATTAAAACGATACTTTGACGACACAAAAACAAAACCTGAAGAGTACGACATGATCGTAACGGGGGACCTGGGGACCCAGGGGAAGGAACTTCTGAGAATACTGCTGAAAAAAGACGGCATAACATTGGGAAAGGAATATAATGATTGCGGAACGATGATATATGACTGCGAAAAACAGGATGTCCACTCGGGAGGTTCCGGCTGTGGATGTTCGGCGGCGGTTCTTACAGGATATATTTTGCCGAAAATGATACAGCGAAAATACAAAGAAGTTTTGTTTATCACAACAGGAGCATTGATGAACCCAAACACTTCACTCCAGGGAGAATCAATCCCCGGAATTGCTCATCTTGTTCATTTTTCAATAAATTAGGGGGAAATATGGACTATATCAAAGCATTTGCCATCGGAGGCTTCTTCTGCGCTGTCGGGCAGATTTTAATAGATAAAACAAAACTTACCCCGGCTAAAATATTGGTAGGATATGTGGTTTCGGGAATAATCCTCTCAGCATTGGGGATCTATGAAAAAATAGCGGATTTTGCGGGAGCAGGAGCATCGGTTCCGCTGACAGGCTTCGGGCACACTCTCGCCACGAGCGTAAAGGAAGCCGTAGACCAACACGGACTGTTGGGAGCTTTTACAGGCGGACTTTCGGGAACCGCAGGTGGAATCACCGCTGCCATAGTCTTCGGCACCCTGATAGCACTCATGTTCAAATCGCACAAAAAATAAAAAATCAGTCACGTTCTCACTCAAGAAAACGTGACCGTTATTTTATCAGTCGATTCTGCCTATTTTGTCGAAAGGAATCGGTTCAAAGTCGGGGCAAAGTTTCAAAGCCTTTGCTTTTTCACTGATAGTATAGTCTTCATTATTCAAATGCGGAAAATCTCCATATGCATTTTGAATAAAGTAGTTATTCTCTGGCTCGAAAAACAAAAGTGCTTCATCGACAATATCAAAAACAAAGTTATCCTTAGAAAGCATAACCGTTGCAAAAAAATACACAATATTATTCTTTACTATATTGTTTGATGGATTAATCATATAATTAGGATCATTTTCATCTCCTGCATAATCGGCAGAGTAAGGAATAACAGTATTAAACGAAGGAAAAGCTTCCAACCATACGATATTCTGTTTGAAGTTTTTGATTTGCTCCGACATTTTTATGGTTGCATTTATATCAAACCAACCATCATATAAGATACCATCTCTTACGCGAGTGTCACAGTGTATATTGCTTGTTGAATTAATTATAACATTATTTTCAATGGTATTATCTCTACCTCCACCTATCAAAAAAGAATGACCTTGAATATTTAACATAATATTTCCGTAAGCGGCCTGCCCGCTAAGGCCGTCGTCCCAGTAAATTCCGTGTGAATCACCCGAATCGTTTCCAATATCATGTATAAAATTATATCTGAAAACAGTACCGTATGACTCATAGTTCAGACCGCAATATACGGCACCGCAATCCGAAGTTTCAAGACAAACATTATATATTTCGTTATATTCAAATATGTGATTAGGTCCGTTGCTTCCGATTGCCATGTGCGGAGCATTGGCAAGTTCATTATGTGAAACAGTGATACCGCAGCCTGCAATATGAACGCCACCATTATAAGTTCTCAGTATCTGACCGAAATCATGAATGTAATTATTGCAGATAATACTTCCGGAAGGAGTAAGAGTTGAGATATCTCCTCCGGACATTGAAATACCATAAGAACCGACATTTGCGATGTCACAATTTTGAACAGCATTGTTGTTCCCTGCTAAATAAACACCGTAACCTCTTATATTGTTGATGTTGCAATTATCTATGATAAGGTTATTTCCGGTTGCGGAAATACCGTTACCTCTTGTAGTACAAAATTTAAATCCTTTAAGAGCAACAAACGAAACATCTGTCATTTTTACAATATCGGAAATTGAAGTTGACAGCTCTATTTGAGCCGAGTTAAAGTCCTTTGTTTTATAGACATATAAGATACCGTTTTCTCTGTCAATATAGTATTCCCCCTCTACATCCATTTCTTCAAAAATGTTATCAAACCAAAAACGTCCGTTTACAGAAATTGAATCAAATATAGCTTGAGCATGAGTTATTGATTTTTTATCAAAGTCAACAGTTAATATGCTCGGAGCTTCATCATACCAGCCCCAACGAAAATATCCTCTTGTAAAAACATCTTCAACTGTTTGCCAGGATTTCATTCTTTCAATAACAAAATCTTCAACTGTAAAAGTTGCTCCCTTGGGGTTTACTATAGAAGATAATTCAGGGTTTCTGATTTGGTCATCATTACGTATTTGATATTCCTGAATTAAATTTGTAATATAGAAATCTCCATAATTAACAATATCTTTAACAAGAAGGAAATCTTCATTTGGCCAACGGGAAATACAGACTCTTTTCCCGTTAATAAAAAGTTCCGACGGTTCATCTCCCGATATATTTTCATACTGACTTTCAAAAACTGTTTTAGGATATAATTTACCCCAATCGGCTTCTGTAAGACCGTATTTTTTAAGGTCCACCTTAACGACCTTTTCCTTTGATGTGTCGTCTATAAGACGGGCTTTTTCTTCAGCGGAAAGAGGCTCAAAATCAGATGCCGAAAGAATGAGACCACCGGTAAGAACCGCACCGAATTTGCTTTCGGAAACATAAGTTATGGGACATTCTGCTGTACCTGAATCGGCTTCCGTAAATATAAGTCCCTCGGTAATTCTGTATTCGCCATCCTTGACAAAAACAGTAATACCGCCTGCGGGAAGTCCTTCTGTTGCTTTGATTTCACGAATCTTTGTCTGAGCTTCGGGAATTGTTTTGAAAGGTGAAGCTTCGCTACCGTCGCCGCCGTCGTTGACATTCGCATCAACGTAAAGCGTCAACGCGGAATTTTCCACAACCGACGTGTATTTTGAACTTTTGTCCTCATTAAAAGGCAAAAGGTTCTCCAAGTTCGGCTGCGAACACGAAACCAATGTCGTTCCTGCCATGACCGCAGCAATCGCAGCTGCCGTAAATCGTTTGAATTTCATGATGTTTTCCTCCTAAAAAAAGAGTTTTTCTTATATTATATCATAAAAAGAGGGGGCTGTCTACTCCTGAAAATTTAAAACTTTTATAACATTTACATATTATACTTCTTCTTGTAATTTTTGTAATCGTCCGCAAACTGACCCTCTGTCGAATATTTCACGGAATTCAGATAACGGTGCGTGTCGAAAACGGAATTTCTCAACCTTATAACCGCAACGGAGATGTTGGAACAATGGTCGGAAACTCTTTCAAGATTTGCGGCTATATCGGTAAACACAAACCCTTGCTCAATGGTACATTCGCCATTTGTAAGCCTTTTGATATGATTCTGTTTTGCGGAATCTTTCATCAGGTCGATAACCTGCTCAAGAGGTTCTACGTGACGAGACAGTTCTGTGTCATTGGTCTTATATGCCTCAATAGTCAATTCAACTATTTCAACGAGAGCTTTAATCATTTTTTCAAGCTCTTCTGTGGCAGACTCAGAAAATACCATTTTCTTTTGATTGATCTCCTCCGCAAGCTCAAGAAGATTCAAGGCATGGTCACCGATTCGCTCAAAATCACCGATTGCATGGAGCATTACGGAAACGGAGTTGTTATCGGACTCAGTAAGATCATGACCTGCAAGCTTCACAAGATATGAACCCAAACGGTCCTCGTATTTATCAAGCAATTCTTCATTTGCTCTTATTTTATCGGCAAGTTTCGAGTCATATTTTTTGACAACAGAAACAGCATCTGTAAATGCTTCTCTGCAAATCTCTGCCATAGAAGCGGAAACATTGAAACTCTGTTCAACAGCAAAGGACGGAGAAAGCAGAAATCTTTCGTCCAACACAGGGAAATCATCTTTCTCAACTTTATCTTTGACTGAAATATTTGCAAGTTTTTCCAATTGCTTGGAAAACGGAAGCAAAACTGCTGTAGACAAAACATTGAAGACCGTATGAATAACAGCTATTCCAACAGCATTAAGAGGTTCGTATTTAAACGCAAAGTCAATGAAAAAATCAAGGCTGTAAAACAGGATCAAGAACAGAACAGTACCTATGACATTAAAATACAAGTGAACCATAGCGGCGCGTTTTGCATTCCTGGAGGTACCGACACTCGAAATGAGAGCTGTGACACAGGTACCGATATTCTGACCGAGAAGAATAGGAATAGCACTTCCCGAAGTAATAGCACCTGTTGAAGACAATGCCTGCAAAATACCGACAGATGCGGAAGAACTCTGGATTATCGCAGTAAAAACAGCACCGGCAAAAACGCCAAGCAAGGGATTTGAAAACATAAGCAATATATTTGCAAACTCAGGGCTGTCTTTAAGAGGTTCAACAGAGTCACTCATTGCTGTCATACCATACATAAGAATGGCAAAACCTATAAGAATCGAGCCTATATCTTTCTTTTTACCGTTTTTGTCCAGAAATATCAGAACGATACCAATAAAAGCAACAACAGGTGCAAAGGATGTTGGCTTAAAAATAGCCACGACAGGATCTGAACTGTCAAGCCCTGAAAGGCTCAAAATCCATGATGTTGCCGTGGTTCCTATATTGGCACCCATAATGATACCGACAGCCTGTGAAAGCTGCATGATTCCGGAGTTTACAAACCCTACGACCATAACGGTCACAGCGGAAGAAGACTGAATAACAGCCGTAACTACCGCGCCAAGAAATACGCCTTTAATGGGATTGTTCGTCATTTTTTCCAAAACACGTTCAAGTTTTCCGCCTGAAGCTTTTTCAAGTCCCGATCCCATAATATTCATTCCATACAGGAAAAGAGCAAGTCCGCCAAGCAGAGCAAAAAAGGAAAAAATCGTCATTTTAAAATGCCTCCTTAATTAAATTTTTATTTGATTCCTAAATTTTCCCAGTATATTATAACACAGTAACAAAAGATTGTCAATACATTACAAAAAAATTATTATGAACATTATATCACATTAACACGCGGAAATTCGTTAACAGCTGTAAGAAAAATAATTTTTAGTAGAAAATTTTACGCTTAAGACTTGAAATTCCTCACAAAATCTGCTATAATAAAAGAAAAGCCCTAAACTATTATATAACGGAGGACTAAAATTATGATACCAAGAAATGAATATCCACGTCCCAGACTTGTAAGAAAGGATTGGGAATGTCTGAACGGAGAATGGCAGTTTGAATTTGACCACGGAAACAGCGGTAAAGACAGAAAACTTTATCAAGCAGAATCTTTCAGCCATAAGATAATCGTCCCGTTTGCACCTGAATCAAAACTTTCAGGTATTGAATACGTTGATTTTATGACAGCGGTCTGGTACAGAAGAACCTTTAACGTAGACATGAAAGCTCTCGAAAACAAAAGACTCATTCTTCATTTCGGAGCAGTTGACTACCTTGCAGAAGTCTGGATAAACGGTGTTTCTGTTGGAACACATAAAGGTGGATATACGCCATTCTCCTTTGACATTACAAAAAATGTCCATGACGGAGAAAACGTTATTATCCTCAAAGCATTCGACGATACAAGAAACCCACTTCTCCCCTCAGGAAAACAGTGCGACGTATACTACAACTGCGGATGTTCATACACAAGAACAACAGGTATATGGCAAACAGTCTGGACAGAGATCGTTGAAGATATCTATGTTCAGAAATTGAAACTCACTCCCGATGTTGACAACGGAAAACTCCACATTGAACTCTATCTCAATAAAGAAGGCGCTTCTTCCGCAAAAGCAACTGCATCCATCGACGACAGAAAACACGGTGCAGAATTCAAAATAACAGGAAGACAGGCAAAAGCCTCAATAGATATTCCCGATGCAAAACTCTGGAATGTCGGCGAACCGAATCTTTATGACCTCGAAATAGAACTCGACACCGGCGATAAAATCTCAAGCTATTTTGGCATGAGAAAAGTAGAACTTGACGGTTATAAGTTCAAAATAAACGGAAAATCAGTCTTCCAGAGATTGGTTCTCGACCAAGGCTTCTACCCTGACGGTATCTACACAGCGCCCACAGATGAAGCCCTCAAAAAGGACGTTGAACTTTCCATGGCTGCAGGCTTCAACGGTGCACGTCTGCACATGAAGATCTTTGAACCGAGACTCTCCTACTGGGCTGACCAGCTCGGATATCTTCTTTGGGCAGAATATCCCAACTGGGGTCTTGATGTTGCAAGGACAGAATCTTTATATGCAATGCTTCCCGAATGGATCGAATCAGTTGAAAGAGACTACAACAGCCCTGCAATAATCGGCTGGTGTCCCTTCAACGAAACATGGTCAGGTGTGGATAAGGAAGTATTCAAAACAGTTTATAACATAACTAAAGCCATAGACATAACAAGACCTGTTATCGATGCAAGCGGCGGCGAACATGTCATCACAGATATTTTTGACTACCACGACTACGAACAGAATCCCGAAAAATTCAGAGAAACCTACGCAGAATTTGCTGAAAAGGAAATAGATCCTCCCTGCTGGCGTACAGATGAACACAAATATATTCAGGGTCAGCCCTATTTCATTTCAGAATTTGGCGGAACTTGGTGGAATATAGACGAAAGCAATGAAAACAGCTGGGGCTACGGCAAAACGCCTGAAGATATCGAAGAGGTTTACAAACGTTTTGAAGGTCTCACAGGCGTACTGCTCAACCACCCCAAGATGTTCGGCTACTGCTACACTCAGTTGACGGACGTTTTCCAGGAAAAGAACGGTATATTCTCCTTCACAAGAGTACCTAAATTTGATCTTGAAAGAATCAGAAAGGCACAGCAAAGAGTTGCCGCAATCGAAAAATGATAACCGGAACAGTTTTTTCTATTGAAGAGTTTTCTACATTTGACGGCCCGGGAATACGTACTACCGTATTCCTCAAGGGCTGTCCCTTGTTATGCTCATGGTGCCATAACCCCGAGGGACAGTCTTTCAAGGTTCAGACAGTAAGAAGTCCGAACGGATGTCTCGGTTGTGAAAAATGTCTCGACAAAGGTGAAGCCCTTACGGGAAAACGAATTCTCGTTAAAGAAAGTGCCTCCGTTTGTCCGAGAAATCTCATCCGTCAATGCGGAGTTGAGTATACTCCGCAGGAGCTGTGCGAAAAGCTTCTGAAAAACGGAGATATTCTTGCAGACAGCGGCGGGGGTATAACATTTTCAGGAGGTGAACCTCTCTCCTCCCACGAGTTTCTCCTGGAATGTCTGAAGCTTCTCGAAGGAAAAATACACAGAGCCGTTCAGACAAGCGGTTTCTGTGATAAAGAAATCTTCAAAAGCATAGCAATGCATACTGACCTGTTCTTGTTCGATCAAAAGATATTTGATGAAAAAGATCATATAAAATATACGGGACAGAGCAATAAAAGTATTAAAGAAAATCTCAAGCACCTTGTTGACAACAAAATTAAATTTATAATCAGAATCCCGCTCATTCCAACAGTTACAGATACGGAAAAGAATCTTACGGAGATCTGCGGTTTCCTGCAAAGCCTCAGCATTGATTATGCAGAGCTTCTCCCTTACAACAAAATGGCAGGAGGTAAGTACGCCCTTGCAGGTAAAAAGTATGAACCACAATTCGACACGAATGCTGAACCTCAGATCCATCGGGACATCTTTGAAGGATTCGGTATAAGAGTCAAAGTAATGTAAAGGATGAAAATCATGACAGAAAGAATTAAAAAACTTCTTAATATTCTTAAATCAAAAGAATACAGGAAAAACAGATCCGTCGAAACTTATAATTTTGATGAAGAGATAAACGGTTCAAACAAATATATGTGCACTGTTAAAAGACTTACACTTATGCTTGAAAAAGAAAAGCCGCTATTCATCGACGGAGATAGAATCGGCTTTTACAGATATATTCCCAATATTCCCGATGTCAAGTTATCGGACGGAAACATTATTAAATGGCTTGAAGGAAATATAACTCCCGACTACGAAAAACTGCTGAAAAAAGGGTTCAAGGGAATACTTGAGGATATCTCCGATAGCAAAAAACAAAACAGAACGGAAGAGCAGATACAATTTCTTGAATCTCAGGAATATGCGATAAATGCAGTTCTTGATTACTGTAAAAAGTACCGTCAAGCGGCAAAAGAGAATGGATATAACGAGCTTTACGATGTTTTGGAACGTATTCCCTATAACGGTGCAGAGTCTTTTTATGAAGCTCTTGTTCTTCTTAAAATTGCAATCTATACACTCAGATGCAATGCATCATGTCACTTGACCTTGGGTAGATTCGACAGATACATGGAAGAGTATTTTGAAAAAGATATTTCCAACGGAGTTTCCGAGGAAGACCTTTTTGAACTTATTGAAGAATTCTTCATTTCTATAAACTTCGACACCGACACATACCAAGGCATGCAGCTCGGAGACAACGGTCAAAGCTTAGTCTTGGGAGGTTGCGATACAAACGGTGACTACAAATTCACAAAGCTTTCGAGGATGTGCATGGAGGCTTCCTTGGAGCTTAACCTCATTGACCCAAAGATCAACCTGAGAGTAAACAAAGACACTCCCGACGAGTTGTATATTCTCGGAACAAAACTGACGAAAAAAGGTATGGGTTTCCCGCAGTACTGCAACGATGACGTTGTTATTCCGGGACTTGTAAAGTTAGGCTACACACTCGAAGATGCAAGAAACTATACGGTTGCGGCTTGCTGGGAGTTCATAATTCCCGGAAAAGGCAGAGATATCCCAAATATCAGGTCATTTAACATACCTCTCGTGACACGAAACACAACCGTAAAATATCTTACAGAGTGCAACACTTTTGATGAGTTTAAAGAGAAATTCATCCTCGAATCACGTGAGACCTGCGACCGCCTTATGGGAGATGCAAACAGGCGTTCTGACCCTCTGTCACCATATCAGTCAATATTTATTGACAACTGCATCGAAAGAGCTCTTGACAGCATGGAGGGTGGTGCGGTATACAACAACTTCGGATTCCACGGTTGCGGTATCAGCTGCGGAGCAGATGCCCTTTCGGCAATAAAGAAATGTATATACGAAGAAAAGTCCGTGACAAAAGAAGACCTGCTTGCGGCTATTGAAACTAATTTCGAGGGTTATGAGGAACTCAGATCAAAGCTCCTTTCATGTCCGCGAATGGGAAACAATGACGAATATGCAGACGAGCTTGGCGCTTTCATAATGGATGAATTCTCCTCATATCTGAACGGAAAGCCTAACAGCAGAGGCGGAATTTTCAGAGCGGGAACCGGTTCTGCGCAGGGATACTATTGGGATGCAATAAAAACAAAGGCAACGGCAGACGGCAGATACGATTACGACCTTTACGGAGCAAGCTTTTCACCGTCACTCATCTCAAAACCCGAAGGACCTCTTTCAGTAATCAAATCCTTTACGAAATTTGACCTTTCAAACATAATTAACGGTGGTCCGCTGACTCTTGAAATTCATGATGCCACCTTCCGAAACGATGACGGTATTGCGAAGGTTGCAATGCTGGTGAAAGCGTTCATTAAACGCGGCGGTCATCAACTTCAACTCAATTCCATAAACAGAGAAATCCTCAAGGATGCAAACGAACACCCTGAAAAATATCCGAATCTTATCGTTCGCGTATGGGGTTGGAGCGGATATTGGAATGAGCTTGATAACATTTACAGAGAACAAATACTCAGACGTGTTGCATATTCTATATAAATTTATTTGGGGAACATTTTTGTAAAATTGTTCCCCGCACCCCTCAAAAAACTTTTACCGCGCAAAGCTCAAATAATAAAACCTTAAAAACAATAGCTAACGCAGATACAATAGATTGTTTGCGTTAGCTTGAATTATAATTATTTTTAATTATCCTAAATTCGGTTTTGCCGGAAATGGTTTTACCACTAAAAGCTATTTTTCCATCACCATTTCTGTCTGAAGCCAATAGTAACTGCCGTCATCTGCTTTAGCGAAAGTGTGCTTGTATGTAGGTAAAAGTTCATCAAACTCACCCTCAGACAGCCTTGTGTAAAGATCTCTGATTTTCATACTGCTGTCAAGCTCCCGAATCGCATAAGAATTTTCGGAAATAACGCACTCACCGAAAAGAATATTTTTAGTCGTTCCTGTTTCGGAATCAACAGTATCCCAAACCGCACCGAATTTGTCGTAAATATAAAGGAATTCATCTTTGATTTCATAGTCCGTCATTTTATAGTAAACTCGTCCGAACCAATTCACACCCATGCCGCCGTCATGCGTATAACAATAACCGCCAAGTTCTGCGTCATAATAAATCATTCCGGGACCCGAATAACCGATAAAATCGGAATCAAAAAGTTCAAAATCGGGACCGTACATTTTTCTGCACATCTCAAGAAATGATTCGGCATCGACCATACCTTTGTCTATTCCAAGATCGGCTATAGCCTTTTTGATTATACGCTCATTTATCGGGTCTTCAAGAACCAATCCTGCAGTGTTGACCGTCACGACTTCGTCATGAACATAAGCATTAGGAAACGGAATATACTCATAAACTTCCGCCGCAAGAGCATCTGTTTCGGCAGTCTTTACAAAAACATCTTCGGGGTCAACGATAACTTCTTCGTTCGGTTCAACTACAACTTCACCCTCATTGCCCGAAATTTTATCTTGTACGACTTCGTTGTCATTTTCATCCTCGACCGGACCGACATCGGAATTTTCACAACCGGTAAAAACAGCTAAAAGAGCCAATGTGATTACAAATAAGAATTTTTTCATAATACCACTTCCTTAATAATATATTGCAAACTGATTTATATTATAAGTATACCACAAATCAGCCTAAATGTCAATATAGTTCACTTTTTTTTAACATCAGACAACTAAAAGTTGAATTATAAATCATTTCGTTCGAATATTATCTCTAAACTCGGTTTTGTTGGAAAGGGTTTGGGAAAACCTTATTTTTCCGCGAAAATAAGGTTTTCCCATAAAAAACTCAAATAATAAATCAATAGTTTTCAGCTCTGAGAGAGAAGTAATCCTTCGGATGAGCGCAAACGGGACAAACTTCGGGAGCTTTTTCTCCGTAGTGGATGTGACCGCAGTTGAGGCAGATCCAAACTTTGCTTTCGCTCTTTTCGAAAACTTTAGCTTCTTTTACGTTAGCGAGGAGTTTGAGATATCTTTCTTCGTGTTCTTTTTCGATCTTTGCAACACCTGCGAAAAGATTTGCAATGTAATCGAAACCTTCTTCACGAGCTTCTTTTTCGAATCTTGCGTACATATCTGTCCATTCGTAGTTTTCACCGTTGGCAGCATCTTCAAGATTCTGTTCTGTAGAACCTATTCCATTGTGAAGAAGCTTGAACCAGATCTTCGCATGTTCTTTTTCGTTGTTTGCTGTTTCTTCAAAAATCTGAGAAATCTGAACGTAGCCGTCTTTCTTAGCCTTTGAAGCATAGTATGAATACTTGTTTCTTGCCTGAGATTCTCCGGAGAAAGCCTCCTGGAGGTTTTTTTCTGTTTTTGAGCCTTTGAGTTCCATGTTTATATCTCCTTTATTTATAGTATTTTCTGTATTTTCAGCGCCGATCTTAACAAAAACCGAAGCAGGCTGCTGGCATATGGGACAGGTAAAATCATCGGGAAGTGTATCTGAATTATGAACATATCCGCAAACGGAACATTTATAAGAGACACCGTCAGCTTTAGGCTCATCCTTCTTTTCTGAATAAGTGGGTGCCGCTTTGGGAGCTGTACCCTTTCTGAATTTTCTGTAATAAGCATAAGTCATACTGTCAGAATCACCAAGAGTTTTTGCGTCAACAACATTTGAAATAAACATTGTATGCGTTCCAAGATCCTGAGCGGATTCGATCTCACAGGACAAAACGGCATTCACACCCTCTGTAAGATAAGGGTTTCCGTTAATATCCAGCTCATATTTAACTTTTTCAAATTTATCCGTTTCACGTCCGCTTTTAAAACCGAAAGTTCCTATAGTATCTGCCGGAACACTCTCGTCGAAAACGGAAACAGTATATTTCCCCGATTCAAAAAGCATATCATGTGTAAGATTTGATTTAGCAATAACGGTGCTGACTTTCATTGGCTGGGAAGTCACCTGCATAACAGTATTCACAACACAACCGTTATCCTTGCCGTCAAGACTTGTTCCGATAACGAACAAACCGTAACTGAGCTTAAAAATTGCTGTAGAATCCATAGATAAAATCCTCCTTGGTATATTATTTCATATTATATCAAAAAAATACTTACTGCTTTAATTTGTATTCCATAAATCTGCGCTGTGTAGTCATTCCCATTTTCTCATAAAAAGCCATCGCAGCGGTATTGAATTCCCAAACATTAAGTTCTATATTGTCGCAATCAAGTTCAACCGCAAGAGCCTTCACCGCTTCAAAAAGAACTGTGCCTACGTGCAAACCTCTTGAATCTTTATCGACGCAAATATCATCGATATACAGAGACTTATATGGCTGAACAACTGAAGTCTCAAAGCATTTGACCTTGCAAAAAGCATATCCGTGAACAGTCTTATTTTCATCTTCTGCAATAAGTACAGCAAAATCTCTCATACAAATGAGTTCTTCAAACTCATTTTGTGTATATTTTTTAGACGCAGGCTTGAAAATATCAGGTCTGCCCTCATGATGTATAGAAGCCACCTGATACAGAAGCGAGGAAACTATCTCTCCGTCGGAGGGACGAGCGCGCCTGACAGTTAAATTCATAATAAATATTTACCTCCAATTATATACCGCCCACAGTATAAGCATATGAAGCGGATAATAAATATAAAAAAGATACTTCATCGACGGACCCTTTTTGCCGTTATACAGCAACAGTAACGGAATTGAAATACAGCCTGCAAGCTGAATATAATTTATATAGAAAGATGCAAATCCCGTAAAGAAAACCGCATCGAAATACGCCGTCACAAAAACAAAAATGTAAACACCTAAAGGATAAACGATTCCTTTAACCTTGCTTTTTCTGCCGTGATAAAAAGCATAGATAAGCAAAACACCGATATAACTCCAGTCGCAGTCCACAATTATAGAAATAATGACCGACAGCAAATAAACAGGAACCCTGAACGAATCCGATCGGAACTTTTCTTTCAGGATATCGCTCGCCCATATTCCGCAAAAACCGAGAAGTAAAGTGAACATTACATTCATTTCGTTATCCAAAAGCAATCTGTACGGGATCTCTGAGATCAGAGCAAACACGGCAAGCCTTTGAGAATATTTTTTCTTATCGTGAGTACGGACATAACCTTCTCCGATAAAAAAACACATTATGGGCATAGTTAAACGTCCGACGGTTCTCAGAATTATGTTATAAGGAAAAAGAACAGCTCCCATAGGGAAAAAGACTGCTCCGATATGGTCGAAAGTCATTGCAATAATTGCTATTATTTTCAAAACAAACGAACTCATTCACAGCACCCCTCAAAGCATTTCCCAATATAATTATACACTATTTTATTTAAGTTGTCAAGATACCAGATTTAAAAAATGAAAAATAATTCAAGCCACTTGACTTTTAACAATTTTCATGTTAATATATATGTATAAAGTAAAAAATGGTGAAAATCAACATGAAAACAGACCCTACACATCAAATAATAGACTTTCATGAGAGCGATTCTCCTGTACAGATATCTCCTCACAAGGGAATGCAGTCTTCAAGCATAAAAGCAACACTTTGGCATGAACAGATTGAGATAAAACTTTTTTATTCCGAAGGAGAAGAGATTGTTATAGGAAACGATCTCTTCGTAACTGAAAAAAATGATATCTACATCATAAATTCGTGCGAACCTCACAGCACTCAAAAAACAAACGAATCAACAGACTACCATATGCTTATCATAGACACAGCAAAGCTGCCAACAATACCTGACAGCGAAATATCAAATACGATCTCCGCAATACGGACAGGGCATATCGTCTTCAAAAACAGAATTAAAAACTCGGACTACCTGAAAAAACTTATTGAAGAACTGGTTGAGGACTTTGAAGAAAACAGAAAAAATTTCAGCATGAAAGGATTGGGCCTTGTTTATATAATTCTGAACGAACTTGTCAGATCCGAAGCTATAAGAAAAAGCTCGGAAATATCAAGAAAAAACATAATGAACTACACAAAACAGCTCTCCCCCGCTATTGAAATCATAAATAACAGCTACAATAAAAAAATACAGCTTACAGATCTTTCCGCGGCATGCGGGTTAAGCGAAAAATATTTCTGCAAAGTTTTCCGTCTGCTTACAGGAATGACCTCAATCGAATACATCAACAAACTAAGGATCAACAAAGCAGAAGTTTTGATTTCAACAACAGACAAGCCCCTGTCTGAAATTTCTGAAATATGCGGATTCAACGAGTTGTCCTATTTCAGCAAAAAATTCAAGCAGATAAAAGGTTATTCGCCAACAGATGCACGCAAAAAATAAAACTCTCCAAAATCTACAAATACTCAGAACAAAAAGGTGAAAATTGTACAAATTTCAAATACTTCTGTCTCTTGATTTTTCACAGGAAATATGATATTATATAATAAAGAAACACTAAATTATTAAGGAGAAATATATATGACAAACGAAAAACTTGCTATATTCGGAGGTCCGAAATGTGTTCCCGAAAATGTTCCGGAACAGGAACTTTTCGGCTGGCCCTATGTAAATAAGGAAATTGAAGATGCAGTACTGGATGTTATCAGAAGAAATGCAATGTCCAGCACAGAAATCACAATTGAATTTGAAAAAGAATTCGCTGCATGGCAAAAGAGAAAATACGGAATTGCTTACTGCAATGGCACACTTTCTCTTCAGGCTGCAATGTTCGGTATAGGCCTCGGAGCAGGCGATGAAATCATCATACCGACAAAAACATATTGGGCTTCCGCAATTTCAGCAATGACTCTCGGAGCTTCGATCGTTTTTGCAAATGTAGACAAAAACAATCTTTGTCTTGATCCCGAAGATCTTGAAAGATGTCTCAGCCCCAAAACAAAAGCAATTATGGTAGTTCATTACGGCGGACATCCCGCTGACATGGATAAGATCTGTGCCTTTGCTAAAAAACATAATATTAAAATCATCGAAGACGTTTCCCATGCTCAGGGTGGCATGTACAAAGGTCAGATGCTCGGTACATTCGGTGATGTTGCAGCTATGTCCCTTATGTCCTGGAAATCTTTCTCCTGCGGCGAACTCGGCATGCTTGTAACCGATGACAGAACGATTTATGAAAGATCTCTCGCATACTCCCATTACGAAAGAAACAAACCCGAAATAATTACAGAAACAGAAGAACTCAAACCCTACTATCATCTTCCCCTCGGAGGCATGAAAGGCAGAGTTAATCAGGTTGCAACTGCAATCGGAAGAGTAAGACTTAAGGATTACGACGAAAAAATCGCTGAGATCAGAAAAGCAATGAACTATTTCTGTGATCTTATGGAAGGTGTAAAGGGCTTCAAAAATATCAGAGTAAATGAGGCTGAAGGCTCCGACATGGCAGGTTGGTACTCCCCTAACATTCTCTATTTCCCTGAAGAATTGGGTGGACTTTCCGAAGAAAAATTCCTTGATGCCCTCTATGCTGAAACAGGATACCGGGGATACAGCGGTGCAAACAACTGCCTGCACACACACAACATGCTCCATGACTATGACGGTCTTCACACGGGTAAACCTTCAAGAATTCTCTTCGCAGACAGAGACGTAAGAGAACTTGACAAAGCACTTGAACCCTCTGAACAAATAAGAACATTGTCTATTCCTTGGTTTAAGGTATACAATCCCGAATACATTGAAATGTACGCCAACGGATATAAAAAAGTTGTTGAACATTATAAAGAACTCCTTGACGAAAATCAAAACGGAGATGTAGGCGGCATCTGGCATCACTAATACGAAATATAAAATCGTTTCCTTTTTGCTGAAAAGGAAACGATTTTTTCTATAAATACCGGTATTCTATTTTCTGACCTGACCCTCACCGTAAACACAGAACTTCACGGAAGTCAATTCGTTGAGTCCCATAGGACCTCTTGCATGCATTTTTTGAGTGGAAATACCTATTTCTGCACCGAGACCAAACTCAAAACCGTCAGTAAAACGTGTTGAAGCATTTACATATACTGCAGCTGCATCAACTTCACGTAAGAATTTCTGTGAATTAAGATAATTATTGGTAATAATAGCCTCACTATGACCTGTATTATGTTCGTTTATATGAGAAATTGCCTCATCCACATCAGAAACCACCTTGCAAGAGATAATATAGTCAAGGAATTCCGTATAATAATCCTCATCACAAGCGGGAGTACATTCTATAATTTTCTGAGTTACCTCACAGCCACGGATCTCAACGTTTTTATCATCGAGACGTTTTTTAGCAAGAGGAATAAATATTTCCGCAATATCTTTGTGAACCAAAAGGCTTTCAGCCGCATTGCAAACAGAAGTTCTCTGAGTTTTTGCATTGTAAAGAATATCCAAGGCCATGTCGATATCGCAATCCGCATCAACATAAATATGGCAGTTTCCTGTTCCTGTTTCGATTACGGGAACTTTAGCATTTTCAACTACAGAACGGATAAGTCCTGCCCCACCACGAGGAATAAGAACATCAACATATTCAGTCAACTGCATGAGAGCTGTTGAGGTTTCACGAGACGTATCCTCTATTACCTGAATTGCATTTTCGTCTATACCGCAATGTTTTAACGCCTGACGCATGATATTTCCCAAAGCGATATTGGAACGAATCGCTTCCTTGCCACCACGAAGGATGACTGCATTACCGGATTTCAAAGTAAGTGCGGCGGCATCAACCGTAACATTAGGACGAGCCTCATAAATTATCGCAATAACTCCAAGAGGTACTCTTGTTTTTGAAACAAGAAGTCCGTTTGGACGCTTTTCCGCATGTATCACTTCCCCAATAGGATCTGCCAACGCAGCAACCTGGCAAACACCTTCCGCAATACCGGAAATACGCTTCTCATCAAGCATCAGACGGTCCAGCATATTGCTTTTAACCCCGGCAGCTGCAGCGGCTTCAATATCTTTTTTGTTTTCGGAAATAATATAATCAGACTGTTTTACAAGTTCTTCAGCTATAAGCTTAAGAGCTTCATTTTTTTTACTTGTAGATAAAGCCGAAAGTCCGTAAGACGCTTTCTTGGCCGATGCGCCAATTTTATTAAGATATTCCATTTTACTTACCAACTTTCTGTGCCTTAAAAAGAGTTCCTATACGCTTGCCCTGAATAATATCATAAATAACTTCAGGGTTACTTCCTGATGTTATATACATATCTGTTCCGGCAGCCGTAGCTATCTCTGCAGCATGTATTTTCGTAATCATACCGCCTGTGCCTTTATTTGAGTTCGTGTCACCTGCAAGACTGCGGATATAATCATCAATAACTTCCACGGTTCGTATGGGACGTGCCATTTCATTTTCAGCAGGATTATCATCATAAAGAGCATCAACATCGGTAAGGATAATCAACTTATCAGCATGAATAAGACTTGAAACAACGGCCGAAAGAGTATCGTTGTCTCCGATCTTAATTTCTTCAACCTCAACGCTGTCATTTTCATTAACAATGGGAATACAATCATATTCAAGAAGAGAATTAAATGTGTTTGTTACATTCTCACTCATCTTCGGAACATCCATAACTTCCTTGTTCAGAAGAATCTGTCCCACATTGTATCCGTAATCAGAGAAAAACTTATCATAAATAGACATAAGTTCACACTGACCTACAGCAGCAAGTGCCTGCTTTTTTTTGAGTTCGGAAGGTTTTTCCGTCAAATGAAGTCTCGCCATTCCTGCAACCTGAGCACCTGAAGAAACCAGGATAACCTGATGTCCCATACTCTTTATATCTGAAATGACACGCACAAGCTTATCTATATATCTGAGATTAAACTTACCGCTGTCATGGGTAAGAGTCGAAGAGCCGACTTTTATAACTATTTTCATAAAATCCAATTTCCTTTCAATTGCCATTTAATTACGGCTTGGAGATCTCTGCGATCTGTCTGGAAACATAACCGCCATTTTCCAACATTTCAAAACGAAAACTCTTTCCGTCTGAAGTTTTAATACCTTTCAACTGAGAAATTATCTCAGGGAGAGCTTTATATGTGTCCACAGTATCATGCATGAGAATTACAGCTGTCTTATATGCTCTTGTAAGACGAGTTTTTGCCCCGCTTATAGCTTTGCTGACAATATTATTAACACCGGTTGCCGTAGTAAAATCTTCTGTATCTATATTCCAGTCGATAACTTCATATCCACGGGCATACAGCTCAGATACTATATCATAATAAGTATCTGTAGTTCCGGAATATTTTCCGCAAAAACTTTTTGCACTTGCAGTACCGCTGGGAAGCCTTACAATGTTCGGTTCAAAACCTGTAATTTCTTTAAGCAATGCTGTAACCTTATCGAAATCGGCAAAATACGCCTCTTTCGACTTATATATTTCAGAATAGGTATGATTGTAACAATGTATCGCAAGGGTATGCCCTTCGTCTACAATACGTTTAACTGCCTCACGGGCAACGGAACCGTTATTTACTATCTGAGAGCCGACAACAAAAAAAGTACCTTTTACTCCTTCCGCATTAAGAATATCAAGAATCTTATGCGTATTCGATGAAGTTCCGTCGTCAAAAGTAAGGAAAACAGTAGGCTCCGTCTTGTAAGAAGCCATTTTGCGTTCATAAACCAATTCTGACTCAAGTTCATCTTTCTGAGCAGTAAGATCATTGATAGATGATTGAATTGAGCTGATATCTGTGGAATAAATATTATTACGCTCCACCATTGCAGCTTTTTCATCTTCAAGTTTTGAAAGACTGTTGTTTGTAGAATAGGTCAGAATGCCAAAAACTCCCGAAACAAAAAGAGATATCGCAATAACAAGAATAGATAAAAATCTCATTGATGCCCCTCCTTAATTCTGATAAGAAGCGTATTCCGCTTCGAGGGCAGCCAACTGACTTTCAAGATTTGCCAGCTCATTTTCTTTAAGTTGTTTTTGGGAAACAAGATACGCATACTGAGAATCAAGATCGTTCAATTCTTTATCAACATCGTTTTTCAAATTGAGTGCTGTTGTATATTTAATAAACATATAGAAGACAAGTACCAATGATGCAAGTGCAAGTAACGCTAAGATAAGCTTACTTGTTTTGTTTGTTTTTCGTTTTCTGCCGTAGGTCACATAACTTGGCATATAAAATGTACTCCGATCTCCGACTTATTTAGTTGTCCACACTTCGTCGGAAAGCGTGGTACAATTATTATATCACAGAAAAGCAGAATTGTAAATAGAAACCGCAATAGTTTCAAAAAAGTCCCAAATTCAGCCGAAAATCAACCAAAAAAAAGAGAAACCTCAAAAGAGGTTTCTCAAATCTTTTTCTCAAAAATTATCTTTTTTTGGAAAGCAAACCTGCACCTACAGCGGAAGCTGCTGCAAGAACATAGAACAAAGCAGAAACATCAACTGTTGAGGGGTTGGAAGGAGCGGGTGCGGGTGCGGGATCAACGATCTCAGCATCAGCAGAAGGAACTTCAGGTTCAACAACAGGAGCTGCAAGGAATTCTACTTCACCCAAAGCTACAGTCTTGGACCAATACTGAGTTTCTGTACCGCCGTTATCTGTATCACGTGCAGAGTGAACATAAGCATCTCTGACAGCATCGTCGTCGCGGTCATCATTTACAGAGAATGTATAACCGAGGATATGACCTGCGGAGGGTTTGAGACCGGAAATATAAGGCTGTTTAAGTTCAGCAATATAACCGTCATCTGTTTTAACAAATCCAACAAGTGAAGATGTATAAACAGCAAGATTGTATTCAATACCAGCAGCATTGCCAATATCATGAAGTGTATGACCTGTAGATGTGATCATATACATATAGTCGCCGATATCTTCAGCAAGAGAATCTGCTTTTGTATTGTTTTCGGAGATCCAGAAGTTAATAGCGTCATTTGCCTGGCTGGCAAAACTTGTTCCTACAGTAGTATCTTTAACAACGATAAGATAATACATAAAGTTTTCATCCCAAAGGATCTTTGAATAAGCTGTAACGTCGCCTTCAGTCCAGTCGTCACCTGTACCAACATAATTCTGTGTTTCTGTCGTATCCCAAATAGGATCGATAACACCGTCAATTACAGGAGCGGTTGTTGCATAAGATGCTGTTGATGTTACGGCAAAAGATGCGATACTCATGGTAAGAATAAGCATTGTCAATACCATAACTGTCAATAATGTTTTTTTCATTTTCTTCACCATTCTTTCTTTTTATTGAACGAAGTCATTCTCAATATATGAGAAATCCTTTGTACATTTTAATTATACAACATAAACTTTAGTTTGTCAATACTTTCCACAGATAAAAATTGGTACAATTTTGTTTCAAATTTGTAATCATACTATATATAAGCGAATTTCAACAAGTTTTTCAGACACAAATATACCCAAATATTAAATTGGGAAAAACCAATTTTTTTTAAACTGATTTTTCCCGAAAAATATTCAATTAACAAATTCCATAATATCAAAAAACTCCGAGAGCAAAATTCGAATCAATCCTTACTGACCCAAACCCCATCTTTTGCAAGTTTATGGAAATCGGCTTTTAAAGTAGCCATTTGCCCGCCGCGTACTTTTTCATAAGTTTTAACAATGTATCCTTTGGCTATAAGCGCATTCATAGCTCTTGAGATCAACTCAGGTTTGACCTTATTATAATTAGCTACAGTCTGAACTGTTTTCTCAAATGTTATCCAGGATTTCACGCCATGACGCTGAAGATATTTAAAGTTTCTGAGAATCATATCGCAATGAATCATATTCAGGTTGTTTTCATCATGAATCTCTGTCCACCATGATGCAGAGAGCTTCAACTGATTACTCAAAGCACCTTTAACACCGAAAACACCTACCTGCTTCTTGCAAAAAGTTTTTAAAAATGCAACCACGGAATTAAAATGAGCATCGCCTGTAAAAATTATAAACATTTCAGTTCCGTTGTCTTGAAATGCCAGCTGGTAAATATGGTCCAGCATAATAAAATCGGTAAAATCCTTTTCATTTTTAGGATTAACATTTCTCGTCTCAATAATCTTATTTGAAAAACCTCGGATCTTAGGAATCTCATTCGCAAGAGACGGATTTGAAAAATCGGCAAAAAATATTATCTCCTTAACATCGGCAAGCTCCATGATATTATTGACCCAGGATTGAATATCAGGCTTTGTTCCATATATCTTTTCCATTGAAATATACCAATGTTCGTAATCGACAAAAGCAACAGCTTTTGGTTTCTTTTTCTTATTGCGCCCAAATAAAAAACCCATACTATCACTTCCTTTCTTTAAAAATTATGATTTATATTAAGCCTTGTGGCTCTCGGACAAAATTACTCTCTGACCGTATAAACTTCAAGTCCACCTTCTCCGCAGGTTATCACAGAATCTTTCCCCATGACCTGCTCATTGCTTACCCCTATCGGAAAATCATCCACAAGAGTATAATTTTCAAGTTCATACTTCATATCTTTCAGAGTTACGCCAAAAGTCTTTTCACCGCGAGGGAATACTGAAACATAACGAATCCTCTCATCATAAGGAATTACGAGAACTTCACCGTTTTTTATAATATTAACAGCTGTATAACCGTCAGAAATAAACCCTTTACAATTATTTCTGATATATTTCAGCACAGAGACAGCGCCTCTTGTGTGATCTTCCCTGCCACCTATTCCACCAGCCAGAACGATCTCCTCAAAACCATTTGCTACCGCAAGTTTAGCCGCATACATCGCATCGGTATCATCCTTTTCAGCAGGAAGAGAGATCAATTTTTCAGCTTCATCCCCAACTGCAGCATATGAGTCGAAATCTCCCAACAGAAGATCAGGCTTCACACCTAACCTTTGAGCATACTTATAACCGCTGTCTGCACATATTATGTAGTCATCAGCCAAAATTTCACATGGAAACCTGTCACTTTCAGACCAGCAAAAAATAACTGCCCTTCTCATTTGTCTTCCCATTTTTTATATTCACCAAGTTCCTCGAACATCTGAACGTAACTTTCATATCTGCTTTTTTGAATCTTTCCATCCTCAACCGCAGCCCTTACAGCACAACCAAGATCTTTTACATGGGCGCAGTCATGAAAACGGCAATCATCAAAATATTCCCTGAATTCGGCAAAACAGTTTGCAAGTTTGCTCCTGTCTTTCAAATCAAAGGCTTCAAGCTCCAATGATGAGAACCCGGGAGTATCCGCGATAATTCCACCGCAGACATCAAACAGCTCTGCACATCTTGTCGTATGTTTACCTCTTCTGAGACGCTCGCTTACCATTCCCGTTTCACGCAACAGCTCAGGAGCGATAGCATTAAGCAAGGTAGACTTTCCAACACCGGAAACACCTGCAAGAACACATGTGCAACCTCTCAGTTCTTCAGCAACAGCTTCCGTACCTTTTTTATCCGAAGCTGAAACGAAATAACTTCTGTACGGAAGTTTTCCATAGACTTCAGAAACACCCGAAATATCCTCAAAATCACTCTTATTAAGAATCAAAACAGGCTCGATCCCATGGTATTCCGCCACTGCGATCATTTTATCAATATTATAAAAACACGGATCGGGATTACGTAAAGCAATAACAATAAGCAGCTTGTCTATATTTGATACAGGAGGTCTGATAAGCGTATTTTTTCGTGGAAGAAGCTCTTCAATAACATTATCTCCCAGGGAAACGTAATCTCCCGCACGAAGTTCAGAACCCTTTTTGAGAATATTTTTTCTCGCCTTAAGTTCCACAAAGCCACTATCAGTTCTGACTGTGTACAATCCACCTGTACCTTTGTAAATTCTTCCTGTCATAATCAGATCCTCAGCTCTCGGGTACATAAGTTCCGTTGGCTATTGCATCGGCTACAGAACCTTTACTTACGTAAATAATGACATCAGAACCTTTATCTATAATCGCATCTTTTTCGACACTTTGAGAAATAACAAAGCCGGCCTTTACATCATCGTGATATTCTTCACGGATAACAGGATAAAGAGATTCCTGATAAAGAGCTGTTACTGCAAGTTCCTTTGTCAAACCGACAACGCTGGGCATGTAGATCTGACCGACTTCAGAACTGTAGCTTACATAAACTTTGACCGTAGTTGAAACAGGGACTTTTGAACCTGCAACAGGTTCTGTCCTGATGACGGAACCCTCAGCAATAGAACTGCTTTGTATCTGGATTATTTCCACCTCAAGATCCTGCTGTTTAATTTTCAACTGAGCCTGAGCTTTATCCCAATTTGTAACATCGGGAACCTCAACCTCTCGTTTACCCTTACTTACTTTCAACTCAATAACTGTACCCGGAGCAAACTGTCCTTCCGCAGGATACTGTTCAACGATCATGCCTGCACCGATGGTATTATCAAAAACTTCTTCTGTCTCGAACTCAAAATTTCTGATATAAACAGGGTCGGTTATAACATCCTGAGCGATCTTACCTACAAGATTCGGGATATCGATAAGATCTTCATTGAACTGATGAACCATCATATCCATAACACCGTAACCAAGCAACGCGACAACAGCACCAAGGAAAATTCCGGCTGTGGCAGAGAGAAATTTATTTCTTATACGCGCCATTCTGTACTGACGTGCAGTTTTTCTCTTTCTCTTCTTTTTAGGCTTTGCTTTCTTTGCGTTTTTCTGTTTTTCAAACTGAACAGGAGTTTTCGGTTCCCCGGAATTTTCATCACCGGGATTCTTTACCTCTGCAATCGGTCCGAATTTATAATCAAACACCGTTTCACGGTTATCTTCCAGAATTTTCAAATCAATAAGAAATTCTTTTGCCTGCAGATATCTTCTGTTCGGATCTTTCTGCATAGCTTTAAGAATTATCTGCTCCAAACCTTCGGGAATAGACGGATTAACTTCGCGGGGTGGTTGCGGATCCTGCTGAACCTGCATAAGGGCAACGGAAACCGGTGTATCTGCCGTGAAGGGCAACTGTCCTGTAGCCATTTCATAAAGCATTACACCTGTGGAATAAATATCCGATTTTTCATCTGTTGCAAGGCCCCTCGCCTGCTCCGGACTGATATAATGAACTGAACCTATGGCAGTATCCGTCATTGTTATAGTCTCAAAATTTGAAACATGAGCGATGCCAAAGTCCGTAACCTTCACGGTTCCGTCATCAAGAAGCATTATATTATGAGGTTTTATATCACGGTGAACTATTCCGCGTTCATGTGCATGACGAAGCGCACTGAGTATCTGTTTGCAGTAACCGATAGCCTCAGATGTAGAAATTGCGCCTGTAACGGAAATATATTCTTTCAGAGTTCGTCCCTCAATAAACTCCATAACGATATATTGAATATCTCCCTCAAAATTAACATCATAAACATCTACGATATTTTTATGAGAGAGCATCGCAACAGCTCTGGATTCATTGAGAAAACGTCTTCTGAAGCGTTCATCCTTAACAAATTCGTCTTTTAATATTTTAACGGCAACAAAACGGTTTTCAAGATTATCAACAGCTTTATAAACAACTGCCATACCGCCGATGCCTACGATCTCGATTATGCTGTACCTTTCATTCAATACACTTCCGACAAGGTTTTTCAAGCTTCAGATCCCCCTTCCGAATCGTTAACCATGATCACAACGGTAATATTATCTTTACCGCCATGCTCGTTTGCAAGGGCTACAAGCTTTTCACATACATTTTCAGGTTTTTCATTATTGAGAACAGCTTCAATTTCTTCAACTGAAACCATTGTGGTAAGTCCGTCAGAACAAAGAAGTACGGTTTCCCCGCTATAAGCATCTAACTTAGAACTGTCAACTTCAACACCGTTTATAATTCCGAGAGCTCTTGTTATTACATGTCTGTACGGATGTTTTTCAGCCTCTTCGGGAGAGATCTCACCGCTGTCGATCATTTCCTGAACCACACTGTGATCACGAGTTACGGGAGTAAGACGTCCGTCAGAAAAAATGTACGCACGGCTATCACCGACGTGAGCCACATACATAGCTTCGTCGATATAGAAAGATATAACGGCAGTTGTTCCCATGCCTTTCAGATCGGGTTCAGCAATAGATCTTGCAAAAACCGAATCGTTGGCTTTATTGAGCGAAAGTTCAAGCAGCTTACAGATATCTCTGTCTCTGCCGAAAGTTTCGTAAGCATCGGAAAGTGTCTGTCGAATAGCATTAACAGCCGTTTCACTTGCGATATTTCCGCCTGCATGACCGCCCATGCCATCACAAACAACAGCATAGCAGCAGTTCATATCATATTCGCAAAAATCGAATGTGTCCTGATTGTTCGACCGAACTTTTCCAACATCCGTCAACCCGTAAATTCTCATAATTTTCCCCCTTGAAGCCGTTCCAGGTAGTTTATTTTTCTTTCATAGCGGTCTGACGGAGCTGTCCGCAAGCCGCATTGATCTCCTTACCAAGAGAACGTCTCAATGTAGTATTTATTCCTCTTGAAGTCAGAATATCGCTGAATCTTTTTACTCTTTCAGGAGTCGTGGGCATAAGCCCTCTTTCCTCCACAAAATTGACATTGATAAGATTTACATGGCAAAGCATACCTTTAAGAAGTTTCGCCAATGCCTCTGCATGTCTGTCGCTGTCGTTTATACCCTTAATAAGTGTGTATTCAAAGGAAATTCTGCGACCTGCAATTTCGATGTATGATCTGCAGGCAGAAATAAGCTTTTCAACATCATAGCTTTTATTTACAGGCATAATTTTATTTCTTGTTTCATTATCCGGTGCATGAAGAGAAACGGATAATGTTATCTGCAATTTTTCTTTTGCAAGTTCCAATATTTTCGGCACAAGCCCACAGGTGGAAACAGAAACATGTCTGTGGCTCATATTCATACCGCGTTCATCTTTCAGATTTCCAAGGAAACGCAAAAGATTATCATAGTTATCCAAAGGCTCACCTATACCCATTATAACTATAGATGAAACCCCATGAAGTTTATTCAAAAGTGCCACCTGGCAATACATTTCACCTGCGGTAAGGCTTCTTTGAAGCCCATGAAGAGAGCTTGCACAAAAGGCACAAGCCATTCTGCAGCCGACCTGAGATGAAATGCAGACAGAATTACCGTGTTTATAATTCATAACAACAGCTTCAATAAGAGCTCCGTCAGAAAGCTTAAAAAGATACTTAACCGTACCGTCACTGTCTTCAAGCTTACGCTGTATATCCAGCACGGGAAGTTCTGCGACTTCGGAGAGTTTTTTTCTCAGATCAAGACTGAGATCTGTCATCTCATTGAAATCAAGAATTCCCTTGGATATATTTCTGTAAATCTGTCCTGCACGGAATTTAGGAAGCCCCAGTTCCGTTACAAAAGAAGTCAGTTCATCAAAACTGAGTGATGCAATATCTGTTTTCATAATATCCTACCAAGTTTAATCTCTGCGTCGGCGAGAGATCAATATAAGTCTGAGCAATTGTGCAAAAGAAACCGCAAGTGCCGCAACGTATGTCAAAGCAGCCGCCGTTAAAACTTTTTTCGTCATTTTCAACTCTTCATCATTCAAAGCCCCACTCGCTTCAAGAGATTTCAATGCTCTTGCAGAAGCGTTAAGCTCAACAGGCAATGTAACAAGATGAAAAAGAGTTGCAATACCGAAAAATATTATCCCTAAATTTATCAGCAATTCAAAATTAAACACAAAACCGATAAGGATCAATGGCATTGAGAGGGTTGAACCGATGTTTGCCACAGGAACAAGTGCATTTCTGAAATTTATCGGTCCGTAATTACTGTAATGCTGAACCGTATGCCCTGCTTCATGAGCGGCAATTCCAAGAGCCGCCACAGAAGTTTTGCCGTAAACACCTTCGGAAAGTCTTATAACCCTTTCATTGGGGCTGTAATGATCCGTGAGCTGACCTGCAATCGGCTGAACCGAAACATCTCCGATACTGTTGTTTCGAAGAATGTACGCAACCGCCTCATTCGCTGTCATTCCCCTGCGAGACATAACTTTTGAATATTCCGCATACGTTGATTTGACTTTTGCCTGAGCATAAACAGACAGCAGCAACGCAGGAACAACAAGTAATATATACCAAATATCTATTCCGTAATAAGGCATAACAGCCCTCCGTTCTGTATATTCAATTTAATTTTATTCAAATTTTTCAGGTTTATTTCCTCTGAGGAAATCTGCGCCGCCCATACGTTTTTTGCCTTCGGGCTGAATTTCGTCAATTCTTACGAAGCCGTCTCCTGCACGAACAATAAGTTCCTTACCGGGAACAACCTGACCGAATTCAAAGTCTCCTTTTATTGCATTTTCAACAATGGAGGCTTTGAATATTTTTGTATTTTTACCGCCGCAAAGAGCATACGCTGTGGGAATCGGAGAAAGACCTCTGACTCTGTTTACGATATTCTTTGCAGAATCGGTAAAATCAATTTTCCTTGTTTCGTTTGTTATCATTGAAGCATAACAGCTTTCGCCAGTCTGCTTTTCGGGAACGAGAGTTCCCTCTTCAAGAGCTTTCAGCGTATCAACCAAGAGTTTACCGCCCATTTCAGCAAGTCTGTCATGGAGAGTTCCAACATCGTCATCTGCGGTAATTTCGGTTTCCGCTTTCAAGAGCATATCACCTGTATCAAGACCTTCGTCCATAAGCATTGTGGTAACACCTGTTTTTTCTTCCCCATCAATAAGACAGAAATTTATAGGTGCGGCACCTCTGTATTTAGGAAGCAGTGATGCATGAACATTTATACAACCCTTGGGAGGATAGTTCAGAATATAGGGTGGAAGAATCTTTCCGTAAGCCGCAACGATGATAACATCGGGTTTTACTTCGTCGAGAAGTTCCTGAAGCTCGCCGTTTTTGATTTTATCGGGCGTATATACAGGAATATCAAGTGTCAAAGCATAAGCCTTTACAGGTGTAGGGGTCAGAGTGTAACCTCTGCCCTTTGGTTTATCTGGCTGAGAAACCACCGCATTGACCTCGTAACCTGCTTCAACCATCGCTTTAAGAGACTCTACAGCGAAATCCGAAGAGCCCATAAAAATACTGCGCATTATTCGTCATCCTCGTGTAAATATTCTATAACGTGTTCTCTGAAAAGTTTGCCGTCAAGATGATCTGTTTCGTGGCAGATGCAAACGGCTGTAATGCCTGTTCTTGTAAGGGAAAACTTGTTTCCTTCAACGTCATAAGCCTCTACTGTAACCTTTGCGGGACGCTTTGTTTTGCCGTAAATTCCGGGGACGGAAAGACATCCTTCATTTGCAAACTGTTCGCCGCTTTTTTCTGTTATAACAGGGTTGATGAGGGTAATAAAATCTCCGTTATCGTCAATTACGATAGCCAATCTGCGGAGGACGCCTATCTGAGGTGCAGCAAGTCCGAGACCGTCCGCTTCAATAAGTGTATCGGTCATGTCCTTTACAAGGGTCTTCAATTTTGAATCAAAAGAAGTTACAGGTTTGCAGACTTTTGAAAGACTTTCGTAGCCTTCTGTCACTATTTCTCTTAATGCCATTTTTACTTTTCTCCTTTAAATGTACCCGATTTATTCGGTTTAATACACCACAGCAGGATTCATATCAAGAGTCATTTGAATCTCTTTGAATTCTTTATCCTTGCTGAATTCTATATAAATTTTTCTGAATATTTCTCTTTGAGCAAAAACGTCCTTGCAACGGATAAGAGTTCTCACTCTGTATCTTCCGTCAACCATTGGAACGGACGTTGGTTTTGGTTTGATGATCCTTACAGGAAGGTTTGCGCCATCCATTTCAGAGCTGACCATTTCAATAAACTTTTCAGCTCCGTAAAAAGCTCTTTCCTCTGTATCCGCGACAAAAACTGCCTGACAAAGATCGCAATAAGGTGGGTAAACGAGACTTCTGCGGAGTGCCATTTCGTTATTGTAAAAAGCTTCATAGTCCTGAGCGAAAGAATATTTCAAAACTCTGTGAGTCGGTGAAAAAGTCTGAACTACTGCACGACCATGCTTTTCAGCACGACCTGCGCGCCCAACAACTTGAGTAATAAGCGAGAATGTTTTTTCATATGCTCTGAAATCCGAAGAATACAAAGACATATCAGCCATCAAAACACCGACAAGCGTAACATTTGAAAAGTCAAGCCCTTTGGTTATCATCTGAGTGCCGAGAAGAACATCACATTCATGATTCTTTACGGAATTCAATATTTCATCTCTGTCGTTTTTTCCCGTGACTGTATCTGCATCCATTCTCTGGATACGAAGTTCCGGAAAGATCCTTAAAAGTTCGTCTTCGGCTTTCTGTGTGCCTGCCCCTTTGTAACGAATCAATTCAGACCCACATTTATCACAATGCTTGGGAACATCTATACTGTAAGAACAGTAATGACACATAAGCCTGTTCATATTTTTATGATAAGACAGCGCAATGCCGCAATAGGGACATTTTACAGGCTCACCGCAGCTGAGGCAGGACACGAAAGAGTTATAACCTCTTCTGTTAAGAAAAAGTATGCTCTGTTCGCCGCTTTTTATGTTTTTTTCTATCTCACGCAAAAGTACGGAGCTGTAAATACTTCTGTTCCCTGCCATGACCTCGTTATGCATATCAGCAACGATTATTTCAGGCAAAGGCTGACCGTTAAATCTTTGCGTAAGTGTCGATTTTGTAATTCTTCCAGATTCTGCCCTATAATAACTCTCAAATGACGGAGTTGCAGACGCTAAAAGCAACAGAGACTGACTCTTCAAAGCAATAAAAGCCGCGGTATCTATGGCTGAATATCGGGGATTCATTTCCGATTTATAGGTATTTTCCTGTTCCTCGTCAATGATTATTATTCCAAGATTCCTGACAGGAGCAAAAACTGCAGAACGGGTACCGACAACAACAGTTTTTTTACCCAAAGCAATAAGCCGCGAGGTATCGTAGCGTTCACGTTCAGTTAAAGCGCTGTGCAAAACTGCAAGTTTATCACCGTATCTGGCAATAAGTCTCCTTACGATCTGAAAGGTAAGAGAGATTTCGGGAATAAGCAATATAGCGCTTTTCCCCTCTGCAAGAACCTCATCTATCAATTTTATATATACTAAAGTTTTACCGCTGCCTGTAACACCGTAAAGAAGATGTGTCTTACCGCTGTTTCTGAGACATGAAATCTCTCTGTAAGCTTTTTCCTGCTCATCTGAAAGGACTATCGGACTTCTGTCTTCGATAACTCCGGAGGTGTATGCTTTTGTGGGATCTGAATAGACTTCCTTTTTCCCGTAACTCAAAATACCTTTTCTTTCAAGAGTACATACCGAAGCCCTTGACATTCCGAATTCATCCGTAAGTTTTGAAAGCGAAATTTCGCCCGTATCCCGGAGGAAATCAATAAGTTTTTTTTGTTTTTCATTACCACCTACAGCTGAAAAATCTTTAAGTTTTACGGTCTTTTCGCAGATAACACCGCTGTTTTTCGTATAACCCGAAGGCAAAACCAACTTCGCGGCATCAAACCATGAACAGAAAGTTTTGTCTCGGATATATGAAATAAGTGAAAGGGTAAAATCATTGAAAAAAAGTGAGGCTTCGTCACCGTTACGAACAGAAACAATACACTTCAATCCTGGAGCTGAAGAAGATTCCGATTCCTGAACTTTAAGAATAAATCCCATCCTTCGATGGTCTCCTCTGCCAAACGGAACAGTACAAACTGCTCCGGCAACAGCTGAATCTTCAAGTTTTTCAGGAACGGTATATTCATACAATTTGTCTGCAGAAGAAGGAATATCTTCAACGGCGACAAAAACGGTTTTTAACATATAAATCTCCATTCTGCCGCTAAAGCGTATGCACAAATCAAAATAAAAATCTTAAATAGCGACTGACTGGGATTTCAGGCATATGCCGCAGTACCGTTTTTTGAGGCCGCGGCACGCCGTAATTCAATCCTGATCAGCGTGTTTTTCACGCTAAACTCTTACAGATTTTTAGGTTCGCGGAAATCTACTTCACCGTCAGCAAAAGACTCAACAGCAAGCTTAACGGGTTTCTGTGTAAGTTTTTCATCGCGAGCTTCTGCAGCTTCAGCCATATCTCTTGCTCTCTTTGCAACTGCAATTACGAGAGAGTAACGACATTTGTTTTCACCTTTAATAAGTTCTGTAACACTGGGGTACAACATGATTTATATATCTCCTTTATGATTATTCTCTTATATAATCGGCAATAATAGCCGAAAGTTTTTCAAATGCTTCCTGGAGGTCTCCGTTAACAACCAAGTGGTCGTATTCGGAAGTAAACTCCATTTCAGCTTTTGCACGGGCAACACGTTTTTCGATAACTTCTTCTTTTTCATCAGGGTTGCGTTTTTTTATTCTCTTTGCAAGATCGTCAATGGACGGGGGCGCAATAAAGATAGTTACGGCTTCAGGCATTTTAGCCTTGACCTGACGCATACCTTCAACTTCGATCTCAAGAATCATACTGTTGCCGTTATCAAGTGCTTTTTCAGCAGGTTCACGCGGCGTACCGTAAAAAGTTCCGCAGTACTCTGCATATTCAAGCATTTTATCCTCGGAAATTCTTTTTTTGAAATCCTCAACAGATACATAATAATAGTTTACGCCTTCCTGTTCGCCCGGTCTTGGCTGTCTTGTGGTCATTGAAATTGAAAGAAAAATATCATTGAATCTTTCCATTATCAAATTTACAAGAGTACCTTTCCCTGCACCGGAAGGTCCTGAAATTATAAAAAGTTTACTCATTTTCACTTATCTCCTCTCTGTTTCCTTCTGAATAGTTATCGGGAACTTCTCTGCCGTTGACTCTGGCAGTGATCGTTTCGGGATATACAGCACAAAGAATCGTATGCTCGCTGTTTGTAAGTATGACAGATTTTGTTTTTCTGCCGTAAGTAGCATCTATCAATGTACCTTTTTCTTTTGCGTCCTGAATAAGGCGTTTTATCGGTGAAGAATCCGGACTGACAACAGCAACGATACGGCTGTCTGCAACAACATTACCGAAACCTATACTGATAAGCTTCATATCCGCCCCTCCGTTATTCGATATTCTGAATCTGTTCTCTGATCTTTTCGATACAGTTTTTCAGCTCGATTATCTTCTTTGTAATATCTATATCCCCGATCTTGGAAGAGATAGTATTTACTTCCCTGTTCATTTCCTGAATTATGAAATCCATTTTCTTACCGTTTGACTCGCCGGACTCAAACATTTCCGCAAGAGCGGCGCAATGGGAATTAAGTCGGATAACTTCTTCATCAACCGCAACCTTGTCTGCCATAATAGCAACCTCGGTCAGAAGTCTCTGCTCATCGACTTTTGTATCGCCGAGAAGCTGGACTATCCTGTTTCTCAATTTAGTTTCATACTCGCTGACAAGTTTTTCGGAACGCTCTTCAATATACTTTACATTTTCTTTTATAAATTCGCACTTGGAAATAATATCTTCCGCAATTCTGCCACCTTCACGGGTACGAAGATCAATAAGGGCATCTGCAGCAGCGTCAAGCACAGGAAGAACTTCAGCCCAAAGACTTTCCATATCTATCTCTTTTGACTCCGTAGACAGCACCTCGGGAATTCTGAGTGCTATTGAGGCAGAAATGTCATTTTTCAGCGAAAACTCCTCTGAAAGCTCATTAAATGCATCAAGATAGCTTTTGAAAAGATCCTTATTAACCGTTATTTTAACATCTTCAGAACCTGTAAATGAAATATTCACATTGACCTCGATCTTACCTCTTGAGATCTTCTTCTGAAGCTGAGTTCTGATGAGATCTTCAAGCTGCATACATGAACGTGGAGTTCTTGCATACATTTCAAAATATCTGTGGTTTACTGATTTTATTTCTACAGAGATCGTTTTGTTGTCATAATTCGCTGTGGCTTTGCCGAAGCCTGTCATACTTCTTATCATAATACTTTCTCCCTGAATCTTAAAAAGAAACATTTCTTCATTATAATATATCACTATATATTTTACCTCAAAAAACCGTTTTTGTCAAGGGCTTTAAATTAAGTATTTGTGTCAATTCCGCACAGATACTTGACAAATTTAAATTTTTGAGGTATAGTATAGATGATTTGACACATATAATTAAGTATAACATATAAAAAGGACCGTAAACTATGAATTGCAGAAAGTGCGGAAAACCGCTTCCCAAGTTTGAAAAAAAATGTCCCGAATGCGGGACACCTGTAAAAAAAGGATGGTCAGAGGTTCTGAAAAGAATTTTCTCCACATTGGCAATAATTCTCTTATGTATTGTAATGCTCATCACGGGAATCGAAATAGGAAGGACCCATACAGAATCTCTTCCACAGGCTCCTGATTTCATTACAATGATAGCAAACGCCATAGCAGAGCTTCCGGGAATACCATTTGACATCGAACTGACCCAGACACAACTTAATGAAATTCTGAACAAAAACGCCGAATCACTAAAACCACTCACGGGGGCAAAACTTACAATATCCAAAGACAAAACACTCATATTAACAGGAAACGTTGAAAAAGAAAAGCTCAAAGAGCTTCTTGAAGGTGAACTGCCGTCATACATCAGTATTTTCCTGCCCAAAACGATCAGCCTGTATATCGAAGCAAGTTTTCCGCAATCAACAGAAAACATTTTTGAAATATCAATAAAAAACGTATCTATCGCAGGAATAACTTTTTCCGAGGATTTTACAGAAACATTGGGAATCAATAAACTTGTCTCTCAAATAATATCTCAGCTCATAGAAAGCGAGCAGACACCATATTATCAGCTTTCGGGAATCTCCATAAATAAAAGCAAAAGCTCAGATGAAAACGTTCTTATAATCAGCGGAAAAGTCAAAATTGAAAACGGAAAAGATCTACAGTAGCAAAAACTAATACAATGTAAAAAGGGGCTGGCTCATTTAGCGCAGAACAAAAGCCCATATTAGGTTTTAAGACAAATATTAACTAAAAATACTACCCCAAAGCTTTAAGATGTCGAAATCCACCGAGAATTTTCGGTGGATTTCCTTAATTTAAGGGGC
>JAZTZU010000007.1:0-5142 GCA_045637625.1 Eubacteriales bacterium
AGAAGACAGCTACTGCTGAACTCTTCGTTGAAGTGGTTGACGAACACGATTATGACGATGTTAAATCTTATAAGGGATTCGATGTTTATACTTGTGAACATTGCGCTCATGAAAAGGTTACTATCGCTGAATAATTGAATAAAGACAAGAGGATGAGTTTTAGACTCATCCTCTTAATTTTTATTCATTAAAATTCTATATAGACAAGTAAAATTGAACCCTAAAACAGTGAAAATATAGCTCTAATATAAATCACAAACTGTGGTTTTTACATAGAAAAACATGAGTTTTTTTGACCTTAAAAACCACGTAAAAATTGTTTACCTTTTGTTTACCGTAAACAAATAATTTCACCAAATAATATCAAGATAATCAGGTAAAAACACCTCAAAAAGCTTAAATCCTGTCAAAATAAGGGGTGTCAATAACAATAAATAACAATAAGAACTACAAGCGTAGCATACATAATTTGGGTAACAACCCCATGGCAGGCGCATCCGTTGCTGTTGCAGTTGCTATCGAAGAAGCTCTCAACAAATAACTAACCGGCACTGAATGAATTGAAGACTTCTGAATTTACAGTTCAGATACAATAACAATACCGAAGAGATTTTACACTCTTCGGTATTGTTGTCTATATTGGAAAGTACATACCTTCCATGAATTCTTCTGTGAATATTTTATTTGAGGAGAGGTTGAGAACTTTTGCTTTTGAGGCAATTTCTTTTGCTTTTTTCATAAAACTTCCGTTTAACAGGATCATTGATGCACCGCTGAGTGCCGCATTTCCGAGAACAGTGGCGTTTTCTGCCAGTCCATGTGGTATCAGACCGATCTTTTCCGCATTTCCAACGTCGAGAAAGCTTCCAAATCCACCGGCGATGAATAACCTTGAAATATCTGAAATCTCAAGCCTTTCCGTTTTCAGCATTGTTTTTATTCCGGCATATACTGCGCTTTTGGCAAGCTGTATTTTTCGAATATCTTCCTGTGTCAGAATGACCGGGGGAACGATTGTTGCAAAGCCGTTTTCAAGATACCCGCTTTCATCAAGAGCTGCCGTTTCAAGTAAACATTTTACCGAGTCAACCATTCCGCTTCCGCAGATACCAACGGGTGCGGTGTTTCCGATTACGTTTGCTTTTATCTTTCCGTCGATAACCTCAACCTTATCCACGGCACCGGTTCGGCCGCCCATCCCCATGGATATTCCTGCCCCCTCAAATGCCGGGCCGGCAGCAGTTGAACAAACAGACAGTTTTCCGTTATTTACCAATGCCATCTCTCCGTTTGTTCCGATATCGACAAGTATTCGAGTGCTGTTTTCGTCAAGCATTTCCGAGGAAATAATCGCGCAAACCATATCTGCACCCACGAATGCGGAGATACAGTCTGGAATAAAAACGTCCGTGCTTGGAAAAAGCGCTGAAAGATTCAACTCTTTTGCGGGAATCGACTCTCCAAAAAGACGTGTGGCATTAAAAGGAGCTTTTGATAAAGGTGTAACGTCAGTTCCTGTCAGTAAATGAAGCATTACAGTGTTTCCCGTTATAACTACTGCATCGATTTCATCTGTCTGAATTTCGGTTGTTTCCGCAAGTGAAATTATTATTTTATTCAGCTCTTCCGCGATAATATTTGAAAGAGCTGTTTTTTCACCTTTCATTGAGGCTTCTATTCGTGAAATAACGTCCGCTCCGAATTTGCTTTGAGGATTAAGCCTTGATTCTTCATTTAACAGATTACCGTCTTTTCCGTAAAGTTTTGCGGCAATAGTTGTCGTTCCGATATCTATTGCCAAACCGTATTTTCTGAATATCGGACTTAGCTCAAATTCCGGAACAATCCCGTCTGTTATTATCTTTGCTTTTGAATTGCTTATACTTGTTTCTATCTCGCAGTCACCCGTTATGTAAGTCATACAAGCAAGTCTGAATCCCATTTCAAGTTCGTATTTGGATAGTTTCTCTTGTTCCGTTTCCGTAACGGGGGAGAGTGAACCTCTTGCTATTACCTTACACTTTCCGCATGTTCCGTGCCCGCCGCAGGGTCTATCCATATGTGAAATTTCCGAGAGTTTTGTGCCCTCGGGAATTTCTGTTATATTTCCGTTAAGTATTACTTTTACGTTCATTTTCATATCCAAAGAAAACGGCACCGAAATAAGTCACCGTATCCTGTCCGTTAATATATTTCATTCCGGAAGTCTCTGCAAGCTTGGAAACATTTATTCCGTAAGCTTCAAGCGAACAGAGAGCCTTGTCGGGATCTCTGCATGGTTCATTTGTTTTCTTTGCGCAGACTTCGCATATTTGGCAACCACCTGCACCAAGATGTAGAGTTTTTCCGTTGTATTTATCCAGAAAAAGCTTTCGTACCTGCTGAACTCTTACATTGTGTTCATGTCCTACTTCCATCATTGTTTCAAAGTCGTAGCTGTCTTCAAGTTGATCTACCGTTTGATACACGAGAACGTATTCAAATTTTTGCGCTTCGATTATCATTTCGTCAATATCTCCGCAATCAGGAGGACAAGTCCAGCACTTTCCGTAGTTTCCGCAAAAGTTAGACTTGCACATATCACGAAAAACTCTGTCAAAACTAACCTCTGAAACCTTTATAACGTTTGCTTTATAAGCTCCCAGGTCAAGAACCTTTTTAATGAAAGTTTCTTCCATAGTGTTATACTCCATAAAACTCCTCCACGGCATTGAAAAACGCATTAATATTTTCCCACGGTGTGAGAGGCGGAATATCGCAACCGGATGAAATGATAAAGTTTTCATATTTTGAGCACTCAGCCATTATCCTCAGAGTTTCCTCTCGAACCTTTCCTGGTGTACCGTTTTTCAGAACTGCTGCGGGGTCAACATTTCCCATGACAGGGATATCCTTGGGAAATTTTTCAAGCATATCTTTCATGCTTACTGAGTTCCCGAAATGATATGCCGCTGAGCCGGTTGAAATTATAGATTTCGTCATCATTGGAGTATTGTCTCCGCAATTATGGTAAATGAGAATGAAAGAATCGTCCTGCACAGCGTCAACTATCTTTTTAACATAAGGTGATGAAAATGCTTCTTCCAAAATGGGCGAAAGCAGTCCCGAAACGGGTTCTGCTAAAATTATCCCGTTTGCACCTGCATCCTTATACGCTTTCGCATAATTTATGAGGAATTCCGTTACTTTTTCTAAAACTGTATGTACTGTATCGGGGTCATCATAACAATCAAGCATTATTTCCGTCACATCAAGAAGTCTTGCCGCAAGAGAGAAAGGACCTATCATTCCCGCAAATACCGGACGATCTGTTATAAGCATTACTGCTTTTTTGACAGCCTCGATGTAAAGCCCTGATCTCGCTGTTCCTATTGGTGGAATTTTGAGAGCAGCGGCTTCAGCCTCTCCGTTTACAATTCTCCCTGTAACAGTGGGAACTTCGGTTTCGGAAAATAAAACCTTTGCGCCGAAGCATTCAGCTTCAACAGATAAGTCCATAAGACTGACAGCTGCGGCTGATTCTGTGCTGTCAGCAATAAGCTTCATTCCTTTGGCTTGCAAAGTGCTGTCAGCAATAAGGGTACTGACCGAGATTCCGAGCTTTTGTGCGCAGGGAAAGGAGAGTATCGGTAAAGCTTTTTTTGTCTTGGCTGTACAAAGATCTTCAAGCCAGATTTTCATGTTTCGTGTCATTTTTTATTTGTCCTTTAATATTTGCCGAGCTTGTGTGCAAGGTCTGATATCTGCTTCATAGTTTCAAAAGAAACAGAATTCGGTATTGAGTGATCAGAAGCGAAAACATAACCGCCGTTTTCCTTCATTATGGGAATAATTCTTTCCATTTCAGCAAATACAAGCTCAGGCTTATCCCAAAGCTGAGCATTTATGCCCCCGTGGAATGCAAGTTTGTCACCGTATAGATTTTTCAGTTTTTGAGGATCCATGCCTGCCTTAATTTCAAGTGGATTGAGCATTTCAACACCTATATCAACAAGTTCCGGAAGATGGGGTTCAATAAAACCGCATGAGTGAAGCTCTGTGACCATTCCTCTCTCGTGTGCCCAATCAACGGCTTTTTTATGGAAAGGTTTAAGCAGTTCTTTATACATTTCAGTCGAGAAGAAAGGTGCCCCTTTATAACCCATGTCGTCATACCAGAAAATACCGTCGAATTTATATCCCACATCAAGTATTCTTTGGCAGAGGTTAAGGGACGAAGTAAGGTAAGTGTCGAAAATGTCTTTTATCCAATCTGGGTCCTCGTACATTCCGATAAGGATATTTTCAGTTCCAGCCATGTGTGCGTGTGCTACGTCAAAGCCAAACCAGACTGTCAGTTGTCTGAATTCTCCGTTTGCCTCCCACTTTGCAGATTCATTTTTTAGTCTGTCCCAAGGAATTCTGTCTTCGTGGTATTCAAGCATTTTTGCCTTTGCTTCTTCCCATCTTTCGGGAGTACAGTAGTAATAGTCAAGATTTTCAGGGGTAGCATCAAGCTCCTTGAGCTGCTTTTGAGTTGCCCCCCATTCGGTAGTAACTATTCTGTATCTATCGGTTTCTTCAATAAGTTTATAAGGATATCTTGGGGTATTATTAGGGAGAATGTTGACTATTGTATCAAACCCGAAATATTCTTGCCAACTGATATTTTTCGGAAGGCCTTCTTCGTGCCATCGTTTAACTGTTCCGTCCCAAGCGCTGTCAAGCATTACAACTCTGTCAGTTTCTTGGTGCTTATATGTCCTGAGAAGTCTTTCTCTCGTAGTCATTTCAGCCATTTTTTTTCACCTCAACCTTATCCCTTACAAAGCTCGAGCGCCGCGTCTGCCGCACTTGCCGCATCTGATGTGTATATGTCGGCTCCAATATGTTTGCAGTAATCGTCAGTTACTGGTGCACCGCCTATCATTATCTTTACCTTATCTCTGATTCCTGCATTTTCTGCAGCTTTAACCACATCTGCCATAACATCCATAGTTGTGGTGAGAAGAGCAGAACAACAGATCACTTGACAGTTTTCAGATATTGCTGTATTAATGAATGTTTCGGGTGCAACGTCTGTTCCGAGGTCTATAACTTCGAGACCTTTACCCTCCATCATCATTTTAACAAGGTTCTTACCGATATCGTGCAGGTCACCCT
>JAZTZU010000008.1:0-4147 GCA_045637625.1 Eubacteriales bacterium
TAGATACGAATTCGACCTCGCCGATTATTGCGAAATCAAGGATAATCCGATTATTTACAACGATTTCAGCGATTTCCCCGGCTGGCACAACGGTGACTACACAATGGTTTCCGATTCAAAAGCAACAGAAAAGATTCCCGGTTTTGAAAACATTCCATTTGACAAAATGGGCAGAATCGACTGATCTGATAAAATTGCACATACAAACAAAAAGACTTCTGAACTGAAAATTCGGAAGTCTTTAGTTTATTCGAGTTTTATCTTCTGTAAATCATTTTTACGCATTGACATATGAACAATACTGTGGTATAATATACTTACATGCATTGACATGAATATATTTTATCTGGGTGTTGATTTAACAATGAATAATTTGACGATACGTTTAGAAACAGAAAAAGATTACAGAGCTGTCGAAGAGCTTACACGAGAGGCGTTTTGGAATGTCTATAAGCCTGGTGCGGATGAACATTATTTTGTCCATATGATGCGAAATCATCCGGACTTTATCCCTGAGCTTGCGTTTGTGCTTGAGCTTGACGGAAAGATCATTGGTAATATTATGTACACGAAAGCTTGGCTCGAAGATGAAAACGGCGATCGGAAGGAGATACTTTCCTTCGGACCTCTTTGCGTTGCTCCCGAATATCAGAGGCAGAAGCTTGGTAAGATACTTATAGAGCATTCTTTTGAAGCCGCACGCAGGATGGGATACGATGTTAACATCAATTTCGGTAATCCGGGAAACTATGTAAGTCGCGGTTTCGTAAGCTGCAAGAAGAAAAACGTGAGCTTTGTCAGAGAAGGAAACTTCCCTACGGCATTACTTGTCTGTGAACTTGTTCCAAACGTTCTTGACGGAAAGAAATGGATGTATATCCCCTCTACCGCTGCAGACTGCTGTGAAGATACCGACGCGGTCGAAGCCTTCGACGCAACATTTCCACCTAAGGAAAAGAAGTGGATGCCAAGTCAGGAGGAATTCTATATCTATAGGCATTCTTCTGTCGTAAGATAAACATAAAATTCAACCTCTGAGAAGTCAAAAAAACTCTCAGAGGTTTTTCTTGTTTCTGAAACTTAGATTCAGATATTTTTTTTGAATGTAATTACAGCTTATATTCCTTTAATTTTGATCACTCCGTAACAATCTCTCCCGACCAATCCAAAATCCCGCCGAACTCTACGATATTCGTGTAACCAAGTTTGACCAACTTCTCGGAAGCCTCTTTACTTCTACGACCACTACGGCAGTATACCATAATAAGCTGATCCTTATCGGGAAGTTCAGGAATTTCACGAGTTCCAATGGTTTCATTTGGTATATTGATAGCATTCGGGATATGACCTGACGCAAACTCATCAGTACGGCGGACATCGAGAATGATATAGTTGGATTCCTGCGCCATCATTGCTACTGCTTCGTCCATCGTAATCTGATTATAGGTATTGTTTTTCGGATTGCTTACGCCTGTGCATCCTGTGATCATAAGCGCGGAAAGCAATATCTTTAATATTTTTTTCATCATTTTCTCCTTTACTGTATAAAAATTAGAATCTTTATATTCCTTATATCATAATGATACCACATTTCGAAGAATTTATCAAGGCTTTTCCCGATTTTTCTTTAAATTTTTCATTGTTTTATGTTTAAACCTTGAAATTTCTTGACCGAATTTATTGATAAATAGCCAATACAAACATAACGGTTTCTTGCGGACATTAAAAAAAGGTCGGTTTTCATTCCTCGATCGATAAAATAAGAATGAAAACCCTATTTATTTATTGATTAAAATATGTTATAATTACTATATAATCATAAACAAGGTGGCTTATCATGACAAACAGAGAAAGAGCATTGAATCTACTCAGATACAAACCGGTTGACAGACTTCCCGCAGTACATTTCGGATACTGGAATGAGCTTCTTCACGAATGGGCTGACCAAGGAAAAATATCAAAAGATCTTGCTGATTCATGGGGAGACGGAAACGATGCCGACTCGGAAATTGACAAGATAATCGGATGGGATTTCAACTGGTACAGAACTGTAGGTGCAAACAATGGATTGAAACCTTCTTTTGAAAGTACCGTATTGCAGACATTTCCTGACGGAACTCAAAGAGTTATAAATGGGAACGGGTTGATAGAAAAAGTGAAACCCGGTATAACATCAATTCCTTCGGAGGATGACTATCTTCTGAAAGACAGAGAGGCATTTGAGGAGCTTTATTTGCCCAAGATGCAATTCTCATTGGATAGAATTGACCTCGATTTTTTTAAACATTTTAACGAAACAAGACGGACAGATATTCCCATCGGGCTTCATCTGGGAAGCGTGCTCGGTTCTATAAGAGACATGGTTTCTGTTGTAGGAATGAGTTACCTCATGTATGACGAAGATGAAGATTTGTTTGCGGACGTCGTTGACGCCTATGCTGAAATGCAATACAAATGTGCGGAAGCAATTCTTAAAACAGGTGCAAAATTTGATTTTGCTCATTATTGGGAAGATATCTGTTTTAAAAACGGACCACTCCTCTCACCCGAAAAATTTGAAGAGCTTTGCGCAAAGCATTACAAAAAGAGAAACGACCTTTGCCATAAATACGGCATTGATATCATTTCCTTAGACTGCGACGGCGTAACAGAAAAGCTTCTCCCTGTTTGGTTCGAAAACGGAGTCAACACAATGTTTCCCATAGAAATAGGTGTTTGGGGGGACCAGTTTGAACCCGCACGAAACAAGTTTGGAAAAGGCATGCTTGGTGTTGGCGGTATGGACAAAACAGCTCTGAGAAAAGATAAAGCGGCAGTTGATGTCGAAATCGAAAGAATGAAAAAGCTTTCATCAATGGGAGGATTTATCCCCTGCCCGGATCACAGACTTATGCCCGGAACAAAGTTTGAGCTTGTACAATATTACGTAGATGAGATCAAAAAGATCAAACCATAATTACATATACAGGAAGGAACACCGAAATGCAGAATGAAAAAACAAGCATAATGAACACATCCGTTGTATGCAACGATATATATACAGCTGAATGTAAGCTCAAAGAGCTTGAATCGGTAAAACAGCTTGAAATAAGCCTTGTGACCGAAGGTAGCGGTATTCACCAAATACTTAACAAATCAATCCCCTGCAAACGAGGTGATATTTTTATTCTGAACACGGATGTTCCTCACAAATACTTTGCCGTTCAAGGCGAGGATTTTCCTAATATATCTATAATACGGTTTGACCCCAAAGAATGGCTCAGATGTACAGAGAATGACTGTTACGGAGTTTTCAGTGAAAGCTCCCTCGTTTCATACGCAATGCTTAACTCACAGACATTGGGAGAGGTTCTTGACCTGTTCGACAGTATAAGAAAAGAGATTAAAAATAACCGCAAGAATTGGGAGCATGTGGTTAGTTCTGTGCTAACAATACTTCTGATAACTGTCGGAAGATACGTTAGCAGTGCCGTGAAAACAGACTTCAACATAAAACCGAAAGAATGGATAACAGTTTCAGCGGCAATGACAACTGTTGAAGAAAACTTCTCAAACCCCGATATGACATTGGAATCCATTGCAGAATCTCTTTATATAAGCCAATCCAACCTCAGCAAGCTTTTCAAAAAATTTACGGATTGCACATTTAAAGAATATCTGCAGAACTTGAGATTTGAAAAGTCCTTAGAGTATTTGAAATTTACAAGCTTTTCCGTTGAAGAAGTTGCGGCTCATTGCGGAATCAGAGACTTGCCTACATTTTACACTATTTTCAAAAAGAAAACGGGGACTTCCCCACACCAATATAGAAAAACAACTAAAGAGAATGCAAATAAAGGAGAAATTAAAATGCAAATACTTAAAGAAATATCAGAAAACCTTCAAAAGGGAAAATCAAAAATAGTTAAAGAACTTGTTCAGAACGCAGTAGATGAAGGCGCTTCCCCTGAAGAAATACTTAACGAAGGTCTTCTTGACGGCATGAACATTATAGGTGAAAAATTCAAAAAAAATGAAGTTTTCGTTCCCGAAGTACTCGTGGCTGCAAGAGCTATGAATATGGGAATGCAAGTACTCAAGCCGATTCTTATGCAGGAAGGTATTGGTTCTACAGGTAAAGTATGTATTGGTACCGTTCAGGGCGACC
>JAZTZU010000009.1:0-46984 GCA_045637625.1 Eubacteriales bacterium
GAGGTGTTAGTACTTAAACTTTTTTTGTTGGTGCGGATAACAGGGGTCGCCCGACTGCGGTCGGAGCGCTGGACGGCTCTGATATGCCCCCGGCATATCATTCACTACCGTCCCTTCGCCCCCTGTAAATGAAACGAAGAGGGACTAATATCTAAACTCGTTTGTGTTGGTGCGGATAACAGGGGTCGAACCTGCACACCGAAGGCGTCAGATCCTAAATCTGATGCGTCTGCCAATTCCGCCATATCCGCAAGTAGAAAGAAATAGAGTTTAAATACTGCCCAAGGCAGCCGCTGCGTGACGTTTGCTCCGATAAAAAATTATGCGTCTGTCGACTTTAATTTTCACCGTCGCTGCACATTTCCTCAGTTGCTGAATCTTCCCCCGGAAGCGCAACTTCGGAAAACTGCCAATTCCGCCATATCCGCAAGTAGAAAGAAATAAAGTTTAAATACTGCCCAAAGCAGCCATATCCGCAAATTGATTAAACTACGTCTGAAGACTGTCAACTTCGTCACATCTGCAATTTATATTATACTGATTTTTTTGAATTTGTCAAGTGGGAAACAGAATTTGTCGCATAATTTATACAAAGGTATTGACTTTGAAACCGATTTGTGGTATATTAAATAGGAGAGTTTATAGAACAGGATGTGATCTCTGTGCGTAAGATATTTAAAAAGCTGAAAAAGCTTTTTGTTTCGGTTTTTAAAAATAAAGAAGATGAAAAAGACAATATTTATAATAAATGTCTTTTAGTTTTGAGACGTGCAGTTCGCTCCAGTTCAAGTGATATTCATATACAGCCGTTTGAATCTCATTCTGAAATATATTTTCGTATAGACGGTGATCTTGTGGCTTTCCGTACCATCAATATTATGGATCATCTTCGTATGATAAGCATACTCAAGCTTTTGTCAGGCCTTGATACATCCAACCATACAACTGTTCAGGAGGGTCAGCTCAGCATTGTTTTACCCGAAGATGATTCTAAAAGTGAGTTTCGAGTGTCTTTTATCCCAACAGAATACGGTGAAAAAGCTGTTGTAAGAGTTCTTGGGCGGTCTTTGATTTCTGTTGACAGAAAAATTTTAGGCTTTACTGACGATGATAACAGGCTTTTGGATAATCTTTTGCATAAACGTCGTGGACTGGTTCTTCTTTGCGGTGTTACAGGCAGCGGAAAGACAACGACTATATATTCCTTTTTAAATAATCTGAAAACTCAGGCTGTGAATATTACAACTATAGAAGATCCGATTGAGTATGTTTTGGACGGAATAACTCAGACAGCTATAAATTCAGCAATAGGCTATACTTACGATTCTGCCATAAAGGCTGTGTTGCGACAGGATCCCGACATTCTGTATGTGGGGGAGATTCGTGACTACGAAACAGCTTCTGCGGCGGTCAATGCAGTTCTTACAGGACATATGGTATTTACTTCCGTTCATTCGGACAGTATTGTAGGGGCGTTTGTTCGTCTTTTTAAGCTTGGTGTGAATTCTCAGCAAATATCTGAAGCGGTCGGGGCGGTTATCTGCCAGACTTTGGTTAAAAGAGTTTGTACAGGGTGTGCTGTCAGGAGATTTCTGTCCTCTGAGGAGAAAACTCTTTTCGGTATTGATGAAGATATTGTGGTTTACAGTGAAAATCCCGATGGATGCGATTCCTGCAATTCTACAGGATCAAAGGGGCGGATCGCTGCGTATGAAATGTTTGTTCCGTCGGAGAATGAACGTGTTACTCTTGCGGAAAATCCGTCAACTATTGTTCTTAAAAGGATGATAAATTCACACGGAACATTGAATGACTCCATCTGCAGGCTTTTAAAGAATGGTATAATCTCTGTTGAAGAGGCTTTGCGAAAAATTCGTTAATAAATACAGGGGTTGGTTCTGAATGAGCCAACCCCTTCGACTTGTATTTTTATTGTTCGCTTTCTTCCAGTTCGGAAATCAGTTGTTTTAAAAACAGTACGCTGTCATTTGCGGGTTTTACACATTTTTTCAGTAATTCGCCCGTAAAATATTGAGTGTAAAGCTCAATGAAATCTTCCTGTTTTACGATAGCTTCGGTGTGACCTTCCTTAAGATTGTATCCTGTGTCCATTGAAGTTATCTCAAGTCCGATATTTTCAAAGTAGGCCATCTCCATGTTCAGATAATCATCTTCACATTTTAACAGATGAAGGTTGAAATGCGGATTGTTTTCTTCGTTATAAAGAATATTTTTAAGTATCTCAATTCGCTCTTTCTTCGTATAAGGTCTCATTGCAAAGAAGTGGTCTGAGAGTATTCCTGACTGAGCAAAATTCCGTAGCCCTTTTTCTGTGCAGACATGCTGAGTGACCTTCTTTTTAGTGAAGATATTTTCGAATCTTTTTTGGTGAACAGCTTCCAATTTTTTTACAATGCGGTTCGTGAAAAGATCTTCAATTCCCAACTGTTTGATTCCGTCAAAAAACGCAGCTTTTGTTATTTCAGCATTTACGTAGTTGAAGCATATGTCAGGCTTGAACGTATAAATGGTATTGTTTGCTTCCATTTTGTAGTAATGTTCAGTAAACTTAAGATATGCATCTGCGGAACTTATCTGATCATAGGTCGTTTTTATCTGCAGCGCTTTTTGGTTGTTCTGAGTTACAATGTTCTGCAGGTAATCAAAAAGATTATGGGATTCTTTTGTCAGATAGCCATGGTTTTCATAGTTCATTATCAGCTGATATCCTTGCAGTTTACCTGAAGGTGATTTTGAGCGGATAGCGATAAGGTTGTATGAAAGTTCGTTAGGGATATTTATATCGTTCATCTTTTTACGGACAGAATACCCCATATAACCGTGGTTGAATATCATGGGAAGAACTCTTCCTATTTTACGTATGGTTTCAGCTGTATCGTCGGATATTACCATGTAGTGTAAGATTTTTGTGTTTGGAGATTCTGCCATAAGTTCAGTCATAAATTTGGATAGGGCTGACCAGCAGCAATTTATTATAATGATTTCATTATCAAAATCTTTTATGTAATTTTTTAAATTCTCGATGGGAATAGTCCTCATGGAGTCAATATCTGTTATAGAAACCTCTTCGGGTTTTACATCATTTTTGCGTAGTAAGTTTCGCATTTCGGACATTGCTTCAAATTTTTCATTTCCGATAAGGGATATTTCCAAAGCAAGTTCGAGTTCTTCAATATCTTTCTTGCTGAAACCTATGTTGTCATTATTTACGATGTCATTGAAAACTTTTGAACGGCTTTTTTCGCCGGATTCTCCTGAAAGAATCCTGTGCAGAGTATTTTTACTCCTGTAATTCAAAAGATTTGTAAGCTCTGAATAGTTCAGCTTATGTTCTTTCATCAGCCTTGCAGGACATTGTTCGAAATTTTCCATACGCACTTTCTACCCCCCCCCCGTCTTTACTATGCTAAAGTTGCAAACGTGTGCGTATATATAGCATTATACCATATTTATATTAAAATTGCAAGCATAAATTTAACGTACACATGTTTTTGTGTATTATAGTGACGTTTTTGTAACAACAGACTCCCTTTCATTCAGAAAGAGAGCCTGTTTTGTTATTATTTCATTGATCTTAAAATACTTAAGCCTTTATCTAAAACACTATCTGTTCCTGTAATCAGATCATTTAAGCTTAGTTCAGCATAAATATGAGGTTGTATTCCTATGTTGATAAACTCTTTGTCATTGGGATATGTATATCTTCTTGTGCAGATTCTTGCCATACCGTTTCCCGGCAGGGGAACAAATAAAGGATTTCCTGTTGTCCCATAGCTCGGAGTTCCGACTATTGTTGCTCGGTTTGCGTTATCAAATATTAAAAGCATATTTTCTGAAGAAGATCCTGTTCCTGAATTTTCCAAAATAACTACGGGTTGGTCAAATGTTATGGGACAATCAGGGTCAAAGTATTTTTCTGTATATTCTTCAAATAAATTTTGGTTGCAAATATCATATATTTTTTTGTTAAATTCATTTGAAAGGTCTAAAGTTTCGAGGTCTTCGTCGAAAGCCCACGCTTTATAAGCTCCGATATATTTGGCGTGTTTCACTTTACCGCATTGCAGTTCCCCTTTAATGAAAGCTTGCGAGAGCATTTCTGCGTTACTTGAATGACCTCCTCCGTTATTTCTGATGTCGATTATAAAGCCTTTAACGTCAGAAAGTTGATTTGCTGATTTATAAAAATTGTTAGGCATATCATCGTCCATAAATGTTTTTATTGTAATTATCGCAATATTATCCTTTGAAATTTGTATGCTAAAACTTTCGGAGTCAAAAATAATGGAAAGTTTTTCTCTGCATTTTAAATTAGTAGGTGCAGACCATTTGTGTTCTTTATCATCGGGAGTTATTTCAAAAGTTCCCGATGTCGTTTTGATTTTTATGGGCTTATTTCTTTCTATTATGGGTATAAAACCATAGGCGTTTTTATCGGCATCGCGAGGAATATTTTCAAGGGAATAAATGTGTTCATATGAACTCAGTTTATTGATATTCCAGCAGTACGGCAATATTTTTTCGTTCATATATTTATCGAAATTTTCGCCGTTGATCTCTAATATTTCGCACAGTAAAGGTATATCATAACCATCAGCAACATTTGATATAAAATGCTTGTTATCCGAATATTTTATTTTTATTGGTAGCGATTTTATTTGTTTGTATATTTCTTTTGGAAAATCCACATGGGTATGACCGTCATTAAGCAGAGATATAAATCTCATTAACTCAAGATAATAGTCAATAATTTCCATCGGTTTGGAAACAATTCTCAATGACTTTTGATATTCACTATCCCAATCAATATTCTTTCGCTGATTCCAAAAAACAAAATTGTATTTTGCTTCACACCATATTTGTGATAATCCGTATATTTGTTCTTGCACTGTAAGCATAAAAATTCCTCCATTTCATTCATATAGTGTCATATATTTAAATTAGGTTTCATTTTAAATTGTTAAATTTTTATATTTGTTGAATGCAATACTTATTTACTGCGTACGCATATTTTTGTGTCATAACACTCTTGTCAGGTTTTTTATTGTGAAAGAGGGTTATTGTGTTAACAGAAAATAAATAAGTTCATATTTTGTTGAATTACTACTATTGAAATATTTTGTCGGATATGGTAAAATATATAATGAATGAATATATTAAAGGAGATAGATCTAAATATGATATTCGCAGATGTTCAGAATCTGATAAATTATGGATTGAAAACAAGCCTTATTACAAATGATGATATTTATGTTGTTCGCAACAGACTTATGGAGGCTCTTCAGCTGACAGACTGGTGCGAGTGTGAAGTCGGTGAACCAAAAGGCACTATCGACGAGATCCTCGAACCCCTTGTCAATTATGCTTGCGAACAGGGAATTATTGAAGATACAGTCAATAACAGAGACCTTTTCGATACTAAACTTATGGGTATTCTCACGCCCATGCCAAGAGAAATTGTGGGTGAATTCCGTAAGCTTTATGCCGAAGACCCCAAAAAGGCTACTGATTGGTATTTCAAAGTAAGTCAGGACCTTAACTATGTCCGTGCAGGCAGAATTGCAAAAGACCTGAAATGGACTTATGAATCCGAGTACGGTGTTCTTGATATTACTATCAACTGCTCCAAGCCCGAAAAAGACCCCAGAGATATCGCTGCGGCAAAAACGCAGAAGGCAGTTTCTTACCCAAAATGTCAGCTTTGCCCCGAAAATGCAGGTTTTGCAGGGACATCTTCTCATCCTGCAAGACAGAATCTTTGTCCCATTCCTGCAACCGTAAGCAGCGAGCCTTGGTTTATTCAGTATTCTCCCTACGGCTACTATAATGAACATTGCATTGTTTTCAATGCTGCCCATGTTCCCATGAAGATCGACGAAAAAGTTTTCGGCAAACTTTTTGATATCATTGATTATCTCCCTCATTATTTCATCGGTTCCAATGCGGATCTTCCCATTGTAGGCGGTTCCATTCTCAGCCATGAGCATTTTCAGGGCGGTAAATATACTTTTGCAATGGAAACAGCTCCCGTTGAAAAAGAATTTTATCTTCCCAAGTACCCCAATGTCAAGGCAGGTATCGTAAAATGGCCAATGTCCGTAATCAGACTCAGCTCTGAAAACCGTGAAGAACTTGCGGAATGCAGCAATTTCGTTCTCGAAAACTGGAGAAAGTACAGCGATCCCGATGCTTGTGTTTTGGCGGAAACAGACGGTACACCTCACAATACAGTTACACCGATCGCAAGAAAGAACGGAAATGTATACGAATGTGATCTTGTTCTGAGAAATAATATTACAACAGAAGAAAGACCTCTCGGACTTTATCATCCTAACCCCGAACTCCACCATATCAAGAAAGAAAATATCGGCCTTATTGAAGTTATGGGTCTGGCGGTTCTTCCCGCAAGACTTTCCAAAGAGATCGTTCTTATTGAAAATGCTATGCTCAACGGTGAAGATCTCAGAGCAGTTCCCGAGCTTGCTTCCCATGCCGATTGGGCAGAAAAAGTGCTTAAAGATCATCCCGAATTTTCTGCAGAAAATGCACGCAATATACTTGAACAGGAGATCGGTAAGGTATTCCTTGAAGTTCTCTGTGATGCAGGTGTATACAAACGTACTGCAGACGGTCAGGCGGCTTTCCAGAGATTTATTGATACTCTTGTTTGATTTTGAAAGGAGATACATATGAAAATAGCTCTTATTGCACACGATAAAAAGAAAAATGAAATTATAGAATTGGCTAAAACATATAAAGATGTTCTTTCACAGTACGAGCTTTATGCAACAGGTACTACGGGAACTCTTATCATGGGCGAAACAGGTCTTACCATCCACAGAATGAAAAGCGGACCTCTCGGCGGTGACCAGCAGATAGGTGCGATGCTTGCAAACGGTGAACTTGGAATGATAATCTTTCTCCGCGACCCCCTCACAGCGCAGCCTCACGAACCTGACGTTTCCGCACTTCTCAGACTCGGTGATGTTCAGAAGATTCCTCTTGCAACAAACGTAAGCAGTGCAACGATCATGCTCGAAGCACTGAAGGATGGTTCTATCTTTGAGCATATCGGCTAATAGTATATTGTGTAAAAAATGTTCAATAAATTAAAGAAAAAACAAAGGAGCGTGATTTCATGAAAAAGGTTTTACCTTTAATTTTAGCATTGATTTGCGTGTTCTTGCTTATTGCTTGTAACAACGACGGAAAAGTTATTGAAAACAACGATATCTTCCATGTAGGTCTAAATGCCAAAATAGTTGATATCGATACGGAAAAACAGATAATTTACGTTAAAGATTGCAACAATGACGATCACTACTTTGCGAAAAAGTCTGCGATCGACTGCAGTAATCTACGTGAGAACAAGCGTTTCATTTACGTTAATTACGACACTAATAATCTTACGTTCATCGACATTTTCGATTTGAAGGTTGGCGACAACATTATCGTTTCCGTTTACGATGACCAACTTGAGAGCAGTTCGAACGATTATATCGTCCCCGAACAGATACAGCTTTCAACCCAGCTGGACAAATAACTGCACACAGATTTGAATTTATTGAACATTTTAATATTGAATGGAAAGACACTTATGTGCCTTTCCATTTTTTTGCGTTTTTTATCTGTATTATTGTTTATTTCAGTTTTTTTTCGAATGGGCGATTCATGTATTTTGGGTTGATATAAAGGTTATAGAAAAGAAGAATTTCGGCAATGACTTCTTTTGACTAAATTGTTTTCCCGTATTCCTTCAAAAAAACTTTTGAGTAAAGCATGAAATGCTTTACCGTGAATGATTTGAAATGGGAGATATGAGAAACTCAATTCGGTTTCTTTGAAAGGGTTTGGGGAAACTTTCTTTTTCGTGAAAGAAAGTTTCCCCAAAATAAATTCAATTATTATTTAGTCTATTTCGTTGTTAATATAAACAACTTTGCCGTCGTCCATGATAACTCGTTTGTAGCCGTAAGCTCCGCGGAAGTTACCCATGAGGCGGGCGTTGTCGATTCTTGCCCATCCTTTTTCTGCGTTGCCGCGTTCGATACCTACGTGGTAGTTTGCATCTTTGGGGACTTTGAATTCAAGGTGTTCATAAGCCCATTCTGTATTGTTGAATTCTTTTGATGCGATAAGTTCCTGAGTTTCAAGATCTTTTACGAACATTCTGCATGTGTCTCCGCTTGACTGAACTTTTGCTCGGAATGTGCAGTATTCGTCTGCTTCGATGTAGAGACCCTGATAGATCGCAGCATCACCCTTGTCGAGATCTTTGATATAGCCGTAAGCTGAACCTTCCTGACCTGCTTCGTCGTAAGCTACGCCAACGGAATCTTCGCTGTTTTTACGGAATGACCAGAACGCTGTGCCTCCGTTTTCAAAGTCTCCGTTGTGCATTGCTGTCATTGAACGGAAACCGCTCATGTCGCTGATCTGAGTTTCAAAGAAGTTTTCTTCGATGGTATCGATCACGTTGTTTTCAAATTTAACATGAGTTACGGGAGCGAAATATATTTCCTTCTTTGTGTAGGGATTCATATTCCAGTTGCCCAAAGAGACGAAATGGTTGTCGTGAACGTAAACGTCTCTGACTTCGACTTTGCTCTGGTCGGGACATTCAGCACCCCAAAGGATCATTCCGAAAGCTTTGCAATGGTTGGATTCGAGATCGTTATGGTCAACTTCTATGTCGATAGTGGGCTGAGGTTCTTCAGAAGACCACCAACCGCCACCGCGAGGATCTTTGTATGAAACGAAAATGTAAACCGAGTCGTCTCCTGTGGACATCTTACATTCTGTTACTCTGATGTGCTGACAGTTCATAAGACCGATACCGTCACCGTTGCCGTGGCTGTTTTTATGGATCTTGATGTTCTTGAAAAGACCGTGGTCGCAGGTGTAGATCATCATACCATAGGAGTGATAGTTTGTGATTGTAATATCGGAAACTTCAAAATTGCTTGTTCTGTAGAAACCGATGGGGCAGATTCTGAGAATTTTATCGGGTTCATCGTCGGGCATCATGCAGATCGTACCGTTACCTGTAATTTTGATGTCGTGAGATCCTTCTGCAGCAAAAAGCATCGGATAATTGAAATACCAAGCATGGCTCCATTTGATTCCGGGAACAACATTGTGTCCGTACATGGGATGATATGGTTCGTATTCCATTTCACCGATAGGTTTTACGTAGTGAGAGGGGTCTGATGTCTGATAAAGTGTTGCTCCGTTTTCGAAGTGGAATTCAATGCCGCTTCTGAGTACAAGGCTTGCGCTGAGATATGTTTTGTCTGCGGTGAGAATAACTGTACCGCCACCATGAGTATAAACATCGTCGATAGCCTGCTGGATCGCAGCTCTGTCGTTTGTTACACCATCGCCCTTTGCGTTATAAGGAGCGTCTGTAACTCTTACGGAATAGTCTTTTATATTTATCATTGTTTGTTCCTCCTTGAAAGTATTCAAGTGATATTTTGTATTATTTTACCATAAAAAAGTTTTAAAAACAATAGTGTTCACAGTTCTTTCGATTTATAAAGTGATTCTGTTAGGTTTATTTGCTTCACAGTTTACCGAAATATTTTCTCCGCTTGGTAATATCATGTCGCAGGTGCAATCTTCATTTGCGGTTACGGTCAGTTCTTTCAGCTTTCCGTTTTCCCAGATTATATCGTAGACTTTTCCGTAGCGGCCTCTGATTCCAAGAAGTTTTCCGTTTGGTAACCGGTCTGGTAATGCGGGCAGAATTTTTACAACATTTTTGTTGTCACGGAAGATCATATCTGTAAGAGCACTGCAAAAACCGAGCTGAGCCTCGACCTGCATTAACTTTGTACCAGTGAACCATGTTATTCCGCCGTTCTTTCCGTCCCAGTCATTAGTTGTCAGCAGGAGATTGTCAAGACCGTGAATTTTCAGGAGAGTCTCGAGCTTTTCATACGCTTCATTACCTCTGTCCATACGGGCAAGGATTTGAGCATCCCAGGTATAAGAAAAAGCTGTAGACATTCCGTTTCCTGCGCCAATGCGTTTTTCGAGAAGCTTTTCCATTGCGGAGATCATTTCCGGATCGGTCTCCTTGGTGTAAAGACTTCCGGGACAGAATGCTGCAAACGGTGAACGGTGTCTGTGACCAACTTCATTTTCTTCGTGTTCTTCGGACCATTCTCCGAGAGTTCCGTCGTCGGATATGTGGGGTTTTTCAATTTTTTCGAGAATTACTGAGGCTTTGTTTGCCAGTTCTTTTTTATTCAGGATAGTTGCGGCAACTTTCAGTTCCGTGTAAAACTCTCGGACAAGAGTTAAGTCGAATGTTGATGCAGAGGATAGCCACTGTATATTTCCGTCAATAATTAAGCTCATTTCAGGGGACGAGCCAAAGGGGAAAGTCAGCCTGTCGTCTGTTTCTATGAACATTTCGCTGTAGAATATATCTATTGCGGTCATGATTCTGAATATTCTTTTCAAAAGTCTTTCCGATGGTGCATGTTCGTAGTAGATCCAAAGTATTTGCACCAACCATGCGGAGATACCCAATGCTCCCGCTCCGACCACATCTGTGGCTCCTATTGTTTTAAAGTCGCAGCATCCTACATATGCAGCACCGTTACAGTCGTAAAGGTCTTTTGCGCAGTTCATTGCCTGGGGCAACAGTCTTTCAAGCCAACAGAGGAGAGGCTCCATCAAGTCAACTAAACCCATTGAAGGCAATGGCCAATAACACATTTGTATATTTAAGTCCAAATGATAGTCTGATTCCCATGCAGGTCGGATATCTCGGTTCCATATTCCCTGCAGATTTATGGGAGCTTTAAAACGTCCGTCAGATCTCGGCATTCCTGCAGATATTGCGGTATATCGTGACATATTATATGCTAGTTCGCAAAGGGCAGGGGACATGGTCCCTGTTTTTCTGTCACGCTCAAGTAATTCCGATGTGGGAATTCCAAACTCTTTTTTGTTTGTAAGATTTATTTCTGTCCTGTTGTAGTATTCTGAAAATCTCTTGCAATGTAATTTGTATAACTCTTCATAGTCAAAATTCTTTGCCAAGGTCTTTTTACATGATTCAAAGGGGTCTCTGTTTTCTTCCGATGTTGATACCGCTGTAACTATCCAGACTTCATCGCAGGTGTCAAAACATACGGATGCTCCACGTTTTTCGTTGAACATTTCATCTCTTGTGAAGACATAGCCAAGCCCGAATTTTTTGGGGGAAACAGTATCTTGTTCTATTCCGTAATTTTTCTTGCCGCCTGTTGTTCTGCCGTTTCTGTGGTAGATTTTGGAAATTGAGGCAAAGCTGACACCTTCTTCAAAAGTCCCCAAAGCAAAAACAGAGTCGAAATCAGAACCACCGCTGACCGTGCATTCCGAATCGCCAAGACGGGACAATGAAACTTCTCCTACGAGCTTGCAGGGCAGGGAAGCTGTCATGTGTGTTATAACAGCACCGTATTCCGCAGAACAAAAACTTTCTCTGTGGTATGTTACTCCGTTTACGTCAAATTGGGTGCAAACAATACCGTTTTGAAGGTCTATCCACCTCTTGAAATTTTCGGTTTTTTCTTCGGGGATATACATCGTTATGTATTGGTCGAAAGCGGGAACAAACGGATTGATATATATGGTGTTCTGGTTTGGCAAAGTCTTTTTCAGCAGTCTTTCAGCTTCTGCGTAATTTTTTTCTCTGCAGAGCTTCTTGATTTCGGGCATATCTTTGTGAGTTCCGAAAGTTGGCTGTTTGAAATATCCGCGCCAAAGCAGGTCATGGTTCAGGGATATTATTTCATTGCAAGGGCGGCCGAATATCATAGCTCCGATTCTTCCGTCACCTATCGGGTAAGCGTCTGCCCAATCCGAAGCAGGTTTTGTGTCCCATATAATATTTCCGGTTGGTATGAAGTCTGTATCTCTTGTGTTCATAATGAAATTATTACTCCTTCATAAGCTGAGATTTTTTCTACGGTGAAATATCTGTACTCGGTACCGTAAATATTTTCTGCTTTTTCTGCGGTCAGGTTCTTGTTTCCGTTGTACATTGTGTGTAAAACAGCTTCGTTTTTATCTGTACGAACAGCAACTCTGATATTTTCCGCGTTGTCATTTGTTGTGTTGAATAATGTTACACGGATTTTTCCGTTACCGGTAAGTGTGATGTTTCTGATTCTGTGGTAACTGTCAACGAAAGAAATCAGATTTCCTTTTGTGAGCCAAAGGAATAGTCTTTTAAGCTGAATCGTTTTGTTGTAGTCTGATATCCAGTCAAAGGGATAGTATCCCGCTGCGCAGATCCGTCCGCCAAGTTCATTTTCAAAAATCCCGCAAGTGCAATCAGTCCATTGATTATTATGATAATCAACAAGTTTTGAAATATTATCGCATCTGTCAGAAAGTTTTTTCAATGAAAAGCTGTCGCCTCCGTGGAAAGCCTGACGGCAGTTTCTAAGATTACCCTCAAAACCTGCATTTATCGGATGATCTGTGTAGCCTTCAATTGCATCAACGGGAATCTCTTTATCTGTGGCAAAGCCCGTATAGTCCTCAAACCCGCGTTTTTTCATGTACTCAAGTGCTGAGCAGTTAAGGTATACCCCACCTGAAAGGATTTTTCTTATCTCATTGTCGCTCATTGTGGCGGTAGACTGCCCGTTCATCATGATGAGGTTAGCTTTGTTTATATTGTAACATTCTGGAAGACCGAAAGTGAAAAGCTCTCTTGCGTAAGAGGCAAACATTCCTCCGTATTGATTGACAAATTCACCTTCGCCTGTAGCCGCCTGAGCATCTGTTGTCCAGCCTGTATGGATGCCTTCGGGTGAGAGTCCTTTAGTTTCTTCGGCAAGTGTTTTGTAAAAAGGTACAAGATCGTTTATTGCTTTCAGATGCGGAATAATATTGCTTATGGGTTCCCCCGATTCTCCAGGGAGCATATTGAATGCCGTACCCGTACATCTGACTGTCATACTCATTGCAGCTTCTATGGCTGTTGATCTCGGAGTTTTCTTCAAAAGCTGATATGGGAAATTCTCTAATTCATACTGTATTGTCGTAACGTAATCGGGCAGATATGCGGTTTGTCTTCCTGCCTGCTCCTGCTTTTCGACTATTGCGTCAAAATTGAAATCATTGTAAGCCCCGCCACCGGGTCTCCACATTATCTCATGTTTGCCACCGTCTGAAAGGACCTCTGCATATCGGTCGAATTGGTATCCTTCAAAGTATCTTTCGCCCGTCATGAACCCTAATGTTATGTTTTCATTTACGGAATAAACTGTTTTGGCGATAACTTTGAATACATCGCAAATAGCATCACTTTGGTGGTTAAGCCATTTTTTGCGGAGAATAACATCATTTTTGTTCAAAGCCTCACGCAAAGTTTCTCTTGTAAAAGAAGTTCCGTTTTTTAAGTTGAAGGATTCGATACAGCCGTCGCAAAAACATCCGTTTCCGATGGGCATGTGTCCGTAGCGAATATCATCGTCTATCCAGATGAAATCTGCTCCCGATTCGGCTAACCGGGTGTATACGGGAATTATATATTCTTCATGATATTTGCGGTTCCTCATACAGTAACTGCCATTACAAGCTTCACCGTGGATATTTGTCATGTATGTGTATTTATCTCCGAGCCCATTGTTCAGGTCTTCACAATGATGACCTATTGTGGGGAGAATATTTATACCGGCTGAAAAACCGTTTTCTTTTATAAGTTTCAGTCTTTCTCTTATAATATCGGTTCTTCTTGCATTTTCTTCCAAGGTCAACGGGATATGTGTACCTGAAGTGAAAAGTGCGATTTGCGTAATTCCGCAGGGATATTGTTTGAGCAATTCAAGTAAATGTTTCAGCCTGCTTTCGTCCATCCAGTTTACATCTGCAACACGGAGTGAATGTAAGTGGTTTTTCATAATCAATATATATCCTTTCTCTGGAAAACAAAGGTTTTTTATTATTATAGCAGAAAAATTTTTTGATGTAAATAGGTCTTAGAAAAATTGTAAATTTTTTAAAATTTGTGATGTAGGATTGGTATTAGTACTTGCAAAAACCGAGTTTTTGTGCTATAATGGATATACATATGTATACTTATTTATACAAAGGAGTCAGCTTATGGAAAACTATAAAAAACCTTTTTTGGGCGCAGCGTACTACCCCGAGGATTGGGCTGTAGCTGAAATGGATCTCGACATAGCGAAAATGAAAGAAGCGGGCATATCCTGCGCAAGAATTGCTGAGTTTGCCTGGTCAAGACTTGAACCTACCGAGGGAAATTACGATTTCGGGTGGCTTCATAATGTTATAGATAAACTTTCCGAAAACGGTATAGGCGTTGTTCTCTGTACTCCCACGGCAACACCTCCGATATGGCTTTCACGCAAGCATCCTGATGTTTTGGTTCTTGGTGAAGACGGTTTTCAGGTCAGACACGGAGGTCGAAGACATTGCTGTTCCAATAACCCACATTATATTGAATACAGTAAACGTATTGTTGAAGCAATGGCAAAAGAATTCGGTTCCGATGACCGTATAATGGGTTGGCAGATAGACAACGAGATCTACTTCCAGGGCTGTGCCTGTCCGGAATGTGAAAAACTTTTCCGTGAGTACCTTGAAGCAAAATACGGAACTGTTGATAAATTGAATAAGGCTTGGAATCTCACTCTCTGGAGTCAGGAATATTCTGATTTTGCTGAAATAAGAATTCCTGTACACGCATGGCATAACCCCCACCTCAAATTGGAATATAAACTCTTCCAGAGCAAGACACATTCCGAATATATCGGTATGCAGGCAGATATTTTAAAGAAATACATAAAAGCTCCCATCGGTACAGATACTATGCCTCTTAACGGGGTTGACTATGAAACTCTTACGGAAAAATGTGATGTTATTCAGTTCAACCATTATGACAGACCCGGGGACTTGCATGTACAGCGTTTCTGGTTTGACTTTATGCGTACTTTGAAAGACCGTCCTTTCTGGAATACCGAAACTTCAACCTGCTGGAACGGATCTGAAGCTACCGGGCAGAATCTTAAACCCTACGGATTCTGCAGAGTCAATTCCTGGATGCCTGTGATCCTTGGCGGAGAGAGTGCTATGTATTGGCTGTGGCGTACTCACTGGGCAGGTCATGAACTCATGCACGGCGCAGTCCTTTATCCGTCAGGAAGACCTTATCCTATTTTTGAGGAAGTTGCGCGTACTGCGGGTGAGTTTGAGAAGTGTGCTGATTTTATAAATGGAACAAAAGTCAAAACTGAAGTTGCAATGCATTTCACTTCTCTTAATTGGAATATGTTCTCTGTTCAGTCTGTTATAACAAATATAGACTACCGTGATATGATATATAAAAATATTTATACTCCCGTGGTTGATTCCGGTTTCCGTCCCGATGTTATAGGAGCTAAAAAGGATCTTTCCGCATATAAACTTTTGTTCTCTCCGTTTATGCTTTCTTTGGAAGACGGGGACCTTACGGAACGTATTCAGAATTGGGTCAAAGACGGTGGCGTTTGGGTTGTCGGTCCTATGAGTGACTTGCGAAATTCTGTTGGCACAAGATTTACGGACAGAGCGTATAATATGCTTGAAAATTTTGTTGGTGTAAAGCAGGCGTATGAAGCTCCCGACAGAGATGGATATATTAAAACTGTCTGGTCTGACGGTTCAGAATTTAAAGGAAATGATTGGTACGAGCTTTTTGAGGTGGACGATGACTCTCTTGTAAATGTGACTGACGGATATCCTACTCTTGTTAATAAGTCCGTAGTTATTCGCAAAAAAGTGGGTAAGGGTATTGTTTATGTTCTCGGAACTGTTCCTTCTTCTGAAGATATGAAGAAAATAATTGCTCTTGCCGCTGCTGATGCAGGAGTTGAAGGCTATGAGATCAGCGGAACATTGATCGTTGCACCACGTTCAGGTGAGGCAGGCGAAGGTCTTATTGTCGCTGAATGCAAAAACGAAAAAGGCTCTATCGTTCTGAAAGACGAGATGACAGATATAATTACAGGTAAAAAATACAGCGGTAAAACAGAGCTTGAACCTTACGATGTTCTGGTTCTTAAAAAATAAAAATATTGTTGAAAAGTTCAAAAATAATTCGTTGTATTTTTCTTTTGATAGTGTTATAATTTTTATACGGAAAACTTCCGACAGTTAAAGACAAAAGGAGAAGTAATCAACTTGTTTTGATTACGTAAGTATTATGAATATAAAGCATATAGAGCCGTTTGCGTGGGGCTATATCCATGCCGGACGCGAAAATAAAGAGTACCGTATCGCTAACGGTATGCGTGTTTTTGCGGAAGAACTGGAAGTTAATATCAATACCGGGAATTGGTTCCAATCACCTCTCGGAGCTGCTTGGGCTTCAGCTGTAAGATACAGCCGTGCTGAAGGCATAGATCTTAATGAGGGTATCAAAAACAGAAATGCTGAAAAACTTACAGAGCTTTCTGACCTTGAAGAATTGAACTTCTATTTTGACTATTTCCGTCCGTACGAAACCGTAAGAGTTATCAGTAAGGTTAGGACCCCTCTTCAGGAAAAGCTTGAAATAAATAAATGCTGTTGGGCTGCAGGCGGAGGACATTCTAATCCTGACTACGAAATGCTCCTCCGTATAGGTACAAACGGTATAAGAGAAAAAATCGAAAGGTTCAGAAAAATACATACCGACAAGCAGGATTTCTATGATGCTCTCGTTCTCGCAGTTGAAACTCTTGAAACTGTTGCCGATAAATACAGGGCAAAAGCTCTTGAAATGATCGGAACTGCTGAAGGCGAAGATAAAGTTCTTGCAGAGCGTCTTGCGGAAGCTTTCTCTAATATACCGAGAAATAAACCGAGAAATTTCTTCGAGGCTTGTCAGTTTTTCTGGCTCGCGTTCTCATTGATGGACATTGACTCTCCGGGACTTTTTGACTATGCTCTCGGTGGTTACTATACCGATTCTGAATTTGATTACAAATGTCTCGAACAGCTTTGGGAACTTTTCCATAACACACGTACCTGGAACACCTGTATCGGACGCAGTGATGAGTTCGGAAATGACTACACAAACTCTTTGACTTATGCAGTCCTCAGGGTTGCAAAGGATAAAAAATACAATACTCCCAATATTACAATGCGTGTAAATAAAAATACCCCCAAGGATCTTTGGGATCTTGCTCTCGAAACCCTTGCAACAGGTATCGGTATGCCTGCAATTTACAACGACCTTTCCGTTTGCACGGCTCTTGAAGCTATTGGAATTCCACCGTCCGACGCTCATCTCTACTGCATGAACGGATGTAACCAGATCGATATTTTCGGTAAATCTCACATGGGTCTTGAAGACGGTGAAATCAGCATAATCAAAGGTCTTGAATTTGCACTTTTCCGCGGCGTTTGTCAGTTCTCTATGGAAAAACTTGCACTTGATACAGGAGACCCCGAAAAATTCGAAACATTTGAAGACCTTATGAATGCGTATAAGGCTCAGATCGAATATATGGCTGATTATATAACCGAAACTTCTTTCAAAGCTCAGGAGATCTTTGCAAAAGAAGCTCCGAACCCATGGAAATCTTTCATGGTTCAGGGATGTATCGAAAAGGGGCTTGACTACAAAGATCGGGGCCCCATTTACGGTCACGGTCAGGTACTCACTGAAGGTCTTCCCGATACAGCCGATAGCCTTGCGGCAATCAAGCATTTTGTTTATGATACTAAGAAATATACCATGAAACAGCTTATTTCCGCCCTTTCGAGCAATTTCGAAGGCTATGATGAGCTTTACAAAGACTTTGCGGGCTATGATAAATTCGGCAACGATAACGAATCTGTCGACAGTATTTACGCAGAGATCACAGACCATGTTTACAGATATTTCAGGTCAAAGAAAACTTTCCGCGGCGGTACTTTCGGTGTGGGATGCAGTACGTTCCACAGAGCCCCCAACTACGGTTTCCATGTGGGAGCACTTCCCAACGGTAAAAAACGTGGAGAAAAACTTCTTGCCGACAGTATCGGGGCTACTCCGGGAAAGGATACAAACGGTCCTACAGCTCTTCTGAAATCTGTTATGTGCGGAAATCAGTTCCTTGCCACAAGCGGAAATGTTCTTCAGATGAAATTTGCGAAGTCTCAGTTTTGCACTCCAAGCGGAAAAGCCGGCTTTGGTGCAATTGCGGAGACATATTTCAGAAACGGCGGTCAGACTCTCCAGATAAATGTTCTTTCACGCGAAGAACTTTTAGATGCGCAGAAACACCCCGAAAATTATAAGAATCTTATAGTTCGTGTCGGCGGTTTCAGCGAGTATTTTACAAAACTTGCCGAACCCCTTCAGGATAATATTATAAAGAGAACAGAAAACTAAAAAATGGCCGCCTCGTATTTTCGGGGCGGTCTTTGCTTGACTTTTGTGGGTTTTTATGGTATAATGTCGATAATATAACTGAATCTTGAAAAGGGGATCTTTTTGTGAGAGAAATTAGTTTGCAGATGATAGACCGGAGAGTTTCCTCTGACTGGTGGAAAAAACTTGTTGAATATTTCATCGGTGTCGGTGATGAATTTGAAATCAGATGTTGGAAAGAAGAACTTTTGGAAATTCAAAAAGCAGTTTCTTACGGTGAAGCTTGCGAAGATAATTACGAGGTTTCTGTCAAGGGTATAGTTTCTGAGACCTTGATTTCGGAATTGCTGTCAGAAAATCCGACCGACAAGAGTATATATAATAAAATGACAAAATATTTCACGATCAATGTTTTGCATGAAGAACGTAAGTTTTGCAGCGCACATTACGGAACAGAGATATATTTAATCGGCGTATCTGATGAGGATATTGCGTTTTTTAAAGATGTAATGAAGGAGTTTTCAGAAGAAGATTTCAGCGTGCATATAGATAGTTAAATTTGTTTAAGAATTCGAAAGGTTTGATTTGAAATGGTTCAGGTAGTAACGGCTCTGATTTGGGATAATGGTAAATTTTTAATCTGCCAGCGTCCTGCGCACAAGGGTAATGGTCTTTTATGGGAATTCGTTGGAGGAAAAGTTGAAGCGGGAGAGACATTGCAGGAAGCTCTTATTCGTGAATGTCGGGAAGAGTTGAACATTGAAGTTTCCGTAGGTGATGTTTTTGCAGAAGCAGATCACGTTTATCCCGATATTTCAGTGCATATTACATTTTTCAATGCGAAAATAGTGAAGGGAATTCCTCAGAAACTTGAGCATAATGATATCAGATGGATAACCCCGGGTGAAATCCCGAATTATGATTTTTGTGCCGCAGATGACGGAATGCTGAAAAAGATTATGAATAAATATTCCTAATCTTTCATAATCTTAGGCTTGCATTTTGTCGTAATTTGTGCTATAATAATCAAGTATACATAAATTTTGAGTTTGAAAGGATTTTTTTTATGAAAAAGCGTAGAGGTTTGAGAATTTTAGGTTTTATTTTGTTGGTTATCATACTGTTCTTTGCGGTGATAAATATTATTCCGCCAAAGAAAAATGTTGCAGATAATCCCTTTATTGTAGGCAAGGGGAATCTTCCTATGATCGCAGCTCACCGCGGTGGGGGAGACAATAATCCTGAAAATACACTTCTTGCATTCAGAGAAGCTGTTGAAACTGTTGGGGTTGATATTATTGAGAGTGACCTCTATCTGACAAAAGACGGATACCTCGTTTATAATCACGACAGCTATATTGACGAGACCTGTAACATCAACGGAGATCTGACTCTTGATGAAGTCGAAGATCTTTGTGATGATAGGGCTAACCGTCATTACATAGAAGATATGACACTTGCAGAACTTCAGCAGTATAACTTCGGTTACTATTTTGAAAATAAAAACGGTGAGCGTATTTATAAAGACGTTACCGATATTGAATCTCTCGGACTTCAGATCGCAACCGTAGATCAGCTTTTTGAAATGTTCTATGAAAGCCATCCGGATCTTATGTTTATAGTTGAGATCAAGGACGGTGGAGAGCGTGGTTATGAGGCTTGCAGAATTTTGGCTGAGACTTTGGATGCATATCCTGAATATAAGGATCAGATTGTAATCGGAACATTCAACGACGAGATCGAAACAGAGCTTAAAACAAAATATCCGGAACTTCTCAGAGGTGCTCCTGTAGGAACTGCGGCAAAATTTGTCCTTACGCAGTATGTGGGTGTAAACCTTTTCAATAAGAGTGATTTTGCTTGTCTTCAGATTCCCATGTCCTATGATGTCGGTGTGGATATCTCTCTCGTGAGCCAGAGCCTCGTAAACAGAGCTCATCGCCGTAATATAGCCGTGCAGTATTGGACGATAAACGATGCCGATGATATGAGAAAACTTATTGAAATGGGCGTGGACTGTATCATGACTGACGACCCGATTCTCATGAAAGAAATCTTGGCTGAATACAGTAAATAATATCTGAACTTTTAGAAAAGTTTCACGGGTAAGGCTTTTAATTTATTTAATCATGTGCTATAATTTATTGTAAAGTAAAAACAGTTAAAAGGAGATAATTCAGATGAATAAATTGACAGACGCATTTGTACTTTCCAACGGAGTGAAAGTTCCCTGTATCGGTTACGGAACATATCTTACACCCGATGGCGAAGTTGCTAAAAATTCAGTAATGGAGGCTCTTAAGGTAGGTTACCGTCATGTTGATACAGCTTTTGCATACGGCAATGAGGCTGCTGTCGGTGAAGGTATCAAGGCTTCCGGCGTAAAAAGAGAAGATATTTTTGTAACAACAAAGCATTGGGTAACAATGCGAGGTTACGAAAAAGCCTCCGAAGCTATTGATATTTCCCTTAAAAATCTCGGTCTTGACTATCTTGACCTTTATCTCATTCATTGGCCCTGCGTAGAAAAAGTTTCTCCCGATTGGAAAGAGATAAATGCAGGTACATGGAAGGCTTTTGAAGATGCATACAAAGCAGGAAAAATCAGAGCTATCGGTGTTTCCAACTTCCAGAAGAAACACTATGATGCGCTTGCTGAAATGTGCGAGATCAAACCTATGGTAAATCAGATAGAATTCCACCCCGGTTACACACAGATGGAAACAGTAAACTATTCCAAAGAACAGGGCATGCTTGTTCAGGCATTCAGCCCTCTCGGTTGCGGTGCGGTTCTCGGTGATGAAACTCTTAAAGGTATTGCTGCAAAATACAACAAGAGCGTTGCCCAGATTTGTCTGAGATTCGTTCTTCAGTCCGGACTCAATGTTCTTACAAAGTCTGTAACACCTTCAAGAATCCTTGAAAATACTCAGATCTTCGACTTTGAACTTTCCGCAGAAGATATGGCTGTCATCACTGCAATGCCCGAAACAGGCTTCACAGGTTGGCTTCCCGAAGAAGCTCCCGCAGATGCGCTCGTTTAAATTCTGAAATAATTATTTTGTCATAAAAAGCCCCGCCAGATTGGCGTGATACTCTTAACGGAGAATTCGTAAGCACAAAATTTCGGCAGAGATATTGTTTTCTCTGCCGATCTGTGTTATAATGGAGCTAACGAAAAGCCTCCCTCCGAGAGGGAGGGGGACCGCGATAGCGGTGGAAGGAGCCTGCGTAACTTTAGTTTTGTGCTAACCTTATTGTAACGCACTCTCCCTCAGTCGCCTACGGCGCCAGCTCCCTCCCGGAGGGAGCCTATTGAAGCGTTCGCACACCTTTTAGGGGTATGGGCTTTGCCCGAAGCATTTGTAATACAAATGCGAAACTGGCGATAAAACAGAAAATACGTATAGGAGTGAAGAAATAATTATGTTACTATCAAATTATGATTTTTATGACATATATTGGTCTATTGTCTTGATGCGATCAAACAGTCTGAAATATGACTATGCCGTGTCAAAAGCAATCAAAGATGTGATCGATACCAAGCAAAAAGATAACATGGTTGAGATGAATATTATCCGTAATATTTTGTCCGAGGTCAATGAACTAAAAGAATATGAAGAATGGCAATGGATACAGATTAAAAATGTTTATACATATGGTGTCAAAATTATAAAAGATGATTTTGCATATCAAATTCTTTCAGTTATGTTTGAAGAGTTATTAAATTGCTTAAAAGAACCCAATGCAGATAGAATTTACGATTTAAAAGACGCCATGCATAATATACCTGTTATTCTTGCTGATGGAAATAAGCATAGTAAAAAGCGAATTGCTCTTGAAATATCCTTTTACCGAAGAAAATGGAATAAACACTTTTTGAAAGGTTTAATAAAATAGTTTGCCAAATCAATATTGCGAAAACCCCAACAGACTTTTAAAAATCTGTTGGAGTTACTTATTTGTTTACTGCGGATCAAATTTGTTTATCCGTAGGGGCGACCATTGGTCGCCCCTACAAAACAATATCAAACTTCCTTATGAGAACCAGCCTTTAGGCGGGGCTTTTGTTGTCAGTTGTTCAGACCGTACATGCCGGTTATGGGGTCTTTGAATAGTGGTATTTGGGGTGTTCTGAATGTGAAAATTATAAAAGAGAGTCCGAGTACGACCATGAGAGAAATCGCTGCTTTGGAACATTTGCATCCGATTTTTTCGCTTTTGAACAGTTTTGTTTCCAGAATAAATGAGATCGCCGCGGAAATGAAAAATATTGAGATGTTGAACCAATCGGGAGATTTCCCGAATGCCCCGTTATATGTGTAGAATATTACGGGAATCAATATTAAGCCCGAAACTGTTCCCAAAAGTTTTATACACCAGAAGTTTTTGTATTCCTTAAATATGAGGCTTTGTATCAGAGCCGTTATCAGCATTGGGAAATATAAAAGTTTCATATGCTCCCATGTCGATTCATTTACGCCCGAAAAAGGGGCCGTGAAAATGTTTTGATTTGTCCACTCATATAAAAAATGAAGAATCGTGCCTGATAATGATGTGAAGGCAAATCCTGCGAATTGCCAAAATGAAATATCCTTTTTCATCTTTGAATCCTCCTGTGAGTGTTATTATTTTATGAGCTGAAGCCGAAGTTTATTCAGTATTATGGTTTTATATTTTTTGTTTAAAGATGTATATGAGATTCTGAAGTTGAAAAAAGTTTGAATCCATTGACTTTTCGAAAGTATTATGATATACTATTATATGGAAATTGAATGTTTTTTTTGAAAGGTGATCCCATGTTTGATTTTAAGGATAAAGTTGCTGTTGTTACAGGCGGTGCAAGGGGCATCGGTAAATGCATTTCAGAACAGTTTCGTGCCGCAGGTGCTGAAGTCTGTGTGATTGATATTTTAGATAATGATTATTTTGTCGGAGATCTTTCTGATAAGAAAACTCTTGAGATCTTTGCTGAAAAAGTGGTCGCTGATTACGGCAGAGTCGATTTTCTTGTGAATAATGCTGCTCCCAAATCGTGTGGGATCACGGAATGCAGTTACGAGGACTTTGAGTATGCTCAGAGAGTCGGCGTCACAGCTCCGTTTTATCTCTCAAAACTTTTTGTACCTTATTTTGCTGATGGCGCGAGTATTGTTAATATTTCCTCGTCACGTGACAGAATGAGTCAGACTGAAACTGAAAGTTACACGGCAGCAAAAGGCGGTATTTCTGCTCTTACTCATGCGTTGGCTGTAAGTCTTGCAGGTAGGGTTCGTGTGAATTCTGTTTCTCCCGGTTGGATAGATAATAATTATACTGTGTACGAAGGTTCAGATGCCGTTCAGCAGCCTGTGGGACGTGTTGGGCATCCTCTTGATATTGCCAATATGGTAATGTATCTTTGCTCCGATATGGCAGGTTTTATCACAGGTGAAAATATCTGTGTTGATGGAGGCATGACAAAGCAGATGATATATCACGGTGATTACGGTTGGACGCTTAATTCCTCAGGCAAATAAAATTTTTGATATCAGGAGAAAACGATGATAGATTTTGAAACTTCGTGGGATATGCGTTTGCAGATAAGGACGATCGGTCGCGATGATTCCAACGCAGATAAATATCATTATTCCTATGAACCTACTCCGTACAGTGTGCTTGTCCGTTTGGCTGAAAGTGGGTTTATTGGTCGTGATGATGTCCTTTTGGATTATGGTTGCGGAAAGGGCAGGGTAGGTTTCTTTTTGTCCCATAAAACAAAAGCAAGCACAATAGGTATTGAGTATGATGACAGGATATACAGATGTGCTATGGAAAACCGCAGAACGGCTGTTTCAAGGCTTAGTACCGATTTTGTACATAAACGGGCGGAAAAGTATAAACTGCCGTTGAACGCGAACCGATGCTATTTTTTTAATCCTTTTTCTGTGGAGCTTCTGCGTAAAGTTATGGCTAAGATCATAAAGTCTTATTATGAGAATCCACGGGAAATGTTGTTGTTTTTTTATTATCCGTCAGATGAGTACGTTTCATATCTGATGTCTGTGGATGAGTTGGAGTTTTACGATGAGATCCTTTGCGGAGATCTTTTTGAAGGTAATGATCCAAGGGAGAGAATAATGATCTTTTCTCTTCCGCAGTATTAGACGGTTGATAAATAATGGTATCTGAAATAAAATTCTTTGAACCTGTAATTGAAATTTCTAAGGTGGACACGTTATGAAGCGAATAAATATGGAAATAAATGAATTTAAGCTGCTTCTGAGATCTATACCCGCAACAGTTGTAACTCTTTTTGTTGTGAGTATTATCTGCATGAATCTTCTTGCAAATAAAACTTTGCTGCAGCTTGAATGGATCGCACTTGACGGGGGAATGCTGATCTCATGGCTCTCGTTTATGTGTATGGATATAATTACAAAGCATTTTGGACCTAAAGCCTCAAACAGGATATCTGTTCTTGCCGCCGGTATCAATTTGCTTACCTGTCTTATTTTTTTTGTTGCAAGTATAATTCCCTCCACAGCAGATGATTATACTGCGTTTGATAATATTTTTGGGGGAACATGGTTTATTCTTCTTGGCAGTACATTGGCATTTCTTTCGTCCGCAATTATCAATAATACTTTGAACTGGATGATAGGTAAATGGTTCAGGAAAAATCCCGACGGCAAGATCGCTTACGCGGCAAGAACATATATATCTACTTTTATCGGTCAGTTCTGCGATAATCTTATATTTTCCGTTATCGTGTTTATGTTTTTTGCCCCGATTTTCTGGGACGGTTTTTGTTGGACATTTATCCAGTGTTTAATGTGTGCGTTGACAGGTGCGGTGGCAGAACTTGTTATGGAAGTGGTTTTCTCTCCGTTTGGCTATAATATTACGATGAAGTGGAAAAAAGAATCTGTCGGAAAAGAATATTTGGATCACATCGAAAGGAATTCTGAACTATGAAAATATTGATTACCGGAACTTCTCAGGGGATCGGAAAGGCAATAGCTTTAAAATTTTTGAAGGAGGGACATTCCGTAATCGGAATTGACCGTCAGGGAAGCAGTATAAACGATTCCGCTTATTCTCATATTAAGTGTGATGTCCGAGACAAAGAAAATCTTCCTAATATCGATGGTGTAGAGGTGTTGATCAACAATGCCGGAACTCAGAACGAGGATGATATAGATATAAACCTGAAGGCTCTTATATTTATTACTGAAAAATACGCAATACAGCCATGTATCAGATCTGTTTTGAATATTGGCTCTGCAAGTGGTCATACAGGTGCGGAATTCCCTGAATACTGCGCCAGCAAGGGCGGGGTTTTGGCATATACAAAGAATGTTGCAATGAGGATTGCTCCGTTCGGGGCAACCTGTAACAGCCTTGATCCCGGAGGAGTTATAACTCCGTTAAATGAGTGTGTTATGAATGACCCGAAGCTATGGGCTGAAATTATGGAAGAAACTCCGTTGAAAAAGTGGGCGACTACCGAAGAAATTGCTCAGTGGGCGTATTTTCTTACTGTGATAAATACTTTCTGCACGGGGCAAAATATTCTTGTGGATGGCGGAGAGTCAATTAACTACAATTTTGTATGGAAGGATTAAAATTAAGTGAAAATTATGAACGATTCGATCTGTATTAAAAATATACACGCCCGTGAAATTCTTGATTCAAGAGGGAATCCTACCGTTGAGGTGGATGTTGTCCTTGAAAACGGAGTTATGGGAAGAGCGTCTGTCCCTTCAGGTGCATCTACAGGTATATATGAAGCTTATGAGCTTAGAGACGGTGACCCCGAACGCTTTAACGGTAAAGGAGTTCTTAAGGCTGTTTCAAATGTCAATACTGAAATATCTGAGGCTCTGAGTGGGAAAAATATCTTTGATCAGGAAAATATTGACCGTATGATGATCGAGCTTGACGGGACAGCCAATAAGAGTCGGTTAGGGGCAAACGCGATCCTCGGAACATCTCTTGCTTGTGCAAAAGCTGCTGCAAATGCGTTGGGGATTCCACTTTATAAGTATATCGGAGGCGATGAATCCTCTGTATTGCCCGTTCCAATGATGAATATTTTGAACGGTGGCGCTCATGCTTCCAATAATGTGGATATTCAGGAGTTTATGATAATGCCTGTATCCGCACCGTCCTGGAGTGATGCTGTCCGTCGCTGTGCAGAGGTTTTCCATGCGTTAAGATCTGTCCTTAAAGAGAATAATGTTCCCGCAACCGGTGTTGGTGATGAGGGAGGGTATGCACCCATGTTGGAAAAGGATGAGGATGCTCTCTGTATGATCGTTGAGGCGATTAAACGTGCAGGCTATGTGCCGGGTGCTGATTTTAAAATAGCAATAGATGCGGCTTCTTCCGAGTGGTATGACGATGATACTGACTCTTACCGATTGCCTAAAGCCGGAAAAAGTATGTCCAAGCAGGAACTTGTAGATATGTGGGTTTCTTTTGCGGATAAATATCCTATAATTTCTCTTGAAGACGGTATGGGAGAAACCGATTGGGAAGGTTGGAAACTGCTGACAGGATCTCTCGGAAACCGTATTCAGCTTGTCGGGGATGATTTGTTTGTTACCAATACAAAACTTCTCAGGAATGGTATAGATCAGAAAGTCGCCAACGCAATACTTATTAAAGTAAATCAGATCGGAACTCTTACCGAAACTTTGGAGGCAATACAGATGGCTCATCAGGCAGGCTATGCAGCTATAGTTTCTCATCGTTCCGGAGAAACTGAAGATACCACGATTTCAGATATAGTTGTTGCTGTAAATGCGGGGCAGATCAAAACAGGTGCTCCAAGCAGAAGTGACCGTGTTGCGAAATATAATCAGCTTATTCGTATTGAAGAACAACTTGGAGATTCTGCTTTTTATCCCGGTATGAGTGCGTTTAAAAATATAAAATAATAATTCTATGTATATAGAGAAATCCCGTCTGATTTCCAACAGGAAGTCAAACGGGATTTTCGGTTTATATCACAAAGAGATTAGTTCTCAGTTCCAAGCTTATTTTTAAGAGCGGTCACTTCATCGGATGACAGACCTAAGTTTTCAGTCATGAATTCTTCTGCTTCTGCGGAAAGATCAGCTTTATAAACATCGTCTACTTTAAATGTTGCGTTGAGAGTTTTGATTATATTGCTGTTTACGACAGCCTCATATTTTTCGCTGCCCTTCTCAACACCGTAATAATTGATGTATGTTTCCATATAATCTTCCACGACTTCGTCGATAGATGCCCCCATCAGACATTCCAGAAGAGCGCTGACGAAACCTGCACGGTCTTTGCCTTCGTTGCAATGCAGTAAAAACGGTGCTTCTCCGTCAATTATAAAACGCATACCGCGAGCAAGACTTTCAAAAGAATCTGATGATTCGAAGTCTATTCCCAAATTCAGATACGTGACATTGCATTCCAAATAATATGTACCTTCAGGACTTTCGTATGTGTTGGAAGCGTCTGCGAGGTTTACAATTGTTTTAATTCCGGCGTCTCTTGCTGCTTTATCTGCATAAGTATTTCGACCGAGAGATGGATTGATAGGAGAAGAAGATCTGTACAGCTTGTTTGTACCAACTCCTGTTGTGTCTATTACACGGAAGTTTGCGAAAGCCTCATCGCTCAGATGAGAATAATCAGCACGTTCATTTGTTCTGACCAACTGGTGGATGAGCCACTGTTCGCGATATCCGTCCTCTTGTTTCATGCTTATTTTGATTTGTACAGGAGCCTGAGCTTTGTAATCCCAACGGTAACCGGGATCTTCCTCGATTTTCACTTTTTCTGCAATTCCTGCAGTTGTTGCAAAATCTCCCATATTGATTGCCAACACAACAGCTTCTTCCTCTGAAGTTGCGCGCAGAACTGCCATGCCGTTATCTACGTCGCTGTAGTTTGAACACAAAGGGATTTCCCATGTCTGATCTGAAACAGCAACTTCCAGAATGTCACCGTATTCGTAGTCATTGTTGAAAATGTCTGCGCCTGTAATGTCAAGGACAAGATTTCCGTATTTGGAAATATCTGCAATTGTGGCGGTTGTGTCTGTTGTCTTATTGCAGCCTCCGAGTATCATCAGGACTAAGACCATTGTGGATAGATAGTAAAAAATCTTTTTCATGAAAAGAATCCTTTCTGAATCTGCCTTTCGGCTTATTGTGATTTCCTTTATATAGCAAATGAAATCTTTTTTGTTGTATCTTCATAGTATACATCAAAATTCAGTATTCGTCAAGGTTTTGAGTCTAACATCTTGAATCATAATTACTACTTTTTTGTGACTCTTATTCTCTTGCGACAAAAAAATAATTGAACCGTATTCCGTGCCGGTTTTCGATTGTTTACTGACCGAAATGATTGAGCCATCAGAAAAAATATTAAGTGTTCATAACTGAAATTCGTTATGAACACTCGATATGGTCGGAGTGACAGGATTCGAACCTGCGGCATCTTGCTCCCAAACGCAGGTCCGAGCCTCGTTTCTACTGCTTTCACATCATTTCCAATGCGTTCTGATTATTTTTAAGCCCTCTCCTGACCTCTCGTGCCCACTGTTTCCGTGTACTCCGTGCGTCAAAGTGGGATAAACTGTGGTCAACAAAAAGCTCCCCCGAAACGATGAATTTCATCTCGGGGGAGCTTTGCCGTCTGTATGTTAACTCTGAATCGGAAGTTTGTCAAGGGCTTTGGGGGATTATATAAATGTCAATGATTGAGATGCAGTAGACAAAGAAAAGGAATTTGTCAAAGATATGTTTCAGTCTAATTATTGAAAAAGAGCTGTTTTTATGTTAAAATAAAATGGAACGAGAATGAAAAATAAGGGTTGTTGTTATGAAATCAGATATGAATGACTTGCCAACTGTATTGAATGTTGGGACAAAATCTGGATGTTTAACTATAATAGCAGGATTCGAAGCATACCAACATGAACGTGCTGCAGAACGAATTGCAAAATTGGAAGAAGAAAAGCAAAAGTTTATATCAGGAGAAAAAAGCTCTTGGTGTAATTTTGATTCTATTGAAACCTTTGATAGACATATAGAAAATGAAAAAAACAAACAACTTTATAAAATACGATGTAAGTGTGGCAGAGAGTTTTTTGATACTGAAGAATTTTTTCTGCGCAAAAAATGGAGAGATTGCGGCGATGAATGTGGCATACGATTAAAGAAAGAAGCAGACATTATAGCATCATATCCAAGAGTGAAATCAGATAGTTATGACTTGATTTCAGTAAATGATATCCATGATTCGCTCGAAATAGTGGAATGTATTGATGACCATGTTGAAATAATTTGTCCGCCCTCTGATAAACGAAAAAAGAAAGATGGTATAGTTTATCTTAAAAAAAGATTTCGTTGTAAATGCTATTTGTGTGGGAGAGAATATGAATATCTCTCCGACGAATTTGATATAAAAAAGGATTATTATGGGCGAAAAGCAGAATGGGGATATTACAGTGATGCGTTGTGTGAATGTAGGAAGGATTCAACATCGTTTCAATGGATCACAGTTAGTTTGTTGAAGCAATATAAGATTCCATACAGAGTGGAATTTTCCTTTCAGGATTTGTTGAGCGAAAAAGGGAATCCGCTTCGATTTGATTTTGTAATTTTTAATGACGAAAATAAAATAAAATATCTCATAGAATGTCATGGCGAACAACATTATAAGTTAGTACCGGGATGTGGCGGATACACAGGTTTAGCGCGAATCAAAAAACGAGATGAAATAAAAAGACAGTACGCTAAGGATAAGGGCATATTGCTTATAGAAATTCCATATACCAATAAATCATTTGAAAAGCAAGAGGAAATCTTGCGTAAAAATGGCATAATTAAAGACAATAGTGGTTGAGACGCATATGGCAAAAGCCGATGAGGAATCAATTGAAACCTCGTCGGCTTTTCTATGTAGATGTCAACAGTTGCCTCGCAGTAAACAAAGAAAAGACACACAGAAAACTGTGACGAAAAAATGAAAAATGCTGAAATCGCAGGATTTCTCCGTCGAAGTCTGTTGACGAATAGCAGAATTTGTGCTATAATTTACGTGCACAATGTCAATTAAGGAGGATGAAAATGGCAAATCGAACGGAACGTATTGGAGTAAACCATTGTGGTGAAATTGCTGAACGTAACAATTGGATGTTTAGAGATCAACCGGTTAATGATATCGGCATTGATGCGCATATTGAATTTGTTGACGCATCCGGTAAACCTAAGCAATTACTTGCGTTGCAAATCAAAACCGGAGAAAGTTGGTTTAAAGAACAGAAAGATAACGATGTCATTTTTCGAGATATAGACGAACGGCAATATGTTTATTGGACTACGAACTCTTTGCCGTGTATCGTTGTTTTGTATAACCCGGATGACGATACTTGTATTTGGCAAAAACTGACGAGCGAGACGATTGAAAGAACGAAAGGTGGCGAAGGGAAAGGTTTTTTTGTTAAAATTCCGTTGGCACAGGTGTTTTTGAATAGCACGTCCAACGAACAACTTCTTGCATTGACAAATTTACCGGAACATATTGTGAACTACAACTTTCTGTTATCTCAAAAGGAGTTTATGCAAATTATTCGGGACGGTGGAGTGGTTAAGTTGCATTCCACGGAATGGGTCAACAAGAGCAGTGGCAGCGGCGAAACCGAACTGATCGTGGATGACGGAAACGATACTAAAACATATTCGTATCCATATTGGTTTCCCTTTACGCCGTACACTGAAGTTTTTCCGAGGCTTTTTCCTTTGGCTGATTTTTCGGCCGACGAAGAGTTTTATGAAGATTATGATGAAGCTATGTGGCGTGAATACAATTGCTATTACGACAAGGAGGACGATGAATGGTTGATCGTAGGAGATGGTTTTGAAGAGTATCGCCAAAAGTTATCTCCGATGCGCAGTATCGACCATGCTGGAGAAGTTGCCGAATACATGTTGGTTCTTAGTTTGAATGATTTAGGAGAGTCATTTCTAAGAGTTAATGATTTTTTATCACAAACCCAAGCATATGCAAAGACGAGACCTAAAGGAGAGCAAGATCAATGAAAAAGGTGCGACTTAACGAGGTTGAGAAAAAATCATCCAACGATGAATATGATCTTGACCCTACTGAAAAATATATAATTGACATCGACAATGAGAGGGAGTATCAAACAGCTATACTGATGTCGTTTCAAGTAATGGAGTCGCCCCCTGCTCTTAAGAATTATTGCGCATGGTTGTTTGCGAACGGCTTCAATGTAGAGGCACCGAATCCTACAAATGAATTTGTTGCTCCTTATTATGGAGTAAAGCCTCTTTGGAAAACGCCATACTCACAAGGAATTGTCGTAAAAGCTGAGGATGATAGCGATTACTATATCGTTATGGAATGCAGCAGTAAGAATAAAGGATATAAGCATACCAAGGTTATTTTGACCTTGGGGGGCTGTATGTAATTTGAATATCACTTGTAAAACCAACCGCAAGAGTTTTCTTTGAGGTTGGTTTTTCATTCTTAACGAAAAGTTATTTCGAATGCACAAAGGAACAGACAGTAGTTTTATGACAAAAAAACGAAAAATGCTGAAGTCACAGGATTTCTCCGTCGAAATCTATTGTAATATGCCACAATTTGTGTTATAATGAATCTATGCTATAATGCTATGATTATATTTTTATTTATGAGGTGTCATACAATGGCTGCAAGCTATAAGAAACTCTTTAAACTTCTGATCGACCGCGATATGAAAAAGAAAGAACTCGCCGAAAAAGCCGGCATCAGTATCGCCACCATCACAAAAATGGGCAAAGACGGCGCCGTCGTCTCCAGCGATGTGCTTGTGAATATATGCACAGCGCTTGAGTGTACTATTGATGATATCGTAGAAATAATTATTGATTAACAAAACAGTGAGTAATATTATGATTGATACATTTGATAATAAAGAACAGTTGCTTGATCGTTTAACCGAGCTTGCTGGAAAAGGAAATTATGTTTTTCGTGGATATAACACTCAAGATCAACTTTTACCTAATGTAGTTAGAAAAAACATGGTCGATGTTGAAAATGAGTTGTTGTTCCAGTTCGAACGATTTGGCGCCCAATATATTAGTGCGAGTAACCCAATTGATTTTATGTCTTATGCTCAGCACTTTGGATTATCTACAAGATTGTTGGATTTTACTTACAACCCCTTTGTAGCCTTGTATTTTGCATTATTTACACCAAAATCAAATGGTAAATACACTAATCCGGATGACAAAACATATTACTACATTCGTTATGCAGCTACACATCAAAATATTGTAATTAACCATGTTCCGTATTTTAATGCTGGACCATTCTTTGAAATTAATTCTTTTGCTCAAAGAAGTGTTGCTTTAATTGGAACAGTTGATATGATGTTTAACAAGAATGTAAAAATCGAACCTGATATTCTGTTTGAAAATAGGAGTGCTATCATTCAACAGTTTTTTAAAACGATTGCAATACATACTAACATTGAAAATGTAAACGCTTTTGTTCAAAAGAACGAGAGTAAAGTTTCAGGGGGAAAAATCCTCTTTATTGATCCAAGTCAATCCAATCAGAGATTAATCATGCAGCAAGGATTGTTTATGTTCCCCTATACATTGGATAAAAATGAACACTTGAATATAATTGAAAACAACACGCGTATTATTAGAATTCATAAAGATCTACGTGAATCGTTGCTCGGGTATCTTGATACCATTGGAATAAATGCTTTTAGAATTATGCCAGATCTATCAAGCGTATGTGAAGCTGTTGAACGAAAAGTAAGAGACAAAAGAAACTCAAAAAGCGAATTATTCAAGAGAAAATATTCAGAGCCCCAATAATACTTAAAAAAGCCAAATGAGGTGAAATAAATGTTAAAAGATGGTCTCTACGAACAAATAATAAATAAATCTTTGGATGCCGAGCTTGCCACTACGGACAAGCTCTCTACAATTGCGCCTATTGATAGCGCAGAAGCATCCAAGGCGCTCGCAAAGTACATCGCAGAGGTCGTTGAAAAAGGGCTTGATAATGTTGTTGACAACGGTGGTGACGTGAGCTCTCAGGTGGCGCTTGCTAATCGCATTATTTCTACTATTATCAACGAAACAAAAGAAAATGGTTTTGACGAAATGTCAGTTGCGGAGCGTGCTGAGCAGCTTTTGGCGCTTTTTGATAAGAAGAACAGCATCCTTGCGCTTGATGAAAAGGTTCAGATTATCCGTCCCGAAACTTCTATTGCGCAAAGCTCGTTGTTTACAGGCGCAATCCATGAACCTCAGATGTACACCGAGCTCAAAAAGGAGATCGTTTCATGTAATCGTATAGATATGCTGGTGTCCTTTATCAAGTGGAGTGGTCTACGCCTGATTATGGATGAGCTTACTACCTTTGCGCAAAATGGTGGAGAGCTTCGCATTATAACCACCTCGTATATGGGTGCGACAGATGTGAAGGCAATCGAAGAGCTGCGCAAACTTCCCAACACCAAAATCAAAGTCAGTTACGATACAAAACGCACTCGTCTTCATGCAAAGACATACGTTTTCTATCGTGATACCGGATTTACCACTGCTTACGTTGGCTCGTCTAACCTTTCCAATGCGGCTATATCAAGTGGCCTTGAATGGAATGTAAAAGTCACAAAGAAGGATCTACCCGAAACCATCGATAAAATTGCAGCAACCTTCGAAAGTTATTGGAATTCCAACGAATTTGAATACTACAACGAGGAACAAAAGGAGCGCCTCGCTCGCGCTCTGAAGGCGGAGAAATACTTTAACAGCAACAATGCCGAAGTGTACACAATAGACATCGCTCCGTATTCCTATCAACAGGAAATCCTCGATAAGCTGGAAGCAGAACGTAAGGTGCGTGGTTATAATCGTAATCTTGTTGTTGCAGCAACCGGTACGGGTAAAACTGTTATTTCTGCGCTTGACTATAAGCGCTTTCGTAAGCAGAACCCCGATAAGCCGTGCAGATTGCTCTTTGTAGCACACCGTGAAGAAATTCTCAAACAGAGTATGTATACCTTCCGTGCAGTGTTGAAGGACGCAAACTTTGGCGAAATGTTTGTGGGTAGCTACAAGCCCGAGAGCATCGATAACCTCTTTATATCGATTCAAACCTTTAACTCGCAGTCTTTTACCGAAAAGACAACGCCCGAGTTTTATGACTACATAATTGTGGACGAGTTCCACCATGCGGCTGCTCCTACGTACCAAAAGCTGTTGTCTTACTATAAGCCTCAGATTCTTCTTGGCCTTACGGCAACGCCTGAGCGCATGGACGGAAAGAGCATCCTGCCTTATTTCAACAATCGTATTGCAGCCGAGATTCGTCTGCCTGAAGCAATTGACCGTAAGCTCCTTTGTCCGTTCCAATATTTTGGTGTGACGGATAACATCGATCTTGATAATCTGAAATGGGCAGCTGGAGGTTACGATAAAAGCGAGCTTTCTCGCATCTACACGCTGAGCGGTATGATGGCAAATCGCCGTGCCGACTTGGTCGTATCTTCGCTTCTTAAATACGTAACCGATATTGACGACGTAAAAGGACTTGGCTTCTGCGTTACTATTGAGCATGCAGAGTTCATGTCGAATTACTTCAACGAACACGGAATCCCGTCGATGTTCCTGACTGGCCATTCGCCGGACGAAGAGAGAAAAGAGGCGAAAACTCGTCTTGTAAAGGGCGAAGTGCGCTTTATTTTCGTCGTTGATATTTATAACGAAGGTGTGGATATCCCTGAAGTCAACACCGTTCTATTCTTGCGACCAACCGAGTCTCTGACGGTATTCTTGCAGCAGCTGGGACGTGGTCTGCGCTTATCCGAGGATAAAGAATGCCTGACCGTTCTCGATTTCATTGGCCAGGCAAATAAGAAATATAATTTTGAAGACAAGTTTGCGTCGCTTCTTTCCAACACAACACGCGGCGTAACCCGCGAAATTAAAGACGGTTTTGTTTCACTTCCAAAGGGCTGCTATATTCAGCTTGAAAAGAAAGCAGCAAGATATATTCTTGATAATATTCGCGCATCCTACGGAAACAGCGCAGGACTTGTTGCACGCATCGCAACCTTTGAAGAGGATACCGGTCTGAATCTTACTTTGGAAAACTTTCTTGATCATTATAGAATTGATCCTCGCTCTATATACAAGTTTGATTCGTTCTCACGCCTTTGTGCACGCGCGGATATGATCGATAATTTTGAGGAACCGATAGAAGAGGTCTTGTCAAAGGCGCTTGGTCGCTTTGCTTCGTTGGATTCAAGACGCTGGATTGCATTTATGCTGCGTGTTCTGAATGACATTGGTAATGTTGAGTTTGTAAAGCTTTCCGATCTAGAAAAGCGTATGCTTCAGATGTTTTATATCACCGTTTGGGGCAAGTCGATTGAGGATTGGAGTTCAGATGAGGTGCTGGAAAACTTCCATGCACTTTCGGATAGTCCTGTGATGCTTTCGGAATTGATTGCACTGCTCGAGTATAACTATAATCACATCGACTTTATTGATGCGCCGGTGGATCTTGGTTTTGCTTGCCCGTTGGATTTGCACTGCACCTATACTCGTGATCAGTTGCTTGTGGCGATGGACTTTATGAAGCCTAACACTGTTCGCGAAGGTGTAAAGTGGCTTCCCGAAAAAGAAATCGATGTATTCTTTATTACACTTAACAAGTCTGATAAAGATTACTCACCGACGACAATGTATAAGGATTATTCCATTAACGAAACACTGTTTCATTGGCAGAGCCAGAGTACGACTAACGCAGAAGGCAAAGTTTGTCAGCGATATATCAATCATCGCAAAAACGGCAGCAAGGTGCTTTTGTTTGTGCGTGAATTTAAGAACGATGTATATGGAAACACTGCGCCTTACACCTATCTTGGTACGGCAAATTATGTGTCACATAATGGTTCCAGACCGATGAACATCACATGGAAACTGGATGCTTCCATTCCGGCTAAGTATCTGAAGAAGACAAATAAATTGGTGGTAGGATAATGAACAACTTTGATTTTATAAAAGTTATCGCTGAAATCTGCAAAAATAATGTGGATAGAGACCCATATATGTCCGATTATGAAAAGCAATTAAGAAAAGCGGGAATTGAATACACCAAAGAGATGGCAAAAAGGTATTATAATCAAAATAAGCCGATTGTACCGGTAGTAGCTGCCTTAATATGGGACAAAGACAAATTTATGATCTGCCAGCGACCCGCGCACAAGGCGAGAGGACTTCTTTGGGAGTTCGTTGGAGGCAAAGTTGAGACGGGCGAAACAAAAGAGCAGGCGCTTATTCGCGAATGTCGGGAAGAATTAGCTGTTACGGTATCTGTTGGTGATGTGTTTATGGACGTAGTCCACGAATATCCCGACCTGACAGTGCATCTGACACTGTTCAACGCCACTATCGCCGATGGTGTTCCGCAGAAGTTGGAGCATAACGATATCCAATGGATCACACCGAGCGAGATACCGAACTACGAGTTTTGCCCGGCGGATGAAGAAATAATAAAGAAAATAAAAACAAAAAAGGAGATTGAAAATGTTTGACATTGGGTTTGAGTTTTCTCCAACTTTTATTCCCAAAGAGAATAAAAAGATTGATGAACTGGTTATTTCTAGTTGTGCAATACATTATTTTTCAGATAACCGGCTTTGGTCTTCTTTTGACGAACTCTCGTATAATTGCTTGAATCGCAATGACTATGGGCTAGGAGTTTTGGATTTTGAGATAGGTTTTACCGGATATAAAGGGATAGCATATCCTAAAGTATATACTAAATGTTTTCGTTTGCTCACTGATAAAACAACATTGATAAAACCTATGAAGTATACGAATGAAGCTTCGCTGTCTAAAATTAATCAAAAAGGTGAGTTGGTTATCGGCGCTCGCTATTATTTTCGAACTGAAGAAGAAGTAAAGAAGTTGCTTAATTGTAAACAAATTCTTTTTGAATCTTTTTTTGCTTTAGAAAAGAAGACCAACACGTATGGTTTTGCTTGTCAAATGCATAGGGATGATAATAATGCTTGGAAATGTGAATATGCAAACACTTATCGTATGCGGAAAAAAGATAATATTGCATCATTAATGGACTAAACGAAAATTATTATTCAAATGATTATCATGCTTTTGTGTACCGCTCATTGCAGAATCGCACAGAAAGGAAAGGCTGTGTTTAACTTTGAGCTCCACCAGCTTGAATATGAAAACGCTAAAGTTGATTCGTTGGGGTTTAACTTGCATTTTAAAAACGGTAATGTGGTATTATCGATGTTATTTAGAGGGATTTTCAAATTATTTGTTGTAAGGTGGTGAAGATTGTGGATCGACATCAAGCGTCTGAGCAAATGCTTGGATATTTATATCAAGTAAGATATGCACTTATTCTTTTACTTAAAGCGGAAAATGAAAGATATCAAATTAGCATAGAAAAATATGATGATGTTGCTTTTAGCGATGACGAAGACCCCAAATTAATGATCCAGTTAAAGCACCATATTGGGAAACAAGGTAGTTTAAGTGATGCAAGCACGGATCTTTGGAGGACGTTAAAAGTTTGGATTGATGCTTGTGGTAGTAATGGTAGACTTTTGAATGACACCGACTTTTTGCTCGTCACAACAGCAATATCACCTGAGGGGTCTGCTACTGCGTTTTTAAAACGGGATAATCGAGATGTTGATTCAGCTTACAATCTATTGAAACAAGTGGCTACAACATCAAGCAATCAAGCACACGGAGATTACTATAGTTCGTTTATAAGCCTTGGAGAAGATGGTGCAAAAAAATTATTGAGAAAGATATATGTTGTAGGTGGTGCTAGCAATATAGTTGATGCTTCTAACGAGTTACACAAAGCGGTTCGTTATGCTTGTATACCTAAGTTTGAACAGCAAATTTGCGATCGTATAGAGGGATGGTGGTATCGCCAAGCAATAACAGCATTGTGCTCGGAGGATCCGGTTTATATTTCTCAAAAACAATTGCGAGCTGTTATTGTGTCGATAAGTCAACAATATGCAGACGATAATCTCCCCATCTATGAAATAGATTCCCGTGATCCGAATAACGAGAATAATTACGCCGAAGAAGCAGTTTTTCGCAAACAATTGGAATGGATTGGAATAGGGACTCATGGAATGAGAAGCGCATCAAGAGATTACTATAAAGCATTTTCTCATCGTTCAAGTTGGATTAGAAACGAAGTGCTATTTTTGAGAGATCTGGAGGAGTATGAATCTAGATTGATTGATGAATGGGAACATCAATTTGGGTTTATGGAAGATACGGTATCATCACTTGGAGAATCTATATCGGAAGATAAAAAGGAAGAAGAAGGGCGATTGCTATATCGAAACATTGGGGATAAAGATATTAAAATTCGTCCGAGAGTTGATGCTCCGTTTGTAATGAGGGGAAGTTATCATATTTTGTCGGATCAAAAAAGAATCGGATGGCATATTGATTTTAAAGAGAAATTAGACGAGTTAACAACTTCGCAGGAGGCATCAGATGATGAAACAATGGAATGAACGAATACGTGAAGTAGCCTATTTGCTAAATCCTGCTTTTTGTGCTCGTTTGTTGTATGTTACTATAAAAGAATACGAACAAAAGGGTCAATCTCATTTTCCTTTTGCTTGTGCTTATTTGGTGTTGCCACTAGTATTACATAAACCCACACGAGAAAAAATAAGTAGTCGTACTCATTTATTACAATGGATACAAAATAATCAGGAAATACTGATTGGATATGCTAATAGAGCAAAAGAGTTGGTTCCCATTACAAACGAAGCGATTGAATTGCTTCTTCAAACTGGAGTTGTAGAGTTGGATTCTAATGGTATGCTTGGCATAGTGAAAGGAAGTCCGCGTATTAGTAAAACAAAGTATTTAGATCAAGAAATAATCGAGTGCATCAAAAAATGCGAACATGTAGCCAGATGGTTTGTTGGTGCAGAAAGTGTTACAACAATTTACATTAGTTTGGGGGTGCGTCCGTAATGCAAATTATAGAAATGGTTCTTTATGGATATAACGGAAAAGTAAGAAAATTACCTTTTTCTATTGGTTCAGTGAATATTATTACAGGGCGGTCGAAGTCGGGCAAAACTGCTGTTGGAGATATTATTGATTATTGCCTTGGCGGTAACTCATGTAATATTGCGGACGGAGTGGTTCGTGAAACGGTTTCATGGTATGGGCTTTTGTTACAATTAGGCAAGGAACGTATTTTTGTGGCTAGAAAGAATCCAGATTTAGGACAGCAAACTACGAGTGCATGCCACATAGAAATCGGGGAAAATATAGAAAGTCCTTCGAGCTGCGATTTTACAATCAATGCCAATATAGGTAACGTAGAAGAAATACTGTCATCTAGAATGGGGATATCTGAAAACTTACATAAACCAGCAGAAAACGAGAGCAGGTCTCCATTGTCTGCAAACATTCGACATGCGTTGTTTTATTGTTTTCAAAGTCAGGATGAAATTGCCGCAAAGAACTTTCTATTTCATCGCCAAGCCGAAGATTTTATTACACAGTCGATTAAGGATACCTTACCGTATTTCTTAGGCGTCGTGAGTGAACAGGCTTTGTTGCTTGAAAATGAACGCGGTCTTTTAAAACGGAAATTAGTTCTAGAAAAAAGGAAATTAGAGGAAAGCAGAGCACTTGTAGGTGGTGGCACTGAGCGTGCAGTAAAGCTGATTTCGGAAGCTAGAGGTGTAGGTCTTCTTGATGAAACAATTTCCGTAGATTTGACAGACTACCATGCTGTATGTCGATTATTAAGTGATGTTGTTCAGTGGACTTCTAATAGTGTGCCTGTGTCGTGTATGGATCGAATTAGTGCCTTGCAAGCGTCGTTAAGTCAAGTTGATAGCGAAATCGATGATCTCGATTATAAACTGGAAGAAGCAAAGCGTTTTTTACTTGTAACCAATGACTATACTTCTGAGGCCAGGCATCAGAAGGTGAGACTTGAGTCTATTGGTTTGTTCGATGCACTGGATTTCAATCCTGTATGTTGTCCTCTGTGTTCAGGTGTGCTTGAACATCCTTTACCAGGGGTTGAAGCAATGAAACAAGCGATTGTTGATCTTAATCAAACAATAGAGAATGTTTCTAGAGAGCATCCAAAATTGATAAGTTATATTGATTCTCTTCAACACAACAAACAGCAGAAAAAGGAAAAGTCCGATAGATTAAAGGCTGAAATTGATGGATTGTATGAACAACAAGCTGAAGCTAATCAAATTCGGGATTTAAATGCTAGACGTGCGAAAGTTGTTGGGCGTATTAGTTTGTGGCTGGAAAGTGCATGTAATGATTTTGAGTCCGAGCAAAGAACACGAGAAATTGAACAGATTCAAGCAAGACTCGATGAAATCGAAGAATTGTTAAGCACTGAAATGATCGAAGATCGCAAGCAATCCGTATTATCACGTATGCAAGTAGATATGAGTGCTTGGGCAAAAGAACTGGAATTGGAACATAGTAATTGCCCATATAGATTGGATCTCAATAAGGCGACGGTTGTGGTTGATAAGTTCGATCGGCCTGTCCTATTGAAACAGTTGGGAAGTGGTTCGAACTGGGTAGGTGTTCATTTAATAACATATTTTGCTCTTCATAAATTTTTTGTGCAAAACAAGCGACCTGTACCTAGGTTTATTTTTATTGATCAACCATCTCAAGTTTATTTTCCTTCGGAAACAGATGAGCAGCGAACTGATTGGGAAGAAGTAAGTAAAATATATCGTTTCATTGCTGAACGTGTTCGTGAATTTAATGGGGAACTCCAAGTTATTATTGTTGACCATGCGGATCTTGATGATGATGAATTCCATAACCATACTATTGCGTCGTGGTTGTCTCGAGATGAAAGTTTAATACCCAACGATTGGATTAACGATGGAACTAATCGTTAAGTTGTTATATAAGGAGAATGGATAGATTGTTGTTATGATAAAGGAAATATTGCACGATCCAATATTCCTTGCAGGGAAGTCGGAGGTCGCAACGAAAGAAGATTTGCAGGTCGCACAGGACTTGCTGGATACGCTGGTAGCGCACAAGGAAAGCTGTGTCGGCATGGCGGCGAATATGATCGGCGTTAAGAAGCGTATTATCGCTTTTCTTGACGAGAGTGGACGAGCTCCTACATACACAGTCATGCTCAATCCCGAGATCATCAAAAAGGACGGCGCGTACAACACCGAGGAAAGATGTCTTTCGCTTCTCGGCGGCCCGCGTCCTTGCAAACGCTATAAATCCATCAAGGTAAAGTTCCAGACCACGGAACTGCAAACCCGCATCAAGACCTACACCGGCTGGACAGCGCAGATCATCCAGCACGAGGTAGATCATTGTAATGGGGTGTTGATTTGAAAGGAGAACTATCATGACTGAACTTGAAAAGATTGAATATGCCAAGTCTTTTATCGATAAATTGGCGAATGGTATTAATCCTTTGAACGATTCTCCAATTCCAGACAACGATATCGCGAACAATGTTCGCTTATCAAGATGTTTCTTTTATGTATCAGATATTCTTCGTCAAGTGATTGAAAATGGCGGGGTACAACCTACAAAGGTTACGAAACAAAGAAAAAAGGAATTCGGGCTGTCTGATATAGAACGTGAAAAAATACAAATTTCAGGGTCTCCTTTAACTGTAAGCGAAATATCCAATCACTTGAATAACCTTGTTGATTTAGAAACAACCAAAAAAATATCCGCAACTACAATTAACAATTGGCTCTTGAACTTACAATTTCTGGAGGTTGTTTCACAGCCCAATGGAAAGACGAGAAAACTGCCGACCGAGCAAGGAAACGAGATTGGTATTTTCACTGAAGAAAGAACAGGGCAATACGGAGCATACATAACGGTTCTGTTTTCTTCGTCCGCACAGCAATTTATATATGATAACATAGATGCGATTGTTGATTCAAAACGAGAAAAAGAGGATCCTCTTTCTGAATTTCACGGTCGTCCTTGGACAGAAGCACATGACGAATGCTTGATCGATCTATTTAAGAAAAACGTTCCGGTATCTGAAATTACATCCACATTAAAACGTACTGATGGTGGTATTCGAGCCCGTTTGAAAAGACTGGGATTGATTGAAAACAGAAGCGACGCAAACTAATTTTAGGAGTATTAAAATGGCACTTATAAAATGTCCCGAATGTCAAAATTCCATATCTGATAAGGCGGCAAAATGCCCTCATTGCGGATTGCCGGCAGAATATTTTGGCGCCCAAAGTGCGGATTCTAACAAGAATAATGATATTGACTACAAAAGCATTGCCAATATTATCATTTCCTTTGACAAGGACCATATAGATCTTTTCTCTGACAGCCACTATATTTCGCACCGAGAACAGGACTATATGCATTCCACTTATGGGGAATATTATGTGTCATTGAAAAACAAGTTGATTTTTCAGTATGTTTGTAATAATGCCTCTGCGCTTCGCATTGATATTGATAGCCTAAAACGCTTTCTGAGAAAGATGCATACGCTGGATGAGAGCATTGTTACCCATAATGAGGAATATATCGAACGAACACTTGTTAACGAAAAGGACTATTTCGATAACATTCTTGCTGAAATCGATCCTAAGATTCGTCTTGACGATGAGCAGAGAAGAGCCGTTGTGACTGATGATGATTATTGCCTTTTGGTTGCCGGAGCAGGTGCAGGAAAGACCACAACGATGGCGGCAAAGGTTAAATATCTCGTTGAGAAAAAGCATGTAAATCCCGAGGAAATCATGGTGATTTCCTATACTAAGAAAGCTATAGGGGAACTCATTGACAGAATAAACAAAGGACTCAAAATTCCTGCAAAGATCTGCACGTTCCACAAGTTTGCTTTTGATATTGTGAAGCGATTCTCGGTTGAACCTCCGGAAATCAACTTTTCCTCGTATCAGATTGTTTTTGATATGCTTGAAAAGTCGATATTCAACAATAAGCAGCTGATGCGAAATCTCGTTTTGTTCCTTGGATATTACTTTGATTTGACCGAGGATGTATTTAAGTTCGACAACCTTAATCAGTTCCATCTTTATAAGGCAGAACAGGATTTTGAAACGTTAAAGAGCGGACTTGGCGAGTATATCAAGAAGGTTGAACAACAGCGTAGTAAGCGCGTGAAGACGATTACAGGAGAATATTTACGTTCGGTGCAGGAAGTGCAGATTGCTAACTTCCTTTATCTCAACGGCCTGGATTACGAGTATGAGCGAGTATATCCGTATGAGTCCCCGTCAAAAAACAAAAAATACACCCCGGATTTCTATATCACGCAGGGCGAGCATACTGCTTGGCTGGAGCATTACGCATTGACCGAAAGCGGATATAGCAATGTGTTTACGCCCCAACAGCTTGCAGTGTATAAAAAGGCTATTCGGAACAAGCGCACATTACATAGCGGTTATAAAACCACGCTTATCGAAACATGGTCGCTGTATAATGATCGCCGTCCGCTGATGGATCATTTGAAAGAAGCTCTTGAAAAAGAGGGCTTCCAGTTAAAGCCGCGTAACCTTGAAGAAGTTTATAAAAAGATTGTCGAAACCGGTAAGGATAAATACATTATTAAACTCATACTGTTTATGATGAACTTTATTGAACAGTATAAGACCACCGGATATGACGAGGCGGGCTTTGAGATTCTTAGAAAGAAGACGGACAATCCCAGAACGTTGCTGTTCCTTGATATTGCCGAAGAAGTATATCATCATTATCAATCTGTTCTGAAACAAAACAACCAGATTGACTTCGCAGATATGATCAACGATGCGCATTTCTATCTCCAGGAAATCGAACGTCAGCATATTGAAATGCCGTACAAATATATCATCATCGATGAGTTCCAGGATATTGCCCGTCAGAGATTTAATTTGACGAAGCGTTTGTCTGAAATTACAAAAGCAAAGGTTGTTGCCGTTGGTGATGACTGGCAATCGATATATGCATTCTCAGGTTCTGATATTACGCTCTTTACAAGATTCCTTGAATTGATGGGAGCAGGCACAGAGCTTAAGATCACGCATACCTATCGTAATTCACAAGAGCTTATTGATATTGCAGGTGGCTTTGTACAAAAGAACTCCGCACAGATAAGAAAGCAACTGATCTCTCCTAAACACCTGGAGAATCCTGTTGTAATTGAGGCATTCGATGATAGTGTAAAACCGATGAAAGCATTGGCTGAAAAGGTAGAGGAAATCATCGGAAAGATCATTGCCGAATATGGCGAGAAGAGTTCTATTCTGCTGATAGGACGATACAATTACGATATGTACAAGCTTTATAAGGCTGGTGCATTTACGGAGCTTCCTAATAATCGTGTGAAGTCTGAGAAGTATCCAAATGCCGATATTACATTCATGACAGCGCACAGTTCTAAGGGTTTGGGATACGATAATGTTATCCTCATCAATATGTTTGAGGGAAAGTTTGGCTTCCCGTGCCAGATTGAGGATGATCCCATTATAAAGCTTGTTATGCACGAGGACAGAAGTATGCCCTTTGCTGAAGAGCGTAGACTCTTCTATGTTGCAATGACCAGAACGAAGAATCGTGTTTACATTGCAACACCCAAGCACAAGCCTTCAAGATTTCTGGTGGAGCTAATTATGGACTATAACCTGCCTCACGATGAAGGTATCAATATGCATGTTGTTGACCTTTTCAAGCTACGTTGTCCTATCTGCGGATTCCCGTTGAAATATGAATTCAATAAGAATTATGGATTGAGTCTTTGGATATGTACAAACGATTCTGAGGTTTGTGATTTTATGACCAACGACAAAGTACATAAGCATGATATATTCAAATGTCCTAAATGCTCAGATGGATATATGATTGTTAAGATGAATCCCAAAAATGGTAATGTGTTTTATGGTTGTACCAATTATTTTAGCGAAAACAAGTGTACAAATATGATCACACTTCCTTCAGATGCCAAATGAAAAAATATATTCTCTCTGGACTTCCGTCCCTTTCTGTGATATTGTGTGTGCTACCACGAAAAGGAGGTAGTGCATATGACACGGAAGAAACAAGTAAATAACGAAAACGGAGCGGTTCTGAATCGGGATTTCCCGAGGCGGGGCAGCTCTCTCTTTATCAGGGCGGAGGAGCTGAGGCGGCTATTCCCTAATGTTAAGCCCGAGTACATCGAATTGGCAATCAACCGGTTCGGAGACCATCGGTTTGGCGATGTTGAGAACGAGATCGAGGTGTTCGGAAAGATACTGATAGCGGTTATTATTCAGGACTCACTCGGTACAAAGGAGGACGGCGATGGGAATCCTTGAAGAATTATGGTACGGTAATATCAGCCCGTGCGAGAGGGACTTCAAAAAAGGAAGCAAGTATTCGGAACTACTCGGTTACATCGTGCGGCACGAAGGAGATCTGCAGAAACGGCTGAACGACGAAGAAAAGGAGATCTTTGAGAAGTTCACCGAATGCACCAACGAGATGTACGGGATTGCTGAGGGGGAGGCGTACGTGAGAGGGTTCGTGTTCGGTGCCAGGATCATCATCGAGGTGATGAATACGAAAATCGAATAACGCACAGAGGAATCGTACCAAAATGTGTGCGGTTTCTCTTTCCTTTCGATTCTCTCTGGACTTTGCGTGTTTTCCGAGTATTCTTGTGTTGAGCCGCGAAAGGCAGCTCGGAAAGGAATTACATATATGAAAAAGTTAATCACCATCATCCTCGCACTTATTATGGTGCTCTTTACCGCACCGAACCAGAGCGCAGAACAACCGCACGTGACCGCCGTAAAAAACGCCACAGACAGCGATCATCACGCAGATGGAGCAAGTACCCGAAGAAAGTGAAACAACCTCAGAAATGGCGTTTGTGGGCGAAGTGAAAGAGATCGAAACTTTGAAGAAAGCAGCATCCGAGGAAGAGCCCACTATTCAGGAAGCGGTTACAGAAAAGAGTACTGAAATCATCGAAGAAACGGTTATCACCGAACCGGAAGAAGATACCGTCGAGTGCATCGACGAGTGCTACCAAAGCCTCGCGGAATACAAGGCTCAGATCGGTGGTCAGCCGAATCCCTTCGAGAACAATACACCCACCGAGATCGATGACCGACCGGTAGAAGACTACATTGGCGAAGGCCGCCCAGGAGAAGGAATACACTTCTGAAGTTCGAAAGGTGGGCGCAAATACGCCCACCTTTTTGCGATTTCGTGAAACCCTATTGAAAACGCAAAGACGTTCGTGTATAATATGCTCACAGGGTTCGAAGGAGTAAATCTATTCCTTCAGTCTACATACTTCAACATAATTCTCGACCCACATTTGATATAATACTGTCGAGAAAACTCAAAAGACAATTCAATAGCGTTATGTATCGTATATAGCATCCATCCGCCGGACACGCTGATCACCGATCAGTAAAGCAAGCCGGAAAAGAGCTTATATCCACCCGCAAGGGTGAGAACACTGACCATCGAGATAGGGCATGACATACACTGATTTTTCAGTGGTATCGTCATGCCCTTTTTT
>JAZTZU010000010.1:0-16736 GCA_045637625.1 Eubacteriales bacterium
CTTTTTTGTGTACGAGGAATGGGATCTGCCTTTTCTGCGGAAATTTATAACAAGCTCCTTCTGGGAGGGAGCTGGCGGCGTACGCCGACTGAGGGAGAATGCGGAATGTATCATATAACATAATAAAACCTTTGCTTAACAATATTGGCTTCAAGGGTAAATTTTTCGCGTGAAAAGAAAGTACGCTATCTGACTCACCCAAGAAAAGCGATTTGGGGGCATTATTTTAAATTTCCCCAAGGTCGGTTTTCTTTTTGAAAGGGTTTAAGGGAAAACTTTTTCTTTTTTCGCGAAAAGAAAAAGTTTTCCCTTAGGAGTTTTACATCAATTAAAGTTAAAAGAAAAGTTGATATGCTGTGCGGCAATTCCCATAAGTTTAGTGTAATATTAATAGGAAAGGATCGTGGTAAAATGAATCGGAATTGGAAAAAGATCATCATTTGTATTGTTATAATCGGTGCGTGTCTGGCTGTTTTGGGCGGGCTGACGTGCCTTGGAGTAAATATTTATGTGCGGAATACGGTTTCGGATCGGATTTTGACTGTCGAAGAGGCGGCAGAGCTTGAAGCTGACTGCATTCTTGTTCTGGGCAGCGGTATAAAGCTTGACGGAACGCCCGGAAAAGTTCTTACTGACAGGCTGGATAAAAGTCTTGCGCTTTATGAGAGCGGAGCTGCACCAAAATTCCTGATGTCGGGTGACCATGGCAGGGTGAATTACGATGAAGTCAACGCGATGAAAAACTATGCTATGGAGCGTGGAGTTGCGTCTGAGGACGTGTTTATGGATCACGCAGGATTTTCTACTTATGAAAGTATGTACCGTGCGGCAGCGATTTTTGAGGTCGAAAAAACGGTTATCGTTACGCAGAAATATCATCTTTACCGCTCAGTTTACAATGCTTTGAGCATGGGCATTGATGCGTACGGGGTGGCTTCCGACCTGGAAAGCTATAGGGGAAGTTTTTCCCGTGAGATCAGGGAATGTCTTGCGATTGTGAAGGATTTTGTTTACTGCATTTTTCAGCCGAAGCCCACATATCTGGGTGATGTGATCCCTGTCAGCGGTAACGGCGATCTGACTAATGGATAGAATTGTAAATATGGTATTTTTTGGCGGGAAAACCATTTTTTGAAAAAATAGGTTTTCCCGAACCCTTTCCAAAAAAACTTTAGTGAAGCATTTTCAATGCTTCGGGGGTAGAATTCTGTATTGGAGATACACTTGTCAGCAGTAGAAATCGGGAAAATTGTTTGATTTTGTGCTATAATATTACTGTAAGGAGGGAAAGGAAATGGATTGGATTTCGGGAATACAAAAGGCAATAGATTACATTGAGGAAAATTTGACGGAAGAGCTGGACTATGGAGAAATTGCAAAACGCAGTTTTTCTTCGGAATTCCACTTTCAAAGAGTTTTCAGTCTGTTAAGCGGTTACACTTTAGGTGAATATATACGGAATCGACGTTTAACTTTGGCGGGAGCAGAGCTTAGCAAGGGAGAAATCAAGGTAATTGATGCGGCGTTGAAATACGGTTATGAAAATCCTGACAGCTTCGCCAGAGCCTTTTTGAAATTCCATGGTATTTTGCCGTCGGCGGCGCGCGAACCGGGGGCGAAACTCCGTTCTTTTGCCCGACTGAACATTAAAATTACTTTGGAAGGCGGTAACACTATGGATTACAGAATCGAAAATAAGCCGGAAATGATTTTGACCGGATACAAAAGAAGATTTACAGGCGTGCCTTTTGGCGAGGAGCGTTCGGAACAAGAGGGTGAGATGTTCATGACTACGAGAGCTGGGCAATGGCTGCTTTTCGGTGCTTCTAAGGAGCGCAACGGCTGGTACTGCGTTGTTGACAATGTTGATGATGATGGGTACGATTTTTACATTGCGGCGGCGCTTGATGAGTTTGACAGGGAAACCATTGAAAATCCTAAAGAAACGGGTATTGATGGGCTGATGGAACTTTTTGAGCTGGAACATTTTACCGTGCCTGCGGCGACTTATGCGGTCTTCAGAACGAAGCCTCAGAGACGTCCGACGGGGGAATATCTTGACATAAGGCAGAGAATCGTGACGGAGTGGCTGCCGAGTTCCGGGTATAAATTTGCGGCTGCGCCTGAAATTGCGTACTACCGTCAGACTCCCATTGACGAGAATCGGAATAGGTATATTGAAATTTGGATGCCGGTGGAGAAATCGTAATCATAAATTACGAGTTTTGGAGATAGGGGCGCGGGGGAAGAATCTTGTTTTAAAAGGTTCTTCCCCCGCATTTATGCAGTAAAAATTTTATTTAATTACAAAATGCTTTGGTATTCCGTGGACTTTGGGGATTTCGACTTCGCCTTCGATGAGGGGCGCGAGGAGTTTGAGGAGGTCGTCGGTGACGTTGTTGGAGCGCTCGTTGATGTATTTGCGGTCAACCTGGTGTTTTTTATTTGTGACGGCTTCAACAGAAACGGCGTCGATTGGGTTACAACGTGATTTTTGCGGACTGAACTCTTGGGGTGACGGGTCTGCCTGCTTGGTCGAAAATCGGATTGTTTCCCGTTTCTTTGCGGTTGATTCCCATGAACATGGAGCTTTCCATTCCCTCGATAGTCACGGTTGAACCCTCAAGGGTGATTATTGCGTGAATGGGATCATTGAAAACAACGGTGTTGGAAAGGAGCGAGATATTTTCGCAAAGTTCTTTTGGATAACATTGATGAGCATTGTCGACCCAGTCGTAGGAAGCGGAATTCAGGTCAAAATAAAGAATTCCGTTGAGTATTCGCAGGTTATCTCTGTGGTGGTGGCCGTTTATACACATAAGAACTGCATTTTTGCGTTTTGCGTTGCATCTGTCGAATACAGCTCTGACATCCTCTTGATTCTGTACTCCGTCGGCTTCACGTTCAAAGCTGGAATGACTGAATATAATGCAAGGGTATGTTGTCTCGTTTACCGTTTTTTCAAGCCATTCTATTTGTTCCGGCGGCATGAAGTCTCTTTCCGTCGGGTGATTGTAGTAGTTACCCAGATCGTAGTGGATATATTCACCGTTGTGATAATAATAGTTCGGGTCGCAGACAATGAAACGGTATCCCTTACAATCGAAAAAGTAATGACCGTCACTCATGCGATAAGCTTTTAACGTGTCCTCATATGATGTTTTATCTGAATCGTGGTTTCCGAGACTGTGGTATGTTTGGATAGGGAATGAGTTGTATTTTTCAACGTACTCGGGACATAGGGACGGACCGTGACAAAAGTCCCCTGCATGAATTATGAAGTCAGCTTTGGCGTTTACGGCACGTTGTTTGATAAATTCAAGTTCTTCGTCAGTTCCTCCGTCTAAAACTCCGGGATAATGGTGAATGTCGGCAAAAACGGAAAACTTCATGGATATGACTCCTTTCTTTTCATTTAGTATATCATACGTTCTGTTTTAAGTCAATATTTTAAGTGTGAGTTTTTCTGTGGTTCAGAGTAAATAAACTTACATCTGATACCTATTTAATTACAAAATGTTTAGGTACTCCGTGGATTTTGGGGATCTCGATTTCGCCTTCGATGAGGGGGGCGAGGAGTTTGAGGAGGTCGTCGGAGACATTGTTTGCGCGTTCGTTGATGAATTTTGTATCGACTTTGCGGATCTTGTTTGCAACCGCTTCAACGGGGACAGGGACTATTCCGACCTTATATTCGTCGCTGTTCTCTCTTTTGAAAACGGGGAGAATTCCGCTTTCGCCTTTGATTGCAAGAGAAACGGCTTCTTTTCCCACAAGGATGGATTCGTCAATATCGCATTTTGAAAGGATATGCCCTGAGCAGCGCTGGGGAAGGCTGAGTTCGATGGAGCGGACTTTGCAACCGATTCTGCGGCGGACGTAATTTTCCAGAATTTTACCTGCGCCTGCAAGGTATTTATGTCCGAAATTGTCCACGACACCGCTTTGAGTTCCGTCACCGACATATCTGCCGTGTTCGTCTTTTATGCCCTCCGAAACTGCGACAACCACATTCGGCTTGGTTTTCTGAAGCTCTATGATGTCGTCGATGAAGCAATCGTAATCGAAAGGAGCTTCGGGAAGATAGACAAAATCTGCGGTGCTTTGACCGTAAAGACGGGGAATTGCCGAGGATGCTGCGAGCCAGCCTGCGTCTCTGCCCATGATCTCAACTATTGTCACGGCAGGGACTACGTAAACGGCACAGTCACGGGAGATTTCGGAAACAGCGGTCGCCACGTATTTTGCGGCAGAACCGAAGCCGGGGGTGTGGTCGGTCTCTTCAAGGTCGTTATCTATGGTTTTTGGCACACCGATTATGCGGATCTCGTAATCGGTAGTTGCTGCGTAAGCGGAAAGTTTTGCAACTGTGTCCATGGAATCGTTGCCACCGATGAGAAAAACATAACGGATATCGTATTTTTTTAAGACGGAAAAGATCTTTTCGTAGACTTCCGTTTCTTCCGGAGCAGGAAGTTTGTGTCTGCATGAGCCCAAAGCTGCTGCAGGAGTACATTCAAGGGCGAAAAAATCCTCGTCCGATGTAAGAAGTTTACGCATATCTACAAAATCTTCGTTGAGAATGCCTACGATTCCGTGTTTTGCACCGAAAATTTCATTGATCTCAGAGTTTTCCATTGCACCTTTGACAACACCTGAAAGTGTTGCGTTGATTGCTGCTGTGGGACCTCCTGACTGTCCGATGATCGCGTTTCCAAAAAGTTTTTCCATTGGTCGTGACTCCTTATCTGATCTTACTGTTTTTGATTTTGCTGATTATATAAAAAATGATAATTGCTGAGGCTATAATTGCTAAAAGTATCCGGCCGAAAACTCCCAGTTCGTTCATCAGTCTGTCGATAAGCGGCAGATTGTCTCCGAGAAAGAACCCGATGAGGGTATAGGCAAGGCTTCCCAGAAATCCGACGGAGATGAGTATTGTGTAGACGCTTTTTCTGTGGATTTTGGAGATTCCGAAAGCGACTATCGTTATTACCTGCATGGTAGGGACGAATCTGAGAATGAAAAAGGATATTCCACCGTATTTTTTCAATCTTTTCTGCGCTGTTTCAAGGTTTTTTCCTTCGGTCATGCTTTGAACGAATTTTAATTTCTTTGCCTTTTCGCCTAAAATCAGGCAAATTTCATAAAGAGCTGCCGAGCCGACTATTGCACCGAGGGCGTAAGCGAGAAACATTTGCAAGCCAAGAAAAAAATTGGAGCTTGAAACTACGCCGATCGCCACAAGGAGTGTGTCGGAGGGGACAGGTGGGAAAAAATATTGCAGAACTGCCATGAAAAACATGACGGCACAGGTGATTATCGGATGGATCGTGTCTATCAGGTCTGTAATTTTTGTTAGTGTTTCTTCCATTTATTGCACTTCTCCAAACGATCTTCGGCTGTGCAGAGTTCAATGGTGTTTTCGTTTTTCATAAATGTGTCGCAGGGGAACTTTTCGCAGTTTCCGCAGTGCGCAATGCCGTTCTTTTTGATACATTTTTTAATTTCGCAAGCACCGAGGGGCAGGGGATTTTCGCCGGGGAGTCCGTTGCATCCGTTGCAGGTCTTGCCGAATTTGGGGCAGCCGCTTGTGGAGCAAACGATACCGCAGGAAGATTCGATGGGTTCGAAAATTCTGCCTTCGATGGGTTTGAAATTTTTATCGGGGCGAGCTTTTACGTGGTAGATGGGCTGACCGAGTTCTGTGAATCTGATCTCGTACTCTGTCATGGATGAATTGAAGATTCCGCTGTTGTGAAGGTCTTCTGTGTAGTCAAAAATTTCGTAGCCGTTGGTCTGAAGTTCTTCAACGGTGAAGTCGAAAAGAAGTTTATTGTCGGTTTTTACTGCGAGAATTCCGTCGGGTTTGAGGATTCTTCTGTATTTTTCAAGAAATACACGGCTTGTGAGACGGCGTTTTGCATCTCTTCTCTTGGGCCAGGGATCTGAGAAGTTGAGGAAAAGTCTGTCAACGCAGTCGGAGGGGCAGATCTTATCGAGAGTTTCTGCGTCACCGAGGATAAATTTAAGGTTGTCTGAACCTGCTTCCGCGGCTTTTTCAGCGGCAATTACCATGACATCGGGGACTTTTTCCAATGCAAAATAGTCGCAATCGAACTGTGCTGCTGTTTCAACTGCGAATTTGCCCTTGCCGCAGCCGATCTCAAGCCAGAGAGGACGGTCGCTTACTACGATCTCTTCGGTTATGTATTCCGCACATTTTTCGAGGCGGGGTGTGGTGTTCTTCTTTTTTCTTGCTCTCATGATAGTATTTTCCTTTTATAATAAAATTTTACGTTGCGGGGAAACCATTTTTTGTAAAAATAGGTTTCCCCGAACCCTTTCCAAAAAAACTTTTGCTGTGCTTCGCACAAGTTTGATTTTATGAATTGTTGTGTGGGATGGCGGGTTTGTTTTGATTTTTAAGTAAAACCCCAAAGTCGGTTTTCTTTGGAAGGTGCGGAAACCTTTCTTTTTTTGCGAAAAGGTTTTTGTTAAGGTTTCTGTGTCAGCTGTTTTGATTTTTAAATAAAACCCCAAAGTCGGTTTTGTTGGAAGGGGTTCGGGGAAACCTTATTTTTTCGTGAAAATAAGGTTTCCCCGAAAAAAACCTTTTTATATATACTTAAAATAAACCAAAAGAACCGCTACGTCGGCAGGGCTTACGCCTGAGATTCTGCCTGCCTGACCGATGTTTTCCGGTTTTTGCTTGTTCAGTTTCTGTATCGCTTCAAGACGTAGGCCTTTGATGTCGTTGTAGTCAAAATCTACGGGAAGGCGTTTTACTTCGAGTTTTTTGAACTGTTCGACCTGCTGAAGCTGTTTCTGAATGTAGCCCTCATATTTTACGAGAATTTCCGCCTCTTCAGTCACGCTGTATGGCAATTCGGGACGTGTTTTGTCCACGGGAGTGAGGTCTTCGTAGGATATCTCAGGTCTGCGGAGAAGTGCCGCAAGGGATGCGCCCTCTTTGGGAGATGTCGTGCCGCATTTAGCCATGATCTGATTCAGTTCTTCGCTTGCGGGAATATGAGTTGCGTTGAGACGCTTGACCTCTTTTTTGATCTTTTCCTGTTTTTCAAGGAATTTTGCGTACCTTTCTTCGGAAATGAGCCCTATTTCGTGACCGATTGGAGTCAGACGCTGGTCTGCATTGTCCTGACGGAGCAGAAGTCTGTATTCCGAACGGGATGTCATCATTCTGTAGGGTTCTGGTGTTCCTTTGATTACAAGATCGTCGATGAGCGTTCCGATGTAGGATGTGCTTCTGTCAAGCTCTATGGGAGCTTTTCCGAGGATCTTCTGCGCCGCATTTATGCCTGCGATAAGTCCCTGCGCCGCCGCTTCTTCATAGCCGGAAGTTCCGTTGAACTGCCCTGCACCGTAAAGACCTTCGATATTTTTGAATTCAAGGGTGTGACGGAGCTGGGTGGGATCAATGCAGTCGTATTCGATGGCGTAACCGATTCGCATAATTTCCGCATTTTCAAAGCCTTTGAGGGAGTGGATCATTTCGATCTGAACATCTTCGGGAAGGGAAGAGGACATACCTTGCAGGTACATTTCCTCTGTGTCTTTGCCCATGGGCTCAAGGAAGAGCTGATGACGTTCCTTGTCTGCGAAACGGACGATTTTGTCCTCGATACTGGGGCAGTAACGGGGGCCGACACCGTGAATGTCACCCGAATAGAGGGGTGAACGGTGGAGATTGTTTTTGATTATCTGATGTGTTTTTTCGTTTGTGTAGACGAGCCAGCAGGGTTCTGTGTTCTCGCCGATGTATTTATCTTCGTTTTCGAAGGAACAGGGCGTGATCTTTTCGTCACCGTACTGAGGCTCAAGCTGTGTGAGATCTACGGAGCGACGGTTGATTCGTGAGGGGGTTCCCGTTTTGAAGCGAAGAATGCTTATGCCCATATTTTCGAGACATTTTGTAAGAGACATCGCTGCAAACATACCGTCAGGACCGCCTGAATATGACACGGGGCCGACGATAATTCGACCTTGCAGGTATGTTCCGCTGCAGATTATAGCGGCTTTTACGTTGTATTCTGCTCCCAAATGGGTCACAACGGAGGAGACTCTGCCTTCTGTCAGCTTGATTTCCGTAATTTCGGCTTGCTTCAGAGTCAGATTGTCCTGTTTTTCAAGGGTCTGTTTCATTATTTTCTGGTATTCACGTCTGTCCGCCTGAATTCTCAGGGAATGAACCGCAGGACCTTTGCCTCTGTTGAGCATTCTGTTCTGCAGGAAAATTCTGTCGGCAGCCTTTCCCATTTCGCCGCCAAGAGCGTCAATTTCACGCACAAGATGCCCTTTTGCGGTTCCGCCTATGGAGGGGTTGCAGGGCATATTGCCCACAGCGTCCATATTTATTGTGAAAAGAATTACTTTAAGTCCAAGTCTTGCCGCGGAAAGTGCCGCTTCGATTCCCGCGTGACCTGCGCCGATTACGGCAATATCAAATGTGTTCAAAGTTTTCGACCCTCAGTTTTTGATTTTATTTATAAGGCAGACTGCGTGTGACTTCATGCCCTCACCGCTGCCGGTAAATCCTAATTTTTCTTCTGTTTTGCCCTTTACGTTGATCCTGTCTTCGTCTATTCCAAGGGCTTCCGCCATGTTTTTTATCATTTGGGGAATATACGGTAAAAGTTTTGGCTGCTGGGCAACGATGGTTGAGTCGATATTTTCGATCTCATAGCCTGCTTCTTTTAATATTTTTGCAGTTTCTTTAAGCAAAAGTATGCTTGAAACGCCCTTGAATCTTTCGTCGCTGTCGGGGAAATGGTAGCCGATATCGCGGAGCGCCGCTGCGCCCAGAATTGAGTCTATGACTGCGTGGACGAGGACATCGGCGTCGGAATGTCCGAGGAGTCCCTTTTCGTAGGGGATCTCAACTCCGCCCAAAATAAGTTTTCTGTTTTCCACCATCTTGTGGACATCGTATCCGTAACCGATTCTCATAAAAAAACTCCGTTTTTTAAAATTCAGAATGCAGAACGCAGAATGCAAAATGAATTGTATTTTTTATTCTGAAAGCTGCCGCATTCGTTTTTTTAAATTCAGAATGCAGAATGCAGGATGCAAAATGAATTGTATTTTTTATTCTGAAAGCTGCCGCACTCGTTTTTTTAAATTCAGAATGCAGAACGCAGAATGCAAAATGAATTGTATTTTTTATTTTGAAAGCTGCCGCATTCGTTTTTTTAAATTCAGAATGCAGAACGCAGAATGCAAAATGAATTGTATTTTTTATTTTGAAAGCTGCTGCATTCTTTTTTAGTGTTATTTTTTCGTATTTTCAATTTTTTTCTGTGTTGATTTGCATATTGCTGTTAAAATGCCGATGATCTCGCTCAGATCTTGATTCATGCTGATAAACTCTGATTCTGTTATGTATTCGGTTTTACATAGCAGCTTCAGCCAATAAAATGTTTCGTTGGCTTCCTTTAAGGATATACTCATTTTTGAGTAAAAATCTGCTAAAGATTGGGCTTTTTCGGCTTCATGAACGTTTGCTCCGATACTTGTTCCGCTTCGTAAAATCTGTCGTGATAATACCGGATCTTTCTCTTTTCCGGAAATATATTTATGAAGATTTACTATTCGAACTGCAAAATCAAATGTTTTGTTTAAAATTAAATTGTCGTTTTCCATAAAATACTCCGAAAATCTTTACTTTGAGAATTGTGTAAAACAGAATCAATAATTCTGCGTTTTGCATTTTGCATTCTGCATTTTGTTGCCGTTTTCTGTTTAAAGCAGAAAACGGCAACGCAATAGCGTCGCCGTTATATACATTAGTCGTTTGTGTAAGGAAGAAGAGCGATTTCTCTTGCTTTCTTAATTGCAGCAGTAACTTCTCTCTGGTGCATAGCACAAGTGCTTGTTACACGGCGGGGGAGGATCTTGCCTCTTTCGCTGAGGAACTTGCGAAGTTTGCCTGCATCTTTGTAGTCGATAACTGCATTTTTGTCTGCGCAGAACTGGCAAACTCTTTTCTTGGGTCTTCTTTTTGCGTTGAAGCCGTTATCTCTTACAAATTCCTTATTTTCTTTGGGCTGCTGTACTTCTTTATTTTCCATGATAGTTTCTCCTTTCGTAATTTAGGGTTTAGAAAGGCAATTCACCTTCAATGTCTTTGATGTCAGCGAAAAATTCGTTGTCAAGAGCATTGCTGTAAGCGTCGCCTTCTTTTTTCGGTTCATCTGCGCGGTCGAAGCTTCTTGAAGCACCTGAGCCGCCACTCTTGGATTCACCGAACTGTACTTCATCAACCATAATGTTGGGGGTTCTGTGTTCAACGCCGTTACGGTCTGTCCATGTATCGATCTGAACGCTGCCGAATACGATGATGAGAGAGCCTTTTTTGAAGTACTTGGAAACGAACTCAGCTTGACTTCTGAAAGCCACGCAGTTGAAGAAATCAGCCTGAGGGTTTTCGCCCTGTCTTGTGAATCTGCGGTTGACCGCAATTGTGAATCGGATGTTGGGCACGTTTGACTGGGACATTCTGAGTTCAGGGTCCGCAGTAAGTCTGCCCATAAGGATGATTTTGTTAATGTTCATAATTCGTTTCCTCCAATCTGTTCATTTTTTTGCGTTAATTATTTTTTAACAACGATTGAACGCAAAACACCTTCAGTGATATGATAGTTACGGTTGAGTTCTTTGGGAAGATCAGCAGAACCGTCGAAGTTTACTACAACGTAGTAACCCTCTGTTTCGTAGTTTACAGCATAAGCGAGTCTTCTTTTGCCCCAAACGTCAACGTTAGTGATAACGCCACCGTTTTCTGCAATGATACCCTTGAACTTTTCTGTTGTAGCTTCGAGAGCTGCATCATCAGCGTAAGTTTTTGTGCTGAGAACGAAAATTGTTTCATATTTGTTGGTCATTACGAATACACCTCCTTCTGGACTTTGGGGAACCGTTCGGAGCGATTGCCTTTTGCAACCGTTACGTGCACCGCTGCACGCAAGTTCCCAAGGAAATGCTCTGAGAATCTATCAAAACGAATAGACTCAAAACATATACTTATCTCGGACGATAAGCCTTAATATTATAGTATATTTTGTGGGATTTGTCAAGGGAAAACGGGGAAAAGTCGGAAAGTTGTTGAATATAAGGTGGGGTTTAGGCCTTAGGGCTCAAGGGTAGTATGTTCAACAAATATACAATAAACTCACTTGACTTTCAGTATTTTATGTGCTATAATAAATATGGAGTTACCAAACGGTGGCGGTTGCTTCCCCTGCAAAGAGGAAGTAAGAATCTTTTCCTTCCTCTTACACTGAGGGAGGTGATTTCTGTGGAAAACATTACATTTGAACAACTTCTCTTGTTTTGTACATTTCTTATCGCTTTTGCGACTTACATACAGAATATCAATAAAAAAAGATAACCGCTACACCTTCCAAGTCCGCGGTTAATCTTTAATCATATCTTGGAAGCAACCGTCACGGTAGCTCCTTTTTACAGTTATATTATACTATATTTTCTCCGAAATGTCAAGGGGGAAATTTTAACAATATTCTGTATTCAGAATAAATGGAAGCGACAAGTATACAGTTGTTTGATTGTGACAATAAATCGTTTTTTTTTTTGATTTTGCTTGACAAATGCAAAATATTATGGTATACTTATAATGCGTTCATCTATATAACAAATTTATAAAGGAAAGGTTTTGATAAAATGAAGAAACTATTGGCAATTATTCTTATTTCTGTTATGCTTACATCTTGCAGTGGACAAACTGTTGAGTTGTTGGATTTTATAGACAAAAATGATGGTGACTTTGTCGGTTATGACGGTGCTACCCTTGTTATCGCTCAACCGGGGGAAGTTGAATCAACTATTTTTGCGTATGAAATAAACGATACGATTCAATCCGATGCGCTTTTAGGCAGAATTGAAAGTATTGAAGAATCTTTTGATTTGAACATTGAACTTACAAATAAGGGAATGAATGCTTATCCTGAGTATTACGTAAACAGCGCTTTGTCTGATAATATTGAAATGGATATGATCTTCAGAGACGCAGGGGCAAGTGCGTGGAATCTTGCAGAGGTTGGAGTTCTTTATCCGATGACAGATTTCCCCGAATATATTGATCTTTCAGATACGGATAAATACGGAACTCCCGGTGTTCTTGAATCTGTAATGTTTGACGGCGTTCCTTATGCAGTTCAGCCCACATATTGGCCCGGTTTCCAGGGTACAGAGTCGTTCCTTGTAACTTATAACATGGATATGTTTTCGACTTTGGGCTTGACAGATCTGCATGAATATTATGAAAATGAAACTTGGACTTGGGATACTTTTTTGAGTGTTCTGGATTCTGCAAGAGATCTGATCGGCGAAAATGATGTTTTATTTACAGGACACACGGGTCGTTTGCTCAATACGGTTTTATTTGCAAACGGACATAACTTTGTTGACATCGTTGACGGTGAGCCACGATTTAATTTCCAAAAAGAAGATGCGATAAATGCTCTTGAATTCTACCAGAAATTAGTGCGCGATTATGATAAAAAGATCAGAATAAGTGATGACCGTTGGGATATTTCGGAATTTATAGCAGGCAGAGCTTTAATGGCTGCATCTACGGCAAGAGATGTTACTACCGGTGTCATTGCATATAACTCAGATTTTGACTACGGATTGATGCCGTTCCCTTGCGGTCCTTATGCCAAATACGGAGAATGGGCTCAGACCGTTACAAGAACAAGAGGTCTTTCTATTTTCAAAATGGTTGATGAACCCGAAATTGCCGCACACTTTATCAGTGAGTTGTATGAGCCGTTTGAGGAATTTGGAGGGTCAAGGGAAGCTCTCATTTCTTATTACTCCGATAATGTATTTATAAATCCTATTGATGCTGAGATCTATTTCGCAGTGGATAAAAATGTACGTTTTGACTATGATGATTTCGGAGTTATCAGTATTTTTGAGAATCTGTCCGGTACACTTGTTAATAAATCCGTAAATGAAGCTCTTCAAACTTTTGAACCTAAGATCCAAACTATTTTCGAGAAATATATGAAACCTAATCTTGAAGGATATATGATCGAGAATATGGGAATTGAATAAAAAAATACCGCACCCAAAAGAGTTGTCTTTGGGTGCGGTAGCTGTTTGAATGGAATCTTGTATTTTGAGCTTTGCTCGGTAAAAGTTTTTTGAGGGGGTGCGGGGGAACAATTTTACAAAAATGTTCTCCCGCAGAAAAACCCTCACAAAATTAATCAACAAACATCAGAAATTTCCCTGCGCCGTAGAGGGTGGAGCTGATTTTTACGGTGGTTGAGCCGAGCAGTATCGCGTAGCGGAGGTCACCGTTTTCGTCTTCCACGGCAAATTTCATGAAGGTGGGCAAGTTCGTTGTGATGGGCGCGTGGAATGCGTAGAGGTTGTTCATCATGTATCTGCCGTCTTCCGTGAATGCGTTTGCTATGCTGATGTCGTTCGTAACGCCTCCCGACGCAGAACCGTTGCTCCTGTCTGCGGTAAGATCTTTAACCGTGTAGGCGGTGGAGGAGGTGGGAACGAAGCCTCTTGATGCCCAGAATTCGTTTCCGGTGGCTACTTCCGTTACCTTGTTTAAGCCCACGATCGTGGTGAAAGAGCTGTCGCTTTTTTCCACGAGAATGTAGAAGCTGTTTTCGTTGCTGAGCAAAATTACTCGCTTTGCGTAATATTTTTCGTAATCGAACCAGTTTCCCTGAGTGTCGTAGCCGTAGTTGGAACCGTTGAAAATAAAATAGCCCATGTGGTCGGAGCTGGAAATGTTGGTGCTCATAATAATGCCGAATCTGGTCAGTTTTGAGTTCTCAATCGGAAGTGTGAGTACGAATGCCATCCTGCTCGCGGCTTCGGATGTTACGCGGTAGCTCGCGCCGATGTTGGTGGATTCGTTTATGAATTCCACTAAATTTGCTGCCCATGAGGACATTGCTTCGGTAGTGTTTGTGTTGTAGTCGCTTTTAATAATTTTCTGGTATAATGCCATTTTCTGTTCCTTTCTTTTGTGTTGTGTTTCTGTTTTTTCTGTTATTCTCTTGTCGCTGTGACAGACAGTATGATCTTGCATTTTTGCGGTTTCAGAATCTTTACGGTGAAGAGCTTACCGCTTCCGCCTCGGAGAAATCCCTTGGAGGCGATCCCTAAAAGAAAACCTTTTTGTTTTTCCGTGGTCATTTGAGTCCTCGCTTTCGTGAATGTTTATATATACATAATAACACTATTTGTGATGATTGTCAATGGGACAGCGGATAATGTTTCACAGTTTTTGAATATTGTATATAAAATACTCACGTCAAGTGAGTGAAATGTGACAAAATCGGATTTTGAACTTTGTATACGATTTTTACTTGACAAGAGGGCTGAAAAAAGGTATAATATTCTTAAACATACACAAAATTTGAGAGGATAAATTAAAATGGACAGAATTGACAAAGTGAATTACTATCTTGATATTGCGCAGACGGTTGCGGAAAGAGGTACTTGCCTGAGAAGAAAATTCGGCGCGGTTATCGTGAAAAATGATTCCATCGTAAGTACCGGCTACGCAGGTGCGCCTCGCGGCAGAAAAAATTGCTGTGATATCGGAAAATGTCTCCGCCAGGAACATAATATTCCTGCAGGGGAACGCTACGAGCTGTGCAGATCCGTTCACGCGGAAGCCAACGCTATAATTTCCGCTTCACGTGAGGAGATGCTCGGTTCCACGCTTTATCTTGCTTGCATTTCCGTTGACAGTAAGCTTTATCCGGGTACGAGCTGCTGTTCTATGTGCCGCCGTCTTATTATAAACGCGGGAATTGAAACCGTTATAATCCGTGATACGCCCACCGAATACAGGGTTGTGGATGTAATGAATGACTGGGTTTTGAACGATGATTCTACGGAGTTGAAAAGTGGATATTAAAATTTCTGCTTGGTTATGATGTTTTTCAACGTTTTCCACAGAGTTATCAACTTGCTTGTCAAAGGGATGTGGAAAAGTCTGTTGAAAATGTTGAAAACCTTGTTTAAAACTCAAAAAACCTTGATTTTACAGGGATTTTTTACTGTGGATAGCTTTGGGAAAAAGTGTTTTTACCGGAAGTTTTCCACAGGCAGATCACCAAAAGGGGAAAACTTAAATGAATTTATCTGAAATAGTATCTTATCTTGACCAAAATGGGCTTATCGTTGAAAAACCTTGCGGTTGTGCGGAAATTTCGCATATCAGCTGTGATTCACGCGATGTGAAGCCGGGAACTTTGTTTTTTGTTAAAGGTGTCGCTTTCAAGCCGGAATACCTCGTTTCCGCTGTGGAAAACGGGGCGGTGGCGTATGTTTCCGAATTCGATCTTGGCGTGAATATTCCGTTTGTAAAAGTTTCCGATGTGCGTAAGGCGATGCCCTACGGTGCGAAATTTTTCTACGGAGACCCCGTTTCAAGGTACAAATTGGCGGCGGTTACCGGTACGAAAGGGAAAACAAGCCTTGTTTATATGCTCCGAAGCGTTTTTGAGGCGGCTTTCGGGGCTGAAAAGTACGGGTATATTTCCACAAACGGTGCAATGTGCGGCACTCAACCATTGAAAAAGAGCGGAACAACGCCCGAAGCGTTGGAGCTTTATACTATTTTGAATAAATTTGCTGTTGAAAATATCTCTGCGGCTGCGATGGAAGTTTCGTCTCAGGCGTTGAAATACGACCGCGTAGAGGGCATAAAATTCCACACAGGCGTGTTTCTGAACCTTTCCAACGACCACATCAGCCCTACGGAACACAGCAGTTTTGAGGACTACAAGGCGGCGAAACTGAAGCTTCTGGAAAATTGCCGTTTCGGTGCGGTGAACATTGATGACCCGTACGGGGAGGAATTTTTCAAGGCCTCAAAATGCGAAAAAACTTACACTTACGGGCTTAAAAATGACTGCGATTTCCGCGCAGAAAATATTATTCTGACAAAATACGGTTCGTCTTTTACCGTGAAAGGCGAGGAATTTACCCTGAAAATGCCGGGGGAATTCAATATTTATAACGCTTTGGCGGCAATAATCGTATGTGAGACCATGGGGATCGGACTTGAATTTGTGAAAAAAGGTCTGGCAGAGGCTACAGCAGAGGGCAGAATGGAGATTTTCGAGAAAAACGGAGTCACTGTGTTGGTGGATTACGCCCATAATAAGCTGAGTTTTGAGGCTGTGTTCGATTTCGTTGATAAATTCTACCCCGAAAGCAGAAAAATCTGTCTCTTTGGCTGTCAGGGAAACAAAGCGCTTGACCGCCGCAGAGAGCTGCCCGAAGTTGCGGGAAACAGAGCCGATATGGTGGTTCTGACATCTGACGACCCTGCCAACGAGGAGCCCATGGCGATAATCGGCGAGGTTGAGGTTGAGCTGAAAAAGACTCCCGTGAAATTTATTTCCATCGAAGACCGCGAGGAAGCCGTTGCCTACGCTGTCGGAAACGCTCAGAGCGGCGACGTGGTGATCCTGGCGGGCAAAGGGCAGGAGACCACCCAGCAGGTCCGCGGCAGGGCTGTCGCATATGTGGGCGATATGAGAAAGGCGAAGGAGATTTTGAAATGAGAAATAGAGTTATTGTAATAGGATTGTTAATATTAAGTTTGTTGTTTTCTTGAGTAAAAGAGTTATTGATAGTATTTTCTATCAGGAGCTAATGAAATAGTTTTGCCGCCCGGCCCGAAGCCCTCCATGGCTGTGGGGGGGGGG
>JAZTZU010000011.1:0-21325 GCA_045637625.1 Eubacteriales bacterium
CCCCCCCTCCGCGAAAACTCTTACCGTGCTTCGCACAATGTTTTCCGTAAAAGTCTTTATACTAATGCAAATAACTTTGAACTAAATCATTGAAGTTATTATGTTTTTTTGTAAACTTATTGACAGAGGAAACGAATTATGATATACTATTAGCAACAGTATTCTCGTATTATATTATCACACCTAACAAAGGAGATGCAAAAAATGAAAACACAATTTGATTTCCGAAAAAATAGATGGGTATCATCTACCACAGACCGTCTTCCCAAGCACGATCTGTATTACGGGACTCCCGTCAACCACCCCACAACGGGTATTCCCATAGGAGATGGTGACACCGGCTCTCTGATATGGTTCGAAAAAGACGGTATTCATATAAACATATGGAAGACAGACCTTTGGCAGGACGGTTTTCCGGGAACCACATACGACGATGTTTGTTACTGCACCGGTTGGGAAGAATGTCACACAGTGCAGAAGCACGGCGGTGAGCTGAAGATCCGCTTTGACAGTCCCCTGTTCGACTATATGTATCAGAAGAAATACACCGCAAGACTTTCTCTTGCTGATGCTACCGCTTATTTTTCAAACGAAACACCGTTAGGTTCAGTCAATGCAGAATTTTTTGCATCAGGTGAACAGAACGTTTCAGCCCTCAGATGTAAAATAACCTCCGCAGAGGGTGAAGCACCTGAGATCCGTCTTGCACGCTGGGGAAGCAGAACACTTTGGAGATGGTACGCAAAACAGAAGTTCGCACCAGAGATAGGTCTCGACGGAACAGATGTTTCCGTGGAAGAAGAGAGGATATACATCACCCATGAACTGAACGCAACAAAATTCTGTCTTGCCCTTGCAATGGTCAGCAAAAACCCCATAAGATCAGCTGACAGAAAAAATTCACACGAAGGAGCACTCTCTCTCGGACGTGAAACAGAACACGAATTTACGCTGTATTACACCATACGTATTGCGGAAAACACGCAGGAAGCAAAAAAGCTTTGTGAAAAGGCTCTTGACGGCGCAATAGAATACGGCTGGGATAAAATGCACAAGGACCATAAAAAGGCATGGGAATCCTACTGGAATAAGTCTCACATCAAGATTGCAGACGATTACATGGAGAATCTCTATTACCTTTTCTTCTACTACATGAACAGCGAAAGCCGTGGCGCATATCCTCCTCATTTCACCAGCGGTATATGGGGATTTTTCCACGATCATCTGCCGTGGACATATTATTTCCATTACAATATGCAGCATCTTTACGCACCGCTTGATGCCGCAGGACATGGAGAGCTTTCGCACAATTACCTGAAAATGCGTCGCGACGGTCTTGACACCGCTTACAAATACGGCGATATTGCGAAGAAAATTCACGGTGCATTCTATCACGATGTATGTGACCGTTATTCAAGAGGCGCAGATTATCACATGCTCAATGCGGCTTGCGGTACGTTGATATCATTGCAGATGTACAAACATTACCGCTACACGGGAGATGAAAAATATCTGACGGAATATGCACTGCCCGTCATGAGAGGTACAGCAGAATATTATCTCAATATACTGAAAAAAGATGAAAACGGAGTATACCACACAAGCGGAACGACAAACTATGAAGCCTCATTCCCGATGAATGACACGATCACGGACAAGACCATGATCAAAAAGATGTTCCCAATACTCAGGGAATACGCAGAGCCGGAGCTCAGAGCAAAACTTGACGATGTTCTGGAAAACATTGCGGATTATGAAACTGTTCCTCTTTCCGTTGGCGATGACTGGGACGGAAAGGTATTCACCAACGGTGTAGGCAAAGGTAAGCCTCCCGTAGGCGAAGGAAAAGTCTTTTCCATCGGTTATGACGACGACGGTGTAAGATACCGCAAAACATACGGAAATAATCGCGAACCTCATCCTACTGAAGGCGACGTTTCATTCCCCGAGGTTGAATATTCGCTCCTTTATCCTGCAGGAATTCTGGGTCTGAATGACAGAGGCAGCCACCTTTTTGAATGTATGCAGAATCAAGCTCTGCTGAACGGTTACGGTACTGCCCATTGGAGCATGATGACCATATTCCACGCACGTCTCGGCATGGCAGACGAATTCATTGATGCGGCGCACAATATAATAAAAGAACGCCAGCATTTTGTAAACGGATTCAACGTTGAAGGCTCAGGTGAATTCCCGACGGTCGGTATGTATCTCGAACCCGAAAATACACTCACGGGCAAACGTTATCTTCTCAGACAGGACGATTTCATCCATTTTGACTTTGAAACAGTTCCTGTTATCACTCAGGGTATGACGGATACCTTGCTCCAGAGCCATGAAGGCCTCATCCGTATCTGTCCCGCAGTTCGTCCCTGCGATGATGCATCATTCTCACTCTACGGAGAGGGCGGCTTCCACGTAAACGCAGAAATTACCGCCGACTCCTACTTGGTTTCCATTGAAAATCTCCGTGGCGAAGACATGTATATCCGTTTGCCTGAATACAGCGACCTTTCAACTCTTCACGCATACGTAAAGCGCAAGGATAAGGATGAATTCACACCTGTCACCGCAAAATTTACAAGACGCGGAAACGAGGATCTCATTGACTTCTCCTTCACGGAAAAGGGCGACACTGTTCTTTTGCTTTCCGAAAACATTGATTCCGTGGAACTCAGTGAGAGAGTAACGGAAGCTCCCAACACCGAAATGAAAACTCTCGGAATAGCAGCTCTCGGTTTGCCGAAGCTTATGGAATAATAGCAAAACAAGTTCATTCAAAATTGTTCTTATTATATAAAGACATGGTTCACTTCAATCAGAGTGAACCATGTCTTTTGTTATATTTTGATCAGATATTGTATATTTTTATATAAGCCAATGCATATTTTTTAAGCTTCAATGTCTGGCAGACCTCATCACCGTTAAAATACTCGACGCGGTCAAGAAGCATATTGTTATCCTTATCAGTAATGTAAACTTCAACTTTCTTTCTGCCCTCACCAATGTTCATCATATCAATGCCGAAATACTCTTCATTACCCCTGAAGTTGGAGATCATGATTGCTTTGAAGTCTTTTCCGTCAGCACCGAGAGCATACATATTTTCAAGTTCGCAAGTAGTCTCAACAAGACTTGCGCAATTTGCGTAAATATCGCCGTATGCAAGGAATGAATAGTAGGGTTTCTGAGGAATTGAAAAGTAATTGAACAGACCGCACCAGCTTGAAGTACACTGTCCGTCATAATAATGAGCCATATCAATAGGAAGCTCGTTCATTTTTATAAATGCAGCCGCTACGTAAGAAGCGCCGACCTCACTACGCTGATTGAGAACATTTTCTTCCGCAAGTTCCGGAGTATCGTCGTTTCTGATATTCATCCAGAAGTCACCGGGGACGTCACGCTCAAAGCCAATGTAGTTCCATTCGTCAAAGAAAATCTTAACATCCTCAAAACCATATTTATCAAGCTTTTCTTTGACAGCATATGCATTTCTTTCAAGGTCCTGAATAGAATGATCGTAGCCATGGAAGGAGAAGAAGTCAAGGGGAAGATTGTTTTCTTTGCAGAATTCAAGGAATCCGACTTCATCAATTGAGCAGAACGCCATGCCACCTACTTTAAGATTTGGATTATAAGCCTTGATTCCAAGAGATGCCTTTTTATAAAGATCGAAAAGCTGCTCAACTGTGCCGTTTCTCCAGTTGCAACGGATTCCGTGCTCGTTGATGCCTTCCCCCTCGTTCCATATTTCCCAATATTTGATATCAAGTTTGAAGCCGTCAGCCCAACCCTCATTATAGTGACGAATGATGTTGATGCAGATTCTGACCCATTTGTCAAAATCCTTGGGAGGCGTTGCAAACCAACCTGCATTTCTGTCGTGATCAATACTTTCACCGAGGCGGTAAACAGTCTCCGCACCGAGAGCCTTTATGGAATTGAGAAGTCTGTCGGTTGGTCCGAAGAAATAGTTTGCAGGATCGTTTTCATCCGCATCAAAATGTGGAAAAATTCTCGTTACGTCAACGAGGAAACGTGCGTTTGCGCCGTCTGTGTCATGAAGTCTTATCGTTGGGATATTAAGCTTTTTGTAGTGACGGGAAAGGTCAATTATTCCCTGTTTGCAGATAGGGCCGTTATTTACACCGTTTATGGGTTTAGGTGCGTGAGTTTTTTTAGCAAAATCGACTTTAATAATATTGTGTTCCATACAGAGAACCTCCTGATATTTTTATCAACTAAATTATAACACAAAAAAATCCGAAAGTCAATAGAAAAAAGAAAAAAGGCTTGACAAACTACTATTTTTGTATTATAATAAAAGAAAAAAAAACGGAGTTTTACATTATGGAAAAAATTACCGACAATATAAATTTTATGAATGAAATGTTCGAGAAATTAAACATAAGAAAAGATGCTCTTGAATATTTCACCAAACTTGAAGAAAAAATCATGGCAGACTCGGAACTGAATGAAATCATAAGCAACTGCGCCTACGAATACATGACCTCCGAAGAGAAACAATTCAGCAAATGTCTTGAAAAAATGAATGAGATCTCTGAAAAAACAGGAGAACATCCTTACACTATGCATTTTTTGGTGGCATTGAGATGTTTGCCATACCTGAGACAACAATACGAAAAACGTGAAGATCTGACGGAAGAAATGTTCTGGCAAGGCGCTGATGACTTCAGATGTAAGTTGAACGAATGTCTTGAACTTCACGGGATTTACGGTTCTTTTGTTGCAGGCTGGTTCGGCAGTTTCCTTAATCTGAGAAGAATCTCCCTGGGTAGATTCCAATACATTCTCACGCGTTACGAAGCGGCAACATTCAAAACCCCTCACGGACACACTATCGAAAAAGATGAATACATTGCAGAATTCCATATTCCGTCTTCCGGCGTACCACTTACAGACGAAATAAGAAACGATTCTTACCGTCAGGCATGGGATTATTTTAAGGAAATCACAGGCAATAACAGAGTTGTTTTGAGATGTACCACATGGCTGCTCTACCCCGAACATTACAGATTCTTACCTGAAACATCCAACATTATTAAATTTATGGATGATTTTGATATTCAGTTTTACGCCCATCAACCGGAATTCCACGACAAATGGAGACTTTTCGGAAAAAGCTCCGAAAAACCGCTGGAAGAATGGGATGAAAAAACGTCTCTTCAAAGAGCTTACAAAAAGCGTCTTCTTGAAGGCAAACCTACAGGAGATGCGATGGGATTCATAATCATGGAAGGCGGTCAAAATGTAACAAAGCGTTTTATTCCTCCCATGTATAATCAGGAAAAGATCACAAACAATCTCCCCTTCATGAACGAAATGTTTGAAAAGCTGAACATCAGAAAAGATGCACTTGAATATTTCATAAAAGTGGAAGAAAAAATAATGGCAGATCCTGAACTCAATGAAATCATGACAAACGCAGCATACAATCATATGATGTGCCAGGAAAAAGACTACGGTCCATACTCAAGATTGATGGAACGAATGGCTAACAAATTCGGTGAACACGAATATACTTTAAAATTCATTCTCGCTCTGAGATGTATGCCATATCTCCGTGAACAGTACAGACAAACAAACGGTTATACAGAAGAAATGTTCTGGCAAGGTGCTGATGATATGCGCTGCAAACTTGAAGAATGTATCGAAAATACAGGTATTTACGGGTCATTCGTTGCAGATTGGTTCGGAAATATGCTTGACATGAAAAGGGTTGCTTTAGGAAGATTCCAGTATATTCTCAAACAGCAGGATGAAACCATAACCACAGAATCGGGTCATGTGATCGAAGCAGGCTCTTATTTTGCAGAATTCCACATTCCGTCATCAGGCGTTCCACTCACAGATGAAGTAAGAAACGATTCATACCGCAGAGCATGGGAATTCTACAAAGAGATAACCGGAAGCAACAGAGTTGTTCTCAGATGTTCATCATGGCTGCTTTACAAAGAACACTACAATTTCCTGCCAAAGACATCAAATCTGCTTAAATTCATGGACGATTTTGACCTCCAATACACCTACGAGTTCACAGACTTCGAAGATAAATGGCGTCTTTTCGGAAAAAGCTCTGAGAAACCCATTGAAGAATGGGATGAAAAAACATCTCTTCAAAGAGCTTATAAAAAACGTCTTCTTGAAGGCAAACCTATTGGTGAATCAAAAGGTTTTATCATTATGGAAAACGGCATAAACATAACAAAGAAAAACAAATAACCAACTCCGAAGACCTTCTTTATATCAAAAGAGGGTCTTTACTGTTTGTAAAATTAAACCATTCAACAGAAGAAACACCCTTTCATAAAATAATAATAAAAAATATTTTATGAAAGGTAAAAGTAATGAAAGATATTAAATATAAATGTATTTCCGTATCCTCAATGACTTACGCACAAAAAGCTGTCGAATTGCTGAAAAACAAAGGTATAGACTCATATATTATCAAGCAAACAGTAAAAAACGAGTATGGATGTGCCCGATGCATAAAAATTCGGGAGAAGCAGACTGAAACAGCTTTAAACATACTGAAAAACGGCGGCGTAAAAATGAGCGGAGAGGTCTATGAACTCTAACGGTATAATATATTTTGACAACGCGGCATCATCATACCCAAAACCGAAAAAAGTTATCAACAGAATGAACTGTTTAATGAAGAACAACACCTCAAATCCGGGTAGATCAGGGCATCGGATGTCCAATGAAAATGCTGAAATAATCTTCAAAGCAAGAAGAACAGCTGCGGAGTTTTTCGGAATTACAGATAATCCCGAAAATATTGTATTCACATATAATGCAACCCTTGCAATAAATATTGCAATAAACGGATTGATTCAACCAAATGATTCCGTCATTATTTCCGACATGGAACATAATTCGGTTTTAAGACCGTTAGCTGAACGAGAAAAGGACGGCATAATAAATCTGAAAATTGCGGAAGTTACAGATAACGAAGAGGAAACGCTGGATAATTTCAGAAAAAACATCAAAAACAATACACGAATGGTATTTGTTACCCACGCCTCAAATGTAAAGGGGAATGCATTGCCAATAGCAAAAATAGGAAAACTGTGCGCTGAATACGGAATACTGTTTTGCGTCGATGCATCTCAGTCCGCAGGGCACCTGAATTGCAATGTAAAACAGCTCGGAATAGATATTTTATGTACATCCGGACATAAAGGTCTGTTAGGGCCTCAAGGAACAGGGATACTGGTTATTAACACAAAAATACCGATAAATCCGTTGATTTTCGGGGGTACAGGACATTCATCGCTGATAAAAACTCAGCCATTGGAATTTCCGGAATCACTGGAAAGCGGAACTCAAAATACTGTCGGCATAGCAGGCCTTTCAGAAGGAATAAAATTCATACAAAACAACGGAACTAAATTTAAAAAGCATGAAATGAACCTATACCATAAAGCATTCTTAGGGTTATCAAGTTGTAAAGGTATACACATTTACAGCCCTGAAAACAACGATACACCAACACTTGCATTCAATATAGGTGAGATTTCTTCAGAAAGGGTCGCCGAGATGCTTGATTCATATGGTATATGCGTAAGAGGAGGGTTTCACTGCGCGGCACTCTTTCATGAAAAGATGAAAACTACCCGCCAGGGAATGGTCAGAGCAAGTTTCAACGGATTCAACACCGAAAGCGAAATCTCAAGATTTATCAACGTATGTAAGGCAATAAACAGATAAAAACAGCGGCAGAATATGTTTGGCATTAAAATACTCAAAAAAATGTCAAATATATTCTGTTGTATTCTCTTGATTTTCTTATAAATTATTGGTATAATGTATATAGAGTTTTATCAAATCCCGAAAATAAGGAGAGCAGCTGTATGACTGATTTTTTTACAGACCTTTCAGCCGGTTTTTCAAATGCAATTAAAAGTATTGCAGATGCATTCAGATATATAGAATTTGCAGATATAATTGATATAATTTTTGTTGCCGTATTTATTTACCTTTGTATTAAGCTTATTAAAAATACCCGTGCAGGTCAGCTTGCGCAGGGCGTTATCATTTTGCTGATTATTCTTTTGGCAACAGAAATTCTGGAATTGAGCGCATCACAGTACATACTAAGTTCGTTCCTTGAATTCGGTGTTCTTGCAGTTATCATCATATTCCAGCCGGAGCTCAGAAGCGCACTTGAAAAAGTGGGCAGAAAGAGCATGAATAAATTCTTCTCATTCACAAACGCAGAAGATATTGCAAAAAGCGAATCCAAAGTTTACGAAATGATAACAGATATCACAGCTGCCGTAGAACGTCTTGCGGCAACAAAAACAGGTGCACTCATCGTAATCGAAAGAGAAACAAAGATCGGTGATATCGTAGACACGGGCATCGCCGTTGACGCATCAACAACTCCGGAGCTTATTACAAATATTTTTTATAACAAAGCACCGCTTCATGATGGAGCAATGATAATTCAGAATAACAGAATAGCAGCGGCTGGCTGTTGGTTGCCTCTTTCCCAGAATCATCTTGACAGCGATCTTGGAACACGCCACAGAGCAGGTCTTGGTGTCAGCGAAATTTCAGACGCTATCGTTATCATCGTTTCAGAAGAGACAGGCATCATCTCAATGGCGCTTGAAGGACAGCTTCACAGAAGATTCTCACCGGATGCGTTGACTGTAAATCTGAAAAAACTCCTCATTAAGAAAACTGACGACAAAAAGAAAGATTTCTTTGCAAATCTTTGGAAAGGCAGGGTTTCCAAATGAACAAGATCAAAGAGATTCTCGGTAACATATTTAAAAGCGATACGTTTCTGAAAATTGTATCTCTCCTGTTTGCTGTAAGCTTTTGGCTCTATACAGTAACGGTTGCTGACAACAATCAGGACAGAACATTCCACGATGTCCCTGTGACCTTTGCATACGAGGGTTCCGCACCTTACAACAGTGGACTTATGCCTCTCATTACAAGCAAGTCTTACGATGTTACAGTTAAAGTCTCCGGTCAGAGAACCGATCTGATGAACTTTTCCAAGGACGAAATACGTGTGTCGTTTGATTTCAGCAGCATCAACAAACCGGGCACATATAAAGTCCCGCTGATCGTTTCTTCGAGCGACTCTTCTGTCATAGCAGAGCTCGTTGGTGATGACAAAATAACAATGACTTTTACTGAAAGATCCACAGTCAATTTGTCTGTAAATTACAGAAAAGACGGAAATTATGCGTCCGGTTACGAAGAGATAAATAAAATAATCTCACCGAAAACAATAACTGTTTCAGGCCCCAAAGAAACTGTTGAAAAGATAAAATTGGCAGAAGTTCAGATTCCGGTTTCAAACAAAAGTGAATCTTTCTCAGAACTTTCGGATATTCTTTTGCTGACCGCCGACAGAGTTTATATTGACAGAACGTACCTGACAATATCCTCAACTACCGCAAATGTAGAAGTTGAACTTGCATACAGAGACGTGCTTAAAGTACAAGCAATGCCAATAAATAACCTCGGAGGCAACGAAGAAAGCTACACAACAATAACATACTCCTCTCCGTATGTCCAGTTCCAGGGAAGTCCTGAACTTTTCACAACAGGAACATTGTTTATCGGAGATATTTCCCTTGAAGATATCAAAACGCAGACAGCAACAAAAAGCTATAAAATTATTCCACCTGAGGGACTTACCTGCGTTGATGACATTATTGAAATCGAAGTTTCAATAGACATGGGAAACTCCGAGATCAAGAATACAAGAATTACATCTATGGCACTGAATAGCTGTTCCGTTAAAAACATCCCCGAAGGAAAAACAGCAAAAGTAAGCACCACAAATGTATTTGTCTTGTTAAGAGCCCTTCCTTATGTTCACGAAAACCCCAATGTTGCAGGTTGGAACTATTATGTAGACCTCAACGATATTCCAAACGAAGAAGGAAAATATCCGCTTCACATCACATTACCGTCAGATATTCCCGCAGGTCTCATCTCGCAGGCTTATGTTGAGGTAATTCTTGAGGATATAGAATGAAAACAATAAATAATATCAGACTCCCCCTCGGTTCTTCCGAAGGGGAAGCTATTTCAGAAGCTAAAAAAATTTCAGGATGTTCTAATGAATGTAAAGCTGTAGTTGCAAAAAAATCCATTGATGCAAGACGTTCTACGATCTGGGAAATATACTCAGTAAACATTTACGAGCCGGATGAACATGATCCGGAATTCTATGATTTTTCCAAACTAAATCAAACACACAAAAATTACGGAGATATCTACGTTGTAGGTTTCGGACCTGCCGGTATTTTTGCGGCATATTTGCTGACAATGGCAGGATTCAGAACGATCGTCGCCGAACGTGGAGAACCCGTTGAAAAAAGAGCTGTTTCCGTGGAAAATTTTCTTAACGGCGGCAAGATCAACGAAAACTCAAATGTTCAGTACGGAGAAGGCGGCGCAGGCACTTTCTCAGACGGAAAACTGACAACAAGAATAAACGACCCTCGATGTAAATTCGTATTAAAATCTTTTGCTGAACATGGAGCTCCTGAAGAGATTCTTTATAAAGCAAGACCCCACATAGGTACCGATGTACTGCGAAATGTGGTTGCAAATATGAGGAACGCAATAATCAAAAACGGTGGAAAAATACTTTACAACACAAAAATGACCGATATTGAAATCAATAACGGCAAAATCTGCGGCATCTACCTTAACGGAGCATTTCACGAAGCAGAAAACATTCTTATCGCAACAGGAAACGGAGCCAGAGACACATACGAAATGCTCCTGAGCAAAAAAATCGCAACGGAAGCAAAACCTTTTTCCGTAGGTGTGCGTATGGAATTTCCACAGGCAGAACTGAACAATGCCGTTTACGGAAAAAACAGCGCAAACAGAAGCCTACCACCTGCAGAATATAATTTTTTCACTCATATCGGAGGGGACAAAACAAATACGGTCTACACATTCTGTATGTGTCCCGGAGGCCAGGTTATAAATTCCTCATCGGAAAATGGCTACCTTGTCACCAACGGAATGAGCTACCATGCACGTGACGGAAAAAACGCAAACTCAGCGTTACTCGCATCTGTTAAATTTGATACCCCGTCCGAGGGAATCGAATTCCAGAAAGAGCTTGAAAAAGCAGCTTTCGAAACGGCAAAAGGGCTCGCGCCTGTCACTTTGGCAAAAGACTTCCTGAACAAAAACGGCTCAAAAAAATTAGGAAGAGTTGAACCGACTTTCCGTCCCGGAGTTGAGCCTTCTGACCTGTACAAACTTTTCCCCGAAAGTATTTCAAGACGTTTGGCAATTGGTCTCTCAGAATTTCAGAAAAAAGTATTTAAATGCGATGACTCTGTGCTGACCGGTGTGGAAACAAGGACGTCTGCCCCATTGAGATTACTCAGAGACAGTGAAACTTTTGAGGCTCTCGGAGTCTCCGGTCTCTATCCTTGCGGTGAAGGTGCAGGATATGCAGGAGGTATAGTAAGCTCTGCAGCTGACGGACTTCGTGCAGCGGAAGCTATTATAAAAAAACTGACAGATATTGACATAAAGAACTAAGTATAAAAGCATCGGTAAACATAAATGCCGATGCTTTGATCTTTACAAAATAATATCCACATATAAATTCCCTAAAAAGGTTCACTTTTCCGTTTCATAAATTCACTTGACTATTGGTTATTATAGTGATATAATTTAAGATACACATAAATTAAAAATCATAATATCATTCATCTTAACGAAAGGACATAAACATGCTGCAATTAAAAAATATTGTAAAAAATTACACGGCAGGAGATACTGAAGTATCTGCATTGAAAGGTGTCAGCATTTCATTCAGAAAAAATGAATTTGTTTCTATCCTCGGGCCATCGGGATGCGGTAAAACAACGATGCTGAACATAATCGGCGGTCTGGACAGATACACATCGGGGGATCTTATAATCAACGGACGTTCAACAAAAGAATATAAAGATTCAGATTGGGATACTTACAGAAACCACTCCATCGGATTTGTTTTTCAAAGCTACAACCTTATCCCACATCAGACAGTTCTTTCAAATGTCGAACTGGCATTGACACTTTCAGGTGTTTCAAAAACAGAAAGAAGAAAAAGAGCCGTTGAAGCTCTGAAAAAAGTAGGTCTCGGAGACCAGATACACAAAAAACCAAACCAGATGTCAGGCGGTCAGATGCAGCGTGTAGCAATCGCAAGAGCCCTTGTAAATGACCCCGACATTCTTCTTGCCGACGAACCCACAGGTGCTCTGGACACCGTCACAAGCGTTCAGATAATGGATCTTCTGAAAGAAATATCAAAAGACAAACTGATAATCATGGTAACCCATAACCGCGAACTTGCGGAAGAATATTCCTCAAGAATAATCAGTCTGCTTGACGGTGAGGTTACAGATGACACCATGCACTATTCAGATGAAGAGGTTGAAAAAGATCTGAATAACCAAAAGACAGAACTGAAAAAAGGCAAAAGATCAATGTCTTTCTTCACCGCGCTCTCACTCTCTTTCAATAACCTCATGACAAAACGCGGCAGAACTATTCTTACTGCCTTTGCCGGAAGTATAGGTATTATCGGTATAGCGCTGATTCTTGCAATGTCAACAGGTATTCAGACATATATTGATGAAATTCAAAGAGATACACTTTCATCTTACCCATTAACAATTGAAGCACAGCAAGCAGACCTTTCTTCAATATTTGCATCTATGGGAGCAGGACAACAAAACTCCGACAGCGGTATTGAACGCGACGGAACTGCAGTTTACTCAAATTCCCAGATATATGAATTGTTCAATGCAGTTCTTCATACCGAATACTACGAAAACGACATGGAATCCTTTAAAGAATATCTTGATAAGGAAACAAATGCGGAAACGAGCGAAAGCGGTCTTTACAATTACGTTTCATCAATCCAGTATCTTTACAATGCTTCCCTTAATATGTATGTAAAAGGTCCCGAAGGAAAATACGTAAACACCGACATGACCGATTCTTTTGCATCCATGACAGACAGTTCCGCAATGGGAAGTGCAATGACAAGTGCTATGACAAGCAATATGTCCAGCCAGTTCTCAATGCTCAATCTTTGGCAGGAAATGCTTCCGGGTAAAGACGGAGAGCTTATTTCAGACCTTATCTACGAACAGTTTGATCTTCTTCACGGAAAATGGCCTGAAGCCGCTAACGAAGTTGTTCTTATCCTCAGCAAAAACAACGAAATATCTGACCTTGCATTCTACGCCCTCGGTCTTATGAGTGAAAAAGAAATTCAGGACATACTCCTTTCCGTTATGAAACAGGAAGAAGTCGAAATCGTAGAAAGAAAGCTTGAATACGATGAAGTTCTCGACATCTCCTTCAAGCTCGTTACAGATCCTGATTATTACACAGACTCTGACGGTGACGGTATCTGGTCCGACATCAGAGATAACGACGAAATGGTTGACATGGTCGTAAAAAGTTCTGACGATATAAAGATCGTCGGAATCATCAGACCTAACGAAGAAGCAACTTCAACAATTCTTTCAGGAACATTCGGTTACACAGCAGCACTTACGGAACACGTTATAAATAAAGTTTCCGAAAGCAAGATCGTACTCGAACAGCAGGATCCAAAAAACGAAAACTACGATGTTTTCACAGGTCTCCCCTTCGTTATGACAGAAGCTCTTGATCCCACCGACGAATACAAAGCGGAAGAGATCAAAAAATATTTCGACTCTCTCTCATTTGATCAGAAAGCAGAACTCTACACTAAAATGGCATCCGTTCCAACGGAAGAATATGTATCCACAACCCTCGCAACATATATGAAGATGTATGACACAAGAGAAAAGATTGAAGAACTCATTTCAACATCTTACGGAATGAACAAGGAAGACATAAAAGCTTACCTTGAATCATATACAGATGAAGAACTTCACGATCTGCTTGAAACACAGCTTACTGATGTAATTAAAAATCAGTATGCAGCAGAGGTTGAAAAGCAGATAGAAGGCATAAAAAGTACTCCGTCTGAAGAAGAACTTGCAATGCTCATCGGCAGAATCACTCAGAATCTTGCAACAAGAGAAATGAAGATCGGATATGTTATGCAGAACTGGGCGGCAAGCACAACAATGGATCAAAATTCCATCGGTGCATACCTTTTCGCCCTCTCAGATGAAGCACTTGACGAGGCAGTAAATTCAGTAGCGTCAAAATCCGCAGCAGAACTTTACGCATCCCTTTCTTCCGATATGTACGCCGACACAGCAAATGAAAAAGTTGCCGCAATGTTCGACAAGACCTTTGGCACAGAAACAGACGTTACCGTCCTTGCAGGCTACTACGACAACTATATGCCCGCAATAGTTTCAGATTCAACACTTTCCGATAACCTCAAGAAACTCGGTGTCGTAGATCTCAACTCCCCTTCAATGATAAACATTTACGCAATGACATTTGAAGACAAGGATAAAATCTCCGCACTTATCGAAGAGTACAACGAAGGTCAGCCCGAAGACGAAAAAATCAACTATACCGACTATGTAGCTCTCCTGATGTCGGGAATCACCACAATCATTGATGCTATCTCATACGGTCTGATAATGTTCGTTTCTGTATCCCTCGTCGTTTCATCCATCATGATCGGTATCATCACTTACATTTCCGTACTCGAAAGAACAAAAGAAATCGGTATTCTCCGTTCTATCGGTGCATCAAAACGTGATATATCACTGGTATTCAACGCCGAAACAATGATCGTAGGTTTAACATCAGGTCTTATGGGTATCGGACTTTCGATCCTGCTCTGTATCCCAATAAACTTCATTGTTCATTATCTCACAGGCATAACAGCTCTCAGCGCATACCTTGAACCTGCAGCATGTATAATACTTGTTGCAATCAGCGTAGCTCTTACTCTTATCGCCGGACTTATCCCCTCAGGATTCGCCGCAAAGAAAGACCCCGTTGAAGCACTCAGAACAGAATAAAAGTATTTGTCCTTAATGGCATTTGTGGGAAAAACTTTTTCTTTTCATGTGAAAAGTAAAAGTTTTTCCCTCACCCTTTTCAAAAAGAAAAGCCGTTCAAAAATAAGAATCGTTTCATATAAATATGCATTAGCTCCCCTCCTCTTTTTTGTGTACGAGGAATGGGATCTGCCTTTTCTGCGGAAATTTATAACAAGCTCCTTCTGGGAGGGAGCTGGCGGCGTACGCCGACTGAGGGAGAACGCGAGATTAAACCAATATTAAAAATAGAATTTTGACTAATAATAGTGCGAGGAATGGGATTTGCCTTTTCTGCGGAAAATTTATAACAAGCTCCTTCCGGGAGGGAGCTGGCGGCGTACGCCGACTGAGGGAGAACGCGAGATTAAACCAGTATTAAAAATATAATTTTGACTAATAATAGTGCGAGGAATGGGATTTGCCTTTGCTGCGGCAAAGAGCGCGGTTCGGCTCTGACAGTCCACCGGACTGTCATTCACTACCGAACCTTCAACTCCCATTCCTCTTTGTATAAAACAAAAAAACACCAAGTTATACTTGGTGTTTCCTTGTTTGGTGCGAGGAATGGGATTTGAACCCACACGAACAATTGTTCGCTACCCCCTCAAAGTAGTGCGTCTGCCAGTTCCGCCATCCTCGCATGTATTAAGTTTTCGTTCCTCTTCAGAACGCCTATATATTATAGCAGAAGATTTCCGCTTTGTCAATAGGGAAATTGTGACTTTTTTTTAAACTTAAACCTTTCACCTTGACTTCGCTACCCAATTGTGATATACTTATGATATAATAAAAAAATATTTATCATGAAAGGATTTTCCATTATGAAAAAAACTAAGCTGTTATCTTTACTAATGTCTGTTATTTTGATATACACTTCAATTACCGCATGTCGACAGGAACCTGCTGTTATTCCGGAGACTCCGGACAAAGGTAACGAGGATATTATTCCCGATTCCACAAACAATAATGAACAGGAGCCCCCTACAGAACCTCCAATTATAGAGCCTCCTATAATTGAAGAACCGATTATTGAACCTGTACCACCGGTAATCGAAGAACCTGTATACACACCCGATGACGGAATTCTTTACATAAGGCAGAATCTTCCGAGGATGGACGGATCCACCTCCCTCATTCCCCTTGAAGCAGGGCTGAGAGCTAAGATTTTTGATATTTCCATAAGTGAAGCCACCTCTTACGTAAATCACACCACCACATACGGCTCGTTTGAAAGACTTCTGAACGGAGAGGTTGACATGATCTTCTCAACGCCCCTTTCCGAAGACCAATATGAGCAAGCTAAGCAAAAGGGTCTTGACCTTGAGCTTGTGCCGATAGCGGCAGAGGCATTCGTTTTCGTTGTCAATGCGGAAAATCCCGTTGACACTCTGACACAACAGCAGATAAAGGACATCTACTCGGGCAAGATAACCAACTGGAAAGAGGTTGGCGGCGAGGACGTTGAAATAGTTGCATTTCAAAGAAACGAAACATCGGGAAGCCAGAACTACATGAAGGAATTCATGGGTGATACTCCCCTTGCGCCTGCGCCGAAAGAGACCACGCCGGCAACGATGGGTATGCTCCTGGAAACGGTGGCAAAATACAGAAACACGAAAAACGCACTGGGGTACTCTGTTTACGCCTATGCGGCAGATATGTACGGTCTTGGGGATACACTCAAATTCATCAAGGTTGACGGTGTCGAGCCCTCAAAGGACACAATGGCTTCAAAAGAATACCCATTGATGAACTACAACTATATCGTCTACGACAAAAACACAGCAACAGAGCCCATAAACACTATGGTTTCGTGGATATGCTCCGACGAGGGTCAGCAGGCTATTGCCGACGCAGGTTATATCCCCGCGAACTCAAGCGTAACAAGAGAATACTTTGAGCTGACAGGAACAGGACCGAAGCTTCCCGAAAAATACAAAGGACCGACGAGCCGGTACACTGCGGAATTCAACAACCCAATCTATTCCACATTGACTCTGCCCGAAGATGCTGATGTAAAAAAGGACACGGACGTTCACCTCGACCATCAACTTTCGGAATACCCCATAAAGCTCATGACGGGAGTCAGCTATAAGATCAGCGGATTGAAGGATAAGACCGTTGAAAAGAAGATAAACGACCGACTTGAAGAAATGCTCAGAGCGGCAGACGCAAAAGCTTCCGAATACGCGGATTATATCAACGCAAAGAACGAGATTTTGGAATACACGTATTATTTCCCGTACACCTCCATGCGGCGCCCCGACTTGCCGAAAACACCCAACAATACGGATTACGCCCTTTACTACTACCCCGAAGTTCAGATCAAAAACGGATATATGTGTCTGACAGTTCATTATCCCGTAAACTCAAACTTATACTATTACGACACGGAAGTCGCGTATTTTGATCTGTATACGGGCGAAGAGCTTTCCCTTTCCGATCTTTTCTACGAGGGAGTTGACGTTGACGGCGTTATCAACGGCATATTGGAAAACACCGAGCTGAATATACACATTGAAGGCGACTACTACGAGCAGATACTTTTAAAGGATTTCACAAAGCTGGGAGCAAACGACAGCTTCACTCTCACCTTCGACTCCATATACTTCAACCACGACAACACCCTTATGGAAGAGGGCAGAGAATACAGAATCGAGCTTGACGACGACGTGTTCATTGTCAACGCACCTCGCGACATGGCAGACCTATTTGAGAACAACGTCAAAGTCACTCGAAACTTTGCGTTAAGCTACGAATACGTTCTGGAAAAACAGCCCGACGGTATAACTTCCTTTGCACCGCTCCCCGAGGAAGGCGAAAACAAGGAGAAAAACAAGCGACTCAACGATATTATCAGAAACTACATCAAAGAAACCGTTACGGAAGACCTTGTAAACGACTTGTTGGCGAAAAACGAATATCTGCAAAACGTAACGGATCTACAACTCAGATTCGCAACAACGATATACAAAAACAAAGCCATAGTCCTCCAAGGCATATACTTCAACGGTTACGAGGAATACCATGTGGAATCGCTTGTTATAGACATTCAAAACGAAGTTATTGCCGACTACACGCTATTTTTGAAAGACGGTTGGGAAGAAGCCGCAAATGTCAAAGACCAATGGTCTCTGGCAGGATTCAGCGATGAAACAAAAGAACACATCAACAACAATGAAATTCCCCCCAACGCAATGTTCATAAATTTAGTGATATCAGATCAGTTTGCAGGTAACGTCCAAAAGAAGACCGCTCTCATACTTCGAATGAGCGTTTCCGAAGATGCATATTGCCAAGTTATCATAGACCCAGAATACGTTGACTGGGATTGAAAGGAGCAAAACAAATGAAATTCAGAAGAATAATGGCGTTATTACTTGCCGCTTTGCTTTCTGTAACCGCAATCACAGGCTGCAAGACGGATGACCCACAAAATGAGCTAAACAACGACCCTCCCGTTATTGAAGCCCCCATTACGGAAGAGCCTCCCATTGCAGAGCCTCCCGTGGTTGAGCCGCCAGTGGTTGAACCGCCAGTGGTTGAGCCACCCATTGAACCCGAACCACCAGTGGAAATCGAGCCTCCCATAGAACCGGAACCCGTACCGCCCGAAGACCCCGTAGCACCTACGGAACCGATAGCACCCACAGAACCCGAATATCCGTATTATTACCCCCAAAAAGACCCAAACGATACACCGGTGGACAAGGAGGATCAAGTGGAAGTCGAAATTCCGCTTATCAATATCACAAAACCTGAAAACTACGTCTATCCCTCAGACGAGATACTTTATCTCAGAGATAATCTACCGAGAATGGACGGCTCAACATCACTCATTCTCCTTGAAATGGGTATTAAAGCCAAGATCTACGGAATTTCCTTCACGGAAGCACTTGCACGAGTTCAGCATACAACAACCTACGGCTCTTTCGAAAGACTTCTGAACAAGGAAGTTGACATGATATTCTCAACACCCATTTCCAAGGAACAGTATGCGGAAGCCGAAAAAAAGAACATGGACCTTGAACTGATACCAATAGCGGCGGAAGCCTTCGTGTTCATCGTCAACGCAGACAATCCAATTGAGTCTCTGACACAACAGCAGATTAAGGATATCTATTCCGGAAAGATCACCAACTGGAAAGAGGTTGGAGGCGAGGACGTTGAGATAATTGCCTTCCAGAGAAACCGGAACTCGGGAAGTCAAAACTACATGATCGAATTCATGGGAACGACACTTCTTGCTGACGCTCCCACGGAACATGTGCCAGATGCAATGAACTCCCTTGTTGATGCCATCAAGAGCTACGACAACTCCCATAACGCCATCGGCTACTCCGTTTACGCTTATGCGGCTGATATGTACGGTCTGGGTGACTCCCTCAAATTTATCAAGGTTGACGGCATAGAGCCAACAAAAGAGACTATGGCTGACAAGTCATACCCCTTGGTAAACTACAACTTCGCAATATACGACAAGAATTCCGCAACGGAATCAACCCTCAGAACTGCCGCCTGGCTGCAGTCATACGACGGTCAGACTGCAATTGCAGAAGCAGGATACGTACCATACGGAAATGTTCAGAGAGAATACCTTGAACTTTCAGGAACCGGAGCTGTAAAATCTGACACATACACAAACCCCTCAACTGGATTCCAAGCTAAAACAGCAAAGCTTTCGGATGAAGGATTTTGGTACGAGGAAAGACAATTCTCAGCATACGAGGTAACGTATAACAGAAACGAAACCATCAAAACACCGTGGAAAATTTCGGGACTTGCAAACAAAGAGCTTGAAGCGGAAATAAACACAAAGCTTTCCGACCTTGAAGCAAAAATGAACGAAAAAATGAAGGAAGTTCCCGAATATAAAGAGCTTTTAAAATCCCTGTCAAGCCACACCTTCAACAAAACAAACAATATATACCGGGAAGAATACTATGAACCGGGAACATTTACAGATGTCGAAATAACCGTTAAAAACGGATATATGTGCATTATCGCAGGGGTTTACTATTCTGACGGAGCAGACAGACTTTACTGCTATCATGCTGAGGGCGTATATTACGACCTTATCAATGGCAAGGAGATAACCCTTACAGACCTATTCTATAAAGATGTGGACGTTGACAAGGCAATCTATGAAATGCTCACAAGTCACCCTCTCGGCTCTTATAATCAGGGATTCTTTATTAAAGCTGTTCCTTTCAGCGAGATCACAAGGCTCTCCTCAACGGACCATTTCGCAATGTCCTTTGACAAAATTTATTTCACCCACGACAACCCCATATTCTGTGTGGGCGAGATCTTTAAAATATCCCTTGACAGCGGTTATCTTTGCGTCGAAGAACCTAACGACATGAAAGGAATCTTTGATGGTTCTATCACAGTCAGACAAAGCTTTATAGGAACTGTCTACGATTGCGTTGAATATGTTGATTTAGGCAAGATCGAAGGCTTTGAAAGGTACACATTCCCCATCAGAGTGAACTTCCTTCCAGAAACGGGAGACAAGGCTCAGCGCAATAAAAAAATCAACGACTACGTAAGAACCTTCATCAAAGACGAATATGCTTTGGATAAGATGTACGACCTATATTACGCTGAAGACAAACTCCAAGAAGTCATAGTTGACGAGATTTCCTACGCAGTCTGGAATACAATATTTAAACTGACGGAATACGAAGCAGGGTTCGTTGCCCTTGAAGACAACGCATATCGCTTTAACAACTACGGATTCTTCGACGGTGAAACGGGTGAGGTCATCGAATACACGGCTTTGCTGAAAGACGGTTGGCAAGAACATATCGCGGTGGTAAATTCTGAAGAACTGCTATACAGCGTCCCCAAACACACCTCCGAAGAAAGAGCTTACATCGAAAGGAACGAAATACCCCCAAATGCGGAGTTTTATTCCTTGGGAACACGTAATGGAAGCCACGGTGTCCCGGTCGACGGAAAGGGCGTACTTACGCTCGAATTCTACTGCCCCGATTCTAAAATGAACATCACGGTCTACATTGATTCGGACTACGTAAAAAACCATATAGATTAGTTCTTTTCTCCCGACAGGAATAAAAAACTTCTGTCGGGAGTTTTTTCATATCTACTCCCCAAAAACAAGGAATTCCTCAATTTTATACTATAAAATAAAAATTTATAATTTTAATTTTCACATGAAAATAGAATCGAAACTGACAATATTCCGATTAAAATCAAGTTATTACAATCAAAACACCTTCTCTCCACAAAAAGAAGAGCTTATCTACAGAGTTTTAATGTTATATAATGTAAGA
>JAZTZU010000012.1:0-47547 GCA_045637625.1 Eubacteriales bacterium
GTGATTGTGAATGTAATTAACAGGGTATTTATCACTATCTAATTTTCAAGGTTCATTCTCGCGCCTTCCTTTGAGCTTCTCAAGCGACTCGCTGTTCTCTCGGAGTTCGTTCTTGTTTTTCGCTCTCTCGTTTAGCGCTCATATATTATACCACAGAAAATCCGATTTGTCAAGCCCTTTTTCAAAAAAAGTTTTTGGGACGCAAAATCGCATTTTTCCTTAGAGCCAAGCGGAAAATCGCGATTTTTAAAACGATTTTCCGCCATTTTTCTCGAAGATTCGTGAATATTGCACAAATAACCCCTTATTTTCAAACCGCCTATTTGTGCATATTGACCATAAATCAGGGCAAAAACACGGTCAAAGCACTCTTATCATATAAGAAAAGCACCTTTTGAGTCATTTTTTGTCCATTCTCGTCAAAAATAAATTTTACAAGCCTACTTTTTCTGAACCAATGTTTTTTATCCATCGAGGCAAAAATTTTTCTCGTTTTTTCATCCATAAACGGATACAAACTATCCTCGTCATTCAGAACCTGCAGACACTCTCCTTTATCAGGCATAGTCCTCAACCAGCCCGGGAAAGTCGATGACCCCGTAAATCTATAATAATCAAAAGCAACAAGCGACTCACAAAGCTCGGGATCATATCGTGAAGCCAAAAACTCATAAACAAATTCAAACAAAGACACTGTTGAATGCAGGACATCGAAGAATTTACGCTCGTCAAGCCATGCGGCAAACTCAGAATAAAACTCAAACGGTCTGATACCGAATATTTTTTTCAGCTTTGAAGAGCTCAAAAATCCGCAAAGCCCGGAATTCAGATACAGATCCAGAATCTCCGCAATTTTCTCCAGCTTGCAAAGTTCCGGGTAGGAAATATATTTATTACCCAAAACCTGATAGGGTGAATTTCCTTCATATATATATTCATGCTCATCCTGATGGGTTATCTGCGTACCTTTCAGCATTTTCAGAAATCCCAACTGCAAGCAGTCACATTCAAGCTCCATCACGTCATCAAAAGATTTCCCGAAAGTCTGAAAATCCTCATAGGGGAGACCTGCTATCAGATCCACATGAATATGAACATCCGCCGCTTTCAGTTTCAGAATTGATTCGCGAACCTTTTCAAAAGAAATCTTCCTGTTTATCGCAGCCAAAGTCTCCGGATTCGTAGACTGAATACCGATCTCAAGCTGAAAAAGTCCTTCTCTTGAGGATTTCAGCAGTTCAACAAATTTATCAGTCACAAGCCAGGGTGCGACCTCGAAATGAAAAGCCGTAATACCGTTATCTTTACTTATTATATATGAAACTATCTTTTCAGCTCTTTCACGGTCAGCGTTGAAGGTTCTGTCGATAAACTTAACCAGCCGCACATTATGAGCCAGAAATTTATCGAGCTCCGAGCAGGTTTTTTCCACAGATTTAAACCTCAGACTTTTATCCGCAGAAGATAAACAATACGAACAGCCAAAAGGACAGCCCCTGGAACTTTCATAATATAATATTTTTGTGCCGGAATCGCTCAGCTCCTCATCAGTATAAGGAAAGGGGAGCGTATCCAGATTACAGATAGGCGCAGCAAACGGAAAAGATATATACATATTATTATATATGAAGGCAGTGCCGCAAGTTTTTTCCGCAAAAACCTTTTCTTTTGAAAGCAGGGGAGTCTCCGCAAGGGAATTTACAAGCGTTGTCAGCGAAACTTCACCCTCACCGCAGGAAATGAAATCTATTTCGGGATTTTCGCGCAATATCCCCTCATTTTCATAAGAAACCTCAGGGCCACCCAGAATTATAACCGAATCGGGTTTTAATTTTTTCAGATTCTTAACCACCCGCAAAACATAATCTACATTAAATATATATGTAGAAAAACAGTAAACATCAGCCGCCTCATTATAAAGAGACTCAAGAACCGAAGATTCGCTCATATTAACAGAAAATTCCCTGTAAATACAGCAAGAGTCTGCAGAAGATTGCAGACTCTCATTGAGACTCGCCGCCAGATACCTGACGGAGAGCATTGTGTGTATATATTTACTGTTGATTCCGACGATCACGGTTTTCATGAAGTCAGACCAAACCTTTCATTACATAGTAGATACGGTCTTCAATATCATCCCAGGGGAAGAACGCTTCACGCACAGGGAAAATATCTGAATTTCCGTTGGAATAGATACCGTGAGCCTTATCTTTGGGCAAATATTCACCCTCTATCTTATCTTTGCCGCAAAGGACAAGATTTCCGTGGAGATAAACATTTTTATCTGAAACAAACGGGATCTCAAACTCAACGGTTCCACTGCCGAAAACAGGAACAAATCCGTCAATGACCTCGACTTCCTTACCGTTCAAAGTCACTTTACCCGCATAATCGGGAATGAAAATACAAACAGGCAGGAAATAGTCCTTTGAAACCACTTCAATTTTACCCTCATACGGATAATTTGTTTTTATCTCAAAAGAACCGTATCGGGATTCAAACTTACCGCTTGAAGGAATATTCACGTAAGCCGCATCGGATTTTTCCGCAACAGCAGTCGTAATAACATATTTAAAGCCTTCACCGCCACGCATGGTACAGCACCATGTCGCCTCACGGCAACCGATGGCTATAGTTTCACGGGAGTCAGCTCCGACACATTTATCGGTTCCGAATCCTCCGTTCGCACGCTGGGAAGCAGAAATTCCGTTAAAATAGATCTTCTGCGCAATATTCATATAGAACGGATTCCCTGTAGCCTCAAAAAGCTGAGCCGCAACGGCAAAGCTGTCAATGATAGCGCAGGGTTCAGTCCATTCGGGTCTGCGGAACCAGTTTTTATTTTCATAGTTTTCCGTCATGCCGTCAGAAAGATAGAGCGCAAAAACGCCTTTAACCTGTTCAATAAGCTCAGGCTTTTCGGCAATATTCGCATATCGGAGAATACCTCTGAGCCCGGAAAGGGTAGCATGAGTCTGAACTTTCATACCGAGGAAATCAAGCTTGAAATAATTTTCAATCATTTCCTCTATAAGAGCTTCCAATTTTTCACAGTCATAACCGAGAGACAGCATCAGTTCAAAGCAGGAAGTCACACCGTCAAGGGGAATATATGCGCAGCCGATATCGGTGGAGCAAAGCCAACGACCGTTAAGCTTATCAAGTTCGCCAGATTCTTTGCCGTCTTTGGAAGATTTTCTTTCAAGAGGATATTCATTGTAATAGCCGAGACAGGGGAGGAAAAGATTTTCAATTCCTCTGATAACTCTGTCAAGAGCTCTTTCGTCACCGTTATATCTGTAAAGTTCCACCATAGAACGTAAAAACCAGCTGTTGCCCGAAAGCTGCTGTTCATTGATAATTTCGCTGTTGAATTCATCTCCGAAATATCCGAACTCTTCGCTTCTTTCAAACATACATCCGGTCAGTTCCTTCAGATATACGGGAGCGACCCCGTTTACCTGGGACTGAGAAATAAGACCGAGCAACGCTCTGCCTTCGTAGTCCCCGGGCCAGTTCAAATCACAATGGGGAACTTTCCAGCAATGATATTTTCCATCATTGAGTCTGCCGAAATTCTTCATCGCACGAAGATAAAGCTCTCCGTCAGGTCTGAAATTATACATTTTTCGCAATATCCTTTCTGCAGAAAGCACCCTGGAAACTGATCTTTTCAACATCCTTGTAGGACTTGTCTCTCGCATCAACGAGATCCTTGCCGACATTTGTCACGCCGAGAACACGTCCGCCTGCGGTAACGATCTTGCCGTCAACAAGCTTTGTACCTGCGTGGTAAACCGTACCTGCAGCATTTTCAAGGCCTGTAATTTCAAAGCCTGATTCATATGAACCGGGATAGCCGCCGCTTGCCATAACAACACAGACAGCCGCCTTATCAGCCCATTTAATATCAATATTTTCAAGAGTTCCGTCAGCACATGCAACCATAATATCAACAAGGTCGCTTTCAAGCAAGGGAAGAACTACCTGAGTTTCGGGGTCTCCGAAACGTGCATTGTATTCAATAACTTTAACGCCTTTTTCAGTCTTCATAAGTCCGAAATAGAGAACGCCCTTGAAAGTTCTGCCCTCTGCGTTCATAGCGTTAACTGTGGGGAGGAAAATATTTTCCATGCAGTAGTCAGCAATATCGGAAGTGTAAATAGGGGAGGGAGCATAAGTACCCATACCGCCTGTATTGGGACCCTTATCGTCATCAAATACACGTTTGTGGTCCTGCGCAGAAACCATGGGTTTAACCACCTTACCGTCAGTAAATGCAAGAACGGACATTTCTCTGCCGAAAAGACATTCTTCGATAACTACATTGCTTCCGGAAGCGCCGAATTTTTTATCAAGCATAATGGAATCAAGAGCTTCAACAGCTTCTTCAACTGTCTGAGCAACAACAACACCCTTACCGAGAGCAAGACCGTCAGCCTTGACAACAATGGGAGCGCCTTTTTCTTTAACATAAGCTACAGCTTTATCGTAGTCGTTGAAAACTTCAAATTCAGCTGTGGGAATGCCGTATTTTTTCATAAGATTCTTGGAGAACATCTTACTGCCTTCGATGATAGCCGCATTTTTATAGGGGCCGAAAACCTTGAAGCCCTTTTCTTCAAGCACATCAGCCATACCGAGAACAAGAGGATCGTCGGGAGTTACGCAAATAAGATCGGGCTGAAGTTTTTCAGCAAGCGCAACCATGCCGTCAATATCAGTAGCCTTGACAGGGAAGCATTCCGCACCGTCAAGAGCAATACCTCCGTTACCGGGAGCAGCATAGATTTTACCCGCCTTGGGGCTTTCCATAAGTTTTTTAATAACCGCATGTTCACGACCGCCGCCGCCAACAACTAAAATATTTAATTTATCCATAATACTTCCTCCATTTATATATGATGAGGGTTTTTTAAAAAACCGAATCAGGGAATTTAATTGAAATTTCAAGAAATTATTTAAATGGCAGATTTCCGCAGGAAATCAACCTCAATTTTGCATTCTGCATTTTGAATTTTGCATCTTCAATCCTGCATTGTATTGTTTCGTTTTAAACATTAAAACGGAACAATACTATATCTCCGTCTTTCATTTCGTAAGTCTTACCTTCGCTGCGAACGAGACCCTTTTCCTTCGCTGTGGTCATTGAACCGCCGCATTCGATAAACTCGTCGTAAGCAATAACCTCCGCACGGATGAAGCCCTTTTCAAAGTCACTGTGGATCTTACCTGCCGCCTGAGGAGCTTTTGTTCCTCTGGTAATAGTCCATGCTCTGACCTCAGGAGTGCCCGCTGTGAGGTAACTGATAAGTCCGAGAAGTGTATATGAAGCTTTGATAAGTCTCGCAAGACCGCTTTCCTGCAAGCCAAGCTCTTCAAGGAAAAGAAGCTTTTCTTCTTCGTCAAGCTCGGAAATATCTTTTTCAAGCTTACCGCAGATGGGCAGGAACTGGGAATTTTCACCGGTTGCGTATTCCTGAACTGCCTTGTAGTAATCATTGTTATCTCTGTCCGCAAAACCGTCTTCGCTCATATTTGCCGCATAAATAACAGGTTTAACTGTAATGAAGTTCGCCTGACGGAGAAGCTCTTTTTCTTCTTCGGAAACGTCAAGGCCGCGGAGAGGTTTACCCGCTTCGAGCTGAGCCTTTGCTCTTTCGTAAAGTTCAACCTCTGCAAGGAATTTTTTGTCGCCCTTAGCAGCTTTCTGAGCACGGAGAATGTGCTTTTCAACAGTTTCAAGGTCAGCAAAAACAAGCTCAAGGTTAATTGTTTCAATATCACGGATAGGGTCGATAGAACCGTCAACGTGGATAATATTTTCGTCGTCGAAGCAACGAACAACATGTACTACCGCATCAACTTCACGGATATGGGAAAGGAATTTGTTACCGAGTCCTTCACCCTTTGAAGCACCTCTTACAAGGCCTGCAATATCAACGAATTCGATGATAGCGGGAGTAATTTTTGCAGGATTGTATATCTCTGCAAGCTTGTCCAGACGTTCGTCGGGAACAGCAACAACGCCCACGTTAGGCTCGATCGTACAGAACGGATAGTTTTCCGCCTCAACATTTGTATTTGTAATAGCATTAAAAAGTGTACTCTTACCGACATTCGGCAAACCTACAATACCTAATTTCATAGAAATCCTCCATATATAAAATCTGATAATTTACTTCAAAACATTTTCAGCAGCAACCGACACTGCCTCATTTTATCTTACCTATTATTATACAATATACAACGCCTAAATGCAAGAACAAAAATCGGAATTTTTAAATAAACAGGGGAGATTATGGGAAAAACCTTCTTTTCACGAAAAAAGAAGGTTTTTCCCATACCCTTTTCCAAGAAAACCGGATTGGGGTACTTTAAATTTTTCTTTCCGCAAAAACAATTCTTGCACCCTCATAACAACAAATGTTCTCCTTTTCACGAAAAAAGAAGGCTTTTCCCATGCCCCCAATATCATTAAGTTAAGAATTAGTATTGATTTAATATTGATAACGCAGGCTCCTTCCACCGCGTAGCGGTCCCTACGATGTCACTTTGTGACATTGTGACCTCCCGGAGGACACAGTCTCACTACGTGAGCCAGTTGGTGTAAAATAGCTCCCTCCAAACTACGGCAAAGCCGTGTTTGCGCCACTTGTGGTTGGGAGAGGAGCTGTCAGCTCTGCTGACTGAGGGAGAGCGCGAAACAAACTCATAATATAATCAAAATCTTAACTTAATGACTCTGTCCTATACCCTTTTCCAAGAAAACCGACTTGAAATGTCTCCATAGTTTACCCCAAACGAGTTTTCGGGGAAGAGCGCGGGAACCCCCCTTATTCCTAAAAGGGGGTTTCCCGCAACATATCTAACCTTATAAACAAACCGTTTACCATATCAACAATAAATTGATAATTGATTTTGACCTATTTATGTGCTATAATATAACCGTAAGCTTACAAGAAATAAATCACATGAAAGGACGATGAATATGAACATTAAAATAGGTTCAATTATCAAAAAATTGAGGAACGAGCAAGATATGACCCAGGAACAGCTGGCAACAGCCCTCGGCGTAACTCCGCAAGCCGTCTCACGTTGGGAATCGGAAAACGGCTATCCCGACATCGAATTTTTACCTGCAATGGCAGATTTTTTTAAAGTAAGCACCGATGAACTTTTGGGCTATAAACTTTCCGAAAGAGAAAGGGAACTGCAGGAATTCAAGCAGGAAATGAATCGACTCGCAGAGGTCGGCGACCTGGACGAACAGATTAAATTTGCCCGTTATGCAGTCTCAAAATTCCCTTACGATGCAGATCTGATTCAAAATTTGGCAGGTTGCCTCTTTATGAAAGCGTCAGACGCAAACGATCTGATCTTAGCGAAAGAAGCCGAGACCCTTTATCTGAAAGTCCTTGATATCTGCGAAGACGAAGAATTGCGGAATGCAACCATTGAATCATTGAGTTTGCTTTACTCCGATTGTCTCAAAGACTCCGAAAAGGCTTTGGAAACAATAAAAAAGCTTACTCCGCTGAAATATAACAGGGAATACTGTCTAACTCACGGCATCGGCGACGGCAAAACCGAGTTCTATATTCAGGATTATATATCTTCACTCACAGACCACATTGGTTTGGCAATCGAAAGGTATATTCTCAGCGACGACGTATCAAATGACCGTTCCGTATGGGACAAAAAAATCGCAATGATGTACACCGCAATAGATATCTATAAAATGATATTCGGCGAAAACCTTATGTTTTACCACAACCGAGTGGGTAGACTTTATTGGCTCATATCCACATATCAGGTCGAACAGAGGAAAGCTGAGGAGGCCCTTGATTCTCTGGAGAAAATGTGCTCCCACATCATCAAATACGATATATCTTACGAAAACGACCACGGAAAGAATTACACTTCTATCTTCACCGATAAACTGATATATCCAACCCCCGACGGTGTAAACTTCCACGAATTAACGGAACATTCTCAAAGTTACTACTTGCTTGATTACCTTTCCCATAAACGCTACGACATCATCAGAAATGAATCCAGATTCAAGGCAGTAATCGAAAAACTGAACGAAAATAAAAGGTAAAATATTTGTAATGGGAAAAACCTTCTTTTCGCGGAAAAAGAAGGTTTTTCCCATACCCTTTTCCAAGAAAACCGGCTTGGGGGTATTTTAAATTTTCCTTTCCGCAAACAATAATTTTCATTATTCCCGTTACGGCAAATCCTTTCTTCGCGAAAAAGAAGGTTTTTCCCATACCCTTTTCCAAGAAAACCGGCTTAAGGCATTTTCCGAAGCTCTTCCCCGGTAAAGTATGAAATACTTTACACAAAAGTTTTTTGAAAGGGTGCGGGGGAACAATTTTACAAAAATGTTCCCCCGCAAAATTTACCAATATTATTTATTACCAATATTATTTATTTCTTGATTTCAACATTATAGCATGAGATCAACGGCATACCCGTTCTGTCCTTTGCCATCCAGTTGGAGCTTTCGTTTCTCCAATATGCGTGGAATTTCGCAGGCAAAGTGATCGCTCTGGGCAGCTTAAGCCTCATTCCGTCTTCGCGGTGAGTAAGGATCTCGCCCTCAACAAGTCCCTCCGCGTCTTCTACGTGCATGCCCTCTGCGCAGCAGTCAATATCAACCATGCAGAACGAAGGATCGATCTTGAGAACGACCGCATCATCTTCAACCTGAATAACTTCAAGCACATCCGGTGCAGAAAGTCCGGGAAGACCGTAAACTTCTTTAAGAGTAACCATCGCCATACGTGAACCGATAATAACATTTGATTCTGAGTTATTGTGGATTCCGTCAGACATGGGAAGACCCATCGCAGGAATAATATGAATATAGTCGTAATCCTGAGCCAAACGTCTCTGAGCATCTCTTACAGTACCCCAACATCTGTCCATTTCAGGATTTCTGCCTGATTTCCAGTGATTCAGCTGAACCGTGATAATGTCAATATCTCCAAGATCTTTTCTTGCAGTTTCAGCAAAACGTACAAATCTGTCGTAATAAGTACCTGCCTCATCGGGGTTTGCATCGCTGCAGCCCTGATACCAGATAATACCCTTTACTGTAGTTCCGATATCATTTACACGTCTCATCATCGCCTTGTAAAGATAACCGTCCTCTTCAATGTTCCAAGCCTTGAGGGGAGAACCGCCGAGAGCCGCCGCAACAAGACCGATGGGAACATTAAGTCTTTCTTTCAGAACTCTTGCAAAGCTCAGACCGGGACAAGTACCGTTGGCTCCCTCGTAGTTTTCGGGATAAATAGTATTAATGCCGTCATTGAGCGGATGAGTTGCAATATCCCAGATACCGCTGTTTGCATAAAGATGTACACCGAGAGTAGGTCTGTCGATGGCATAATCTCTGCCGTAACCGGACATATTGCTCTGACCTGCCATGATATAAACATCTCCGACACCGAAGTGCTTAACGATATTTATTCTTTCGGCTTCGATGCTGTACCATACGGGCATATTGGATTTTGCCGCAACAGCTTCAAATCTGTAAAGACCGCCTGCAGGGACATCAAGCTCAACAGTCCAATCGTCTCCGGAAATCTGAGCCTCCGTCCACTGAACAACTACGAGATTGTCATCTTCACCGACAACTCTTCCGTAAACTTTCTGTTCAGGAGTAATGTTTGCGGGAACTTTTCCTGTAAACACAGCTTTCGCAAAGTTTTTCTCATTACGCTGAAGTATCTGATAATTTTTAACTGCCATTATAAATCGCCTCTTAAGTTTTTTTCTCATTATAGCACATTAAAATGAAAAAGTCAATGGGGTAATCAAAAAAATATCTGTCATAAACATGAACCTTATACCCAAAACTTTTTACAAAAAATTTCGCTTTCCAATGAAACTTTCGTTTTACTGTTTCGTCTAAAAGATAAAGAAGAAAATGACGCTTTAGCATCAGAATGGAGATCAATATGAAACCTAAACTGTATATATTTTCAGCAGCCCTTCTTCTCGCTCTCACAGCATGCACAACAAACGATTCTTTGACAGCTCCCCAACCGATACTTGATGAGAAAAACGATCAGGTTCTGTCGAAAACCGACAAAACTGACAGCTCCGACATTGTAAAGAACGGTTTACATGGGGAAAACTCTGTGGAAAACGTGGAAAACCCCACCGAAAAACTCGAACCATCTGTGGAAAACCCGTATAACACCTCCGAATCAGAGAACATAAAAGACGAAGAACAAAATTCCGGCAAAAATACCGAAACCTCCTCCGACGATACGGAAGAGTTTTCCACAAATAACACCGAAAAAGTGGAAAACCTCATCCCGGAAGATATTTTCTACATCAACGGCATTCCGCATATCAAAGCAACTATTGATGGAGGCTCTAAAACTTCAAATAATGAGGAGTTAACCGATTTCAAAAAACGCTACAAAGAATCATCTGCCGTCATTGTTTGCTATGTGGAAGACTCATATTTATTCAACAGAGACAAAAGTGCGATTAAAAACGAAAATTTCTTGCCTGATTCCCACAGTTTTTCAGTCAAGGTCACAGTACTTGAGACATTAAAATGCGAGAATTACAACGAAATCACTTCCTTAATCACATTTGGAGGAGAAATTGACCTTGAAAATTACCAAAAATCCATTGATCCAACCCTTGATATCTCTCGTTTTCCCGAAAAAACAATAATAGATCTAAATCTCGGTGACGGCGATATACCACACAAGGGCGACATCTGTCTGTATTTCCTTGAACCCCTCGAAGAAAATCTGACCGCTTTTTACGTCCCATATAACGGCACAAAATATCGAACAACAGATACCACAGGCACCACCTACATTATCCGCGACGGTGAAATTTTACACAATGGCACAAGCCTCGGAAATGCCCTTGAAATACTCACCGAATTACGAGAGCTTTCCATAAACGACGCGGAAAATGTTCGTCCGCTGCTCACATCACTCTTCTATGTTGGCGACGAACCTCGCTTACGTAAGTCAATCCGATCAACAATCAACTTTGCGGTCATTGACAGCGGTTTCGATGGACTCGAAGACTATTTTAAAGCAAACGAAATTGCGGTTGTTGCAAAAGTAATCTCTTATGACGGTGACAATTACGATTCTGTTTCTACACGGGAAAGTATTCCGACCATAACAGTCTCTGATGACCCTGCCAACCCCACACCACCCGTAATCATCGGAATTTCAGACCGTGTTCCAATTAAAATCGAAATTATCGAAGTCTTAAAGGATGAAGATTCAGCCCTTTCAGGCCTCAAAACTTTTGAAGCTTACTACACGGGCGGAGAACTGACCTTAGAGCAGTACAAAAAACATCGGAATCCCAATTTTCCCATTGAGCTTTACCCCGAAAATACTATCGTGGAATGTGGGCTGGGAGCAAATAGTATTCCACGAAGTGGAAATACATACCTGTTTTTCTTTGATAAAACCCTCGACGGCAGCGCTTTAGCCTATGAAACCTCAGCCTACGAACTTTACGTTTTTGAAGTAAAAGACGGTCATGTTTTCCTCGGCACACAGGACCTCGGCAGTCTTGAAGAAATATCTGAACTGAACTAAGTTACAAAAAATCCTCCCAAATTCGGTTTTCTTTTTTGGAGGGGGTTTGGGGGAAAGCGTTTTTCTTTTTTCGCGAAAAGAAAAAACGGTTCCCCCATAAAATATCCCAATATTAAACTTTACAGAATAACTTCCTTGCCTGTTTTTGCGGATTCGTAGATAGCGCAGAGGATCTTGATCATATCAATACCCTGCTGCGGTTTGAAGCAAGGTTCAGCGCCCTCAATAACAACGTCGTAGAAATTCTTCAGATTATTTTCATGTCCCATTCTGTCGTGGCAGTTAGGCGGGCAAATATCAACAAGCTGACCGTCCATTTCCGTGAAGAATTCGATGTTCGCATTTTCCCATTTCAGACCTGCCTTTGTACCGCGAAGCTCAACAAAACGTCTTTCCTTTTTAACGTTTGAAGCCCAGCTGAATTCGATCTGAAGAAGTGCGCCGTTATCGAAGCGGATCATACCCATAGCAAGGTCTTCAACGTTGAAAGTACCCTCGTCTTTTTTCTCGCCAAAGCTTGAGTTTACAGAGTCGCTGAGATCGCTGTTTGCAAATTTGCAGTAAGTATTTGCAGAAACCGCCACAGGAGTGGGGTTGCCCATGAGCCAGATTGCAAGGTCGATCATATGAACGCCAAGGTCAATGAGGGGACCGCCGCCTGACTGCTCCTTAGTTGTGAACCAGCCGCCCTTACCGGGGATACCGCGTCTTCTCTGCCCACCGCAGCGACCGCAGTAAATTTCGCCCATTTCGCCTCTGTCGATGAACTTTTTCGCCATCACAGAAGCATCGAGGAAGCGGTTATTTCTCATGATCATAAGAGTTTTACCTGCTTTTTCTGCAGCAGCGTTCATTTTCAGAACCTCTTCAACGTTAACAGCATCGGGTTTTTCGCAGAAAACGTGCTTACCTGCGGCAAAAGCGTCAACCGCAATGACCGAATGCAGATAGTTAGGTGTACAAATATCAACGGAATCAATGGTCTCGTCTTTCAAAAGTTCCTTGTAATCGGTGTAGACCTTAGCATTGGGGAAACATTCTTTCTGATATCTGATAGCTTTTTCCTCAACGATATCGCAAAGTGCAACAACTTCGATACGTGAATCTCTGAGATAATGACCTTTGTGACAACCAACGATACCGCCCGTACCGATGATGCCTACTCTCCATTTTTTCATAATTATAACCTCCATGGTTTTAGTTTTTATTCGCTTACATTATAGCATACACAGCACGATTTTGCAAGAGGTTTAGAAAATTTCATAAAAAAAGATGCCCCGAAAGGCATCTTGGTTATAATAATTAAGGTTCAGACGGGACAACAGGTTCTAAGTCTTGGTTTTGATTTGAATTAACTTCAAAAGGTGATGTTATAATATCAATTTCCTGAGTTTCTAAAATAGGTTCAAACACCTCAATTTCATTGGTTAAATCTGTTGAAAACATGTCAACCGATACTATTTTATCACAGTAACTGATTGGTATAGTTAGGCAGAATAACAAATCCCCCTCACCCCAATAATATTTTCTCTTAGTAATTTCACTGGAGTTTGTATAATCATAGAACATATAATTCTCACTATTGTCTATGTATTTCATACCGGGTTCAAGAGACATTAAATCTTTCATATATTCATGGACATCTAAATCCCATGGACTGAGATCTGTCCAAGTCAACTGCATAGTCTGTGCATAATCAATTTCAGTTGACTTTTCAGTATTTCCAAGATAGTAATAAGCCGTCCATTGATCAGGGGATTCACTAAGCTCAACTAAAGAATAATCTAACGGAAAGTTATCTAAAATATAAACTTTATTATTTTTTACATATTCCTCGGAATCAGTTTCCGAATAAATATCAGGTAAATCGCTAACATTAAATTGAGAAATCACGCCATCCGGCATTGGATTTTCCTCTTCATTTTCAACAGGAACGCCCCTAAGTTCAGCCAAATAAGCCTCATCATATTTAACATCGGGGGTCTTCTGTGCCGCAGAAACATTTTTCAGAAATTTCGCATAAGTATCTCCAAGGTACTCAGCCGCATATCCGTTCAATTTTTCACCGTCAACCGCCAAAACACTTGAACGGTCTGACCAAAGGGTCCAATTTTCTTTGCCTTCCTCGGGCGCACATAAAAGCAACACAAATTCGCCGCCCACATACAGCGGAGTGCCGTTCTGAACTGCAATTTCTACTTTTGCTGTCGGGTCAGCAGAATATTTTTCAAGTTCCTCGGAAGTAAATTTCCTTACAAGATCATAATTATCCAAGTCTTTTGCAAAATTTCTAAAATCGTCGTAACCGCAATGAGAAAGCAAGGAAATTTCATCGCCAACTGCAACATTTTCACCCTTTATCACCTCGGAAACGGTAATTTTATGCACGAACTGAGGGAATCCAATCCCCAAATATTCAGGTTCGTAAGACTCCGTGACTGTTCCTTTCACGATCAGATCAACGGAATTTATCAACCGCACCGAATCATCGTCACCGAAAACAGATTCGATATTTATAAAAGTATCATCGATAAAAACCACATTCAGCCCGTGCCTCGGCGTGATTTCACTGCAACCGCAAGCAAAAAGCAACATCAAAAATAGAAAAAAGCATAAAAATTTTTTCATTCATACTCACCTTTTTCAAATCATTCATAAAGCAACGTACGGCAGGGATTATCAACCACCCTGCCGTACGAAGAAGATCTATCTATACTGTAATTTCTTAGTTAATGTCGTTTTCTGATTTCCGCCTTGTCTTTCCCGTCTCAACAGAGAAAATCAATACGTTTCATCTTTTCGGTGCTTTTTCTGCCTTTCCCGGAAGTTATTACTTCTATGTCGTTCGCCTTACAGAACCGATTACTTTTCATTTATCCGACAAGTCTTTTTTGATTTTCGCAACTCGTCAAAAATTTAAAATCCGATTAAAAACCTTACACCAGATGAGGTTATTGTCTGCGATAAACTTCCTGTATCTTTCAACCGAACACTTTTCCAAGCTCTTGCTTACTAAATTTTACGGTCAAATAAATTTTCAACTGTTTATTTTTCCCGTCACCGTGAAAACTCTTTTTCAAAAGGAAATTATATAGAATTCAAATGAAACTTCTTATTTCATTTTTTTTATCTATGTCACGCAAATTAAGCCAATGTTCCAACTAACTTACTCTTGCAGTTTCTATGAAGAATACGATCTAAGCAACAACTTCACCGTCCATATCAACGCGGTGGAGAAGCCATCCTCAAAAAGAAACTTCCTTACAGTAAATCACTGAGCCATTGGTCTAATCCCTTTCCTTTCTGACATCGGAACAAACAGCACGTTAAAAGATTTCATCCTGTCTGTCGGCTGAGATTTTTTTCTCTTTTGCCTTTCCTTTTTGTCACCTATATTATAACACATTTTTTTCGGTTTGTCAAGAGTTTTCTTATCGTCAAATTGCACAAAATCAATATTAAATGTACCACCCTCATATGTACATATTGCCCTTTTTGACAATTAAAGTACCAAGATTAGTTCTTTGAAAAATATTAGCATTAAAAGTCGTACAAAAAGACATAAATAAAGAAACCAAAACCCGTCCGAATTCACGCAGAATAAAGTTCAAAATTTATTTGTCTCAAACCACTTTACAAATGCGACAAAATCTGCTATAATAATCTACAGGAAGAAAAAGGGAGGTTTACGGCAATGAAAAATTGGGCATTTTTGATTACCGCAGACCTTTTTTCAACTTTTAGTCCTGCCGAAACCGAAACAGTTTTGGATAAATTTTCATCTTTCAAAACCGTCCGTAAATTCAACAATATTTTTGCCGTTTGATATGAACGGCATTTTTTTTTGAGTTTTCAACAGTTTCAAAGGACAAAATAAAAAATTTCAAATGGAGTGGTAAAACAACATGAAAATGATTTACAACGTCAACGACAAGCCCAAATTTGCCCAGATTATAGTCTTTGCTTTCCAGCAGCTCCTGGCTATAATGGCAGCAACCATCGCCGTACCCGCTATCGTAGGTAACGGAATGACAGCCGCAGCAGCACTCTTCGGTGCAGGCGTGGGCACACTTATCTATCAGTTATTCACAAAATTCAAGAGCCCTGTATTCCTCGGCTCATCCTTCGCTTTCATCAGCTCAATGCTTGCAGCATTCGCAGGCGCAACATCAATGGCGCTCGGATTCCTCGGACTCATCCTCGGTGCGGTTCTTGCAGGTCTCGTATACGTGGTTCTCGCAATCGTCGTTAAAATTGCAGGCGTAAAATGGATCAACAAACTCATGCCTCCTGTAGTAATCGGTCCCACAGTTGCCCTCATCGGTCTTTCCCTTGCAGGTGCTGCTGTCAACGACGTATTTTCTTACGGTCCCCAGGACGGAAACGGCTCATTCATCATGGGAACAGGCGCTTGGGCATCCTTCATCTGCGCAATGGTAACACTTTTTGTTGTCGTTCTTGTTTCCACATACGGCAAAAAAATGGCTCGTCTTATCCCCTTTATCATCGGCATCCTTTCAGGTTACGCAGTAGGTCTTGTGTTCACACTTATCGGCATCGCAGCTAATATCCCCGAACTCAGAATCGTTGATTTTGCTCCTTTCCAGGCACTTGTTGCTGACGGTGTTACACTCAGCACATTCATCGCAATCCCCGAATTCACATTCCTCACAGGTATTAAAGGTTTTTCCGAATTTGACGCTACATATTTTGCAACAGTTGCTGTAGCATACATCCCCGTAGCATTCGTAGTATTTGCAGAACATATCGCTGACCACAAAAACCTTTCCTCCATCATCGAACACGACCTTCTTGAAGATCCCGGTCTCCACAGAACTCTCCTCGGTGACGGTGTAGGTTCTTTCGTAGGTGCACTCTTCGGTGGTTGCCCCAATACAACTTACGGCGAATCCGTTGGCTGCGTTGCCATCACAAAGAACGCTTCCGTTGTAACGATCACAACAACAGCAGTTATGGCTATCATCATTTCTTTCATTTCTCCCTTCGTGGCATTCCTCGATTCCATTCCCGGTTGCGTAATGGGCGGTGTCTGCATCACACTTTACGGTTTCATCGCAGTTTCCGGTCTTAAAATGATCCAGAAAGTTGACCTTGAAAACAACGCAAACCTCTTCACAGCATCCGTAATTCTCATCACAGGTATCGGCGGCACAGCAATGGCTATCGGTAAAGTTACGATCACAGCTATCGCTTGTGCTCTCATCCTCGGTATCATCACAAACGTTGTCCTTTCCAAAAAGGCAAAAGACAAGGAATAAAATTTAAATCAGACATCTGATTTTTAAGTTAAAAATATTTGTGGGAAAAACTTTTACTTCTGAATAAACATCTTTCAGAGAAATTTTTTCCCACAATTTTTTTATGATAAACGGCAAATTCGCCCGCTTCACTAAATTAAAAAAAAAAACGATTAAAGTTCACAAAATACCACCGCCGAAGCCTTGACAAACGTAATGTTTTTTGGTATCATATAAACATACTAACTTTCCGAAAAGAGGATATATACAAATGAAAAAACTACTGGTCTTGACAATGCTGATCCTCAGCATACTTATCACCTCATGCGGAGGCGAAGCGGTAACCCTTATGGACTTCATAGGAGAATACACATCGGGAACATATGATTTTGAGGGCTATAAATTCTATTTCTACCACGAAAACAACCCTGCCGCAAACCCTGACCTGCTTGTGTTCACTTACGACACCACAACCCCGCAGGGCGAAGCACTTCTGAACAGGGTAAATCAGATCGAAAATGACTATAACGCAGAAATCATTTTCAACCAGGATCTTGACGATTCCATGTTCCAGATGCAGTCAATGTCAGGCGTTATTCAGGCAGACGTTTGCAACTTTACATATCTGAACGCGATGCAGCTTTTTGCGAAAAACGGCCTGCTCTATCCTATCACCGACTTCCCCGATCAGATAGATCTTTCCCAGAAAGATAAATACGGTGCGGCAAATATGCTCGAACCGGGAATGTACAACGGTGTTCCTTACGTAGTTTGTCCTCTTTATTGGCCCGGATTCCAGGCTCTTGACAGCTTTGCGCTTGTATACAACACCGATCTTCTCGGTCCTGCAGGTATCACAAACTTCCACGAATTCTACGAAAACGGAACATGGACATGGGATACATTTGAGGAAGAATACCTTAAAAAATTCAGAGTTCCCACTGTTGACGGTTACGTTCAGCTCTTTGCCGCAGGAAATATGCAGTATTTCGATATGCTCATGTACTCCAACGGAACAGAATTCATCACAAGAAACGAAGCAGGCAACAATGTAGTAAACACATTCCCCCTGGCATTCCAGCACGCTTATGAAAAGGGCGCTGAATGGTACGCTGAATACGGAGAACTTTTTGACCTTGAAGACGCAGCTTTCTATTTCGGAGATTTCCTTTACCAGGATGTTGGCGTTACGGTTTCCACCGCTGAACATCTTACCGTAGGTGCTATCGCTTACGCGGCAAACTTCAAATACAACATCATGCCTTTCCCCTGCGGACCCGATGCGACTTACGGCGAATGGGCGCAGTTCATTCAGAGAGCTCAGGGCTTCGGTATTTCCAAATCCAGTAAAGACCCCGAAGTTGCAGCGCAGATACTTTCACTTCTCCTCGATCCTTTTGAAGAACTGGGCGGAGACGAAGGTCTTTACAGATACTACGCAGACATGACTTTTACGGAAGAACTTGACGCGCAGATCTTCTTTGACCTCATGAATTATACCCGTTACGACTACACATTCTGGGATAAATCCGATGTAGGCAGAAAAATAGCCGACAACTTCGGTATCGCTCTCAAGCAGGGCAAATCCGCCGCAGAAGCATACGACATGTATAAAAACCATCTCGACTACATGGTTAACGAATGTATGCTCCCCAACTTCGACTACATGTACGACAACTACTACTCCAAGCTTGAAAACAACTAAACAGGACTGACTAAATAAGATAATTTGTGGGAAAAACTTTTTCTTTTCGGATGAAAAGAAAAAGTTTTTCCCACACCCATTTCAAAAAGAAAAGCAGTTTGAGGTATATTTAGGAAAAGCAACAAAACTCAGACAATGAACCTTCTGATGTTTTTTCTAATCTGATATTTTCCTCATAAAACATTGAAAATGTTTTATACAAAAGTTTTTTGGAAAAGGGTTCGGGAAAAACCAATTTTACAAAAATGGTTTTTCCCGAAAAAAAATAAAGTATCTATTCTATTTTAAATTATCTTAAAGTATCTATCAGTATCTCTCTTCGAGGATCTTTTTTACCACGGGTTCGACAACAGAAGCCATTCTGTAGAAGCCCAGATCATTGGGGTGACAGCAGTCATTTGTGCAGAAAGTTCTGTCCACGTCCCCGAAAAACTGCTCGCCGTCAATGAAATAAACATTTTTATCCCCTGCGGCAACTGCATTGTTATAAGTCGTTTTAATTATTTCTCTGCGTTCCGCTGAAAGAACATCATATTCAAAATCCGGTCTGGACATGATAATTATGGGAAGATCGGGATTTTTCTCACGTATTCTGCGGAAAAACGGCTCATGAGTCTTTCTCAGGTGTTCGGGGTCAGGTGCATTGTGGTCGTAATCCATCACAAAAATGCTCATCGGAATCGTGTTGATATAGTCCGCGATCTCCAATTCACCCCTCGCACTCCCCGAAAAACCGAGATTATAGTGGTCAACATCAAGATGCATCGTTATCATGGAATTATAGCCGTTGGAAACCTTGCTCGCACAGCCACATTCGGTAATCGACGAACCGTAGTAGAGCATCGGCGGATATTTATAAGGTGTGGGCGCTTCCACAACCGCATCATCTTCAACGGAAACGGAAATGTCCGCCATGATCTCATTTCTGGGGATCCAGATAACAATATCTTCCATTTCTCCGCTTTTTTCAAAAGTTTTTTCGACTGTTTTCTGCTCATAGTTCTGAGGGATAACTATCCCTGCGTATCTCGCGTGCTGACGCTGACCGATGTAAACGCAGGCGGATTGGCAATGGTAGATCGAAAGTCCGATGTCAAAACCGAGAGTTTCAAACTCCATTTTTACTGTAAATTTCGGTGAATTTGTGCGGAAACAAAGTCTCGCACCACCACAGCGTCTGCCGAGGAATTTCAGATTAGGAAGCTTTTCAATCACTTCATCCGACAACCTCTGAAGTTTTCCATGCTCCTCAAAATGCGGAATTCCATGCACTTCAATTGGTTTTTCGTTGTATCTGTAAGTTTTCACGGTTATTTCGCTCTCCTTCTGATAAATGAATACGGTCCGACGGGATGATCGCATTCGATCTCTACCTGCATCTCCGCATGAGGTGCGGAAAGGATGAATTCGCCCTTGTCGTTGTACATTTTTTCAATGGTGAAAGTATAAGGTTTCTTTCCCGCTTCAAGGATTTCCACAGTTTCCCCTGCGTTGAATTTATTTCTCTCGCTGACTATCAGGCGTTTATTTGCCGTATCATAACCTTTTACGACCGCAATCAGTTCCCAATCACGGATATAAGAAGAATTTTTGTAATTCTGTCCCTTTTCGCCCTGATATCCGTAGTAAAAACCGGTGTAATATTCGCGGTGGCTGACCTTGTTGACCTCTTCGGAGAATTTTTCTATGTTTTCGCTGTAATATGTAATATCATCAAAGCATGCATCAATGGCATTTCTGTACGCCTGAACCACGGAAGCCACATAGAATTCCGTCTTGACTCGTCCCTCAATCTTGAAACTGTCCACACCTGCGCGGATAAGTTCGGGAATATGCTCGATCATGCACATATCCTTTGAGTTAAAAATAAACGTACCGTTGCCGTTCTCCTCAATGGGGAAATATTCTCCGGGACGGGTCTCTTCCATTACCGCATATTTCCAACGGCATGGCTGAGCGCAGTTACCTCTGTTGGAGCTTCTTCCCGTGAGGAAATCCGAAATGAGACATCTGCCGGAATGAGCCATACACATAGCCCCGTGAACAAAAGATTCTATCTCAAGATCTTCGGGAATTCTGCTTCTGATCTCTGCGATCTCTTCAAGGGAAACTTCTCTTCCGAGAACGATTCTTTTTGCACCCATCTGATACCAGAAATTGCAAGCCTCATAGTTTACCGTGCTTGCCTGAGTGGAAATATGTATTTCCATATCAGGTGCAAGATTTCTGACCATCGCAAACATACCCGGGTCGGTAACGATCACCGCGTCCACACCGCACTCAACCAAAGACTTAAGATATTCGGGGAAAAATTTTATTTCATCGTTGTGGGGCACAGCGTTGCAGGCAACATAAACACGGGCACCTTTTTTGTGGGCAAATTCCACACCCTGCTTCATTTCAGCCGCAGTAAAATTTGCCGAAGCAGTTCTCAGCGAAAATTGTTCCCCGCCGATATAAACAGCATCCGCGCCGTAAAGCACCGCATAAATAAGCTTGTTCAGATCTCCCGCAGGAGCTAAAAGTTCAGGTTTCTTCATAATAATCTCCAATTCAAAAAAACATTTCTCTGATATATATAATACCAAAAAACATTGACTTTGTCAAGCAAAACCACAAATTTTATCTGTAAATTAACATTTTGAACCCCATAAAAAAAATAATCCCCGAAATAAACCGCCGCAGAACGCATATATTTATACTAATTTAAATAAATATTTAATTAAAGTATTGACAAATCCCGTTTTTTGAGGTATAATATACTTATAACATTAAATTTTACACATCTGAGAGGTTAAATATTATGAAAAGAGCAAGCGGTGTTTTAATGCACGTTTCCTCCCTCTGGGGAGATCACTCCGAAGGAAGCTTCGGCAAGGAAGCAAAAGAATGGATAGATTTTCTTGCCCAATGCGGTTTTACATACTGGCAGACCCTCCCATTCTGTCTGCCCGACGAATACAATTCTCCATACTGTTCTCTTAGTACTTTTTCAGTAAACCCTTACTTCATCGACCTGCCCTCACTTCAAAAAGAAGGGCTCCTGACCAAAGAAGAACTTGATTCCGCAAAACAAAAAACTCCCTACAGCTGCGAATTCAAACGACTTGCAAAGGAACGTCTTGAACTGCTGAATCTTGCGGCAAAACGCTGCACAGAAAAAGAGAAGATTGCAGATTTTCTGAAAAAGCATCCGAAAACAGGGGATTTCTGTAAATTTATGGCTATCCGTGCATCCAATAATGACCTTCCCTGGACAGAATGGACAAACGAAAACATAGACGAAGAAGTTCTCGCCCTCTGGCAGTTCATGCAGTATAAATTTTTCGCTCAATGGAAAGAGATCAAGGACTACGCCAACTCAAAAGGAATTTCAATTATCGGAGATATTCCCATTTACGTAGCGCTCAACTCCTCCGATGTCTGGGCAGCACCACAGCAGTTCCAGCTGGATGAGGAAAACAAACCTGTAGGTATCGCAGGCGTACCGCCGGATTATTTCAGCGCTGACGGCCAGGTTTGGAACAATCCTCTTTACGACTGGGATAAAATGGAAGAAGACGGTTTTTCATGGTGGAAAGAAAGAATCAGCTTCATGTGCGAACTTTTCGACGGTGTCAGAATCGACCATTTCCGCGGACTCGAATCATATTTTTCAATCCCCGCAGGTGAAAAAACCGCTAAAAACGGTAAATGGGTCAAAGGTCCCGGCATGAAACTTATCAAAGCCCTCCGCGAAGTCTGCCCCGACAAACTCCTCATTGCAGAAGATCTGGGCGACATCACACCCGAAGTCATTGAGCTTGTCAAAGAAAGCGGCTGTCCCGGCATGAGAATTTTCCAGTTCGCATTCCTCGGAGATCCGGGCTCGACCCATCTGCCCCACAATTACGACAACCACTGCATCGCATACACAGGAACTCACGACAACAACACACTTCTGGGCTACATCTGGGATCTCGACGACGAAACCAGAAAACACGTCCTTGAATACTGCGGATATTTCGATGAAGACTGGGACAACGGCTACGATGCAATACTCAGAACCATGTTCCAAAGCCATGCAGGCTTGATGATCCTTCCAATTCAGGATCTTCTTCTTTACGGAATGGATACCCGCCTGAATAAACCCGGCACAAGTGACGACAACTGGAGCTACAGAATAACAAAAGAACAGCTCAACAAGATCGACCGCAAAAAATTCCTCAACTGGAACAAACTTTACGGCAGAATATAACAAAAACGAAATTGAATAATTAAAATAATTTGTGGGAAAAACTTTTTCTTTTCGGATGAACAAATATGCTCCGCATACTTTAGAAAAAGTTTTTCCCACACCCTTTTCAAAAAGAAAAGCAGTTTGAGGTACATTCAGAAAAAGCAACAACACTCAGACAATGAACCTTCTTATGTTTTTTATTCTGATCTGATATTTTCCTCATAAAACATTGAAAATGTTTTATACAAAAGTTTTTTTGGAAAAGGGTTCGGGAAAAACCAATTTTACAAAAATGGTTTTTCCCGAAAAAAGCAATGAATATGCCAACCCCTATTTTTTTATAAGATTATGTAATTATTTTACGATATCTTTTGTAAGTTCAAGAGTATCTCTTGCGATTGTAAGTTCTTCATCTGTGGGAATTACGAACATACGAACCTTGGAATCGGGTGTGGAAATATCAATTTCCTTACCTCTGAGAGCATTCTTTTCAGCATCGATCTTAACGCCGAGGAACGCAAGCTTTTCAGCAACTCTTGCTCTGTAGTGGGGGTTATTTTCACCGATACCGCCTGCGAAAGCGATAGCGTCGATGCCGCCCATAGCAGCTGCAAATCCACCGATGTATTTAACGAGCTGGTGGCAGAGCATATTTTCGATAAGAATAGCTCTTTCGTCGCCGTTTTTAGCAGCTTCTTCGATGTCACGGTTGTCACTTGTTTTCTGAGAAATACCGAGGATACCGGATTTCTTGTTCATGATGCTGTCGATTTCCTTCGGAGAGAGGTTTTCTTTTTCCATAAGAAGGGGAACGATAGCGGGGTCGATGGAACCGCAACGTGTACCCATCATGATACCTTCAAGGGGTGTAAGACCCATTGTTGTGTCGAAGCACTTACCGCCGTCAACAGCAGCGATGGAAGAACCGTTGCCAAGGTGGCAAGTAACGATCTTTGTATCTTTGGGATCTTTGCCGAGCATAGCAGCAGCTCTGCCGCTTACATATCTGTGAGATGTTCCGTGGAAGCCGTATCTACGAATTCTGTATTTTTCATAGTATTCATAGGGGAGAGCGTAGAGATAAGCATAGTCGGGCATTGTCTGGTGGAAGCCTGTATCAAAAACAGCTACCTGGGGAACGCCGGGCATAATAGCTTCGCAAGCTCTGATACCTGTGAGGTTGTGGGGGTTATGCAAGGGTCCGAGTTCGCAGCATTCTTCGATAGCCGCGATAACGTCTGCATTAACGATAACAGAACCGCTGAATTTTTCACCGCCGTGAAGAACTCTGTGACCAACAGCCTTGATCTCATCCATGGATTTGATAACGCCGTGTTCGGGATCTGTAAGAGCATCTACAACGATCTTGATAGCTTCGCCGTGGTTAGCCATCTGAACGTCGATTTTGTAGTCATCTTTACCTGGAACTTTGTGTTTGAAATTGCCGCCTGCAATTCCGATTCTGTCGCACATACCCTTAGCGAGTACGTTTTCGTTGGACATATCGATCAACTGATATTTGATCGAAGAGCTGCCCGCATTGATTACGAGTACTTTCATTGAAGTCACATTCCTTTTTATAGAAAATTTATTTTATACTTTAACGTCGAAACGGGAAAACCGTCCAACATAATTATAACACCATACTGTGGAAAAATCAACGGAATCTGTGGTTTTTCGCTAAAATGTCGATTTTACAGCCTTACATTCTGCCAAAAAATCTCTCAGCAAAAGTATCAGCACGTTTCTGAGCTTCCAGAGCCGAAGCAAGAGCCGCCTCATCACCCTCAAAATACATCTTCATGAGCATTCCCACCGTGTTGCAGAAATATTCATACTGGGGGAAGTACTCACGCCAGAGGAAATGAGAATACATAACATATCTCTGTGAACCGTAGGCTCTGAAGTCCACACGTTCCTGAAGTCTGTGCTCAACCGCCACATTATCCCCGTTCATGATAGCATTGATGACGGTTTCAAATGAGGGATCTTTTGCAAAAACTATTGAAAAATACGCATTATACAAAGCGCCTCTGTCCTTGTATGTGGTATGCTGGTCAGAAGAACCGACTATAGGATATTTCTTTCCTTTTATAGCCCATTCCTGCCAGAGAGCAAGCTGAAGATTATTTTCATAGGGATACATACCGCCCATCAGCTCAAACGCATCCATCAGACCGTATTCAAAAACATAATCCGAAACTTCTGACGGCATATTGTACGTATTCCAACGCCAGTAAGGATGAGCGTAGATTGAAACGCCTCCGGATTTTTTGATCGCCTCGTGTATCCATTTAATTTTTGCTACAAACTCGCGAACATTTTCATCTTTTATTTCAAGAGAATCATAGATTGCGCGGTATTCCTGATCATATTCATCCTTATGGTTTTCATAATATTCGTTAACACTGCTTTCGCTGCCCACATTAACATAATGGAATCTGAAATCCGGGACATGAACTTCCTCACCGGGATAAACAGTCAGACCGAAATCATGGGAATTTACCTCCTTCTGCATCAGCAGAGAGGGAAATCTCTTGAAATGATCTGTCAATGCCATGAAATCAAAGCCGGAACTGCGGTAGTTTGCCGCAACTTCAGTATAATGTTCGCTTCCGTCTGAGTATACGGAATGGGAATGGAGATCGCCTTTATAAGCTCTTTTTCCGTAAAGGTCATCGTTTACGGCATATACATAAAAAACATGCTTCCAGCTGTCATCGTTATAATCTTTTACTTTGATCATGTATTCCTGTTCTCTGTCAGGAGTGAATTCAACGGTCAGACTACCGTCCTCATTGGTTTTAAATTCTGTTTCACCGCAGGAACTGTCATCTGACGGATAAAAAAAATGATCATAAGGAACAATTCTTACTTTACGCACCGTTTCTTTAAGATGCGGAGCTAAATCTTCGGGAGGCCAGTTTTTTTCCGCATAGGGATTGTCAAAACGTTTCGCAATATTTCTGGGAACGATATTTACCTTTGCTGTCTCGCCGACACGGATTACAGATGGGTAAACATAATAGTCTGTGTGTCTCTTTTCCATATAACAAAAACTCCTTTATTTTAAAATATCCAATCCATCGCTGATCTTCGCATAATCGAAAACTGAAAGAGCTTCGCCCCTTACGGTTTCCGAATATCCGCAATTTTTAATAATATCTGTCGCTTCAGTTTTTGTAATTTTGAATTCATTTGCCAGATTATTTGAAAGAGTTTTCCGCCTCATGGCAAAAGCAGCCCTTATCACGCGGAAAAATGTCTTTTCGTCCTTAACCTCAACAGGAGGAGGAACTATATCCAACCTTATAACGGAGGAAGAGACCTTCGGCGCAGGCATAAATGAACCGGGAGAGACTGTGAAAAGATTTTTCACCTCAGCCCTGTAGTTTATGGAGGCGGTAACAGAACCGTATTCCGCAGTATTCGGCTTGGAGCAAAATCTCTGCGCAAGCTCTTTCTGAACCATAACGGTAATGGCTTTTATAGGCGCATTACATTCCAGAAGTTTCATGATTATGGGCGTGGTTATGTAGTAAGGCAGATTTGCGCAGACATAAAGCTCTTTGCAGCCGATTTCTTCGCAAAGCTTCGCAATATCCACCTCAAGAATATCCTTGTTTATAACCGTAACATTATCAAATTCAGCCAGAGTTTCCCTGAGAACAGGCATAAGTTTTTTGTCGATCTCAACCGACACAACTCTTTTTACCCTCTGCGCAAGCTCTTTTGTCAGACAGCCGATACCGGGACCAATCTCCAGAACAGTATCTTCCGGACCCGCTCCGCAGCTTTCCGCAATTTTCACGGGAATGGCGGCATTTATGAGGAAATTCTGCCCCAATGACTTGGAAAAAGAAAATCCGTGTCTCTCCATAAGGGGCTTTATTTCGGAAATATTGGTCAAATTCATACCATAATACCTTAACACAATCCCTCCACCACTAACGTGGTTCCCCTCCCTTTACACAAGGGAGGCAAAAGAACGAGAACTCCTAAAACAAAAAAACTTATATTTACAAAGATTTCCTATGAGAAACCTTTCAATGTAAGAATCTCATATAAGGCTCCCTTGTATACACTTGCAAGCAAGTGCGGAGCTGTCAGCGTCCGCTGACTGAGGGATTGTTATAATTTCAAAATTTTATATTTTTACTTGAGAGATTTCAGATAAGCATTGATAAATCCGTCAAGATCGCCGTCCATAACAGCGTTTACGTTACCCATTTCGTAGTTTGTACGGTGGTCCTTAACAAGCGTATAGGGCATGAAAACATAAGAACGGATCTGTGAACCCCATGCGATCTGCATCTGGTCACCCTTGATATCTTCGATTTTTTCAAGATGAGCACGTTCTTTGATCTCGATCAGCTTACTTTTCAGCATTTTCATAGCCTGTTCGCGGTTCTGCTTCTGAGAACGTTCTGTCTGACAGCCCACAACGATACCTGTAGGCAAGTGAACGATTCTGATAGCTGAGTCTGTTTTGTTGACGTGCTGACCGCCGGCACCGCTGGCTCTGTGAGTTTCAACTCTCAAATCTTCTTCACGAATTTCAATTGTGTTATCGTCTTCGATTTCGGGGATAACTTCAACGGATGCAAAGGAAGTATGTCTTCTGCCTGAGCCGTCAAAGGGAGAAACACGAACAAGACGATGAACACCGTTTTCGGACTTCAGATAACCGTACGCATTTACGCCTTCGATAAGAATTTCCGCACTCTTGATACCTGCTTCGTCGCCGTCAAGAATATCAAGAACTTTTACCTTGTAGCCGTGCTGTTCACCGAAACGGATATACATTCTGTAAAGCATCAACGCCCAGTCCTGAGCCTCTGTACCGCCTGCACCGGGATGAATGGAAATGATCGCGTTATTTTTATCGTATTCACCGTTAAGAAGTGTTTCGAGAGTCTGTTTTTCAAGCTCTTTTTCTACGTTTCCCACAGTTTCCACAATATCTGCGTCGAATTCGTCAGTCTGTTCCTCGCCTGCAAGCTCAATGAGAGTGTAACCGTCTTCGCAAAGGCTTTCGAGAGAAGCATAAGCAGTAACTTTTTCTTTTATCTGCTTCTGTTCAACCAAAAGTTTCTGAGACGCTTCCATATCGCCGCTCCAGAAATCAGCCGCACCGCTGATCTTCTCGATCTCAGCAAGTCTTTCCTTGAGAGATTCAAGCTTCATAGCGTCACCAAGCTCTTTGATCTGCTTGCTGAGGTCGTCAAGCTTAAATCTGTAATCATCAAGAATTATCATAAAAATCTCCTTTATATTTAAGTTTTCTATGGGGAAACCTTATTTTCGCGGAAAAATAAGGTTTCCCCAAACCCCTTCCAACAAAACCGAGTTGGGGATTAATTTTTTTCAACAGTTTCCATAGCTAACGCTTAATTTTAGGTGTTAGAAATTAAGAATCTATTCTACTAAAACCTAATACCTATAACCTATAACCTAAAACCTGATACCTATATTTCCAGAATCGCTTCGCCTTTGATCTTATCCTTTTCAACGAATGAAACTTTCGCAGTTCTGCCTTCAAGAACGATACCTGCGCCCACGAATGTAACGCCGTTATCACCGCGTTTAATATCAGAACCGATAACAACAGGGCAAGCCTGACCGCGGTTATCGTTGGGACCGCCTACTTCAAAAATTTCAGTTCTGTGGAGATGTCCGCAGAGCATCAAGTCGGGCTTGATATTTTCTTTGACAAGCTCGCACCATTTTGTATAAATATCGCCCTCAATATTGAAGCAAGGAGTAGGATCTTCCCAAGTGAAAGGATTATGTGCAATTACAAGCTTATATTCGATGCCGTCTGCATCATATTCTTTTTCAGCGCAGACTTTTTCGATAAATTTTGTCTGTCTGAGTCTGAACGCGTGGCAGCAGATAGTATGACCGTATTCTACGTTTTCGTCAACCTTATCTTCGCCGCCGTCAACAACAAGACCCCAGACTTTGCCGAGACGGAAAGTAAAATATGTGTTTCCGTTGTCTGTGGGAGACCAGTCTGTCAGTTTATCAGCGCAAACACCGCGCAGGTCGTGGTTACCTCTTGAGAAAATACAAGGTACAGAACCACCTGTAATATCGGAGCAGATCTCATAAATAACCATAAAATTCGATTCAAAACCGCTGTGGTCAATAATATCACCGTTCAGAATGAGCAAGTCGATATCACCGAAGAATTTTGCTGTCTCAACGGGAGGAACTCTGTTGCCGTGTGTATCTGAAATATGGTAAATTCTCAATGCTCTGTCTGTGGGCAGGGGCTTGAAATCATAATGAACGCAAACAGGCTCTTCTGTCTCGGAACGGTAAGGCTTTCTTTCAATAACCTTTCTGTAGCAAACATCATAACCGCCTGCTTTGTCAAGCTCATCCATGGGAACGGTAAATTTATGAATATTTTTTGAGGAGCGGATAATACCGTTTACTTCATCGAAATATTTTTCGCCGCCTACTTCCACCCACATAAGAAGTTCACTCTTAACGGGCAACATGATCTGATATTCATCCTTGACGGCAAAAACCGCAGGCGCTGTACAAAATTCAACTGACATGGGAATTCTCCTTTTTACTATATTTAGGTGTTAGGTATTAGGTTTTAGGTGTTAGGTTTTAGGTTTTAAGGTTTTTGAGATTTTCATTTAAAGCTTAAGCCTCTGAAAGTCTCTCCAATAGGTTCTCTTATTACAAGATCTGCCAAATTATCCCTGTTTGTGGGACTTTTATTTATCAAAATCAAATTTTTTCCGCTGAAATAATCAATAAGTCCTGCCGCAGGATATACCGCCAAAGAAGTTCCGCCGATGATCAGCGTATCTGCCGACTCAATTGCACGAACCGCACCGCTGACAGTTTCGCCGTCAAGCTGTTCCTCATACAGAACCACATCGGGCTTTATCACGTTTCCGCACTTTTCGCAAAGAGGCACACCGCTTGAATTCTTGATAAACTCAGCCGAATACGCCTCACCGCATTTTGTGCAGAAATTACGGTGAACAGAGCCATGAAGTTCAAAAACCTTTTCGGAACCTGCCTTTTGATGCAGTCCATCAATGTTTTGAGTAATAACAGCCGTCAATTTACCCTGTGTTTCCAGCTCAGCCAGGAAAATATGCGCATAATTCGGCATAGCTTCGAGGCAGATCATTTTATTTTTATAGAAATCATAGAACTCTTCCGTGTTCTCCATAAAAAAACTATGTGAAAGCATTATTTCCGGAGGATATCTATACTTCTGATTATATAATCCGTCAACACTTCTATAGTCGGGAATTCCACTTTCCGTAGAAACACCTGCGCCTCCGAAAAAAACGATTCTTTCGGAGGAGTGGATTATTGATTTAAGTTTTTCAATTTCACTTATCATTTTTTTATATACAATCCCTCCGCTTCGTGCCTCAGCACCTCCCTTTACACAAGGGAGGCAAATTAAAGATAACTCCTAACAAATAAAAATAAATTTATATGATTTTCTGTAGAGAATCTTGAAAGAGTAAAGCACTCCTGAGGCTCCCTTGCGTAAAGGGAGGCAAATTAAAGATAACTCCTAACGAATAAAAATAAATTTATATGATTTTCCGTAGAGAATCTTGAAAGAGTAAAGCACTCCTGAGGCTCCCTTGTATACACTTGCAAGCAAGTGCGGAGCTGGCGGCGCACGCCGACTGAGGGATTGTCCTTTTATCAATAAATAAGTTTTTCAATTTTGCACTCTGCATTCTGCATTTTGCATTTTATATTGTGCGAAGCACTAAAATTCGCAACGTTTTTCGATATAAGCTCTGAGTTCTTCGATCTTGATTCTTTCCTGAGCCATTGTATCGCGGTCACGGATAGTTACGCAGCCGTCGTTTTCGCTGTCAAAGTCGTAAGTAATGCAGAAAGGTGTACCGATTTCGTCCTGTCTTCTGTATCTCTTACCGATAGAACCTGCATCGTCGAATTCAACATTGAAATATTTTCTGAGTTCGTCGAACACAACGCCTGCTTTATCGTTAAGTTTCTTGGAAAGGGGAAGAACAGCAGCCTTAACGGGAGCAAGAGCGGGGTGGAAGTGCATAACTGTTCTGATATCGGGTTTTTCGGGATCTGTGGAAATATTTTCTTCATCGTAAGCTTCGCAAAGGAATGCAAGAACAACACGGTCAGCACCGAGAGAAGGTTCGATTACGTAAGGAATATAATGTTCGTTTGTTTCCTGGTCAAAATATTCCATATTTTCGCCGGAAGTATTCTGATGCTGTGTAAGGTCGAAGTCAGTTCTGTCAGCAATGCCCCAGAGTTCGCCCCAACCGAAGGGGAATACGAATTCGAAGTCTGTTGTAGCATTGGAATAGTGAGAAAGTTCTTCGGGATCGTGGTCACGGAGTCTGAGGTTTTCTTCCTTGATACCGAGGCTGAGGAGCCAGTTTTTGCAGTATTCTTTCCAGTATGCGAACCATTCAAGGTCTGTACCGGGTTTGCAGAAGAATTCGAGTTCCATCTGTTCAAATTCACGTGTTCTGAATGTGAAGTTACCGGGAGTGATCTCGTTTCTGAAGCTCTTACCGATCTGACCGATACCGAAAGGAAGCTTCTTTCTTGTTGTTCTCTGAACATTTTTGAAGTTTACAAAAATACCCTGAGCTGTTTCGGGACGGAGATAGATCTCAGATTTGCTGTCTTCAGTAACACCCTGGAATGTTTTGAACATAAGGTTGAACTTACGGATATCTGTGAAATCTTCAGCGCCGCAATCGGGACATTTTACGTGGTTTTCTTTGATGTACTGAGCCATCTGTTCGTTGGACCAGCCGTTGCAAACTACGCCGAGATCTTCAAGAATTTTATCTGCTCTGTGTCTTGTTTTGCAGGCTTTGCAGTCCATAAGGGGGTCAGAGAAACCACCAACGTGACCGGAAGCAACCCATGTCTTGGGGTTCATAAGAATAGCGCAGTCCAGACCTACGTTATATTCGGATTCACGGACAAATTTTTTCCACCATGCGTTTTTAACGTTGTTTTTCAGTTCAACGCCGAGAGGACCGTAGTCCCATGTATTGGAAAGACCGCCATAAATTTCGGAGCCCGCAAAGATAAAGCCTCTGTTTTTGCAAAGTGCGGTTACTTTCTCCATTGTTTTCTCATTATTTTTCATTTGATTCTACCTCTGTTTCTGCATTTTCAATATTTTCGTTTTCAATTTCTTCTTCGTTCTGCGCGATAGTAGCGATATTAACAACCTTTACGCCCTCATCGAATCTCATTATACGTACACCGTTGGAAGCTCTGCCGTAAACGGGGATCTCCGAAAGTTTTGTACGGATAATATTGCCGTCGGAGGAAATAACAATAAGGTCATCGTTTTCGCCGACTTTTCTGATACCTGCAAGCTGACCTGTCTTTTCTGTAACATTCTGACCGATAATACCCTTACCGCCTCTTGTCTGAGGTCTGTAATCTTCAACAGGACTGCGTTTTCCGTAACCGTTTTCGGTAATGGTAAGAAGCTGTTCGCCGTCACTTACAGCAACCGCACCAACAACATATTCGCCCTCTTCAAGGCGGATACCGCGGACACCGCGGGCATTTCTGCCCATAACTCTTGCGTCATTTTCGTCGTATCTGATAGTCAGACCTGTGTTTGCCGCAATAAGCATTGACTGGTTACCGTCTGTAAGACTTACCGAAACAAGGATGTCACCCTCATCGAGTTCAACTGCATTAAGACCTGTTTTTCTGATATTCTTGAAGTCAGTCATCTTGCTGCGTTTTGTAACACCGCTTCGTGTAACCATATTGAAATATTTATCCTCTTCAAGCTCGTTTACGGGGATAATAGCCGTAACTTTTTCGCCTTCCTGGAGAGAAAGGAGATTTACAACGTTCATACCCTTAGCCTGACGTGAAGATTCGGGAATTTCGTAACCTTTTATTTTATGAACACGACCTAAAGTTGTGAAGAACATCAGAGTACAATGAGTTGATGCCGTAATAAGTTCCACAACAAAATCTTCTTCTTTGGTCGTGAGAGCCATAACACCCTTACCGCCGCGTTTCTGAACCTTATAGTTTTCTTCGGAAAGACGCTTGATATAACCGTGATTTGTAAGAGTATATACACAGTTTTTCTCTTCAATAAGATCTTCTATATCAATTTCGTCCTCAACATCCTGAATTTCAGTAACTCTGTCGTCACCGAATTTATCACTGATCTCGGTAAGTTCATCGCGAAGTACACCGATAAGCATTTCTTCCGATTCAAGCAGCTGTTTGTAGTATTCGATCTTTTTCTGAATCTCTTCAAATTCAGCCAGAAGTTTTTCTTTTTCAAGACCCTGGAGAGCCTTAAGTCTCATTTCAAGGATCGCTGTCGCCTGAACATCTGAAAGACCGAATCTTTCCATAAGATTTTCTTTGGCGTTATCGTAAGAATTTCTGATAATCTGAATTACTTCGTCAATATTTTCCTGCGCAATGATAAGACCCTGCAAAAGATGAGCTCTTTCCTGAGCTTTTCTCAGGTCAAAACGTGTTCTTCTGATGATGATCTCTTTCTGGTGCGCAATATATTCATCAAGAATATTTCTCAAGGAAAGAATCTTGGGCTGAGACTGATTATTGACAAGCGCAAGCATATTGACCGCAAAAGTGGTCTGCATCTGTGTCTGAGAGAAAAGTTTATTGAGAACTACCTGGGAATTTGCATCCTTTCTCAGTTCAATAACGATTCTCATACCGTTTCTGTCGGACTCGTCACGGATATCTGAAATACCTTCGATTCTCTTTTCACGTACCTGCTCCGCAATAGCAGCAATAAGCATACGTTTGTTTACCTGATAGGGGAGTTCCGTAACAATGATTCTTACTCTGTCCTTGCCGAACTCTTCAAATTCTGTTCTTGCTCTGACAGTGATATGTCCTCGACCTGTAGCATAAGCGGCTCTGATGCCTCTTCTGCCTAAAATTATACCCTTTGTGGGGAAGTCCGGACCCTGAATGCAACCGAGAAGATCTTCAAGAGTTGCTTCGGGATTATCAAGTATAAGTTTTGTAGCGTCAATTACTTCTCTAAGGTTATGGGGAGGAATATTTGTCGCCATACCTACAGCGATACCGGAAGAACCGTTTACAAGCAGGTTGGGGAAACGGCTGGGAAGAACACGGGGTTCTTTTCTTGTTTCGTCAAAGTTCGGATCCCAGTCAACGGTTTCTTTTTCGATATCATTGAGCATTTCGTCTGCGATTCTGCTCATTCTTGCTTCCGTATAACGGTAAGCAGCAGGGGGGTCACCGTCCACGGAACCGAAGTTTCCGTGACCGTCAATAAGAGGATATCTCATGGAGAAATCCTGCGCAAGTCTTACAAGTGCATCGTAAACAGAGGAGTCACCGTGGGGATGATATCTACCGAGAACGTCACCGACTGCAGTAGCACATTTACGGAAAGGCTTATCTCTTGTAAGTCCGTCCTCATACATAGCATAGAGGATTCTTCTGTGAACGGGCTTCAAGCCATCACGTACATCGGGCAAAGCTCGTCCTACGATAACGGACATTGCATACTCGATATAACTCTGTTTCATTTCCTGAACCAGTTCGGTGGAAGTTATGAGCTGATCGGGAAACATTATATCTTCCGGTTTATAATCTACATTTTTTCTTTTAGCCACAACAACTCACCTCTTAATAGTCAAGATTTATCGCATATTTTGCGTTTTCTTCAATGTATTCACGACGCGGTTCTACCTGTTCACCCATAAGAATGGTGAAAATTCTGTCAGCCGCTGCCGCATCTTCCAGCTCAATACGTCTGAGCGTACGTTTTTCGGGGTCCATAGTGGTTTCCCAGAGTTCCTGCGGGTTCATTTCACCGAGACCTTTGAAACGTGAAATATCAACCTTAGCGTTGGGGTTACCCTCTCTCATTTCTGCGCTGATCATATCTCTTTCTTCGTCGCTGTAAGCAACTCTTGTTGTCTTACCTCTTGAAAGCTTATAAAGCGGAGGAACAGCGGAGTATACATAACCCTGCTCGATCAGCGGACGCATAAATCTGAAGAAGAAAGTCAAAAGAAGTGTTCTGATATGTGCACCGTCAACGTCGGCATCGGCCATGATAATAATTTTATGATAACGTAATTTTTCAGCATTGAAATCTTCGCCGATACCTGCACCGAGAGCGGTAATAACGGGAGCGAGCTTATCGTTTCCGTAAATTTTATCGGCTCTTGCTTTTTCAACGTTCAGCATCTTACCCCAAAGAGGGAGGATCGCCTGGAAACGTGAGTCACGACCCTGAGTAGCAGAACCACCCGCAGAGTCACCCTCGACGATGTAAATTTCAGTAAGCGCAGGGTCTCTTTCGTTGCAGTCGCGGAGTTTATCGGGCATCTGACCGGAATCAAGCGCTGAATTTCTTCTTGTTTCTTCTCTTGCTTTTCTTGCCGCTTCTCTGCCGCGCTGAGCCATAACAGCTTTGCTGATGATGGATTTTGCCACAGCAGGATGTTCTTCAAGGAATTCGGAAAGTTTTGTCGATACAAGATTACTTACAACGCCTCTCATTTCACTGTTGCCCAGCTTGGTCTTGGTCTGACCTTCAAACTGAGGTTCGGAAATTTTAACGCTGATTACCGCAGTCAGACCTTCACGAACGTCTTCACCTGCAAGATTTTCGTCTTTATCTTTAAGTATTTTATATTTTCTTGCGTAATCATTCAAAACACTTGTCAATGCGGACTTGAAGCCTATATCGTGTGTACCGCCGTCAACCGTTCTGATGTTATTCGCATAAGAATAAAGTCTTTCTTTAAAGGAGTCATTATATTGAAGTGCAACTTCAGCTGAATTATCTTCGTTGTCCTGAGAAATATAAATTATCTCGTGAAGACCTTCGCACTGGTAAGACTTATTAAGATACTCAACATAAGTTTTGATACCGCCCTCAAAAAGCAGATCATTTACAACAGGTTCTTCACCTCTTTCATCGGTGAGAATAATATGAACACCGCCGCTGAGGAATGCCTGCTCACGAAGTCTGACAAGCAAAGATTCGTATTCAAATTCAATAGTCTCAAAAATTTCCGCATCGGGGAAGAATCGGCAGGTAGTACCGGTTTTGTCAGTAGTACCTATCTTATGAACGGGAGATTCGGGCACACCTCTGTTATAGTGCTGGAACCAAATATCTTTTCCGTCATGAACCGTAACTTCAAGCCATTCGGACAGCGCATTAACAACAGACGCACCAACGCCGTGAAGACCGCCGGAAACCTTGTAGCCGTCGCCGCCGAATTTGCCGCCCGCATGAAGAATTGTGTAAACTACTTCCAGCGTGGAAATGCCCATTTTGGGGTGAATACCTACAGGAATACCACGACCGTCGTCGGAAACGGTGACGATATTACCTTTTTCGATAGTAACGTATATATTCTTGCAGTAACCCGCAAGAGCTTCGTCAATAGCGTTATCGACGATCTCATAAACGAGATGGTCGAGACCCTTAACGGAAGTAGAGCCTATATACATACCGGGTCTTTTTCTTACAGCTTCGAGACCTTCGAGTACTTGTATCTGGTTTTCGTCATATGTTTTGTTTGTGCTGAAATCAGACATCTGCTATATGCCTCCATTATTTTATGATTATTATTTGTTATATTTTTTTCTGTTAGGTGATAGGTGTTAGGTGCTAGGTATTAGCTGTTAGCTGTTAGGTGTTAGATATACCTAAAACCTAAAACCTAATACCTATAACCTAATACCTAAAATTTCATTTCTCTTTTAATAAGAGTCGCCGTATTGTACTGCGTGACATAGACAGTCGTTTTGCCTTTCTCACCGCACACAACAAATGACCTTGGCAGGTCGTAAGTGGTATAAACCACCTTGTGGGATTTTTGAGCCATGGAAAGATATTTGTTCGTGATCGGCGACACCGTCGTAGTCTCAATATCAAATATCCCCAAAATATCTTTATCGTTTATAACGTAATTCGCACCTAAATGTAAGTACATAATTTATTACCTTTTTTTGTCGGGAAAACCCTATTTTCGCGGAAAAATAAGTTCATCCCAAACCCTTTCCAACAAAACCACCGTAACCGAGCCCCTTCCGGGAGGGGGCTGTCAGCTTTGCTGACTGGGGGAGAAGGCGTTGCTTTTTTAGAGAAAACTTTATTTTCACGGAAAAATATGTTTTTCCCAAACCCTTTCCAACAAAACCATCGTAACCGAGCCCCTTCCGGGAGGGGGCTGTCAGCTTTGCTGACTGGGGGAGCATGCGTTTATATATTTATTCATCGGAAAAAGCATTTCAAAAAAACTTTTAGACCGGATTCCTACTAAATTTTTATTTAAAAAAATAGTTATAATCAAATTATTTATTATTTTGTCATTGACAACTAACAAAATATATTATATAATATTTCCGGAGTTACCAAACGGGTGCGGTCACTTTCTCTGTGAAGAGGAAGTTAAAATCTTTTTGCCTTCCTCTGAAACGAGGGAGGTGATACTATGGAATACATAACATTAAGTGAACTCATAGAGTTTTGCACTATGATCTTTACCATTGTCAGTATTGTCTATATCATATCAAACGATAAAAAAAGATAACCGCTTTCCCTTCCAAAGTTTGCGGTTATCTTTTTAATCAAAAACCAGAGGAAGTGACCGTTACCGGTAACTCCTTTCTGTTTATATTATAACAGAATATTTTTGCTTTGTCAACAGCCAAAAAGGAATTTTCTTTTAACTCCTACGGCTGTTTTTATTTGTGCAAAAAAGACCGCAAATATAATATTTAATTTTTAACTAAAGCCTTAGCATCAAGTAAAACCTAAAACCTAATACCTAACACCTAAAACCTAACACCTAACACCTATAACCTAACACCTACTTGATTATCTTCCCGTTTTCAACTCTCATGACCTTATCCCCGACCCCATCGGGCACATCGCAGGAAGTAATGATAACCTGTCTGCCCCTGATACGGTTGGTTATAAAATCTTTTCTCTGTTCGTCAAGCTCGGAAAGAACATCATCGAAAAGCAACAACGGATATTCTCCGTGAGCATCTTCGATCATATCGGCTTCGGCAAGTTTCAGGCAAAGGACTATAGATCTCTGCTGCCCCTGGGATGCAAAACGCCTGGAGCTGCTGCCGTTTATGAAGAGATCGAAATCATCCTTGTGAGCCCCCAACTGCGAATAGCCGGAAGAAAGCTCATCATTTTTCAGTTTGCAGATCTTTTCATAAAGCTCAAATTCATTGCTTGTCTCCCCGCTGATATTATACTCAGCGGTAAGAGTTTCGGTATCACCCGAAATCTCGGAAAGATATCTCAATGCGTTTTTGGTCAGCTTTTCGCAATAAGTTTTTCTTGTGTTGCTGATTATCGACGAGAGTTTTGCCTGTCTTGCGTTCCATATATCCAGAGTTTCCAGATCAGCACCCTTTGCGTTTTTCAGTAAATGGTTTTTCTGAGCAAGAACCCTGTTATATTCGGTCAGAACGGAATAATATCTCGGTTTTATCTGACTTATGGACATATCAAGAAATTTTCTTCTTACATCGGGACCGCTTTTTATAAGAGAAAGCTGTTCGGGGAAAAACAGTACCGCAGGAAATTTTCCCAGCATTTCGCACTGTTTTACCTTTATCCCGTTTATCTGAAGCTGTTTTGTCTTTGCCGCAAAAAATCGCAGCTCAGCTTCATAGTCGCGGCCGTTTCTGAAAAAAACTCCGTTGACTGAGGCTGAATCACAGCCGTTTCTTATAAATTCTTTTTCGTTCGGTGTTCTGAAACTTCTTCCGGAGGTAAAAAGCCAGACCGCTTCCATAAGATTGGTTTTTCCCTGGGCATTTTTTCCGGAAATTATATTTGAACCCTCACAGAATTCCACTTTCTCAGAAGTGAAATTTCTGTAATCGTGAAGTACGATTGATTTAAGGATCATTTTTTATTTATTGTCATTAAGACGCATCGGTGAAACGAGGAAAACATATCCGTCGCCGTTTGTGGGGAGAACGCAAAGAGAAGAAAGTGCGGAATTGAAATTAAGTGTAACCTCTTCGTCTTCGCAGGCGGAAATGGTTTCTATCAGGATTCTGTTATTGAAACCGATCTCAAGGGGCATACCGTCGGTTTTGACTTTCATTTCGTCAATGAAGCTCTGACCCTGTTCGTTTTTGCATGAAACGATAATTTTTTCCTCTTCGATGGAAAGTCTGATGGGAGTCTTGAGTTTGCCGTTGTCTATGATAATAACGGAAGCTCTTTCGATGAGTCTGCGGAAATCTGCGGGTTTGACCTTAACTGTTGTTTTGAATTCCTTAGGCAGGAAGCCTTTATAGTTAAGGAACTGACCGTCGAGAAGTCTGGAGATTATCTTGCATTTATCTGTTTCAAAAACGATATGCTTGGAAGAAAGGCAAAGTCTTACCTCTTCATCGGAATCGTCAAGGATCTTGATTATTTCGTTAAGGAATTTACCGGGAACTATAAATGAGAAAGGATCTCCGTCTCTTTCATAAGGTTCGACTCTGCGGGCCATTTTCATTCTGTTTGTACATGTAACGGAGACATGGTTTTCTTCGAATTCGAAATAAGCGCCTGTCAGCGTACCGATCGGGTCAGCTATAGCAACCGCATAAAGTGTCTGACGAAGCATTTTTTTCAATGTATTGCAGGAGAAAGTGAAAGTTTTCTCTGAAATAACAGACGGGAGGTTCGGGAAAAGGCTTGCTTCTGTGCATCTGAGCGTAAAGTTTGTGGAACCGCCGCTGATGCTGAGGTTCAGGCCTGAAGTTTCGATAACTGCAATTTCTTCCTCATCGATGCTTCTTACTATTTCAGTGAAAGTTTTTGCATTGACAACGAGGCTTCCCGGTTTTATAACCGTACAGGGAATATTTATTTCAATGCCTGCTTCCGTGTCAAAGCTGATTATCTTGGCGTTGCCTTTGCCTTCGATCTCTTTGACTTCAAGAAGGAAACCTTCAAGGGCTGCAATGGGTGTCTTTTGCGGAACGAATTTAGCCGCAGCTCCGCAAGCGTCGAGGAGTAGCCCTCTGTCACAAATGAAATTCATAATTTATCTCCTTTTATTTATGGGTGTTTTTTACGGGGGAACCATTTTTTGTAAAAATAGGTCCCCCCGAACCCCCTCCAAAAAAACTTTTAGATCCGAGTTCAAAAATTTCTCTATTCTTACTCTGAAAATATTTATTTTTTACTAATCTTTTTTTGATGTTAACCGCTTACTTCCATTCTGCACTCTGCATTTTGCATCCTGCATTACATAAATTTGTATGTATAATAAAACTTAGTAGTAATAGTAGGCCCTGTGCAAATTGTGGAAAACTCAAATTTTTCCCATTATCTCAATTTTTTTCCTGATTTTCAAAATTTGAAACTCATCTCAAATTCCTTGGATAATTTTTGGAAAACTTTTTTCCTGTGGATAAATGTGGAAACCTTTGTTTGAAACTGTGGATAAGTGGCTGTGGGGAGTGTTGATTTGTGTTGATAACTTTGGGGAAATCTCAGGTTAGGTTTTAGGTGCTAGGTATTAGGTGTTAGTTGTTAGGTATTAGGTGCTAGGTATTAGGTGTTAGTTGTTAGGTATTAGGTGCTAGGTATTAGGTGTTAGGTGTTAGCTGTTAGGTATTAGCTGTTAGGTATTAGGTATTAGCTGTTAGGTATTAGGTGTTAGCTGTTAGGTGTTAGGTGTTAGTTGTTAGGTATTAGGTGTTAGCTGTTAGCTGCTAGGTGTTAGGTGTTAGGTGTCAGCTGTTAGCTGCTAGGTGTTAGCTGTTAGGTGTCAGCTGTTAGCTGCTAGGTGTTAGCTATTAGCTATTATGTGATAGTTGTTACCTGTCAAGCGGCAGCTGTTAGTTATAACTAACACCTATAACCTAACACCTAAAACCTATAACCTATAACCTAAAACCTAAAACCTAATACCTTGCTAAGCCTTCAGTATCGCCAACCCGCCTACGGGTATATTCACGGATACGATTTCGCCCTCAGCGTTTCTTACAGCCTGCTGTCCGACTTTTTCGCCGCAGCAGTCATATATCCCAATGTCATAGCTTCCTGTGAGCTCACAAACGATCCTGCCGCTTGTTGTGCCGTTTACGATATACGCCGTCTCTTTTGTTTCGGGCTTGATAATTTTATCTTCTGCGTAAACCACAGCGATGCTTTCGTTTCCTTTTACAGATTCTGCCCAGGAATAATTCAATTGCGGGTCATAAGTTCTCAAATCGCCCTCAAGAAGCAGGTCACGTTTTTCTTTCATGAAGTTGAGCCAGAATTTACTCATTTTCTTTGTTCTGTCGTTTATGTTATCCAATCTTGCGGAATACTGCATAACGGCAAAAATAACTCCGATTATCTGAAGTGCATTCTTTTCTGCGCATTCGTCCTTATGCCACATGAGCATATCGGAATGAACTGCGCTGTTACCCATGAGCATTCTCATGTCAAGTGAACACATACGGTTTTCGATGTAGTCGTAAGGACAGTCGCCCACACGGAACATATTACCGAATCTGCGCATATGAGGACCTATATAGCTTTGTCTGAATTCTATGAGAATATCGGGTTTAATTTCTCTCAATGCGGATATAACACTTGTCATGAACACATCAACAGCGTCCTGAAGTGATTCTATATCCATTCTTTCGTTATAAGGTTCGTTTTCATCACGGTCGTCCCAGGAATCTATAAAATCAAGTTTGAAGCCGTCAAGATCCCATTCTTTAAGCGCCGTGATATATTTATTCAAAAGATATTCTCTGACCTCTTTATATCTGGGGTCAAGCACATATTCTTTTTCTCTGTGGTTTTCTCTGAGGAACATATCCTTGAAAATTTCGTAGCTCTTTGAGTAGTAGCCAACAAAAGGTACGCTGTACCAGAGGATATATTTCATTCCGATGTCATGAACACGTTTAACGTGAGCCGCCATATCGGGGAATTTTGCAGGGCAGGGTTCCCAGTCGCCGCAGAAAGCATAACCTCTGTTGTTATCATCTGTCTGCCAGCCGTCGTCAACGATACAAACATCGAAGCCAAGCTCTTTAGCTCTCTTACATTCCTCTTCAACATTTTTTTCGTTGATATTCTGATGGAAAGAATACCAGAAAGAATAACAAGGTTCTTTAGCTGCTGCGGGAACATAAGTGGGAGTTATACCGTTGTTTTCCCACCATTCGGCAACTGATTTTAAAGCTTCGTATCTGGGAATATCTCTCTCGTCGATTCTTATGGTAATAATCGTTTCGTATTTGTTTGTAAACTGCTGAGTTTCAAGGTAGAATTTGAATTGCAGGTTACCGTTTTCTTCCACAACGCCGTTTTTGATTTTAACGAGCATTTTTGCTTCGGAAAGAGCCACGGTACATTTATTCATACCTTGTCCGTCGTAATAGGAATGAATGGGCGCACCGCTTGAAATCATGTGACTTACAGGTCCGTACCAATCGGGGATAAGATAATGTCCCGTTCTGCACTTGGGGTGCCAAGCGTACATGATTCCCACAATGGGAGTGCTCCAATCGAATACAAACTCATCGTTGTTTTTCGCATTTTCAGCTGTCCAATTCAGCTTAAAAGTATATTCGGATATTCCGTTTTCGATTTTTTTATTTATAAGCTCTGCGCTCTGACCGTTCTGTAATTCTATATTAAAAATTTCGATATTCATACTTTATTTCCTCCGTAAAAAGGTTTTAGGTTACAGGTGTTAGGTATTAGGTTCTGGGTTTTAGGTTACAAGTAATAAGTATTCACTAACACCTGATACCTAACACCTATAACCTAATTCTGCATTTTGCATTAATTTAGTGTTCTTTTACATTTTTGATTATCTGCTGTACTCTGTCTTTGAACACAGGATTTTTTGTAAGCTTCTGTTCGATCTTCTTGATGGAATGATGAACAGTTGAATGATCTCTTCCGTTAAATTCCTGACCGATCTCAGGCAGGGAAAGATCTGTGATCTCACGCATGATATACATAGCTACCTGTCTTGCGAAAGCGATGGATTCTATTCTCTTGTTACCTCTGATATCGTCAACGGAAACATCAAATTCACGGCTTACTTCCACGATGATCTTGTCGATTATTACGGGAAGAGGCTCGTTTTCGTTCACAATATCTCTGATAGCACTCTGAGCTATAGCGATTGAAGGCGGCATATTTGACACAAGCTGGAACGCCATGATCTTAGTAATAACACCCTCAAGCTGTCTGATATTATTTTTTATCTTCATTGCCACGAAATCAATAACATCGTTGGGCAATGTGATTCCGTAACTCTGAGCTTTCATTTTGATGATCGCAACCTTGAGTTCATACTCAGGCATATAAATATCTGTGATGATACCCGATTCAAAACGTGAACGCAGACGTGATTCAAGCAGGGGAATGTCCTTCGGAGGACGGTCCGATGCAAGGATTATCTGTTTATTGTCTTCGTAAAGTGCATTGAACGTGTGGAAGAATTCATCCTGTGTGGAATCCTTACCTGCAATGAACTGAATATCGTCCACAAGCAGAACATCGACAGTTCTGTACTTGTTCTTGAATTCAGTCATATTCTTATTCTGGAGATGATCTATAAGGTCATTTGTAAATTCTTCACCCTTGATATAAAGAACCTTGTATTTGGGGTAGTTCTTATGTACCTCAGCGCTGATAGCTTTCAGCAGGTGAGTTTTACCGAGACCGGTATTTCCGTAAATGAAAAGGGGATTGTATGAACGCGCGGGATTTCTTGCAACTGAAAGACAAGCCGCATGGGCATGTTTATTGGATTCACCGACGATAAAAGTATCAAATGTGTATTCGGAAGGCTTCTGTTCCACCATTCCGTTCATGTTTTTCTCAACATCGGTGTTTATGTTTGCAGCTTTTGACCTTGGGATCTCATCCTTATCTTCAGAAGTCAAAACACTGATATCTACTTCAAAACCCACAAGTTCTGAAATAGTATTTTTCAGAATCAATCTGTATTTTGACATGATAATATCTTTATGAAAAGGTGAATGCACCGCAAGAACGAAACAGTTATCTTCGTAACGGATAGGTGTTATGGTTCTGATCCAGAGATTCATAGCCGTACCGCTTATTTGTCCATCAAGTTTGTCCACAGCTGTTTCCCAGATTGATTTGAGTGATTGTTGCATAAAAAACACTTCCTTTCATGAATAGTGCAAGATGTAAAATATAACCTGTTAAGTTTTAAGTCGGAGTTTTTGAACGGATAATAACATCATTCTGTACTCTCCGCTTCGATAAAACACTCAAAAGCTACCGCAAGTTTCCTCTTGCGTTAGCCATGTAAAATATATTCAACTTACAATTCTGCACTCTGCATTTTGCGTCTTGCATTTATATAAGTATATAATCACCATTATATTATAGCACAAAACATCAAAATAATCAATACAAAATCTCTAACTTCTGCGAGATTTAAGAAAAAATTCCTATTCGGTACTTGACTTTTGGCTTTAATTAAGATATAATAAAAAAAGAGCGCACTTATCATATGTGTTACAAGCATAAGTAAGGAGGTTTATTTCGATGGTCAGAACATATCAGCCCAAAAAGAGACAGAGAAGCAAAGTTCATGGCTTCCGTAAGAGAATGAAGACAGCTAACGGAAGAAAGGTTTTGGCGAGAAGACGCGCAAGAGGCAGAAAGCAGCTTTCTCTCTAATCTCTAAATCCCTCGGAACAGGAATTCTAAAAAAATTATTACGGCAGGCGTTGGCTTTTTAAAAGTGAAAGTCAACTCTGTCGTATGTTCCATGTATCCGCGTTGGTAAAAAAAATCATTTAACCGAGTAATGCTGTTATGAAATATACGGAAACTATTACCGAAAACAGAATATTCACCAGACTCTACGGTAAAGGTAAAAGCTCTGTAAGCGGCTCCGCAGTCGTTTATTACAGACGCAATAACCTTGGCAAAAACCGTCTGGGACTCACAAGCACGAAAAAGATAGGGTGCGCTGTAAAAAGAAACCGTGCAAGACGAGTCATCAGGGAAGGCTACAGACTTCTGGAGGACAAGCTTCAGGTGGGATACGATTTTATTATCGTCGCCCGCACAAAAGCCACATCGGTTACTATGTTTGCGGTAAAAAACGATCTTGAAAAAGCGTTCAGGTCCGCAGGACTTCTGAAAGTTTCCGGTATCAACAGTACTGACACTGCGGAGTGATCCGTCCGTTGTTCAAATGCAGAAGATATTTGTTAAAATAATCGAGTTCTATAGGAAACACATATCACCGTACAAGCCTCCATGCTGCAGGTTTGTTCCGACTTGCTCGGAATACGCGCTGCAAGCCCTTGAAAAGCACGGTCTTTTCAAAGGTCTTCTTTTATCCGCATGGAGGATATTACGCTGCAACCCCTTAAGTAAAGGCGGTTACGATCCCGTTCCGGAAAAAAGTGTCAGCTTACTCAAAAGCAAAAAAATGAACGGGAAAAAATAAAATGAACTGAATAAGGAGAGTATTTCGGCGAGATGGGAAACTTAATGGATATCATCAATGTACCACTTGCACTGCTGCTGAAACTGTGCTATATGCTCGTAAACAATTACGGCGTAGCGATCATTTTGTTCGCGGTTGTCACCAAAGTCCTCCTTTTCCCTCTTGGTATCAAAAGTGAAAAGAGCAGACTCCAACAGGTCGCAATGCAGCCTAAAGTCAATGCACTTCAGCAGAAATTCAAAGGAAATACACGTGACCCCAAGTATAATGAGGAACTTCAGGCGCTTTATAATGCCGAAGGCTTCAGCCCCTTTGCAGGCTGCCTTCCTCAGTTGATACAGCTTCCTATTATCCTTGGTCTTTGGAACGCTATCAGACAGCCGCTTACATACATCAGCGGTCTGGGTCAGAAAACCCTTTACACCGTAGTCCAGACACTTTATGACAACGGCGTATCCTACATCGTTACGGAACTTGAAAAATATGCCGAAAACGGTGTTCTTAATCCCGATAAAGTCGTTTCCTGGCTTAAGTCCAGCGAGATCAGACTTGCAACAGTTATCGGCGAAGGTTCCAATCTGGAACTTGTTTCCGGAGTTCTTCCGGAAGATTTCGAGCTCATCAATATGAGCTTTTTCGGTCTGAATCTGGGCATGACTCCTTCAGATTACGGTCTTATTGCCCTCACAACGCTTATCCCCATCATTTCGGGTGTAACATCCTTCCTCGGAAGTTTCATTATGCAGAAGATCAACGGAACTCCCGAAGGTCAGAACGGTTCAATGAACATGCTTCTTTACACAATGCCTCTCATCTCTATCTGGCTCGGTTATTCCTTCCCCATCGGTGTCGGCATTTACTGGATCGCATCCAACCTTCTCAATATGCTTCAGACCCTGCTTCTTAAACTGGTCGTAAAACTCCCTGCACAGGAAGTTAAAAAGAAAAAAGACAAGAAGCTCAACTACACTCAAATCGAAAAAATGAAACGCGAAGGAACTTGGACTGACGCCATCGAAGTGTCTGCGGAAGAACAGACAGAAGTAAAGTCCAATAAATCCGATAAAAAATCCGGAAAATAATTTTTCGGATTTAAGAAAGGCGAAAAATAAATGGAAAATATTTACACCGGTAAAACTCTTGAAGCTGCCCTCGAAGCTGCCGAAAAAGAACTCGGTATCAAAAAGGAAAACTTCACTTACGAAATTTTGGAGTATCCCTCCAAAGGTTTTCTCGGCATCGGGGCAAAACCCTCTAAGATAAAGGTTTTCTACGAAGAATCCCCCGAGAAAATGATTGAAAACTATATCGACGGTCTCTTCGCTCTTTGCGGCATAAGCGGTTATACCACCACTATTTCCACCGAAGGCGAATATATCAACGTTCAGGTTGACGGCGAAGAAGCTTCCCTTTTCGTTACAAAACAGTTCGATACAGTCGAAGCTATGCAGATGCTCATCTCCCTTTCCCTCAACAAGGAAACAGACAAGCACTACAAGGTTTCTCTTAACATCAACGACTACAAGGAAAAGACCAAGATCCGTCTCGAAGCTCTTGCAATGAAGATCGCAGGTCAGGTTGAAAAATCTCACAGAAAAGTAACTCTCAACGCAATGAGTTCTTATCAGAGAAGAATCATCCATTCCAAGCTCCAGGAAGTTGAAAACATCACAACATTCTCTGTAGGCGAAGAACCCAACAGAAAAGTTGTAATCGCTTACAACGGTCCCGATGCAGAAAAGAAACCCCGCAAATTCACCCCTCCCAATCTTTCCGATAAAAAGGGTGACTTCAAAAAAGGCGGCAAAAAGGGCGGAAACAATAAACCCCGCGGCGACAGAAAACCCAGAGAATTCGTTCCCCAGGAAACTCCCGCAGACGTAAAACCTTTCTTCCCCATCTATAAGCCTGAAGACGAACAGTAAATAATTCAAATGCACTTTCCGATACGGAGAGTGCATTTTTTATTATTAAACTGCTCCCCAGCCCGCTTTTCTTGAAGGGGGTGAGGGGGGAACTTTAAAGTATGTGAAGCATATTTGTTCACGCGAAAAGAAGTTTCCCCATAAAATCAGTCACAAAAACTTGTTATATAACCCCAACTTGCTTTTCTTGAAGGGGTATGGGGAAACTTATTTTCACACGAAAAGAAGTTTCCCCATAAAATCAACCACAGAAATTTATTATATAACTCCCCCACCTGCTTTTCTTGAAGGGGTATGGGGAAACTTATTTTCACACGAAAAGAAGTTTCCCC
>JAZTZU010000013.1:0-2716 GCA_045637625.1 Eubacteriales bacterium
CAAAAACACCTCGCAACCAGCATAAACACTGGATTTGCGAGGTGTTTTATTCTCATTAACTGTCAAAGATGGGATTTTATAACGTATTTTTTGATTTTTCTCAAGAAATAGAAGCTGGTATTTCAGAATTAATTAATGTTGCAGAGGTATGTAATAATTTTCATGATGAGTTATCAACCGATATTTGTTTTGTTGTAGATTGGTTTTATGTTTTGGGTGGAAGACTTCAGATTTCTAGCGGGTTAGATATGCTTCCACGGAAGTTTGACAGTTGAATATTAGAAAAAATGCTTGCAGGTCGCATAAAACCTGCATTTTTTATGTCAAATATTTTGTTTTATTCTATGGTATTTTATTGCAATGTATGATATAATATAGCTATCACATAAAAAAGAGGGGGGTCTATGCGAGTTACTACGTCAAAATCTAAAAATGCTGAATCATTTTATATTTCTAAAGGCTATATCAATGATAAAGGTGTCAGCACATCTGTTATTGTTCGAAAACTTGGAACTTTAAAAGAACTTTTACCTAAACATGGACCAACCCGTGATGATGTCATGGCATGGGCCCGTGAAGAAGCACGAATTGAAACAAAAAAATACAAAGATGAGCAGAAAAGTAAATCTGTCCAAATCACTTTTCATGCAGACAGACAGCTTGACTACGAACAGCAAGTATTATATCGAGGCGGATATTTATTTCTTCAGTCACTTTATTATCAGCTACATATGGATAAAGTTTGCCGAAAACTGAGGGATAAATATAAATTCAAATACGATATCAACGCTATTCTGTCTGATATGATTTACGCCAGAATACTTGAACCTTCCAGCAAACGCTCCACTTACACTGTTGCATCAGAGTTTCTAGAAAGACCATCCTACCAATTACATGATGTCTACAGAGCCTTGGATATTTTAGGAAATGAATGCGATTTTATTCAGTCTGAAGTTTACAAAAACAGCCATCTGCTTGGTTCTAGAAACGATAAGGTTTTATATTATGACTGCACGAACTATTATTTCGAAATTGAACAGGAAGACGGAAATAAAAAGTATGGAAAATCGAAAGAACACCGCCCGAACCCTATCATTCAAATGGGATTATTCATGGATGGAGATGGAATTCCACTTGCATTTTCCCTCTTTTCAGGAAATGCAAACGAGCAGACTTCACTAAAACCTTTGGAAGAAAAAGTGTTGTCTGAATTCGGCTGCCAGAAATTTATATACTGCAGTGATGCAGGACTTGGTTCCGAAAAAATTAGAAATTATAACCACATGGGACAACGTGCATTCATAGTTACTCAGTCTATAAAAAAACTGAAAGCCGAAGACAAAGAATGGGCATTGAATCCAAAAGGGTTTAAAAGAGTTTCTGACAACACAGAAGTTGATATTACTGCTCTTTCTGACGAAGATACCGGACTTTATTACAAAGAAGAACCTTATACTCCGCACGCTCTTCATCAGCGTTTGATAGTTACATACTCGCCCAAATATGCCCGCTACCAAAAAGCCATTCGTGATAAACAGGTAGACAGAGCAAGAAAAATGCTCGACTCCGGCTCTGTAAAGAAAGCACGAAAAAATCCTAATGATCCAGCGAGATTTATAGGCAGAACAGCAGCTACAGCAGATGGTGAAGTTGCTGAAATTCACAATTATCTAGATGAGGAAAAGATACAAAACGAGTCCCTCTATGACGGATTATATGCCGTTGCAACAGATTTGTTGGATGATGAAGTCAGCGATATCCTTAAAGTTAGTGAAGGAAGATGGGAAATCGAGGAATGCTTCCGAATTATGAAAACTGATTTTGAAGCCCGTCCGATATTCCTGCAGAACGAAACACGTATAAAAGCACATTTTCTAACCTGTTTTATAGCATTAGTGATTTATCGTTACCTTGAAAGGGCACTTGGCAATTCATATACATGTGATACGATTTTATCCACGCTGAAAAGCATGAACTTTGCAAGTATTCAAGGACAAGGGTTTGTACCCTTATACAAACGTGACAAACTGACAGATAAATTGCATGAAGTATGTAATTTTCGTACTGACTATGAATTTATAACAAAGCGGGAAATGAAAACCATTCAGAAAAAAAGTAAAGGTCGAGAATAAAATACCATATTTCAAAACGACGCAAAAACACCTCGCAACCAGCATAAACACTGGATTTGCGAGGTGTTTTATTCTCATTAACTGTCAAAGATGGGATTTTACTTTTACAACACCATTATACAGTTTCTCTGAAACGCGGTCAAATGCATCATAGGTAAAGCTGATTTTATCGCCGTTTCCGTATGTTGTAGAGCTGAGCATTCCGTTGTTCACCAGGTATGTATTGCTTGATAGGCTCTGGCTTCCGACTGAAATGTTCGTTACATTGCAGAATTCATCGTATACGAAATTGTAAACGGTACCGGATGGAGCTGTGATTTTCTTAAGGTTTCCATTTTCATACGTGTAGGAGACACTGCTTCCTCCCAATGCCACACTTTGCAGTCTGTCATTTAGGCTGTTATAGCTGTAGCTTTGGGTGTTGCCCTTGGCATCGGTTACCGAAGTTTCCAAGCCTTTTGCAGTATCATAGCCGTAGGTTGTGGTATTTCCTCTGCCGTCGGTGACGGTATGGATATAGTTTCCGTTATTCTGATAGGTAACAGAAGATGTGATTTTCTCTGAAACCTTTTCAAACAAGAAGG
>JAZTZU010000014.1:0-2643 GCA_045637625.1 Eubacteriales bacterium
CTAAGACCGCTTGGCCTCCGACTTATCTTTATGTCGAATACCTTATCTCTGAAAACGGCGGCCTTTTGCCGTTTATGCCCAAGACTGACGATGAATGGGAAAAATACTGCGGAACATCAAGTATGTTTTCCATGTGGGTGGACGCTGAGGGGCTTCATATCAATGCTTCCGACGAGTGGGCTCTTTATTGGGCTATCGACGATTTTCTGAAAGAGATCAGAATTTCCGAAACCTACGTTTTGGCTGTCGGTACAAAGATCCTTCCCTCCGAAGATTATGTTTTTCCTGACCCTACAGATCTTATCGGAAAGGGACTGAATCCTTATTTTGCCATTACGGAAAAGGTGGCTGAATTGCCTGCTGTACTGGATGGCGTTGATTTGAGAGCCTATAGCGAAAGTCTCCAGGGCGGTTATACTGACGGTGAATACGGCTATGTAGGTACAGACGGTCCGGGAGATATGGGCAGAATATTCAAATATTCTCTTCCTGACTGGGAGCTTGTGGAGGTTTCCGATCCTCTCCTTATCAAGCACTCAAATGCAATATCCTATATCAAGGATAAAAATCTTTTGACTGTTGCTCATTGTACCGACGGTGATGTCAGAGGCTTTGCTTATGTTGATCCCAATACGCTTGAGGTTGTCGGCTACGGCGAAACTCCCATTGATTGCTGGGGTCTTGAGTATGATAATGCAAACGAACGTTTCATTGTTGAAGTGAATTGGATACACTATATTTTTGATAAGGATTTTAATTATATCAAAGAATTGGCTTACGGTGACATGGACGGAACGCCTCAGACACTTTTCGTTGACGGAAAATATATCTATGATGTGAGATATAATGTAAACTGGGATACGGGACATTCAAGAAGTACCCCCGACCCTATGTTCGGACAGAACTATATAACGATTCATGATTACGATAATGTGTATATCGAAAAGGCTCCGATCCCGAATCTCGTCGGAGAAGCAGAACATATGTACCGTTACGGAAACAAATACTATATAGGATATATTGACGAGATCATCAACGGCGAACAGAATGACTTGGGAACTGTTTATGAAACTCTTATTCTCCCCGAAGTATGGTGGGAGTAATTAGGTGATAGGTATTAGGTGTCAGGTGTTAGGTATTAGGTGTTAGGTATTAGGTGTCAGGTGTTAGGTGTTAGGTGTCAGGTGTCAGGTATTAGGTGTTAGTATATATCTATTATCTAAAACCTATGAACCTATAACCTAGAACATAGAACCTAAAACCTAACAGCTGATGCGGATTATTTGTTGAGATGATAGCTAGATAAAACAACAACCTACTAAAACCTAGAACCTAAAACCTAAAACCTAGAACCTAGAACCTAGAACCTAAAACCATTTTATAATACAAATATAATACGAGGTATAAATTTTGAAACACGTAAATGTTGTAGGCGCAGGTCTTGCAGGCTGCGAGGCGGCGTATCAGTTGGCTGAAAGAGGCGTAAAGGTCACTCTTTACGAAATGAAGCCTCAGAAAAGGATTCCCGCGCACAGTACAGACGATTTTTGTGAGCTTTGCTGCTCAAATTCATTCAGAGCCGAGGGCTTTTCAAATGCAATAGGACTTCTGAAAGAGGAACTTCGCATGATGGGTTCTTATGTTATGCGTTGTGCGGATGAGACCCGTGTTCCTGCAGGCGGCGCTCTTGCCGTTGACAGGGACAGATTTGCAAAAACAGTAACAGAGGGGCTCAGAAATCATCCCAATATTGAGATAATTGCAAAAGAAATAACATCCCTCGATTTCGAGGATAATACCATTATCGCCAGCGGACCGCTTACTTCCGACGCTCTGGCTGAGGAGATCCGTAAGTTTTTCGGTATGGAAGGTCTTCACTTTTTCGATGCGGCGGCTCCGCTTATAGATTCGTCTTCCATTGATATGACCAAGGCGTACCTTGCAAATCGCTACGGAAAGGGCACAGCCGATTATATCAACTGCCCAATGAGTGAAGAAGAATACAATGCATTTTATGAAGCACTCATTTCTGCGGAAGAGGTTCAGATAAAGGACTTTGAAAACAATGTTTTTGAGGGCTGTATGCCCGTTGAAGTCATGGCAAAACGCGGAAAAGAAACTCTTCTTTTCGGTCCGCTGAAGCCGGTGGGGCTTGAAGACCCAAAAACAGGAGAGACGCCCCATGCCGTGGTTCAGCTCCGTCAGGATAATGCGGCAGCTTCAATTTACAATATGGTGGGATTCCAGACACATCTGACTTTCCCCGAACAGCGTCGTGTTTTCAAAATGATTCCCGGATTGGAAAATGCCGAATTTGTCCGTTATGGCGTTATGCACAGAAATACTTACATAGATTCTCCGGGAAAACTTCTCCCAACCTATGAAACAAAGGCGAGAAAAGGACTCTTTTTTGCGGGACAGATGACGGGTGTTGAGGGGTATATTGAATCAGCTGCAACCGGTATTATGGCAGGAAGAAATATGGCAAGGAAGCTGCAGGGCAAAGCTCCTCTTGTTCTTCCGATTGATACGATGATCGGCGGACTTACAGCTTACATAAGCGGTGGATGCAGCGGCGATTTTCAGCCGATGGGAAGCAACATGGGGATACTTCCGGAACTTCCTGAGAGAATCAGGGATAAA
>JAZTZU010000015.1:0-2356 GCA_045637625.1 Eubacteriales bacterium
AGTCATAAGACAAACCCCCTTTTGTTAAGGTATTTTTGCAGTTTTATGCGTAAGCGCTTGAGATTCATCGTCACAGCCCCTTCTTTCATTTCTAATCGGTATGCTATTTCCGAAATACTATCTGCATACCAATAACGGCGAATGAAAATGCAACGTTTTTCAGGTGAAAGTGTTCTTAGAAAGCTTCCTGTATACTATAAATAGTTCAAGAAATTGACAATAAAAAATACCTCAAGTAAAGTTAGATTATTACTGACCCGGCAAAGTTGGTAAAATCTAAAAAATACAAGAGGTATCTGAAATGAATGTTAAAGGAAGAAAGAAAAAAAATCAAGTAGTAACTGTAAATATTTTTGAACAGCAGGAAATGCTCGCAAAAATGGAATCCATTAAGAAAAATCTGAAAGCTTCTACCTGGCACGAACTGGAAACTAAAGGTAAATTTTCAAAAAATGAAAAACTTACATTTATTAGTGAGGATATGCTTATTTTAGGATGCGATATAGGAAGTGAAACCCACTATGTAAGGGCAATTGATACCAGAGGCCGAGAACTCAGCAAATCAGCATTTTCATTCAGTAATAGTCTGGAAGGATTTCAGAGTGCAAAAGAATGGGCTATAAAGATAGCAGCACAAAATAATAAAAATCAGATTGTACTGGGTCTGGAACCTACGGGCCATTACTGGTTCTGCCTGGCATCCTGGATGATAACAAACGGAATCAGTGTTGTTCAGGTAAATCCTTATGCAGTAAAACAGACCAAGGAAGTTGAAGATAACAGCCAGCTGAAAGATGATACAAAAGATCCGAAGCTGATTGCAAATCTTGTAAAAGACGGAAATTTTGGAATGCCGTATCTTCCGGAAAAACTGTATGCAGATATCCGCCGTCTTTCCATGTTTCGCGAACAGCTGAATGAGGACAGGATAAGAAATATGAACAGACTTCACAGAGAAATGAAAATCTATTTTCCAGAATATAAGGACGCATTTGGAAAAGTGGACGGTTCATTCTGCATGGAGGTACTGAAAAAAGCACCGTTTCCTGACGATTTAACGGAACTTGGAACGGAAGGAATCAAACAGATCTGGCACGATGCAAAGTTACGCGGACGTGGCTACGCAAACGCAAAAACAATCTTTGAAAAGGCACAGGCAAGTGTCGGGCTGAAAGATGGGTGCGGAGCAGGAAAACAGGCAGTAAAGTGGTTTGTGAATCAGATTTTTGAAATAAACGCACAGCTGGCCGAAATTGAAGAACAATTGAATCAAAAATGTATGGAAATACCACATGCGGAAAATATCCTTGAAATATCAGGAGTTGGTCAGAATACCCTGTCAGGTATTTTGGCAGAAATGGGTGATGTATCGAGATTTGACGATGTGAAAGAAATACAGAAACTGAGCGGATTGGGACTTGTAGCCTGCAGTTCGGGAAAACAGAAGGGAGAAACGAAGATCAGCCACAGAGGCCGAAAGAGACTCCGATATTGGCTGTTTCAGGCGGCAAAGTCTGCGGTTGCACACGCGGATGAGTTCAAAGAACTGCACGTGTACTATACAACGAGAAAAAACAATCCGTTGAAAAAGATGCAGTCACTGATTGCGATAGCCTGTAAAATGCTGAGGGTGGTGTATACGATACTGACCAAAGGGACAAAGTATGATCCGAAGAAAATGTTGGGAGATATCAAAAGAGCGAATCAGGAACTGGCGCAGGCAGCATAAACAGAACAGACTGTATTGTAATACCAGAACTCTGCTGGGTTCTAGAGTTTTCTAAAACCGAGCAGGGTTCTGGAAAAGAAACCCGTAAACCAGGATGGAGTGCGAACTGTGCTGCATCACAACAAGGCCAACAGATGAAACAAGGGAGAGCGTCCACTGAAAAAGTTCCCTTGCAAAAGAAGAAGGTCAGTAAAATCAAAAAATACAAACAAGAGCTGTAGCTGGCAGTAGTTTCCTCCATAGGGCATGACCTTGTTAGAAAGCTTAGCCAGCACTCAGTGTATGAGCAGGTGGGACGAAGGAAGTTGGGACACGATCCTTGTAGACACGGAAGGTTCACCATCATAGTTGAACAGAGGATTATAGCCTTTATAAAGCAAAAATCAAGGACGCTTTATGAAGTGAACTCATTTTCAGCTATTCAGTACTAGATACAATGACTGTCGTACACTTTTAGCTCTTGTTTTGAGGTAAATATTTTAGAAAAAGCCTTAAAAATCAATGATTTTTGGCTTGACATTATAGGAAGGCTGGATGTGAAAAAATGGGTAGCATTAGGTTTGACATTGGTTTGTGTGTCAGGTTTTGTTGGCTGTTTTAAAACACAGAAATGTGATTTGATACCTA
>JAZTZU010000016.1:0-10191 GCA_045637625.1 Eubacteriales bacterium
AAGCCGATAAAATCGGCTTTTGTTAATTCAAATTGATAACAATTTGAATTAACTCGACATTCATTGAAATGAGTATAGACAAATTTTCAAGGAAAATTTGATGGGATTGGCTCTTTTAGCACTAACTAGGCTGTTTAAGCACCTTTAAAATAGAGCCAACCCTATTGAAATACAACCTTTCAGGTTGTATTTCGAATTTCTTTAATCATTATAAAGTCCGAAAAGCTTCAAAAGTTTCTGCCAGAAATTGAGCTGAGGTTTGACAATGATATCCACATCCTCAACTTCGGGAACGGAAATCGCAGGTGCTTTGATAACAAACTGAACCGCATCAACTTCTGTGTTTTTCTCGGAAACAAAAGAATTTACCTCATCTGAACCGCCACCGAAAGAAGAAAGGATCGAGTCGATCTCACCTGAGATCACGGAATCTATTCCGGAAGTCTGATTTTCAAATTCCCCCGTACCGTCAGCAAGCTCGGTTGTACCGTCGTAAAGTTTTTTTACTGCGGAATTGAGGTCACCCACGGAAACATCAAGTTTTCCCGTATTGGCATAAAGTGTATCAAGGCCGAGTTTCAATTCACCTGCACCTGCCAACGCACTTTCAACACCGGAAGTATACGCTGCAAGTCCGTCGTAGAATGTTTTATAGCTGTCAAGCTGTCCTTTCAAAGAAACAAGCTGAGCAGCACTTCCGCTGCCTTTGGAAACTGCCGCCTCGATCTGAGAAACGATCTCCGCACTTGACATAAGCTGTTCCACATAAGCAGCCTTGATGGATTCCTGCTGTTCGGGGGTGAGAGTTTTCACCGCACCGTCAATGATCTGAGCTTTCTGATCGTCTGTCAGATTTGCCTGAGCTGAAGCAAGTACCTGAGCTTTCTGCTCTTCGCTCATAGACAGATATGCCTGTGCAACATGGGCTTTGCCTTCGACGGAACCAAGATATGCCGTTGCCTGAGCTTCAGTCATACCGTTTGCCATATACTGCGCAACGACAGCGCTTGCCGCAACCTGCTGGTAGAGATTTTCAGCCTGAGACTGAATATATGAAGCGAAAACGGAATCTGACTGAGACTCGATATAGCCTTTATACAATGCCGCAGACTGGAACTCGACGTTTACTTTCACCTGTTTTTCGGCTTCGGCATACGCCTGTTTATACAAATTATCAGAATCCAGCTGAGTGAGGAGTTTTTCAAAAACCTGTCCGTAATTTTCGGGAGTCAGTTCAACCGTGGGAATTCCGTTTGCTGAAAGGCTTGAATTCAGAGCCGTTTCAACAGTTGCGCAGATGTTTTCAAACACCGCCATCGCACCGTCTAGAAGTTCCTTGCTTTTTGAGCTGATGGCAGAAAGTCCGTCATTCAAAGAAGCCGCACCCTGAGCAAGTTTTCCGACACCGGAATTCAACTCACCGACTTTGGAATCAAGTGTTGCTGTTCCGTTTTTGATCTGGGAAACTCCGTCTTTAAGCTGAGAAGCGCCCTCGTTGATGGCATTGACCGCATTAAGGACTTCCGTGATCTTCCCGGAAAATACGGAACTGTCAATATCAAGATTGAGATTCAGACTGATACCGTTGATGGAAATTCCGTCCATTTCAAAATTTTTAACATCGGAAAGGACTTCGATATTTGCACCGGAACCTGCAAGGACAGTAAATGTGAGCTGTTTTTTATTGCCGACATTAGCAACTGTAGCACCGTCAGCAACGATATTTTTGCAGTTTTCGGTATTAAGACTCATTGTGATCTGAAGTGCATGAGTTTTATAGAAATCACCTCGGAATGAAGCATTTTCAGTAATATCAAGCTTGATCTTCAAAGCACCGCTTTTGCCGCCGATCTCCTCAGCGGAATATTCGATGTTGTCCATATAGTAGCGAAGTTCGATATTCCAGGGCAGTTCAAGAGATTCAAGCTTGCCTTCATAATAAACTTTTCCGCCGTTGGAATCAATATTGACTTCACCGTTTGAATAGCGGACATCTTCCGTGGAAGTCATGTTTCGGAGCTGAGAATAAGAGCCATAGTCAACAACCGTTCCTGCGGAATCCATTTCAAAGATATTTACAACGTAAATATTTTTAACAGAGCCGTCAGAGGCAAGATTTACATATACGACTTCTTCTTTCGGAGTATTTGAAGCCGCAAAAAGAGAGGTTGAGCAAACACCGAAAACAAGAGCAGACAAAATCAGACATGAAATTATTTTCTTCAACATGATTTTCTAATTTCCTTTCTTTTCCTTAGTTACGAATTTATCAAAGATCATAAGCAATCCCGGAAGGACAAACATTACTATCGCAAGGGAGAGAAGTGCGCCTCTTCCGATAAAAATACCAAGCTGTGCGAGGAGTTCGTTGGTAGAAAGATAACCCAACAGAAGACCCACAACAGTCAATGCACTTCCCGAAGTAAGAATTGAAACCGTAACATCGGAGATCGTTCTGACAACAGATTTCCGAACATTCAGCTTCACCCTGTTTTCCTTGTATCTGTCGGTCATCAGAATAGCATAGTCAACCGTTGCACCGAGCTGAATAGAGCTTATGATAAGATACGCAATATAATAGATCGTATCCCCTGCAAAATAGGGAATCGCAAGATTCAGCCAGATCGCAGTCTCGATACCAAGAACAAGAATTACGGGAACGAAGAACGATCTCATCGTGATAACAAGAACTATAAATACTGCGGCGATCGCAAGAAGATTTACCTTGACCATATCGGATGTAACCGTTGTCATGAGGTCATAAGTGCTGATACTTGTACCTGCAAGGCGGTATTCATAGGGATAGTGGTCGTTTGCGATCTCTCGGACTTTTTCCACAAGTTCAAAAGTCTCTTCACCCTCAACATCAGCGGCTACGGTAATAACAAAACGGCTGTAATTTTCCGATTGAAGCAGAGACAAAGTCTCTTCATCAAGATAAGCGTGAGGAATTTCAGCACCTGCCGCATCCACAAAAGAAATAATATCAGTAACCTGCGGAAGGTCCTTCAATTCGGATGAAAGCAATTTTTCCGTAGCGGTATCGCCCTTGGGAACCATGAGCACATAGGTGTCGCTTTTTCCGAAAACCGCTTCTATCCGTGCAGTATCGTCACCGTATTGGGTTCCCTCACCGTAAATACGGGAAGAGCCGTAAAAATAAGAATTGCTGTTTGAAGCAAGATACGACGGAATTATAACTATGGCAAACACAACTGTCAGCGGTATTGAAATGTCACGGATAACCTTTCCAAGCCCCTTAAATGTGGGAGCGAAAGACCTGTGTTTTGTTTTATCCATAAGCTTATAGAACAAAAGAACAATGGAGGGCATGAAGAAAAATACTGTCAGCAAGCTGATCACGATACCTTTTGCCAAGGCAATACCAAGGTCGGGACCGAGACGGAACTGCATGAGCGCAAGCGCTAAAAAGCCGATTACCGTAGTCAGACCGCTGGACAAAATTGAAGAGGTAGACTTGCAAAGAGCATCCACCATTGCAGCTTTCGGATCAGAAATCTGTTTTCGGCACTCCGCAAATCTGTGGAGCAGAAATACGGAATAGTCAAGGGACACCGCAAGCTGAAGAATACTTCCCGCCGCATTGGTTACAAAAGAGATCTCACCAAAAATCAGATTTGAACCGCTGTTTATAACTATCGCAACACCGAGACCTGCAAGAATAAGGACAGGCTCGAACCAGGAAGTCGTTGTAAAAAGCAGGACCACAAAAACAAACGCAACGGCACAAGCCGCGATAACGCCGATCTCTTTTACAGTATTGACGGTCGCATACGCGTTTGAAACATTACTGCCTGTCATCGCGCCGTTTTCACCGATTATTTCACGGATAGCGTCAACAACTGCGATTTGGCTGCCCTCGTCGATAGTTACAACAAAAAGAGCATTACTGTCTTTATAATATGTATTCAATGCGTCCGCGTCAAGCATTTCCAGCGGAACTGTTATATCAACGGAGTCATCCAGCCACGAAACGGACTGAACACCGTCAACCGCAAGGATCTGAGCCTTGTACTCCAACGCCTGCGGAACTGTCACATCAGGAACCATAACTCTAATTCCGGGAATTCCGCCCGTAAATTCTTCAGTCATGACCTCAAGAGAAACCGTGGACGGAGTACTTTTGGGCAGATAGTCGTTCATGTCATAATTTACGACCACCATGTCCTTGATAACAGCACAGAAAACAAAGGCGAGAATAAAAACAATAAGAATCGGGATCCTTAATTTTATTACGCCCTCATAAAACTTTTTCACTTAATTACCACCTTCATATTTTTTGCTTTACCTTATTATATATTATAACATAAAAATCTGTAATATAAAATAGTAAAGACTTAAACTTTAAGTGACAGAATATCGTAAAACCGCCTTGAATTTGCCTCAAAAAAGTATGTCTTTACGAAATTTCGGATTTTTTGCAATATGATTAAGATTTTTTTTTGAAAGCCCTATACAAAACACGATTTTTGTGATAAAATATTCTATGGTAATAAACTTCAGAATCCCAAAACTATCAAGTATAGTTTCAATAGAAAGGTATGGTCCAAATGAAAAAAATCTACGAAGGCAAAACAAAAGACGTTTACAGCCTTGACAACGGAAACGTTATGCTCAAATTCAAAGACGACTGCACAGGAAAAGACGGCGTTTTTGATCCCGGTGAAAACACTGTAGGTCTTACAATCGAAGGCATCGGCAAAGCAAATCTCCAGACATCCATCCTCTACTTCGAACTCCTCAAGAAGGCAGGAATCAAAACTCACTACGTAAGCGCAAACATCGAAGACGCTACAATGGAAGTTCTTCCCGGTAAAGTTTTCGGTCACGGCCTCGAAGTTATCTGCAGACTCGTTGCAACAGGCAGCTTCATCCGCAGATACGGTGAATACATTGAAGACGGCACACCTCTCGAAGGCGGCTACGTTGAATGTACATTCAAAAACGATGCTAAGGGCGACCCCCTTGTAACAGGCGAAGGTCTTGCTGCTCTCGGCGTTATGAGCCCCGCTATGTTCGAAAGCATGAAAGAACAGACACTTAAGATCACAAAGATCGTTGCTGACGACCTCAAATCCATCGGCCTCGACCTCTGGGATATCAAATTTGAATTCGGTTACAACAACGACGAAGTTATTCTCATCGACGAGATCGCTTCCGGTAACATGAGAGTTTACAAAGTCGGCAAGATCGTAGATCTCGTTGAACTCACAAAACTTATCCTTAACAGATAAATAATTATAAAACTTTAAATTTAACCCCGAATCGGATTTCTTTCGATGAGGGTCAAAGAGGCTGGCTCATTTAGCGCAGAACAAAAGCCCGCCTTGAAATTTAAGACAAATTTCAATTAAAAAACTGTCTATATTTTTAAAATGTCGAAATCTACCGAAAATTTTCGGTAGATTTCTTCGATTATATGGGGCTTTTTAGTCGCGATTTGATTCTCTACCGTACCCATGTACGCCGACGAGAACCAAATCACGCCTTCTGCATCTAACTGAGCAACCCTCTTGAATTTTACTTAAATTATAATGTTTAGTACTCAAAACAGTCGTAGGCACTCAAAATATACTCGCCGACCTCGTAGAGAGCACGTTCGAGAGTCTTCTGAACCTTAAGGGGTGCAGCTGTAGCCCTCTCTTTTCCAAAAGTACGGCGGTCACCCTGCCAGTATTTATAAGGTCTGAGGCTGGAATCTGCTTCAAAAGTGAAATATCCCTTATATCCGCTGTCCAAAAGCCCGTTCATGACCGCGTCAACGCTCATCGTGCCAAGATACGGCATTATATGCTCATCGCCTCTGCCGCTGTTATCATTGAAATGGATCGCACGAAGTCTGTCACCCAAAGCAATTATATCCTCATACTGACGACCCTCGCAGTTTGCGTGACCCGTATCCCAGCAAGCACCGAGAAGCGGATGATTTGCCATATCAAGGAACTCCGCCATATCCTCTCCCGTCAAAAAGTAATAGCGGTCACCCATATTCAATTTCGTAGTATTCTCAATAAGAACGCTGACATTATTTTTCTCCATTGCAGGATAAAGGAGCTTGTAAAACTCAAGGTTTTGCTCGAAAAACTCCTTTTTTGAGATATCATCTGCCCAACCGGAATGAACGACAGTATTGGGAATACCCAAAATCCCACAAATTTCAATAGAACGAATAGTAGCTTGAAGCAAATATTCGTAATTTCCGTTTTTATCAAGGGGATTTCCTCCCGCAGAATGGCACTGGACGAATTTTACACCACGATCGGATGCAATTTTCTGCCATTCATCAACAGTTTTACGCCAATTTTCAGATAAAGTAACGGCATTCGGAGCAGCTTCCTGATACAGACTGAGGTCAACACAACGGAAGCCTGCGTCCGCAACATGACCTATACTTTCCGAAACAGAACATCCGTAACGGGCAAAATCTCCTGTGGTAGTTGCAAGTTTCATGGCAAAATCTCCTTTTCAATAGCAAATAATATATTTTATCACGTTTCAAAACAAAAAGTCAAACTTCTTTTTGATTTTGAGCTTTCATTTTATTGTTTAACTCTGCCGATTATTTTGATAGCCGTAATGGGTCTTTCAAACCCGGCAGGATTACTTTCAAGAATTCCCCCGGAATATGTAAGAGATATTACATCTCCCACGAACAAATCTTCCCAACCGATAAGCTTCCCATTCAGAGTGATAGCGGTATCGGGAGATCCTTTTGAACCGAAAGAATACTCTTCAGTATTGCCGAAGCGGTCAATACGAGTTCCCGTGATTCCAACGTAATCTTCAGCAATGAAAACATCTGAAATAATAAGAACAAACGGATAAACCGTATCTTTTTCCGCAGAATCTTCAATAACTGCTTGAAGCTGCCCGATTTGAGTTCTCAAATTAGAAACCTCTCGCTGCAAATTTTCAATATCTTCCGAAAGAGTTAAAACATCGGAACCGCAACCGCTGACTGCAAGAAAAATAAATACAAATAACGTCAAAAAAAATCTTTTTCACAGTCTTCTACCTATTTAATATGCAATTCCCTCAACGTAGTGCATCCGGTAACGATCTGGGGCAGAGCATCGTGAATTTTACCCTCAAAATCATAGTGGAGGTGACCTGCGATAACGGCTTTTATCTGAGGACAGTTTACTATGAGATCGTATGCTTCCTGAGTGACTGCGTCGGCTTTCTGCTGACGGTAGCGGTCTTCGGGATATTTTTCAAGATATTTTTCCGGCGCTGCCATCTGGTAAAGAACAACATTCTTTTCGTGACGGAGATGCTTTGCAATAAGATCTTCCGCATAAAGAGGCGTATGCATGAACAGAATTATGGGCAAACCGAGATCAATTTCCGCCTTAAGCGCGTCAAGCTGTTCCTGCTCGAAAAGATAATAACCGTTGTCAATGGCGATAAGATTCACGCCGTTAATTTTTCTGGAAGAAAATCTGATGTCGTTCTTGAACGCAGCCTGAACCTTTTCAAGGCTCTGATTTCTGTAGGCGGCATCTTCAACAGCTTCACCCACATATAAACTGAATTCATGGTTTCCCGCAGCCATAAAAACATCGTGTTCGTCGCAAAAACGCTTCGCCTCATCAATATTTTTCCAGGAAACGAAGTCTAAAAGGTCGCCTGTGTGAGCTATCGTAAGATTTTTCTCTTTTGCTACCCTTTCAATTTCAGCAAGAGTCGCTTCCGCTTCGGGGAAACGGGTGGTTCTGTGTGCCGCAAGCTGAATTTTTCGTTCATCGTCCCTGTCATCTGCAAGGCAAAGGTGTGTGTCGCTGACATGGAGCAGAGTAAAAGGCTTCTCCGCGCCGATATTCAATTCATTTGATAAATATTTCATAAAACCAGTTCCAATCATTTTTCTTCTATTATACCATAAAAAAAAATGACTGTCAATAAGAGACAGTCATTTATTTTTCATTTTTATCATTTCTTTAGGCGAAATTCCGATGATCTTCTTGAAAACTCTCGAAAAATAAAACGGATCTTTATAGCCGCAACTGAAGGCTATTTCCTGAACAAAGCGGTGATGCTGCTCGATGAGCGAAACCGCATAGCTTACACGCAATGTGTTAAGATATTCGCTGACACCCATTCCAAAAACACTCTTAAAATGGTGAGATAAATATTTTTTATTATATTTAAAACGAACACTCAGAGAATCAAGGGAAAGCTCCGGATCTCCGAAGTTTTCATCAAGGAATTTTTTTACAAAAACCATCGAATCTGACGCATTGACAGGATCTGAGTTCTCTTTTTCGATAAAAATCTTATGACCGATCTCGGAAAACGTATACAAAAGGACACTTTCACTGACCAGATCAAGAAATTCACTCCTGCAGGAAAATTCCTGTTCCCAGAAAAAACGAATGTGTGATATATCGCGGAACACACAGTTTTTCCTGGAGATCCCCAACCTCGTCAATATCTCGCTGACTCTCATGCCGATGAAGCTGACATACATGAGGTTAAATTCATCATCACATTCGATGCGGTACTCTATGGAAGGAAGGATCACAAAAACGTCGTTTTCCTTGACCTCGAATTGCGTGCGGTCAAATTTAACCGTGCATTTACCCTTTGTTACGAGGCAGATACGGTAAAAAGAAAAGATGAAAGGACCTTTATTGACGAATTCCCCTTTTTCACAAACGAAATTCAGCGTAGTGATAACATCGGGAGAGCTGTACGACGGTACAAATCTGCAGATATTCATAACAAAGATCCTTTCCTTTAAAAATTTTTATTTATCGTTTTTCAGCTCAGAAAGTATCTTTTCCTTTAGAATTTCCCATTTTTCTTTCTGGGAATCATAAACTTCCTGAGGAATTTCAGGTGTACCCTTTGATGACGTGGGCAGAAGCTGGTCGCCTGCGCCTTTCGGGTCGGTGCAAGCGGTATCGTTTCTGTACTGTTCACGGACAGCGGGATCACGCATATCGGGAATTTCGAGTTTTACGTTGTCCTGAAGAATTGAACGGTACGCAAAAATACCGGGGAGGAACATATCGCAAGCTTCGTAAATATCAATAATATCAGCATCTTCAAAGCCCTGAATCTTACGAACGAAATTATACATGGAGTAGAAATCGGAATTTCCGTGGCCATAGCCCTTAGCCATTTCAGCCTCAGCATGAGTGGGACGGTAATCTTCGTGTTTTTCAGTATCGTAAGCACCGCTGTACTCATCGAAATCCACATAAATTCTGTGAATGTCCCCCTCACAAGCAGCTTCTCTTGCAGTTTCCATTCTGCCCTTTGAGCCGTAAACTGTGTACCAGATATTATTTTTATAAAGATCACCGTGGAGACTCTTGTAAATAGCACCGTTTTCAAACTCTACAATCAAAAGACCGACAGAAGAGGATTTACATCCTACTCTGAGGCGTCTTTCGTTCATACAGCCCTCAAAACCTGTGACCTTAACGGGACGAAGACCTGTGATGTGAACGATAGGTCCGAGGGAATGAGTGCAATAGAACGTGGAATATCCGTTATTTCTCCAATGGTCCTCTTCGCCATATGCGATCTCAGGCCAGATGGGTTCGCAGTTATGAACATATTCGCCCTCGCCGTATTCAAATTCACCGATCTTGCCTTCCTTATAAAGCTTTTTCATCTCATATGGAGCAGGCATATAGCAGTAGTTTTCACCGTAAGCGTAAACTTTTCCTGTTCTTTCAATACATTCGATAAGTTCAACCGCTTCTTTCATGTTCTGGAAAGGCAATACCTCGCTGAAAACGTGCTTGCCCGCTTCCATACATTTAATTGCAAAAGGTGCGTGTTCGTTGGCATAGTTTGCAAGAACCACCGCATCCATATCATGTTTCAAAAATTCATCGAAATCAGAATAAAGTGCAACGCTGTCATCGTTGAGCTCCAGCTTTACGCGTTCTCTTTTGAACTCATCCTTGTCGCAGACAGCAACAAGCTCTGTATCAAGATATTCTCTCGAAAAGCCGAGCATCGTTCTGCCTCTGCCGGCACCGAAAACACCGATTTTAATTTTTTCCATAAAAATACCTCTTTCTATGCTTTTCTTTTATAATGATTATAGAAATTCGAAATACAACCTGAAAGGTTGTATTTCAATAGGGTTGGCTCCATTTTAAAGGTGCTTAAACAGCCTAGTTAGTGCTAAAAGAGCCAATCCCATCAAAT
>JAZTZU010000017.1:0-38291 GCA_045637625.1 Eubacteriales bacterium
AGTACTTTTTTCTCCTGCAGTTTACGATAAAATCAGACAGAAACATATATACTGAAAACTTAATGATATTTTCAAAGAACAAAACTTTTCGGTAAAAACGAGAAAATCTCTGACCATTCAAATCTGATATTATCAATCATATGTATTTTCGATAGATAAATCATCTGTCTGCAGGTCTGTAATTTCATATGGATCTGAAACATCTTTACCTTCGAACTTTTCGAGAAAAGCATCGAGTGCTTCTTTACGTACTTTATAAGAACCGAGTTTGAGAGCAGGAAGAACTCCAGCCCTGATAAGATTATAGATATATCCAGGACTTGTGTGAAGTATTTTAGATACTTCTTTTACTGTATATATCAAAGTAGGTAATCTTTTTTCATTATTAGTATTTTGCATGTTTTTAACTCCTTTAAAACGATATGTATTATTTGATGATTTATAGATTTTGAATTATAGATATTATAGTTTACAAAACCCACTTCAATCTGCTGAAAAAGGTCTGCACAGGACATAATAGATTCTTATCCTTCTGGCAATATATATGTATATAAATAATTTAATAAGGGCAGCCCTTCTAAATCTTAAAAAAAGTGTTGATTTCAGTGGGTTTTTTTGATATAACACTTATAAAAGAATATATATATACTACTATTGCTATATAGCATTACTGAAGCCTAGGGAAAACCCTTCTAAATTTGAAATAAACCTCCTAAATTTGAAGTAAGCCTTCTAAATTCGGAAAAAAATATTATTAAATAACGCAACCGCTGGTTCGATGAGATCTCAAAGTCGATTCCTTTTATATTTATTTCAAATGATTGTCGGTGCACTGACCTCGTCAATCCATGTTGTAAAAAGATTTCGCATTCTTATGCTGGGAAGGTATATATGTATTTTTTTACCGTCTCTTATAGCAGATCTCCATGTCCACTGCAAAAGCTCTGCAAGAGCGAATTTGTCCTCATCGAATTCAAATCCGTTTTGGTTTATAATATTTTTCATAAAAGGATTTACGTACCGATTAATCATATAAGCTAAAACGTATCTGTCTCTGTAATCATTTGTGCCTCGGGCATTACATGCAAGGAAAGAGTTTGCGAATCCTGCGCCTTTAAGTATTTTTTTACAGTCAATTCCCTCATCGTCGGTTGAACAGAACGTCGTCCACATTTTTTCATTAGCACTTGCATCTGTATAGTTTTTCATGAAATTTAATAAATTTTTTCTCACAGTCTGGACAGCTTCTTTATTAAGGTTGTTCTTATACCAATTTCTTGACAGTGCAGTTTCCTTATTTCCAATCAAATTTAATTTATCGTTTTCTTCAATTCTGATTAAGGACTTAAAATCGACGGGAGGACGATACACGGGTTCATCAGATATATAATAAGTTTTCAGAGAATCACCGCTAACATATTTCTTTGAATATTCAAGATGCTGCATATCAAAGTAGGCTCGCTGCAATTGAGCCTCAAACATATAGGTCATTATATATACATCCTTAAACGAGGTAAAAAGCTCCGGGGAAAGAATGCACATTAACGTATTTTCACCGTATAAAAAGATATCATTTGATTCTATAACGTTTCTAGTATTTTTTACCAGATTACCACTATAATCATCTTTCAGCCATGTGATTTTTCGGTTTTCACCTATATCAATGAACCCGGAGTTTAGAAGCATTTGAATGTCATCGCTGCTTACACGTTGTGAGTTTATGGTATTTACTACTTCATCTATAATGAGAGTGTAGCCTTGATCTTTTACCAAAGATATGGTTTCTGCGTTGAACATTGTGAACAAAGCATGAGTTGCGACAACATTGTATCCCTTTTTGAAGAGTTTCTGAATATTATTTTGTTTACCGCCCTTTTCATTAGGTGCTTTAAAGTTTTTTGTTGGACACGCATTGAGTATTCGGTTAACTTCCGAGAGATAAGGCGTGATAAAAAGGAATTTTTCATCCTCCGCAGAATTATTGATAAAATTAATCATGGCACTTGTTTTGCCTGAGCCCATAAGGCTGTCTAATACAAAAATCATCTATTTTGTACTCCTTTTATTTTTTAAATAATTTATTTTATGAGTATATATTACTCAATAATAGAAAAAGACTCAATACAAAATCTCCGATATCTGTCGGAAAAATCTGTATGAGTCCGGTATGATATGTTGAACGGGCGATGATAATACATCTATTTTGCAAAGATCAAATCCGTTCTGAAAATTGTAAAGGTTTGTTTTTATCCTGTCATTTGATACTCCTCCTTTTAGTTTATGATGCAGATGATAAAATCACAGTTTTATTATCATCCACAGAAGCCATAATTGTTCTTCTTCAGAACTTTTACGGGCTTGCAAGTTTTTGGTAGATATTTAGTTTTTCTGCCATATGAATTCCTCCTAAAAAAAATTTAAAGTAAATAGTTATTCATTATTAGATAGTATGATTCTCCCCTATTTTTCCGCGTGGTTATGCAGAAAAATAGGGGGTGCTAAATCGAAGTATTTTGATGCAATCGCGAACTGACCGATCTTACCAGAGTTTGACGACGGTCTGATAAAGGCAGGTAAATTTCTCGCCGAAGCCCTTGTCTTCGTGGTAATGACCGAAGTACCAATGCTGAAAATCTATGTTTTCGAGCCCGGTGAAAAAGTCGGTGAGTTCATTGGTTTCTCCGAAATGTTTCTGGACACGGGAGCTTGCGCAGTGGGTGAATATATAATCCACCTGGCTCTTGTGTTTATTTATATTCTTTATAGCCTCTGAGATCTCGTCTCGGGTGGGAAGTTCTTCCCTCCACCAAGAGATACCCAGCTTTCTGGAACCCTTATCAGGAGAGTCTGCACCGCCCATAGTAAAGATTTTTTTGCCATCAATATTGAAGACTTGACCTCGCATGAGATGAATTATCGAATCGGAAATTCTATGTATTTTACCTCCATTCCATTTTTCTACTGGGAACTTATTAAGTAAAACATGGTTTTCGTGGTTACCCTCAACAAAGAGGGTCGTCCACGGTTTCTGATTGTAAAATTTCCTGATATTTCTGTCGTGAGAATCTCCGTCCCAGACACAGCCGAAATCGCCACAAACCAAGAGATAGTCTTTTTTGGTAAGTTTTTTACCGTCAGGAAATGCTTTGGTTGTGAGTTTATGGATATCTATGTCTCCATGAGTGTCTCCGCAAACGTAAAAACTCATTATTCATCGCCTCTGTATGCTTCGGTATAAATATCGTCCATGTCAAGTCCTGCATCGGAAAGCCCTTCCTGTATCAGGCTGAAAACTTTATCATGAGCTTCGATCATATCTCTTGTTTTCGTTCTCATGTCCTCAAAGCAATGAACCATCGGCTCGTGCAAATATTCAAAGACATCCTCAAAGTCGTTCTCTGTAAATGGACGAAGTATAAGTCTTTCTGTTTCAAGTATCATTTCACTTTCTCCTCTACGTAGAATTTAATTGCGGCCGAAGCAAACTCTGCGGTACCTTCACCCTGCTTATCTATATTCTTTTTAAATCTTTCGTCAGCGACATACATCTTTCCAAGACCTGCCAAAATTTCGTTTGTGCACGTGTAGTAGTTTTCTGTTATATGTGCCTGAAGCTTTGTCACAAGAGCCTGAGCTTCGGGAGAATCGTTTGTTTCGCATTTCGCTTTACAATCTGTAAACTCTCCGAAGATTGCCATCAGGCCTTCATTTACCTCAGTCCATTTTTCTTTTGTGTACTTTCTTGTTTTCTGTTCGTGTTCACGGTAAGCGTTTGTATCGCCCCAACGCTCGTATGCTTCATTTTGATAATTATTATTCATTTCAATCACCCAATTGTTTTAAGTATATCCATTCATCGGCATCCTGTTCGGGAGGCAAAAATCCTCCAACCTTGATGTATTCGAGTTTTTCGTAAAAGCGCCATGCATCCTCATCGGACTGCGTGCTCGTCATAACATATTTGTATCCGAGAACCTTCATGGCTTGCTCCCATGCACCCATCATTTCAGTTCCAAATCCTTTTCCGCGATAGGTTTCATCTATGTACAGCAGATCCACAAACGGTATGCTTTGCCAAAACAAACTGTAACGCAGAACTCCAACGACAGAATCGTTTAATTCATGGTTTTGTCCGTCGTTTTTGATTTTCAGTACATAAACCTGACCGTTTCTGATACACTCTTCTAAGCGCTCAGGATCAATGTGGGAATCAAGTTGTGTTATATTTTGTTTGTCTTTACTCTGAGCCAGTTCTATAATCATAGTATTCCTCGGTTCTTTTATGATACTTTTACATATATTTTAGCATTTTATTGATATATATTCAAGGTGGTATTTATGAAAAAAATCCAAAATCCAATAATCGGGACAATGTCACTTTTCAGTCGTTGGTTTTTAATGAAAAATATTAACAAAAATATGTACTTGAACATTTTGGTTGCAAAATATCACATCTTGTGGTATAATATATGTATGATCATAATACAGAAAGGAGCTGAAAATAAATGGGTGCATTAAGAGTAGAAAAAAGAGGTAAAAACTGGCAGTATTCTTTTGAAGGGCCAAGGATTGCCGGAAAAAGAAAACGAATCAGTAAATGTGGATTCAAAACAAGGAATGCAGCACTTAAAGCCGGAAATGAAGCATTAAATGAATTTAATCACGGCGGATTAGCCTTTAAAACTTCAGATATGAGCTATGATGACCTGCTGGAATATTGGATCAAAGAATATTGTGAAATAAACTGTAAACCCAAAACCATTGAGGGCTACCGAAAAAAAATTAAAAATTATATCTCCCCTGCCTTAGGGCAATATCGTATATCTTCCATTACAACACCGACGATACAGCATTTTATTAACGATATGGTTAAAAGACAATATAGCAGAAACACTCTCTCGGTACTCAAAGGAATTTTAACAAAAAGTCTTACTTTTGCAGTCGCCAACGGATTTCTTAAAACCAATGTAGCAACAAACGCAACACTACCTTCCACAAGAAACGATCGTTTAGAACTGAGATCAAGAAATAATATTTACTTAACCCCTGATGTAATGAAACGGATTTTTGAAAGATATCCCGAAGGAACTACAGCACATATTCCGTTAATGTTAGGTTATAAATGCGGTATGAGGATCGGAGAAGTATTTGCACTGACCTGGGACTGCGTAGACTTAATAAAAGGATCGATTAAGATAAACAAGCAGGTTCAATGGGATCCGGACAAAAAGCTTTGGTATTTTACAAGTCCCAAATACAATGAAAACAGAGTAATTGCAATGGATCCTGATTTGCAAAACCTTCTTACGAGGGAATTTAACAGGCAACAACGATTCAAAACCATATATATGGAATATTATCAAGAGTACTATATGTCTTCTAAAAAAGAAATTATAACATCCCCGACCGATCAACCTGTAGATTTTGTATTAAGAAGAGAAAGTGGCGAATACACAAGCAGTCGCATTAGTCTGAATTTTTCAAGAATAATACATCATAATTTGAATATCCCCGATTTTACATTCCACTCTCTGAGACATACACATGCGACAGATTTACATGAACACGGATTATCAATCAAGTACATTCAATCACGATTAGGGCATCTTGACCCGAAAATAACCGAGAAAACATACCTGCATGCCACAGATGAATTTATTGCGAAATGTGATAATTGCCTGGCGGAAATTTATTGAAAAACAACCCAATCAAAACACTTGGTAAGCATAAATTGGCTTACTGAGTGTTTTATTTTATGTGCGGTAAACAAAAGGTAAACACTATTTACCGTACAACCCCATGCTTTGACAAAAAAATAGCCCTGACTCATAAAAAGTCAGGGCTAAAACTGTAATTATTTTTACTTTTAAAGAAAATCAACTATAATTATTAAAACAATTATTTGTTGAAAGATTCTTCGATAGCAACTGCAACAGCAACGGATGCGCCAACCATGGGGTTGTTACCCATACCGATAAGACCCATCATTTCAACGTGTGCGGGAACAGAGGAAGAACCAGCGAACTGAGCATCACCGTGCATTCTGCCCATAGAGTCTGTAAGACCATAGGAAGCAGGACCTGCAGCCATGTTATCGGGATGAAGTGTTCTACCTGTACCGCCGCCGGAAGCAACAGAGAAGTAGTTGAAGTTGTTTTCATAAGACCACTTCTTGTATGTGCCTGCAACGAGGTGCTGGAATCTTGTGGGGTTAGTGGAGTTACCTGTGATGGAAACGCCTACTTTTTCAAGCTTCATGATAGCAACGCCTTCGAGAACATCGTTTGCGCCGTAGCATTTAACTTTAGCTTTTTCGCCGTCAGAGAAAGCAACTTCTCTTACAACTTTGATTTCATCGTTAGCAAAATCGTAATCTGTTTCTACATATGTGAAACCGTTGATTCTGGAAATGATGTAAGCAGCATCTTTACCGAGACCGTTAAGAATAACGCGGAGAGGCTTGTTTCTTACTTTGTTAGCGCTCTTTGCGATACCAATAGCACCTTCAGCAGCTGCGAAACTTTCATGTCCTGCGAGGAAGCAGAAGCAGTCTGTTTCTTCTTTGAGAAGCATGGATGCAAGGTTACCGTGACCGAGACCTACTTTTCTGTTTTCAGCAACAGAACCGGGGATACAGAAAGCCTGGAGGCCGATACCAAGAGCTTCAGCAGCGTCAGCAGCACGTTTTTTGCCTGCTTTGATTGCAACTGCAGCACCGAGTGTGTAAGCCCAAACAGCGTTTTCAAAAGCGATAGGCTGAACACCTCTTACGATAGCTTCTACATCTACACCATGTTCAAGGCAGTAATCTTTTGTTTCTTCAAGAGAATTAAAACCGTATTCTTTAACAACGACGTTGATTTTATCAATACGTCTTTCATAACTTTCAAATAATGCCATTATAATGTCCTCCTTCCTTATTCATTTCTGGGGTCGATATACTTAGCAGCATTTTCGTATCTGCCGTAAGTGCCGATGTTCTTTTCAAAAGCTTCTTTAGGATCTGTACCCTTGCGGATTTCAGCCATCATTTTGCCGAGGTGAACGAATTTATAGCCTGTAACTTCGTTATTTTCATCAAGAGCGATGTTAAGAACGTAGCCTTCAGCCATTTCAAGGTAACGAACACCTTTTTCTTTTGTACCGAACATTGTACCAACCTGAGAACGGAGGCCTTTACCGAGGTCTTCAAGACCTGCACCGATGGGAAGACCATCTTCAGAGAACGCTGTCTGTGTACGACCGTAAACGAGCTGTTTGAAGATTTCTCTCATAGCTACGTTGATAGCGTCACATACAAGGTCTGTGTTAAGAGCTTCAAGGATTGTTTTACCCTGAAGGATTTCAGCAGCCATAGCTGCAGAGTGTGTCATACCGGAACAACCGAGAGTTTCTACAAGAGCCTCCTCGATGATACCGTTTTTAACGTTAAGAGTGAGTTTGCAACATCCCTGCTGGGGAGCGCACCAACCAATACCGTGGGAAAGACCTGAAATGTCTTTAATTTCGTAAGCTTTTACCCAACGGCCTTCTTCGGGAATGGGCGCGGGTCCATGATGAGGACCTTTTGCAACGACGCACATTCTTTCAACTTCATGTGAACAGTTTGCCATTTTTAATATCTCCTTTCAATATTTACCAATTTATAATTGAGCACCTATAATTATATCGCAAATTATTGGTTTTTTCAATAGCGATTTTTAACATTTGAATGAAAATTACTGTGAAATAAAAATCATTTAACCACAGAACACTGATTTAAAAACATTTCAGCGTTTTTATACATGATTTTTTCAAGGATAGAAAAGTCAAGTTCAAGTTTATCGATCCTGTCATATTCGTCACAGGCTTTCCACATCGGAAAATCCGTTCCGAACATTATCTTGTCTGTACCTCTGGCATTGATGATCCTCAAAGCTTCCTTTTTATCCAAAAGGAACAAACTGCTTGATGTATCAAACCAAAACGGTGAATCTTTGAAATAATCATCATCTACATCGACCCACTCGCTGTAGCCTCCAAAATGAGCCGCAATACCTATGAGGTAAGGAAATTTACGCCCGATATTCCGAAATTGTCTGGGGTTCGTATTGGAATATCTTTTATCTCCGGCATGAAACATTATTGGGATTTTTTCTGCCTGACATTTTTCATAAAGGATATCAAGCCTCGGGTCATCCACTGCGAATCCCTGAAAATCATTATGAAGTTTGATTCCGGCTATTCCGTTTTCCCTCATATAATCAAGCTCAGAGATCATATCATCCATGTCCGCATGAACAGGACCAAATGCCGTAAATTTTTCTTTATCAGATTTCAGAACTTCTATAAGAAAGTCATTTATACCTCTTACCTGATGAGCAAAAGTTGCAACACTATGAATAAAGCAATGTTTTATTCCGTACTTTGACATATCTTCAAGAAGCTGATCTTTTGTTCCGACTTCATCCATTGGAATATCGTAGAAATCTCCTACAGCCTTTGTTGCTTTTGCTGCTATTTTATCCGGGAAAATATGTGTATGGACATCAATTATTTTCCCTTGTAATTCACTGATATTCATTAGGGAAAATCAGTCCTTATCTGTATATTTTTTTACGATGGCTTTCATTTCTTCAAATTTAGCCTGCATATCTTTAGCAAGAGCAATCTGAGTACGTGATCTGACAAGATTATGACCTTCGTATTTGGTTTTGAAGTAAACGTCCCCTTCAAAGTAGTCTGTAAGGAATCTGAGTCCGACTTCATATGTCATTGTGAATGCACCGAGAGCCAAAGATTCGAGTTCGATCTTTGTCAGATTTTTTGCTACCTGAGGAACAAATCCTTTTGTAAAGGCTTCAAATCTTTCAAGATCAACATGAACTTTAGTTGTATCCGGTTCATCTTCCGCTGCTGTACTTCCGGCAGTTCTTATTGCATCGCCAAAATCATAAGCTGCAAGTCCGGGCATTATTGTATCAAGATCGATAACAGCTACGGGTGTTAATTTATCTTTATCAAAAAGAACGTTATTGCACTTTGTATCGTTATGTGTAACTCTTAAAGGAATCTGATTGTTTTCAATCATAACGGAAAGTTCTGATGCCATGTCCGCTGCTTTCAAAAGATATTCAACCTCATCTTTTGCCTCGCAAACTCTTCCGAACTTATCTTCAGACATAACCTGCTTAAATCTTTCGATTCTTGCTTTTGTATTATGGAAATTAGGAATTGTTTCATAAAGAATTTTAGCATCAAAATCAGAAAGCTGATTCTGGAAAGAACCGAATCTCTGTCCCATAAGATAAAGAATATTAGTTGTTTCGGGATAGTCGTAAGTAAATGCATTATCTACATACTTGTATCCTCTCCAGAAATTCTGTTCCGAATCAACATAATAATTTTTTCCTTCAGGTGTTTTGAGGAAAAACAGCATCTGACGATAGTCTGCAATATCACTGTTTTTATCTATCTTGTTTTTAAGGTGTTCAGATACTTTTTCGATGTTGAACATAACCTTTTCAGGTTCTTTAAAAACATAAGTGTTTACTCTCTGAAAAATATACCCATGTTCTGAACTATGGTCTTTTTTGTGAACGAAAAAAGTATCGTTTATATGACCTGTTTTAATCTCACTTACTTCATATTTATCAAGCGACAGACCAAAAGCTATAAGCAACTCTGTTGTGATCATTGAATTATCTCCTTTGATATCTATATTGTTTATCTTATCTTTCTGCATTCAAGGTAGAATCGTTTTTCGTTTGCGTGTCCCATAGAGAATGTTTTTCTCGGAAGAACCCCGTCAACTATAACGGTTTTGAACAAGTCATTCTTTGCCATCGCAGGTAAGAGAATTCCTACAGTATTTGAATCTTTTGCTTTTGCAAACACGGTTTCTTCTCCGTGGATATAGTCAACCTTGCTACCCGTTTCAACTTCTTTAAGATAGTGATCGATGAAGCTTTGTACATCTCCTACTGTGAGATTGAATTTAGGAGATCTGAGAACAAAATTCTCAACCTTATCACCTATAACTACTGTAAATCCGTCAGCTTCAACATTCTCAGTTGCTTCAAGTCCGCAATCATTAAAGAAGTTTTTCAATTCGGATTCAAATTTCACAGTGTCTGTATCAAAGATAAGTCTGTGAATAGGTTCAAACTCAAGAGATTCATCATGGACATTTACAAGTTCTGCCAAAGCATATCTTGCAGGATGATTTTCCTGTTCTTCCGGAGTAAGTGTTTTCTTGATATTTTCCCAGCATGTTTTAGCCGTTGCAAGAGAATGGTTTCCATCACCTACTGCAAATATCAGTAGGGGCTTGTCCTCAACAGAATATTTAGCATTAAATTCGTTTACATTATAAAGAGACTCCAATGCTTTGTTCAGAGCTTCACAATCGTCTCCTGAGACTCTGTAACCGCTTACATGACCGCCATTTTCCATCAAATCAAAATCATAGAGTTTATTCTCTTCTCTTTTAGACGCAGTCACAGCCTCTATGACAGCATTTGTACGGTCATCGATAAGGATCATTATATGAGGAAGCTCAAGAGGTGCATTCTCTCTGATCTTGACACGTGGAGGAATTCTTTCAAGAACAGTTCCTTCAGTTGCTCTTATCTGAGAATCTGACCCTTTGTTGAAATTATAAGCTTCAAGGTCAAATGCGCCGATAAGACCTTTTCTGATTTTTCCGTTAGTTACAGATCTCTCTGTATATATATAAGAATCTTTAATTTCATTAAAAACATTTCCGCAAAGATACTCATCCATTGTAGCGTTAATTTTGTCTATTCTTTCAGAAACATCACCCTCTTCAAGATATATTTCAGGAAGAGTTATTCTGAGTGTTGAGTTTGCGGAAGCTACTGTGTTTTCTACCCTGTTCCAATAATCGGCATCAGAGGTATACTGGTCGCAGGCAACAACGCTCCATTTTTCAAAGCCTTCTTTGGGCAATAAAATATTGCAAGGTTTAAAGGGAATATTCATTTGAACCATCCTTTTCAGCATATAGTTTTAAATAACAATTTATAATCTCAAATATTATATCATGTCTGAAACGTAAAGTCAAGGGTATTTTCTTGAAACTTTTTGAATTATATAAAAAAGCAGTCTCTTTTATATCAGAAACTGCTTTTTGTTACTATTGTACATTCAGCTTTTTATCGATCTCTTTTTGACCTAAGTTTGCATATGATTGAAGTATTTCCGCAATACTTTTAGATTCATCTATAATTTTTGCAGAATAGGAACTGTTGAAGAATCCTGTTAACCAGTCATAGTTGTTGGATACATTTTCGTACATCTTAAAGAACCATTCCTGAGATTCGTCACTGAAAAACATTCCCATTGAAAAGTAATCTCTCCATGCCAAATTATCAAGACCTTCAAAAGACGAGAACAGTTCCGGAATTATAATGCTTAACGTTTCATCATCCGTACCGATTGCGGGAAGTCCGTAATATCTGTCTGCACCTGAAATAGATGCGTTATAATTATACAGTTCAGCGCTGGGACCTTTCGGGAAAGGAATCCAACTGAAATCAAAATTTGCTCTGTAAGCGAGAGATTCCCTGTCTGTTGTTCCGTGGTAAGTATGTTCTACCATGAACATAGCTCTTTCCTCAATAAAATTATTTACGAGATTACCTATAGTTGAATTACCGGTAGTACCGCTGACGATACGTAAAGCACCGCTTTTATACAAACCCTGAAGCCATTGAAGAGTTTCTTCTACCTTTGGATCCTCAAGTGAGAACGAATACAAACCTGTCGATTCGTCGTATGCTACAAGATTTGCATCATTTGAATTAAATGCTGTCTTCGCAAGATAGTTCTGGTCAGGGTCTTCCGCGATACCATATATATCATCAGCCTCATCAGCAGGGTCATTTCCTTCAGATTGTACTGCGATACACATTTTTTCAAACTGAGCCCATGTCCAGTTATCATTTTCAAGCAGCTCGTATGGATTTGCAAGATTATACATTGAAACAAAATCAGGATTAAAATAACCTGCATTTGCAAATTTAGGAGTGGGAACTCCCCAATATGCAGAGACAAAACCGAAGACTTCATCGCCTGTTAAACGTTTCAAAGTTGAAGCACCTAACTGTGTAGATGTCCCGTATTTACCACTGTAAAGCTCGGAATAATCCAATACAGATGACACATCCAGAAGAATGTCTGAATTGTACAGATCAAGAATACTTGAAAGAGAATCATCAATGACATCTGCAAATTTATCACCGACTGCGGATTTTAATGTTATATCGTCAACAATAGTATCGGAACCCTCAGCCACGATCTTAATATTATATTTAGAACCAACAGTTTTATAATGTTCAATAAGCATATCCGAATAAGCATTTTCAAAGCTTACAGGAGCGACCTCCGCAATACCTTCACGGTAAAGTCCAACGATTTTTAATTCTTTCCCGTTAAAATCAGCATTAGATTCGGTTTCAGGAAGAAAAGACATCAGTTTATCTCCGGAATTGTCTGAACATGCAGCCAACATTGAAAAAGAAATCACAACGCAAAGAAACAAGGAGAAAAATGATTTGAGTCTCATGATAAATATCCTTTCATGTCACGTATTAAGTTTACATGTATATTATACCATATTTTTTTCCTGTTGTCAACTACATATAATTACGATTTTTTTTACAATAACTTATATTTTCAACAAAAAAGGTTCTGTAACAAACGGAGAGTGTTCGACCTCATCATTTTATTACAGAACCTCAAAAAAGCGGTACAAAATTTCTGTACCGCTTTATACTGCTATTGATTAAGATATTTATCAATTTTACTCTGACCATATGGCATGAAGCTTTGAATTGCCTCGGCTATACTTTTCGAACCTTTTATAGCACTAAATGTATATCCGCTGTCGAAAAATCCAGTTGCAAAGTCATAATTATTTTCCACGTTATCATACATATGGAAAAACCATTTTTCTGATTCTTCATTAAAAAACATACCGACAGAATAAAATTCTCTCCAATCATATCCCTCAAGCCCTTCAAAAGCACTGAAAAGACTTGGGACGATGTTCCTCAAACAACTCTCTTCCGTACCGATTGAAGGCATAAAGAAGAATCGGTCGTTGTTGGATATTGAAGCGTTGTAATTATAATTTACACCACTTGGTCCTTTCGGAAAAGGAATCCAGCTGAAATCAAACCCGGCGTTGTACGAAAGTGATTCTTTATCAGTTGTTCCATGGTAAGTATGTTCTACCATAAACAAAACCCTGCCTTCAATAAAATTATTGACAGCATTGCCGATAGTAGTTGTTTTCCAACCGCTTACTGTACGAAGTCCGCCCTTCTCATAAAGATTTCTGAGCCATTCAAGCGTTTCAGAAACATTGGGACCGGACAGTGAAAACAGATATTTTCCAGCAGTTTCATCATACTTTACCAGGTCAGCATCATTGGAAGCAAATGCCGCCCTTGCAACATAATTCTGTTCAGGGTCTTCAGCTATTCCATAAGTATCGTCATCCTCTGTTGTAGGATCCGCTCCTTGTGTCTGCACGGCAATACACATATCGCTGAACACATCCCATGTCCATGAATCATTTTCTAAAAGCTCGTACGGGTTTGGAAGTTCGAATGATTCAACGAAATCAGGATTGAAATAACATGCATTTGAAAACTTTGGAGTGGGAATTCCCCAATGAGCAGCTATAAAACCATAAGTTTCATTACCGGTTGGTTTTCTTACGGTAACTGCGCCCAACTGAGACTCTGTACCGTATTTACCGCTGTGAAGTTCGGGGTAATCTATAATATTCAATACATTCATTACAAGACCTGAATTATAAAGATCAATCAGATTTCCCAGACTATTGTCTATAATATCGGCATAGTATTCACCGGTTGAGGCATTCAATATAAAATTGTTCGAACTGAAAACATCAGAATGATTAATTTTTATATTAAACTTTTTACCTATAGCATCATAATGGTCAAGAAGCATATCTCCATATTGGCTTTCAATTCTGACAGGCGATATTTCCAAAACCCCATCTCTCCAATATCCCACAATTTTGACTTCTTTTCCTCCATAATCTATAACTTCTTCATCTTCGGGCATAAACGATAAAAGTGCAACTTCTTCTCCTGCGCAAGCGGTAAAGAACGATAGCATAATTGCAGATAAAATAAATAAAGACAGTACCTTTTTCAGTTTCATACGGAAATCTCCTTGTAGTTCTATTAAATATTTATAATTATATCAGTTTTTATTATAATTGTCAACCCCCCCCCAATTTTAAATTAGTTCAACTTTTTTATGTCAAAAAAGGAACCACATTTCAAGTGGCTCCTTTTCAGACTCATGTATTTCTGTCAACATTTTTCATTTGCTTTAGATTACCGATTTTTGCAGATCTCTTATCAAGCTCTTCGTAAACCTTTTCAAGAGGAATTTCCCTTTCCGCCATAAGAACAGTAAGGTGGTAAATAAGATCGCAAATTTCACCAACAAGATCTTCGTCATTAGTGTTTTTAGACGCGATTATTGTTTCAGCACATTCCTCCCCTACCTTTTTAAGAATTTTATCGAGCCCTTTCTCGAAAAGATAGCAAGTATAAGAGCCTTCCTGAGGGTTTGCTTTTCTGTCAAGAACAACCTCATAAAGTTCTTTCAATATATCTTTTTCCATTACAATTCAACCTTTCGATTATTTTATTTTATTAAAGAAACAACTGCGGCTTCCTGTATGACAAGCAGGTCCGATCTGCTCAACGCTTATAAGGAGCGTATCATTATCGCAGTCGGAATATATACTTTTTACAGTCTGGAAATGTCCGCTGGTCTCGCCTTTATTCCAAAGTTTTTGTCTTGAACGGCTGTAAAACCATGTTTTTCCTGTTTCGAGTGTTTTTATCAATGATTCCTTATTCATATATGCAAGCATAAGAACGGTATTATCTTTGCAATCGGTAATTATTGTAGGGATAAGTTCCTGCTTTATGAAAAGTTCATCTATATCAAAATTTAATTTCTCACACATATATTATTCTCCTTGAGATAATCCTTAACACCCTGAACTGTAAGCTCACCATAATGGAACAGTGAAGCAGCAAGTGCGGCGCTTGCTTCTGTTTCGACAAAGACATTTTTAAAGTCCTCAAGACAGCCGCAGCCACCGGAAGCAATTACGGGAATATTAAGATTTCTGCTGATTATATCTGTTATTTCAAGATCAAAGCCTTTCTTGACCCCGTCAGTATCCATTGATGTCAACAAAATTTCCCCAGCACCGAGAGCCTCGGCTTCTTTAGCCCACTCTATGGCATTTATACCGGTATCTATTCGTCCTCCATGCATTACGACATGAAAATCATCGGGATTCGTACCAAAATCAGGCTTAAAAATTCCGTTATATTCAGCTTTTGAAGGAACTCTTTTAACATCAATCGCAACGACAACACATTGAGACCCGAAAAGATCTGCAGCTCTTGATATCAAAGTTTTATCCTTAATTGCAGCTGAATTTACTGAAACCTTGTCAGCACCGCAACGAAGGATATTTTTGAAATCATCCACGGTTCTTATTCCACCACCGACAGTTACAGGAATAAAAACTTCTTTTGCGGTTCTTTCAATTATATCAAACATTGTACCTCTGTTATCGGAAGTTGCAGTTATATCAAGGAATACGATCTCATCTGCCCCTTGACGGTTATACTCTTTTGCAATCTCTACAGGGTCGCCCACATCACGCAGGTTCAGGAAATTGACCCCTTTAACCACCCTGCCGTTATCTATATCAAGACATGGTATTATTCTTTTTGACAGCATTCCAAAGCCTCCTCAAGATTCAGCGTTCCGCTGTAAAGAGATTTTCCGCAGATCGCGCCATAAAGACCGAGCTCTTTACAAAGCCTGATGTCTTTCATGTCTCTGACTCCACCGCTTGCTGTAATTTTTATACTTAAAATATCTTTAAGCTGTTTTAAATGTTCTCCGTTAACGCCTGAAAGTGTACCATCCTTGGAAATATCAGTATAAATAATATCATCCACACCGCAATCTTCCATGAGCTTTGCAAATTCCGTAAAGTAAACATTGCTGGTATCGAGCCAACCCTCAGTTTTTACATAACCGTTGTCAGCATCTATGCCGACAGCGATCATTTTTCCGAACTCCTTAACTGCTTCCTTAACAAAAGCGGGATCTTTCAATGCAATGGAACCGAGAATTACACGTTTAATTCCGTTTTTAGCATACATTTCGATGTCTTTAACAGTTCTTATTCCGCCACCGACTTCAACAGGAATACCAAGACTTGCGATTTCAGTAATAACTTCATGATTTACGGGTTTCTTTTCAAGGGCTCCGTCAAGATCGACAACATGGAGAAACTCTGCGCCTTTTGCCTTGAAATTTTCAGCTGAAACAATCGGAGACTCAGCCACTTTGTGAACAGTGTCGAATTCACCTTTAAGCAGACGAACACACTGACCGTTTTTAATATCTATTGCAGGTAAAATAATCATAATTCCGTATTTATCCAATCATAAAAATTATTAAGCATTTTCAGCCCAACTTCGCCACTTTTTTCGGGATGATACTGAGCCCCGAAGACAACTCCGTTACCAACAAGCGCGGGAACTTTAGAACCGTACTCTGTATATGCAATTATGTTTTTATCTGAGGTAACAGCTTTATAAGAGTGTACAAAATAGCAGAAAGGTTTTTGAGAAAGATCTTTTTCGAACGGAGATTCTTTTGTAAATGTAAGGGAGTTCCATCCCATATGAGGAATTTTTAAACCGTCAAACTTCATTTTCTCTACTTGTCCCTCAAGAAAACCTAATCCTTTAGTTTCCTTGAACTCAAAGCTTCTATCAAAAAGCATCTGCATTCCAAGACAAATCCCCAAAAGAGGTTTGTGATTGACCAAGACATTTTCTTTAAGAGCTTCAGTCAGATTATACTCATCCAATTTTCTCATGGCTTCAGGGAAAGCACCCACACCGGGAAGAATTATGGCATCTGAAGACAAAACCTCGGCAGGATCTGAAGATATTTTAAAATCAGCATTGATGTAATTTAACGCCTTTTCTACCGACCTTAAATTCCCTGCGCCGTAATCTACAACTATTGTTTTTGCTTTCATGTTCATTATAACGAGCCCTTCGTACTGAGAATTTCAGTATTTGTTATCTCAGCAGCCTTTCTGATTGCATGTGCAACAGCTTTGAATATTGCTTCAATGCAATGATGTGCATTTTGTCCGTAGAGCAAATTGATGTGAAGTGTAATCCCCGAGTTCATAGCAAAAGCTCTGAAAAACTCAACAACCATATCTGTATCAAAATCTCCAACCATTGGCTTGTTAAACTCTGCGTTGCAAACAAGATAGGGTCTGCCGGATATATCTACAACCGCGTTTGCCAAAGCTTCATCCATCGGGATTGTCATTTCACCGAATCTTGATATTCCCTTCTTGTCACCAAGTGCATTTTTGAATGCTGTTCCAAGAACGATACCCAAATCCTCCACGGTATGATGACAATCTACAAACAGATCACCAACGACATTGATTTTCAGGTCAAACTTGCCGTGTACGGCAAATGAGTTCAGCATATGATCAAAAAAGCCTACACCGCTGGTACCTTCAAAAGACCCTTTACCGTCTATATTCAATTCTACCGAAATATCGGTCTCTTTAGTTTTTCTGATCACAGTATCCTGTCTCATTAACACATTTCCTCCAACGCATTCAGAACTGCTTCATTTTCATCTTCTGTTCCTGCTGTTATTCTCAACCGATCGGAACCGAAGCAGCGTATAATTATGTTTTTATTTTTTAATTTCTCAAAGATTTCTCTTGCTGTAGGAACTTTAACAAAAACAAAGTTTGTTTTCGGCTCGTATACAATAGAATCTTTGATATTAAGTTTTTTAATTCTATTATAAAGATCTTGAGTTTGTTTTTTGATAAACTCACCGTTTGCATTGAGAATATCAGGATTATTTAAAATATAGCATCCGATCGACTGAGATACAGAATTGACATTATATGGCGATTTGACTTTATTAAACATAGAAATTATGTTCTTATTTGCTACGGCGAACCCAAGTCTGCAAGAGGCTAATCCAATGGCCTTTGACAATGTTCTGAGAACCATTAAATTGTCATAGGTGTCAACTTCATTACAGACAGATTCAGATTCATCCCAAAAATCCATATAAGCTTCATCAACACAGATCATCGCTGATGTATTTTTTACGATTTTAAGTATATCACTTTTTTCAATACCTTGTCCTGTCGGATTACATGGATTGGAAAACATCACAAAATCATATCCGTTTTTATTTATATAATCAATAAACTCATCAACATCAATATTATAATTTTCGTCTTTCTGATAAACATCGTTTTTCCTGTTATATAAAGATGCATAGAAAGAATACATAGAAAAATCAGGAGCGACAGTCAAGGATTTGGAATCTGATGGAATCAAAGAAGAAAAGATAATTGAAATAAGTTCATCTGAACCGTTGCCGACAACAACATTATCACAATCGATTCCATAATATCTTCCGAAAGCCTTGCGCAAGTCCTTACAGTAAGGATCCGGATACCTGTTCAGTTCAACCTCGCTGATAACATTCAGAATCTCAGCTTTTATACTGTCAGGAAGACTTATACAACTTTCATTTGCATCCAGTCTTATCATTCCCGGCTTATAGCTGAAAGGTATATACTCTTCTAAGCTATTAACAGACTCTCCAAATCTCATTTATTTACCCGTCCTAACTTTGATTGAGTTTGCGTGAGCTGTAAGGCCTTCAGCTTCTGCAATAGATATCACATCATCAGCAACTTTATTGAGAGCAACCTCTGAATAATAAAGGTAAGAGCTTTTCTTGATAAAGCTGTCAACGGAAAGTGCGGAGAAAAATCTTGCAGTTCCTGATGTTGGAAGAACATGATTCGGGCCTGCATAATAATCTCCAAGTGGTTCAGGAGATGAATATCCCATGAAAACGGACCCTGCATTACGGACAGAGTTCAATAACTCAAAGGGATTTTCCACGCAAAGCTCAAGATGTTCAGGAGCAATCTTATTGGATATCTCAGCCTCTTCTTCCACACTGTTACAAATCATAATAACACCGTGGTCATTAAGAGATTTTCTTATAATATCTTCCCTGCTAAGAGTTTTCACCTGTTTTTCAAGCTCTGAAATTACTTCGTTTGCTTTATCTTCGGAAAGGCAAAGCAGAATTGATGAAGAAAGGACATCATGTTCAGCCTGAGACATAAGATCTGCGGCTACAGATGCTGCAGGAGCTTTATCGTCAGCTATAATAAGAATTTCAGACGGGCCTGCTATCATGTCAATATCTACAATTCCATACAGAAGTTTTTTAGCAGTTGCAACAAATATGTTACCGGGACCGACGATCTTATCAACCTTGGGAATTTGTTCCGTACCGTAAGCAAGAGCTGCAACCCCATGTGCGCCACCGACCATAAATACTCTGTCAACCCCTGCAATATACGCAGCCGCAAGAATGTCATCGGAAACGCCTCGTCCGGGAGGTGTGATCATTATAATTTCATCAACCCCTGCGACCTTTGCGGGAATTGCGTTCATAAGAACGGAAGACGGATAAGCAGCTGTACCACCGGGAACATATATACCAACCTTTTCGATAGGAAGAACTCGTTGTCCCATTACAATTCCATCTGAGCCTGTCTGAATATATCCGTTCTGTTTTTGTTTTTCGTGAAATCTTCTGATATTTTCAGCAGCTTTTTCCAGTGCAGCTGATATTTTTGAGTTTTCGTATCCTTTTTTAAGGAGGCTTTTATCTACTTCAAAGGTTTCAATATCAATATTATCAAACTGTTTTGTAAATTTTTTAAGTGCCTCATCGCCGTATTCTGCAACATCTTTAATGATTTTGGTTACAGATTCTGTAACTTTCGCATCTACACTGCCACTACGTTTTTTTAATTCATTTATAAATTTATCGGCATCCGAACTTTTAATTACGGAAATCATTATGTGATCCTCACCTTATATTTTAAGTTTTTTTGTCAAATCAGTAATATCGCTTTTTCTCAGCTTCATAGAAGCTATATTTGCAATCAGCCTTGCAGATATGGGACATATCGTTTCAATAACTTCAAGACCGTTTTCTTTCAAAGTTGTTCCTGTCTCAACGATATCCACGATACCATCAGCAAGACCGAGAATCGGGGCAAGTTCAACAGAACCTTCAATCTTAACGATTTCTATATCCATCTGCTTTTGAGCAAAATAATCTCTGGCGATCTTTTCAAACTTTGTTGCAATAACCTTATTTGAGTATCCGTCGAAAAATGAAACTTCCCCATTATATTTCGCGGGAGCAGCAAGAGCCATTCTGCATTTACCGAAACCAAGATCAGCGATTTCGTAAAGATGTTTTCCGTGCTCCATAATACTGTCTTTGCCGACAATACCAAGGTCACAAGTACCATGTTCAACGTAAGTTATAACATCGCTGGATTTTACAAGCATAACTTCAATTTTACCGTTATCAATCGGGAAAACAAGCTTTCGCCCCTTATCGTGAATGGATTCACACTCTATTCCGCTGTTTTCAAAGAGAGCAATCGTTTTTTCTTCAAGTCTGCCTTTTGTCAAGGCAATTCTAAGAGGTCTGTTCATCTCAGTTCTCCCCCTTTTTTATTGTTTTTACCACATCAAATATTTCATCAACACTAAGTCCGAATCCGACAGCATTCAGATCTCTGCCGAATTTAGCTATCAGATTGTCGTATCTTCCACCAGAGAGAACTGTTCTGCCGGAACCGTAAACAAAACCGTCAAAAATAATGCCTGTATAATAGTCAAGACGATGAACCATACCAAGGTCGAATGAAAGATATTTTTCATATCCGCATTTGCTGAGCTCTACATAGATTGATCTCAAATATGAAAGAATATCGGAAATTCTTCTGTCATTTACAGTCTCTTCAAATTCCTTCAAAATAGCAGAATCTTCTTCGTTATTCATCTGACCGAAAAGTTTGGGGAGCATTTTAAACGCATACGGGAGATCCATACTCTCGATTGCTGCGAAATTTTTTCTTTCGATAAGCTTCCTTGCCTGTTCTGCAATTACCGGATCTATACCGTATATTTCAACGAGAACTCCGAAAAGTTTTCCGTGACCTATCTCTATTTTGAAATCATCCTTGAAATAAGAACGAAGACTCATTATCGCAAGTTTCAAAACATCAAGATCTGCCTCCATAGGATTGTCTGATCCAATATATTCAATACCTCCCTGTGTGGTCTCAAGAAGATTATGGTTTTCTTCCGAGTAGGCATTGAAAATATTCTGGCAATAAAACATCTTATACGGAAGAGTTTCGCTTGCGAGTTTCGTTGCCGCGATACGTGCAATAGGCATTGTGCAGTCTGCGCGAAGTGCGATCCTTCTGTTTTTTTCATCCGTAAATTTATAAATAGTCTCATCGGTTACAGAATCGTTATCCGGATTGAATACATCGTAATATTCAAATGAGGGGGTAATTATCTCATTATATCCGTTCGCTTCAAATAACGAAGTCAAACTGTTTGTAATTTGTCTTTTTAATTTTGCATCACTGAAGATATAATCACGTGTGCCGTCTTTAATTTTTGTCTGAAAATTTGTCATATCAATCTTTTTCTCTTTATTTCTTTATTATGATGAATATTATATACTATATTATTGAATCTGTCAAGTATATATCTGTAAACTTTATTTGAATTATATCAGATTTGCATTTATATAGTTGGTAATACGACTGAAAATATCTGACTCGGAGATATCTCTGTCTATTATTTTAACCTCTCCGTTTATTTTTTTGAAAATAATATATTTACCGTTTGCACCGGTAACTCCCACATCTGCTTCAGCAGCTTCCCCTATACCGTTTACAACACAGCCCATTACGGCAATTTTTATAGGTTTTTCAATGTGACGGAGAGTTGTTTCAAGCTTATTTGCAAGTTCTATTGTATTTACCGTTGTCCTTCCGCAAGTTGGGCATGAGACGATTTCTATACCACTGTTTCTGAGGCCCAAAAAACGAAGAAGTTTATGAGCCGCATAAATTTCTTCTATCGGATCAGCAGAAAGAGAGTATCTGATAGTGCTTCCGATTCCGTCAAGGAGCAAAGAACCTATACCTACAGAATTTTTTATCAACCCGGATGTCAAAGTTCCTGCCTCTGTAACACCTAAATGCAGTGGATAGCGTTTTTCGTTCATCTGGTCAAAGATCTTATAGGTTTCAACCATCAGATTCACATTTGAACTCTTTATTGAAACAACAATATCTTCACAGCCACATGCTTCTACTATCTGAACATTTTTCATTGCACTCTCAGCAAGCGCTTCAGCTGTTGGAGAGCCGTATTTCGCCAGAATCTCCTTTTCCAAAGATCCGGAATTGATTCCTACACGTATTGGAATCTTGTTTTCAACTGCTTTATGTACAACAGTTCTGATATGTTCAGCCCCAATGTTGCCCGGATTTATTCTGATTTTATCTGCACCCGCATCCATTGCAGCTAAAGCAAGCTTATGATTAAAATGAATATCAGCAACTAAAGGAATATCAAGTTTGTTTTTGAGTTTTTTAAATCCTGCAACAGATTCCTCATCAGGCACTGATGCCCTGAGTATCTCGCATCCTGCATTCTGAAGTGTTAAAGCCTGAGCTTCAAGCTCTTCATATTTTGAAAACGGAATATTAGTCATTGATTGTACGGCAATAGGTGCTTCTCCGCCAATAACAACGTTTCCGACTTTTACAGCTTTATAATTTTTCATTGTAGCATCACCTTATATTATTGAGTATATAACTGAAATTGCTCCTGAAATCATTTTGCCCCATAAAGTGAATATGGAGGATTTTTTCCAATATACTGCTGTTCAGCAAAACCGGAGTCCTTGACAGCATTTTCAATCATTTTTTTAGTGAGATCAGGTACATCATCGCGATTCAAAGCTTCATTTATGTCAACCCACAAAACCTCATTATTTTCATCACCGTCCGACATCGCGTCACCTGAAACGTATTCCGCTTTAAAAACAACATACCAATCACGAGAATTAAACCGTATTCCGATGATTTCTGTAGGTTCTATTTTCACGTTTACTTCTTCGATAAACTCACGTTTAACTGCATCCTGAGGCAATTCTCCGTTTTCCAAATAACCGCCTGGAATGATAAGCAACCCTTTTCCTGAGCCGTAGGTATGTCTGGCAAGAAGAACTTTTCCGTCACGTATGCAAACAGCAGCAACACTTTGACACCAATTGGTATTTCCACTTTCCATTATTTAGCATTCTCCGGTTCTTCTGTAAGAATTATGGTGACAGGTCCGTCGTTTATCAGATTTATTTCCATATCAGCACCGAAAATTCCCGTTTTAACGGGTGTATGTTTGCTGAATTCTTCAACAAACTTATCATACAGAGGCTTAGAAATATCCGGCTTTGCCGCATTTATAAACGAAGGTCTTTTGCCGTGAGATGTATCTGCACAAAGCGTAAAGTTTGAAACTATTACAACTTCACCGCCAATATCGTTGACGGAGAGGTTCATTTTTTCGTTTTCATCGCAAAAAATTCTCATGCCTTTACATCTTTCAGCAAGACGCTTCATTTCTTTTTCGGTATCTCCGACCTGTACTCCCAGAAGAATAAGGAGCCCTTTACCGATACTTACATAGCTTATATTTCCGTTATCTGTAATTTTCATATCCACACTTTTTACACGTTGTACAACTGCTGTCATCTGGAGTCTCCTTTATTTCTTGTAATATCCAACGTGCTTGAAATACGTTTCAACTTTTGAATTATACCTTCAAGATGATTTATATCATGCACGTCAATTGTTAAAAATACCTGTATCCGACCATCAGACTCTTCATGAACATTGATTGAATGCATTACAATCCTCATTCCCGCCAAAGCAGTTGTGATGTCTGCAAGAAGATCGATACGATTCATAGCTGTGATACAGATTGATGTGGCAAAATATTCACCCACATCTCCATCCCAATGAACCTTGACAAGTCTGTCTTTATCAATATTTTTTATGTTGTTGCAGTCACATTTATGCACAGCAACACCATAGCCTCTTGTTACAAAACCTATAATGTTGTCACCGGGCAACGGAGAGCAGCAACCTGCAAGACGAACCAAACAATTATCGAGATCTTCAACGATTATACCGTTTATAGACTTACGCTTTCTGTTCTCCATCGGCTGAACCTTAGGAGCTTCATTCTGTTTCTGAATCTTGGAATATTCATCTTTAAGTTTTGGAAGTATTTTGGAAATAAAAATACCGCCGTATCCTATTGCCGCATAAAATTCATCAAGTTCTGTCAGAGCATATCTCTTCATGACCGATGCAAACAACAATTCTTTATCCACATTGTTGATATTGATATTGTTTCTTCTGAGTTCCCTTTCAAGATCTTCTCTTCCCTGAATAATGTTTTCTTCTCGTTTTTCTTTTTTGAACCACTGTCTGATCTTTGTTTTGGCTTCATTGGTTTTGACAACTTTAAGCCAATCACGTGAAGGACCGTTAGACGACTGAGATGTAATAATCTCAACAACATCACCGTTCTGAAGCTTTGTTGTCAATTCCGCTATCCGTCCATTGACCTTTGCTCCGATCATCTTATTTCCGATAGCAGTATGGATCGTATATGCAAAGTCAATAATATTTGATTCTGCAGGAAGATTTATAATATCGCCTTTAGGTGTGGAAACAAAAACCTGGTCAGAAAACAGATCAATCTTAAATGTTTTCATAAAGTCGTCAGCATCTGACACGTTGTTCTGAACTTCCAAAAGCTTTCTTACCCATGAAAGCTTGGAATCAAGAGCATCTTCACCGAAGACTCCGCTTTTATACTTCCAATGAGCTGCGATACCTAATTCTGCAGTACGATGCATATCATGGGTTCTTATCTGAACCTCAAAAATATTACCGTTGTAACTTACTGTTGTATGTAATGACTGATACATATTTGGCTTGGGGGTCGCTATATAGTCTTTAAGTCGGCCGGGAATTGCCTTGAATAAGTCATGAATATAACCCAGAACATTGTAGCATTCACTGACTTTATCAACGATAATTCTGAAAGCATAAAGGTCATATATTTCATTGAAGTTTTTCCCCTGTACAAACATTTTTCTGTAAATGCTGTAAAGATGTTTAACTCGGCCTGAAACTTCAGCTTCAATACCAACAGCATTCATCTTCTCAATAATCTTTCGTTGAATATCATAGAACACAGCATTGCTTTCGTCAAGCATCTGAAGGTTTTCTTCAATTTCAGCAACACCTATAGCGTCCAGATATCTGAGAGATGTATCTTCCAGCTCTGTTTTTATACTCTGAATACCAAGACGATGTGCAAGAGGTGCATATACCTCTATAGATTCAAGAGCTATCGCACGCTGTCTGTCAGGAGATAAACTTCCCAAGGTTCTTATATTATGAAGTCTGTCCGCAAGTTTTATAAGTATAACTCTGATATCTTTCGCCATCGCAAGAAGCATTTTTCTCAATGTTTCAAGCTGCTGCTCTTCCCTTGATGAGTACATGATCTTACCAAGCTTTGTAACCCCGTCAACAAGTAATGCAACCTGAGCCCCAAAGCCTTTTTTAATATCTTCCAATGTTATTTCCGTATCTTCTACGATATCATGGAAAAGTGCAGCGACGATAGAATCCGTATCACAGTCAAAAGACAGCAAAGTCTCCGCAACAGCAATAGGATGTATTACATAAGGCTCACCGCTTTTTCGTTTTTGATCCTTATGGGCATTTTCCGCAAAATCTATAGCTGTTTTTATTTTTTCAATATTATAATGTGCTCCGAATTCTTCAATTTTTTTCAGCAAATTCGCACCGTATTCTGTCATAATAAGTCCTTTCAAGGCACTTAAGCTCTAATATAAGCTTTGAGCTCTGCGCCAAATAGGTGAAAGCATAAGATTTGTTTTTTGATTTGTATTTATGATCCTGTATGTCAAAAAATCCGTACATACGGCATCCAATAATTTAAGTTCTGCAAGGACATCTATACATAGCCTGAACTTCGCATAGTTTATATCTCGTCCGCTGATACTGGAAACTTTTCTCGAGGCATACGCGATGTTGAGTTTTTTGCTTTGAAGCTCCTCTACCTGCTTCAGGTACCGATAAACAACGGAAATATCTTCCCTCGTCAGAGTAATATCCTTATCCGGAATATCACCGTTGATAAAACTCAGATATTTCGTCTTGTAATCAGACATTCTCTTCATTAAGCGCATATTAAGATTTATATCTTTGACCTGAATATTAAGATAGGTTTTATTGTTAAAATTATTCTCTGAAATGACACACATAAGATCTATAACATCACCTTTTACGCAATTCAGATCTTCATTTGTGTTGTTGAAAGCTATCGCAGAAATCGAGTTGACCTTTGAATTTGCCTGTGCCAAATGGATCCTCGAATGTTTGCCGTTGCCAACAGTATCAATATCTGCAACCGAAATATCTTTTACCAAAAATGTCGGAAGAGGATTTGAAGTTCCGTAAGGCTCAAGTAACTTGATCGTATCGACCAGATTCATATCAATATCTTCATAATCCAACTCACATTCTGCTTCTATGATCGGAATCAGCATATTGGGAGTTATATTTTTTTCAGCAACCTCAGTAAGCTTTATTGAAAACGTTTCAAGATTTTCTTTTGAGATAGTCAAACCCGCAGCCATTTCATGACCGCCAAATTTCAAAAGAACATCAGAAACCGAACACAGCAGCTCGAAAAGATTTACACCCGGAACACTTCTGCCTGAGCCTTTATAGTGTTCACCCTCTTTACAGAGCAAAATACATGGACGTTTATATTTTTCAGTCAATCTGGATGCAACGATTCCTATAACACCGTGATGCCAATTATCGGAATGAAGAATGATTATTTTATCAGAAATAAATTTTTCTTCCATCATTCTTTCTGCATCGTTAAGAATATCCTGCTCCATCTGCTGCCGTCTCTTATTACTGTCACAAAGCTCTTTTGCAAGCACTCGTGCTTGCCTGAAGTCATCACACAAAAGCAGTTCCACAGATTTTGTCGGATCACCTATTCTGCCTGCAGCGTTAAGCCTTGGTGCAATTTGAAACGCTACCAATGATGCGGACACAGCTTTAGTCGAATCTGATTCCGCAAGGAGAGCTTTAACACCCACGGGACATTTTGCCTCCATTAACTTAAGACCGTTGGTTACAATTATTCTGTTTTCATTGGTAAGAGGCATTATATCGGCTATGGTTCCAATAGTTGTATAGATTCCGTATTCTTCGAAAGCACGTTCAAGGTTTCCCATAAGAGCTGCAATCAAAAGAAAAACAACCCCGACACCGGCAAGCTCACTGAACGGATATTTACTTGTCATTCTTTTAGGATTTATAACAGCTAAAGCAGAAGGAATCACATCGCAGGGATCTTCTGACCCTACTTTTATTTGTTTGCACTCGTGATGGTCTGTAACTATCACATCCAGCCCGATTTCATGTGCATACAAAAGTTCCTCTGAAGCTGATATTCCTGTATCAACAGTAATTACAAGAGATGTTCCGTTGTTTTGAATCTTTTTCAAAGCATTACAGTTGAGTCCGTAACCCTCTTCATTTCTGTCCGGAATATAATACGACACGTCACAGTCCAGACTTCTAAGATACTGAAATAGTATAGTGACAGAGGTAATCCCGTCAACGTCATAGTCTCCGTAAATAGTTATTTTTTCTTTTCTTTCAACAGCAAGTTTTATCCTTTTTACAGCTGCAGCCATATCAGGGAGTAAGAATGGGTCAGGGATAGACGACAGCGATGTATTAAAAAATTTCTCCATATCATCTTCGGTAAAGATATTTCGGTTATGAAGCAGTTTTGCAAGGACACGCATATTGCTTTCAGAAAGTCTGTAACGATAAAAGCGCTCATAAATTTTATTCATCATTTTATCTATAGCTTTTGAATCATGATATTTAACATACCATTTATTTTCCGTAGGCTTCATATATACTCCTGTCATTTTATCCCTCCTTTATCATTAGTTCATTCATTCAGATATTTCTATAGAAAGCTTTGCAATCTTCTATAGTTATATTTAAAAAGTTATTATTCACATTAAGCTTTATAGCTTCTTCAGCGTAGTCTGATACCTGTAAATCTGTAAGATCAGGAATCTCGCAATATTTATTATTTAAATTTCTCACAAAGTGCTTAAAATCTGCGACAGACTCAAAATCAACAGCATTCAAAGTCTCAGAGATATTGAAGACCTTTTCACATCTCTCAAGAAATTCTCCTATAAAAGCAGCGCAGGCAAATCCATGAGGAATATCATGCATTGTTGTAAGCAAATATCCCAAAGAATGACAGCAGCTTGTCCCGCCGTTATTGAGTGCCATTCCCGCGAAAATAGAACCATAATATAAATCATCCCGCATACTTTCGGTTACAGTTCCAACCTGATCTATTTTTTTCAGAACAGGCATTACGAGACGAAGAGCTTTCATTGCATATATTACGGTAAATTCGTTTGCTTTTTTGGAATACATAGATTCTATTGCATGACACACGGAATCAAGCGCTGTTGATACCGTATAATTCATTGGAAGTGTATATGTATACTGGGGATCACACAATGAAAATACAGAATACGAATCCCTTGTTTTAAGACCTTTTTTTATTGTATATTTTGTTCCGGGTATAGTCAACACTGCAGACGGCATCACTTCACTTCCGGTACCCGCAGTTGTCCCGATCATTATTGAAGGCATGGGCTTATGAGTAAATTCAAATGAAAATATATTTTCAGGAGAAACACCGGGATTTGTAATAACAAGCGCAGCGGCTTTTGCGGCATCCATTGAAGAGCCCCCGCCAACACCTATAATAAATTCAGCACCAAAAGAAACCGCCTTTTCTGCCATCGCAAAAACATTTTCAGGTGTAGGGTTGTTTTCAGCCTCACAGATTAGGCTATATTCTACTCCGTTTTTCACAAGAGCACCCTTTAGATCATCAATTACAGAACATTTCTTATACATATTTTTCCCTGTAATTATAGCGCATTTCTTTCCAAGTGTATTATACCTGTCAAAATTTTTAACACAATCTTTGCCCGAAATTATTTCAACAGGCATATAAGTATTCATAGTTATCATAAAGATCTCCGTATTAAGTAATTATTTGGATCTGCTTTTCAGCATTTCATGTTTAAGATCCCACAGCTTCTGAGAAAGGTCAACATAATAGTTTTGCGGATTTTCAAATCGAACAACTTCATCCCAAAGTTTTGATACCTGATCGGCGCAATAAGATTTGATATCATCTATGGATGGGCAGTCATAAACTCTCTTGCCTTTCACGTAAATAGGCTTAAGCAATTCTTGAACCTGATAGTTTTCGAAAGTTTTGCTCTTCCATGTATGTTCAGGGTCAAACAATGTTATGGGCTTTGTGAAATCAAACTCTTCATCATGCAAAGCGATAAGATCTGCAACCATTTTTCCCGTTTCTTTGGAGAACAGTCTGTATATTTTTTTGTAACCGGGAGTAGTAATCTTTTCAGGATTTTCTGAAAGTTTTATTTTAGGAACAATATTTCCATCGTTTTCGGTAGCAACAAGCTTATAAACACCACCGAACACAGGTTCACTTTTAGAAGTAATGAGTCTTTCTCCTACACCAAAAACATCAGCCTCAGCGCCCTGATTCAGTATATCTCTTATTATATATTCGTCAAGCGAGTTCGATACAAAGATCTTGCAATCTGTAAGGCCTGCTTCATTGAGCATCTTTCTGGTTTTTTTCGTAAGATAAGAAATATCTCCGGAGTCAATTCTTACGCCTTTGAGCTGTTTACCCATAGGCTTAAGGATCTCCTCATTTACTTTGATTGCATTCGGTATTCCAGACTTCAAAACATTGTAAGTATCCACAAGTAATGTGCAGCCATCGGGATAAAGCTCGGCATAAGCTTTAAAAGCTTCATATTCATTATCGAACATCTGGATCCATGAGTGAGCCATTGTGCCAACAGCAGGGATTTTAAATACCTGTTCACAGACAGCACATGCAGTACCAGCACAACCACCGATATAAGCCGCTCTCGCGCCCATAACGGCAGCATTGTTACCCTGAGCTCTTCTTGTACCGAATTCAAATACAGGTCTTCCCTGTGCGGCTCTGACGATTCTGTTTGCCTTTGTTGCGATCAATGACTGATGGTTGACAGTAAGAAGCAACATTGTTTCAAGAATCTGAGCTTGAATTGCAGGTCCCTTGACAGTTATCAGAGGCTCATTGGGGAAGATAGGTGTTCCTTCGGGAACAGCATCAATATCACATTCAAATTTGAAATTACGGAGATATTCAAGAAAATCCTCGTCAAAGATACCTTTAGATCTGAGGAAATCTATATCCTGATCGGAAAAAGAAAGGTTATCAAGGAAATTTATAACAGATTCAAGTCCTGCTGCAATAGCAAAACCGCCCTGATCCGGAACTCTTCTGAAATACAGATCAAAACACGCAACGGAATCTTTCATTTTTTTGAGAAAATAGCCGTTTCCCATGGTAAATTCGTAAAAATCGCAAAGGAGGGCCGGGTTCATTTTAATATCTGAAAATAAAGGCATACTCATAAAAATCTCCATTCTGCCATTAAGGTTTCGGCAAAAATAATTCTATATTTAATATACCTTTTATTATATCAAATTTAATTCCAATTGTCAAGATTTATCGGGAGAACATCTATGAAAAATCGAATTTTCATATTTTCTTCGAATTTTCATAACAGAAAGGCAGTTACATTCATCGTAACCGCCTTAAATTTTTTATTCAGTTATATTAAGTGCTTCAATCAGATATCCGGTAAGATTCGGCTCTATATATTTTGTATATATTCTTTCTGCTGCGGGAGCATATCTTTGAATAAGCTCGGAAGCTGAACCTGTTTTGGAACCAATCGCAAGTTCCTCTACATAATCAAACAAAAGATCCGCATCGTCATAGTCAAAACGAACATACTGTTCAACATCAAAGAATATATCAACGTCCAGATCTGAGAGAAAGACATTTTCTTTATAATATTCATATATACCTTCTCTGTTTCCACCGAATTCATCCAAAGGTTCACACAGTTCACTTATAATGTGAGCGCAACCCTCAGGATTTTCAGCTGTAATTGGAATAGCAAGCCCAAAAATTCTTGTCACAGTCTGGGCCCATTTGCCATATTCCACATCGGGACCACAAGGGAACGGCATGATATTATACGTAAATTTTGAATTATAAGCTATCGTACCCGTAATCAGAGATTGAGCCAATGCTAACTTTGTAATAGCCTTCTCGTTTATAAACGAATCATAGTCATGATGGTTTCCGCAATATTCAACTATATTGCCATACTGATAAAGATCCTGATAGAATTCGATAGCGTGAATCGCTGAATTTGACGCCAGATTAAGTCTGGGAGCACCATCAACTATATCTACAAAATCAAATCCGTTAGCATAAAACATCATATTCAGAAGATACATATCTCTTGAACTGAAAATATACTCACCATCATCGGCAGAAACAACAGAACTTGCGGTGTCGCAGTATTTCAGAAAAGTATCCCATGTCCATGTTCCGTTTTCGTAATATTCATGGAGAGGTGTAATCCCCAAAGATTGGAATTTGCTTGCATTGTAAGTAACAAGACAACACTCAACGCCCTGAAGTCCCGGCCAGTAACACGGCTGAACAGCATATGGAACCCCATTTATCATTGCAGCCTCAAGAATACCGGGCGTGCCGTATTTCTCCTCATTACTGAGATCTATATAATCAGGAAAATCTGTCATTGGAAGCAAAACACCAGCATCTGCAAGATCCCATAAGCTGTTGTCTCCTCCGCGATAAAACATATCTACAGGCTTAAGACCGCTTCCTATGGCCGTTATATAATATTGGTCAAAATCCTGAGCACCTTTACTTGTCAATTCAAGATTGACATTAAATGTAGATTCGATATCGGAAATCCTGTCACGTAAAGCATCTGCTTGAATTGATTGGTCATTAGCATATGCTAAAACATTCACACCGGCTTCCCCTTCATCAGAATATACGAAAAAGGACTTTCCATCATAAGAAATTGTAAATTCATCACCTAAAAAGTCCAAAAGCTGAGCAGGTTCTGAACTGCAGGAAATGATAGTCAGCATACATATTATGCAACATATAAATTTTTTCAACATAAAATATTCTCCATTAATACAATTCCAGCTCACATAAATATTAAATCAATCAATATTCATGTGTTCAAGGATATAACCTGTCAAATTTGGTTCTATATATTCTTTATATTTATCGTAAATTGTGTTGTATCGAGCCTGAAGAACCTCCATAGGGGATTTAGTTCTTATATCCAATGCAATACCCTGGAACAAGGCTATAATACCTATATCGTCATAGTCATAACGTGTTCCGCCTTCAACAGCAAAATAAATTTCACCGTCAAGTTCCGAAGGAAGAATTGCAGTACTATAGTAATCAATAAGCCCCTGTTTATCTCCTCCGAATTCATCAAAAGGATCACAGAAATCACTTACAACACGAGCCGCCAATTCAGGCTCTTTTGCTATAACGGGAATATTAAATCCGCTGGCTCTTGTTACAGACTGCGCCCACTCTCCGTACGTTCCGTCAGGACCACATGGAAAAGGCATCAAACCGTAGTTGAAGTCTATATTGTAAGCAAGCTGTCCGGTAATTACATCCTGAGCAATTGCCATAGCTGTAAGAGAATTTTCCTCTACAAATTTATCAATATCCCATCTTGTTGTTCCGATATCAACTCTCTTGCCATATCGGCTGTCAAGCTCTTTATAAAACTCCAGAGTATTCAGACAACTATCAGCATAGAGATTAAATACGGGCTTACCCTCAACGATCTCAACAAAATCAAAGCCGTTTGAATACAACATCGTATTAAGAAGATATCCTGAATGACCTGTAAAGAGAAGCTGCTCATCTCTTTCAATACCTATCATAGCTGAGTCAAAGTACTCGAGCATAGAATCCCATGTCCATGTTTCATTTTCATAGTATTCATGCAGGTCTGTAACACCAAGCATTGCAGACATATCTTTGTTATATACCATATAGAAGCATTCAAAGCTTTGATATCCGGGCCAATAACCTGGCTGAACAGTTATTGGTTTACCGTTGATCATTGCAGCCTCAAGAACACCGGGAGAACCGTATTTATCGAAATCTGAAAGATCAATTATATCGGGAAAGTCTGTAAAAGGAATACAAACTCCTGCATCAGCCCAAAACCATGTACTTTTACCGTTATCACGGAAAAGAAGATCTACGTCTGTTGCATTGCTGCCAATTGCTCTGATATAAAATTCAATAGTGTCTTCGGATCCCTTATTCGTTCTTTCGATTACGATATCATATTTATCTTCAATCTCCTTGATTCTTTCAAGAAGAGCATCTGATTGCGGAGAGTTTACGTCAGGATAAACAATGACATAATCCTTAACATCTGCATCCTGATATAACTTGAAAACATAGCCGTCATACTTTATAACAAAATCATTTTCATCCCCAAGAAAATCCATAAGTTCAACGCTTGGATGAGAACAACTTGCAAGTAATAAAACAGCAAAGAATAATACTATTATTTTTTTCATTTTATTTTCTCCTTAATATCAGAGAAGTTTATCTAAAAAAGCTTTCGCTCTTTCTGTCTTAGGCGAATTAAAGAAATTTTCAGGAGTATCGTCCTCAAGAATTATACCACTGTCCACAAACATTATACGGCTCGCAACTTCCTTTGCAAAGTTCATTTCATGAGTCACGATAAGTATAGTCATTCCTGTTTTTGCAAGCTCTTTTATAACCTGAAGAACCTCTCCTACCATCTCGGGGTCGAGAGCTGATGTGGGCTCGTCAAAAAGAATTACATCAGGATTCATCGCCAGAGATCTTACGATAGCAATACGCTGTTTCTGACCACCGGAAAGCTGTACGGGATAAGCCTTTGCTTTATCGGGAAGACCGACAAGCTTAAGAAGCTGCATTGCTTTTTCCTCAGCTTCGGCTTTGGACATCATCTTATGCTGTACAGGAGCTAAAGTTATATTGTCAATAACAGAAAGATGCGGAAAAAGATTAAAATGCTGAAAAACCATTCCCATCTTGCGTCTTACAAGATTTACATTGCATTTGGGATCTGTAATACACTGACCCTCAAAATAAATATCCCCTGACGTTGGCTGCTCCAGAAGATTAAGACATCTGAGAAAAGTACTTTTACCTGAACCTGAAGAACCGATAATTGCTACCTGCTCCCCTTTTTTGATATCAACGGAAATATCATTCAAAACAACATGATCTCCGAATTTTTTAGACAGATTTTTAACGCTTATCACTTTCACGCAACCTCCTTTCGAGCATTTCAACAAGCTTTGTAAAACCGATTACTATTGCTAAATAAATCAATGCAACAGCTATATATGGCATAAACGGAGAATAAGTAACGCTTCGGATAATATCTCCGCCTTTTGTCAGGTCTTCCAGTCCGATATAACCGGAAATTGATGTTTCTTTAAGAAGAACAATGAACTCGTTACCCAAAGCAGGCAAAACATTTTTAAATGCCTGAGGAAGAATAATCAGCCACATAGTTTTTGCATAAGAAAACCCAAGGCTTCTTCCGGCTTCCAACTGACCGTAATCTATAGACATTATGCCTGAACGTATAATTTCAGCAACATACGCACCTGAGTTCAAACCAAATGCAATAACAGCAACGGGAATTTTATCAATATTAACGCTAGCAAAAATTACAAAATAAATAATAAGTATCTGAATTACAACAGGTGTTCCCCTGAATATTGTAAGGTAAATCTTGGATATAAGATTCAACAATTTAAATCTGCCGGTCTGATCATGTGCAGATCTTATAACCGCAACAAGAAAACCTATAACGATACCAACAAGTACAGATAAAAAAGCTATCAAGATTGTTATTCCAAGACCCTTAATAAGGTATATCCACCTATCGTCCTGAATAAAATTTAAATAAAAATCATCTTTAAAATCTGTTATTAAATCAATAAACCATGTTTGAATTTTTTCCCAAAAAGAAATTCCCGATAAAAACATTTCATTCTCCCTCATTAAATCAGTCTGCATACAAAACTCTTGAAAGCGGTTTTTATGCCGCTTTCAAGAGAAGAAAAATCAATTATTCAGCGCGTACTATAAGAGCCTGGTGAGCTGTTGTATAGGGGTCTGAAAAATTAACGTTTTCAAGTCTTTCCGGAAGAACAGTCATACCGGCAACGCCAATATCAGCCTTTCCGGAAGCAACAGCGTTTACGATAGAATCGAAAAGCATATCATCGATCTGAAGTTCCATACCGAGAATATCAGCAATTGCCTGAGCCATATCTACGTCAAAGCCAACAATTTTACCGTTTTCACGGTATTCATAGGGAGCGAACTCCGCATTTGTTGCCATAACGAGAGTTCCGTTGGAACGATCTGTTCCTTCAGGAGAAACATAGGGGTGCTGACCTTTTTCTTCACCGATATAGTTCTTTGTGATAAGATCCATTGTTCCGTTTTCCTTGATCGTAGCAAGAGCTGCATTTACTTTTTCAAGGAGATCAAGATTTTCTTTTGCAATAGCAATCGCATAATCTTCAGGTTCAAACTGCTGTTCAAGAATCTTAAGATCCTTATTCTTTTCAACAAAGACTTTTGCAGGCTCGATATCAATAATAACTGCATCTACTTTACCCTGCTTAAGAGCAAGAATAGCATCTGCACCTTTATTGTATCGTTCAACAACAGAACCATGATTATCTTCATAATCTGTTGCATAATAAAGATCACCTACTGTACCGAGCTGTACACCGATTTTTTTACCGGGAAGATCATCAGCAGAAAATACTGTGTTTGCAGGAACAGAACCGCAGGATGCAAGCATCATAAGAACCATAGCTGCAAGGAGTGTTGTTGCCAAAAACTTTTTCATGTTTTTTGTCCTCTTTCTTATTTTTTTGCGATAATTGAAGAAAATTCAATTACCAAATATTACCCGTATATTATACAACATTTTTTTTGATTTTGCAATAGGTAATGAAAAATTATTCATAAAAAAACGGTGTCATTTTATGAATTCTTATCATAAGTGCAGGTAGCTGTACATAAATATTTAACAACTCACTCATATCAGCCCTAAAGGAGGTTCTATCATGGCAAACATGTCATTCAACGCTCTGAGATGTAAGGAGGTCGTAAACATACGGGACGGATGCAGGTTAGGATATATTGATGATATTATTTTCGATCTTGACAGTGGAACCGTCTGTGAAATTGAAATCCCCTGCAGAGGAAGAGTCTTCAGATTATTTTCACCACGTGAAAACATTTGTATTCCATGGCACGCAATCGAACGTATAGGCGACGACATCATAATCGTTTCATGGGACATCATAAGAAGAAATACTGAAAGATTATCTTTCGTTGAAGCAATCTCAAAATGGTTAAAACAGTAGAAAGGAAATAATCTCATGAAAACCATCAGTTATATTTTGATCCTTGCTTTTGCAATAAACTTTAGCTTCATTTCATACGCAAGCAGCAACAATGACTCAACGGACTCTTTGATAGACTATTATTATTCAATAGAAAGCGGCGAAGTCGCAGCATTGACGGGAACATCAAAACCTGCACTGGACATTTACGGTAAAGGCATGGTTCTGATTGAAGCAAGCACAGGAACTATCCTTTACGAAGAAAATAAAGATGAAAAGCTTCCGCCAGCTTCAGTCACAAAAGTTATGACTATGCTTTTGATCATGGAAGCTGCAGATCAAGGAAAAATCAGCTTTGACGATAAAGTAACCGCAAGCGAACATGCTGTTTCAATGGGTGGAACGCAGATATATCTTGAAGTCGGAGAAACAATGACTGTACACGAGCTGCTTAAAGCAGTAGCTGTTCCCAGCGCAAACGACGCAGCTGTCGCACTGGCTGAACATATTGCAGGAAGCGAAACGGAGTTTGTACGGATTATGAACCAACGCGCAGCTGAACTCAACATGAAAAATACAAATTTTTCCAACTGTACAGGTCTTTTTGATGATGAAAACCACTATACAACAGCATACGACCTTGCTCTTGCCACAAAAGAATTACTGACTCACCCCAAAATACTTGAATACACAACCATATGGATGGATTCACTTCGCGGTGGAGAATTCGGATTATCAAATACAAATAAATTGTTAAGAACTTATAGCGGAATGAACGGAATGAAAACAGGATATACAAAACTTGCAGGACATTGTCTTTCGGGAACCGCATTACGAAACGGAATGCAGTTGATCGCGGTAGTTCTTGGTTCCTCGACATCAAATGAACGCTTTGCGGCTGTATCTAAAATGCTTGATTACGGATTTTCGACGTATACTGTCATGAATGAAATTCCTGAGATCCCGGAAAACATAAATGTTCTGAAAGGAAAAAATGAAAGTGTTAACATTTCCGCAAATGCAGCCCTTGATATGGTCGTCCCTAAAAATCAGCTCAAAAATATTTCCTCTTCCATAGAAATCTGCGAATACATTGAAGCACCTGTTTCGCAAGGTACCACTGTCGGATCTGTTATATATAAAATGGGTGAGGATATTTTAAAAATAATACCCATAACAGTTACCGAGTCTGTAGAGAAATCGACATTCAGTGACTATTTCATTAAAATAATTCTTGATACCATGATATAAATACAAGAAAGTTTGTCCAATATAAACTGCCATAAAACGAAAAAAGAAGCAGAACTTTTGTCCTGCTTCAAATTTCTTACTGCAAATTGAATTTTTTCTTGAATTTATCAACGCGGCCACCTGCATCAACAAGCTTCTGTTTGCCTGTGTAGAAAGGATGGCATTTTGCGCAGATATCAACTCTGATCTCTTTTTTAGTGGAGCGAGTTTTCATTTCGTTACCGCAGACGCATTTGATTACAGCATCCTGATATTCGGGATGAATTCCTTCTTTCATTCTTATCACACTCCTTAATAGATTTTACATCCGAAATATTATACCACATTTTTTCCTGTTTTGCAATAGGCAAATGGTAAATATTTTTGACTTTTTGCTTTTTAATTATTA
>JAZTZU010000018.1:0-16257 GCA_045637625.1 Eubacteriales bacterium
GGGGAACCCCCTTTTTCTTAAAAGGGGTTTCCCCGTATAAATTTCCCAAACAGCCACACATATCCTTATGCTTTCAGAGATATACCGCTATATTTTTTTGATACCTACACAAAAAAAGTTTTTTGTGGTATAATAACAGCATAGATGATTAGTATAATGATATATTATGTATTTTTAAGGAGTAAACAGTATGGCAAATCACAGAATTCATGAAATCGTGGACTCAGTTGAAGCTTTGACAAAGGCTTTTGCTGATGTACGTGAAGCTCAGAAAGAATTTGCGACTTACAGTCAGGAACAGGTAGATAAAATTTTCCTTGCAGCTGCTTCTGCAGCAGATAAACTCAGAATTCCTCTTGCAAAATTTGCGGTTGAGGAGACAGGCATGGGTGTAGTTGAAGATAAGGTCATCAAAAATCACTATGCAGCTGAATATATTTATAACGCATATAAAGACACTAAGACTTGCGGTATAGTTGAAGAAGATTCCGCTTTCGGTATCAAAAAAGTTGCTGAGCCTATCGGTGTTGTTGCCGCGGTAATCCCCACAACAAACCCAACTTCTACAGCTATTTTCAAATGTCTTCTTTCTCTTAAGACAAGAAACGGTATTATTATCAGCCCTCATCCCCGAGCTAAAAAATGTACGATTGCCGCTGCTGAAGCAGTTCTCAAAGCAGCTGTTGAAGCAGGTGCTCCCGAAGGCATTATTTCCTGGATCGATGTTCCCAGCCTCGAACTTACCAACATGGTAATGAAAGAAGCAGATATTATTCTTGCAACAGGCGGTCCCGGCATGGTTAAAGCAGCGTACTCCAGCGGTAAGCCCGCTATTGGCGTAGGTGCAGGTAATACCCCCGCTATTATCGACGATTCTGCAGATATACTTCTTGCGGTAAACTCTATTATCCATTCCAAAACTTTTGATAATGGCATGATTTGTGCTTCCGAGCAGTCCGTTATCGTTCTTGACAGCATTTATGATGCAGTAAAAGCTGAATTTGCTGCAAGAGGCTGCTACTTCCTCAACGAAGAAGAACTTGAAAAGGTTCGCAAGACAATTATCATCAACGGTGCGTTGAATGCTAAGATAGTTGGTCAGAAAGCTCATACTATTGCAAAGCTTTCCGGTGTAGAAGTTCCCGAAAATACAAAGATCCTTATCGGTGAAGTTGAAAGTGTTGAGCTTTCCGAAGAATTTGCTCATGAAAAGCTTTCTCCCGTTCTTGCAATGTACAGAGTTTCCGATTTCAATGAAGCTCTCGATAAGGCTGACAGACTTATTGCTGACGGCGGTTTCGGTCATACATCTTCTGTTTATCTTAACGCTATTACCGAAAAAGAAAAGCTGAATGTTTTTGCTGAAAGAATGAAGACTTGCCGTATTCTTGTTAATACACCTTCATCTCACGGCGGTATCGGTGACCTTTACAACTTCAAGCTCGCACCTTCTCTGACTCTTGGCTGCGGTTCCTGGGGCGGTAACAGCGTTTCTGAAAACGTTGGTGTAAAACATCTTTTAAATATTAAAACAGTTGCTGAAAGAAGGGAAAATATGCTTTGGTTCAGAGCTCCTGAAAAGGTTTATATCAAAAAAGGCTGCCTCCCCGTAGCTCTTGATGAGCTGAAGACAGTTATGAATAAGAAAAAGGTATTTATCGTAACTGACAATTTCCTTTATTCAAACGGTTATACAAAGCCCATTACCGACAAACTTGACGAAATGGGAATTTCCTATACAGCATTCTGGGATGTTGAGCCCGACCCAACTCTTGCTTCCGCTAAAGCAGGTGCGGCGCTCATGCAGAGTTTCAAACCTGATTGTATCATAGCTCTCGGTGGCGGTTCCGCAATGGATGCTGCGAAGATCATGTGGGTTCTTTACGAACATCCTGAAGCAGACTTTATGGATATGGCAATGAGATTTATTGATATCCGTAAGAGAATCTATACATTCCCCAAAATGGGTGAAAAAGCTTACTTTATTGCAATTCCCACATCTGCGGGTACAGGTTCTGAAGTTACTCCTTTCGCTGTTATTACAGACGAAAAATCCGGTGTTAAATATCCTCTTGCAGACTATGAACTTCTTCCCAATATGGCAATCATTGATGCTGACTACCACATGTCCGCACCAAGAGGTCTTACAGCCGCTTCCGGTATCGACGCTGTAACTCATGCAGTGGAAGCTTATGCTGCAATGCTTGCTACTGATTATACAGACAGTCTTGCACTCGGTGCTTTGAAGGTTATTTTTGAATATCTCCCCAGAGCTTACGAAAACGGTCAGACCGATGTTGTTGCCCGTGAAAAAATGGCAAATGCCGCTACTATGGCAGGTATGGCTTTTGCAAATGCGTTCCTTGGTGTGTGCCACTCTATGGCTCACAAATTGGGTGCTTTCCACCACTTGCCTCACGGTGTTGCAAATGCTCTCCTTATTGACGAAGTTATCCGTTTCAACTCCAGCGAAACTCCTGTTAAAATGGGTACTTTCTCACAGTACGATCATCCTCATACACTTGCACGTTATGCTGAAATCGCTGACCATCTTGGTCTCGGCGGAGAAACAAACGAAGAGAAGATGGAAAATCTTATCAAGGCAATTGATGAGCTTAAAGAAAAAGTCGGAATTAAGAAGACTATTAAAGATTATGGTATTGATGAAGCTGATTTCCTTGCTCGTCTTGACGAAATGGTTGAACAGGCATTCGATGATCAGTGCACAGGAGCTAACCCCAGATATCCTCTCATGAGTGAGATCAAGCAGATGTATCTTAACGCATACTATGGTACAAATGAAAGAGTATAAGGAGGAAAAACGATGAATCTTAATAATGTAATTGCAGTAAGAGCCAATAAAACTGTTTATCATGACGGTGGCTATACTATCAAACTTTTTAATGAAGATGTTTCCAAAGCCGATGTTCTTAATGAAGCTCTTAATCAGGCAAGAATCGAAGAAACAGGACTCAATATTCCCAAGGTCGTTGAGGTTGTTAAGATTGACGGTAAGTGGGCAATAATTCTTGAATACATTGAAGGAAAGTCCCTCGAACAGCTTATGGAGGAAAATCCCGATAAAAAAGCTGAATATATCGATATTCTCGTAGATCTTCAGATGAAAGTCCATTCCAAAAAAGCTCCTTTGCTCAACAAACTTAAGGATAAAATGAACAGAAAGATCAGCGAAGCAGATCTTGACGCTACAACTCGTTATGAGCTTCATACACGTCTTGAAGGTATGCCCAAACATACCAAAGTTTGTCATGGTGACTTCAACCCGTCCAATATAATTATCCGTGAAGACGGTGTTCCTTTTATTATTGACTGGGCACATGTAACACAGGGAAATGCTTCTGCGGATGTTGCAAGAACCTATCTTCTTTTCAAACTTGCAGGAGATGATGAGGCTGCAAAATACTATCTCCATACATTCTGCAAAAAGAGCGATACTGCACGTCAGTATGTTGAAAAATGGATGCCCATTGTTGCAGCATCTCAGTCTGTTAAAGGTAAGCCCGAAGAGAGAGAACTTCTTCTCAGCTGGGCAAGCGTAGTTGATTACGAATAATCTTAGCTCTCTTTTCTTAAATTTAATATATAGGGTATTTTTTGAAGCCTCGAAAGGGGCTTCTCTTTTTTTATGCTTGATAAATTGAAATTATGTTGATTCTTAAATGGGAACTCAAGTCTTTTTCTTAAAATTATTCGATTTCTACTTGACAATTCCGCTGTTTAATGGTATACTTAAAGAAAAACTTTCAGAGGTGTTTTTAATTATGAAAATAGGTATTTGTACAGCTGCAAAGATTGAAAATATAGAAAAAATAAAGGCTTGCGGCGCTGATTATATCGAGGTCGGATTCCGTGATATAATGAAGTTTTCAGAAGAGGAAGCTGTTGAAATAAGAAGAGTTTTTGATGAAGCCGGTGTCGGTATAGAAGCTGCAAACTGCATGCTTGACAGCGACCTTCCGATCGTCGTTGCTGATCCTCAGCTTGATCTTCTTGCTGAAAGACTTGAAAAGTCCTTTAAAATAGCGAAGATCCTCGGTATTAAAATCGTCGTTCTTGGTAGTGGCGGTGCACGTAATATCCGTGAGGGTTCAAACAAGGAAGAAGCTACAGCTCGTTTTATCAAGGTTGCAAAAGAATTTTTCCCTGCATTCTTTGAAAAATACGATATGACCTGTGTTGTTGAACCTCTTCAGACTAAAGACAGCACACTTATCAATAATCTTGCCGAAGGCTATGAAATTGTCGTCGGTGCGGAAAGTCCCAGAATTCAGCTTCTCGGCGACCTGTTCCATATGGACGTTATGGGAGATTCTGTTGACGAACTTTTGAAGTATCCTGATTGCATGAAGCACTTCCATATCGCAAACGAAAAGGGTAACAGATGCTATCCTGCTCCCGATGACGGTAATGTTGACCATTACAAAGAGTTCTTTGATACTCTTCGTAAAATTAACTACGATGGCAGAGTTTCCATTGAAGCTAACGCTCAGGGCGAGTTCTTTGAGACAGCTACTGCAGCGGTTGCTCTTCTTAAGAGTCTGTAATTAAATAGATAAAATAATTTATGGGAAAACCTTATTTCGCGAAAAATAAGGTTTTCCCAAATCTTTTCAAATGTTATCTTTAGGTTTAGCTCTGAGGTCCTGTGTTTAGTATCTTATAATTATATTGTTGCTTTCTGCTGCGGAAAGTATGATTTCTCCAATGTTTTCGGGTTGTCCTTCAACATAAAGAGAGAAGTGTACTGTATTTCCATAATTTGACCAGGAAATGAGCATGCTTCCGTCTGTAAGAGTTTTTGTCAGTACTGAAACTGATGTTCCGTTTGGAAGACTGACTTCTTCGGTTTTTTCTGATTCTGCGGCGATGTATACTCCTGAAAAATCTCCTGCCTCATCGTCGGCTCTCAATGTGTATTTGATTCCGTCAATGGAGAATTTTACCTGGGCAAGATTGTTGGAAATTGTTGAATAACTGACGTTTTCTGCTTCGGGAAGCGCATATACCGTGAATCCTAAAGCCGCTGCGATTTCTTCTGGGCTATTGTATAATTTTATTGGGCTTACGACCTGCATTCCCCCCATAGAACCTCCTATATTTTCGTTTTGCTGTTCAGGTTCTTTGGGCTCAATATCGCCTTGAACATCAATTTTTGCACAGGAAGTGACCGTTGCTGCTGTAGCAAGTGCCAGTATGAATAATGCTGTTTTTTTCATTTATTTAACTCCTTTGGGATTATGTCTTTGCTTGTTAGACGATTTAAATTGGAAAAAGTTCCCTTTGAGGGAAAAGAAAGATGTGAACTTTTTGAGTCCACATCTTTTGCGATTTATTTTCTCGGACCTACATCGCTGATATCAATGGGTTTGAATTCGATCTGGAAAGCGGGGGAGTCATCTTCAAGAGTGAAGTCGTAGTTTTTAATATCTTTGAACTTGGGATCTGCGATGATTGATTCTTCTTCCAATCCGAAAGCCTGAATCTTTTCAAGCGTATCAAATTTTTCGTTTTCGTGGAATTTGATGTTGCCTGTTCCGTCATAGAAGAGATTCTTTCTTGAATTTATATTTCCGCAAACCATGCTGTCGTGGAATGAGCCGTGCATGGGATTTCCCTCGGTATAGAAAATATTGTTTTCGAATGTAATGGAATTATGAATTTCGGTTCTTGAAACTCTCATTGCGCCTTCGTCTTTGCTGAGTGCGAAAATATTGTTTCTTACCATGTTGCTTGTGCCGTAATGCTGATGGTAGCTACTCTTTGAGGTGTTGTAGCAGATATTATTTTCAAGTGTGATATATGCACTTCCTTCGTCTGTGTAGAGTGCCCAACCGCCGTATTCCTTACATATAACGTCGTGGATGAGGTTGTTTGAAACTACAGTACCGGGCTGGTTGCCAAGGAGATAAACTCCACCCATGTCGGAAAGGAATCCCTGACCGAGATTGTAGATGTGGTTCTTTGTGATGAGGTTGTTTCTTGAGATATGAGGAGTATATCCCCAAACCCAACCGCAGGAAATACCCGTGTAGAAAAGATCGCTGATATCGTTGTGAGAAATTTCACAGCTGTAACCGTTCATGAGGAGGATACCGCAAGCGGAATAGTATCTTCTGCCGCAATGTTTAATTGTGTTGTCTGAAATTACGCAATGATGTGTATATGTATATTCGGGTTCGTATGCTGTGCCGCCGTTTATCTTAATCGCACCTGCGCCTCCGTCATAGAAATTGTTCTTTGTGATTCTGATATCAGAACATCCCTTGTCTATTGTTATGCAGTGAACTCCGAAGTTCTGGAATACGCAGTTCTCAAATGAGCAATTTCTTGCGCCTTCCATGCTGATTGATCCATGTGCGTTTGAAACTGCCTGTGCATCAGATGCGTAGGGAATGGATTTTTCTCCGTGTTCTCTCTGTGTGCAAGCGTAATCTCCGCGTGTGTAAGCGAACTTTATATTTCTGAATCTGACATATTCTGCATACAGTCCGTTTTCAGGTTTGCCTTTGAATTCAATAAGTTTGGATGTTACAGGTGCGTACACTTCAATTGTTTCAGGGGTCTGACATTCGCATCTTGGAATATAGTAAATCATACCGTTGGGTCTGTCAAGATACCATTGGTTTTTCTTTGAAAACATTTCAGCCACATTTTCAAGGTAATATGTGAAATTGTGGTTGATGTTGAATATGGAAGTGTATTCCATTTCAACTTTACCTGTTTCAAGGTCGTAAGATTCAATGGGGGTGTGTTCGTCAACCCAATAATGGAGGAAGCTGATGAAGCAATCACCGAAATTCTTGAAATCTTTAAATACCTTAAGATCCTCTTTTTTAGCAATGAACCATTTGGAATGGTCAAACAATGCAGTTCCAGGATTTTCAGCTTCAACAATTGTAAGATCATGATCTTCGGGGTATCTTGTGAAATCGGCTCTGAGTCCGTCAACATAAAGGTCTGAGAATTTCAATTTACCCTCTTTGACTTCGGGGATGAATGCTGAAAAACAGTCTGTTCCGTTAAAAGTATCTTTTTTCCAGCCTTCGATCTTTTTACCGCCGCTGAAAATTACTTCACCGTCACCATAGGGTTCAATAGTTATGTCTTTCATCAAAGGATTGATCACAACGGGTTTAGTAAAGTTATATGTTCCTGCCATCATTTTGATAGTCAAAGGTTTTTTATTGCCGTCTTCACGCATTTCTTCGGCAATTTCAAGTGCTCTTTGCAGGCACCAGACGGGACCGTCGTTCATATTTCCCAAACCTTGGTCATTGAACACCGGAGCGTAACCATTGTTTACTCTTCCTTCGCAGTCGGGTTTAACGTAGATAACAGTTGAATCTTTAAAGCTTTTCATTGTAAAGTCTCCTTTTTAGAGAAATTAAGGTTGACTATATTTTAGCACATTTTTTTCTCAATGTCAATACTCTGAATTGCCTAACATTGAATAAATTTCAACGGAGGGGAGTACTTTGAGCATCCTGAGCAGTTCATCGTAGGCTTTCTGGGCTTCGCGGTTGCCATCAGATTTTTTAACGGCTCTTATCATGAGATTTTTAGGAGTGTCCAGGGGGGAACAGTATTCGATACATGAAACCTCGTAACCGCAGGCTTCAAGCTTAGCCACACGGATTCCGTCTGTAAGAATATCGTTGAGTCTTGCTCTGAAAATTCCGTGTTTTATGATGCAGTTCAGATCATCTTTCTGATATTTATCAAGCAGTTCCTTATGGCAGCAGGGGATACAGATTATGCGTTTTGCACCGTTTCTGATTGCGTAACCGAGGGCCATATCCGTTGCTACATCGCAGGCGTGGAGTGAAATAACTGTGTCTGGCTTGAAATCGCTGTCATAGTCTCTGAGGTCGACCTGTATGAAGTCCATATTTTTATAGCCTAATTTTTCAGCGGTTTTTTTGCTTTCTTCTATTACTTTTTCTGAGATATCAAGTCCTGTGAATTTAGCTTTGATGTGGCGAACTTCCCAAAGGTAATAATTGAGAACGAAAGAAAGATAGCTTTTTCCGCAGGCACAGTCAACAATATTTATATTTTTGCCGCTCATATCGTCAAACATATCTTCTGTGAGTTCGATGAATCTTTCTGTCTGATTGTATTTGCGAATCATGTCGTTCCTTATTTTTCCGTCTTCAGTCATGTATCCGAGAGCCTTCAGCAGGGGTGCCGCATTTGAGGGGTTGATGATGTACTCCTTATTACGGAGCATTCTTGTGTCGGTGACTTCGTCGTTCAGTTTTCTTTTTGAAACTTTTACGTTTCTGTCGTCGATAATAACATCTGTTGCAGAGCCTCTTTCGATGTATGAAACTACCGCTGAGTCGTATTTTAAAATATCGTCAATTAAAGCTTCCAATGCGTCTGAAAGCTTGTCAAAAGTCTTTTTTACGAGGAAAATATAATCGAGTTCTGTCTGAGACTTCGCGACTATTGAAGCCTTGTATTCTTTTTTACCCGAAACAAGAACTATTGAAATTGAATCAAAAAAGTCAAAACCCTCTTCGAATTTAGAGTTGAAGCTACTGAGGACCATTGCTATCTTGCGTTTTTGAGATGTGTTCATTGTGTCGAAATCCTTTCTTTTTAAAGTGTTTTATTAAAAAATTGGTAAGTTTGGCTTTAAGGTCTTGAAAATTCTTTAGGAATGTGGTATACTATTATAGTACGAATTGAAAAATGCCCCCGTAGTAAAGTGGATATTACAAGTCCCTCCTAAGGATTAGTCGTGAGTTCGATTCTCGCCGGGGGTGCCAAAAAAAGAGGATAGGTACGCGTTTGCGTGCCTGTTTTTTTTATTATATAGGGCGTATTTTTAGGAAATAAAATGATTTTATTGTCATAACATCTATTCTAAATCTTAATTGGTTAGCCGATATAAAATTCAAAGTGAAAGTTTCCGCTGATCCATTGCGGACTTCCCGATGCCCACATATTGTTGAAAAGATTAAAAAAGGTTTTTCCGTTTTGGGGCATGCGGAATTTTTCGATATTATTTCTGTATATTTTAGGCTCTCCAAAACAAACCAAAGGGGAGTGGATTGGTGATATGGAAAGATCGTTAATTTTTACATATGGATTTACGGCAAACAGCGCAGAATTAGCTCCACTTACGATGTCTGTCTCGGGGTTGATCTCCACTCCGCTTTTGCAGATAGAAATATTTTGTATTTTCTCATCCAACTCAAAACAAATGTACCCACCTTCGACATACATAGTAGGCTGTTTGTTCTTAAGGTCAATTGAGACAAGAACTCGATTCCCATCAAGGCTTGCGGTGATTGTGATTTGTTCAGCGTTTCCATATGTACCAAATGATTCGCTATCTGTACTGTAGGAGATTGAAATTGAATCGGCTTTTTGCGCGAAGTTATTGACTGTTGGTGTGAAGTTTTGATCATTGACTTCGGGATACGTGTTGGTACCGTTTAATTGATATCGCCCGAAATCTGCCATGGACCAATCACATTTTTTAGTCAAGTATGTATCAAGATAGGTATCAATCGTGGACCTTCCGATGATTTCGTATAAATAGCTGATTTTAATGCTTTTTTGCCTTTTGAGATCTTCAACAATAATTTGTCCGTCTTTCACTGACAAGGTGAAATTTACATGTTCAGAATTCTTCATTGCGTTATTTTCAAAATCATATTTGTATTTTGCTTCGACTTTTGCTTTTAATTGCAAGGCCGCATTTCGTGCTTCATAGCACCAGCCTCTTTCGTCATTCCAACCGCTGTGTGCATAAATGTACGGGTCTGTTTTGAGTGCTTGAAGAAGTTCATTTTTTTCATAGTGTCTGCGATCAGATAGAAGCCTTTTGACATCAACACCGCCGCTATGTTCGCCAAATAGCATCAAGTTTTCCAAATAGGTTCTTTGAATTTTCGAAAATTCAGAATCATTCTTCTCCTTTAAAAACAGAGATATCTTTTCGAAATCTTTGCGGACATCACCAATGGAAGAACATCCCTCCGGAAAGGCGCCGAGTCCTGCAATCCATGTGTCACCAAGCTCGCCCCGAATCACAGGAAGATTTCTGAGGTCACAGCATAACAATTCTCTTGCAAAATCGTCCATCGTGCCAATGCAAAACTCTGCTGTGGAATCATAACGTTTTAACGTTTCTTTCAGGGAGTCAATAGTTCCGTACGCATGTACGCCATGATTGTCCGCTGAAACGTTCATAGATAAATAGACCGGATAGTTCCAATCTTTCGGTGGTATAACACCGCCACCATAATCTTTGTCATAGTAGGTGAGAATACGGTTACCTTTTTTGCTTTCCCAAAAAAACAGTCGCGGGACTTGTGGGGACGTACTTGCGGGGTTACAGCCGAGGTGAAGGAATTTTATATCGTTTTCGCTAAGTACATCTATGAGGGCTTGAGTGTGTCCGGGAACATCAGTCATTTTTGCGGAGATTGGCATAGGTTTTTTGTAGATTCGGGAAAGTTCTTTTGCGTAATAAAGCGTTTCGTGAAGCTCATAATTTGAAAAGAATTCTGTTTTTAGTGTGAATGGCAATGCGTGCCACACTAACAGATCTTTTTTTATCAAAGCCTCGGCTCTTTCTTTAAGCTCTTTGACACTGTTACGAAGAGCGTAGTGTAAAACAAACGCGGGCATCGTCCAAACCAATGGTAGTTCTGTGTTTTGGGTTCTTTCGCAGGCTTCAACGATTCGTGTAAGCAAAGTATCACTATATGCTGCGAGAATTTTTCTCGGCAAATCTGTAAATCCAATATCTACGTGTGTTTTAAAGACAGCGATGACTTTCATAAGGATTTCTCAGTACTCCTTTTTATTTATTATATAATAAACTTCTCATCGTAAACGTATATAAATTCCAAAAAAACCGTTGAATCCTAAAATCCAACGGTTTTTTCTTTTGAATCAATGATTAGTTGAGTTCTGCAAAGTATTTGATTGTTCTAACCATCTGGCTTGTGTAGGAGTTTTCATTGTCGTACCAAGAAACTACCTGTACCTGATAGGTGTCGTCATCAATTTTAGCTACCATTGTCTGTGTAGCATCGAAGAGAGAGCCGTATGTCATACCAACGATATCAGAGGATACGAGTTCTTCTTCTGTGTAACCGAAGGAAGCGGAAGAAGCAGCCTTCATAGCAGCGTTGATGCCTGCTTTTGTGATATCCTGGCCTTTAACAACAGCTACGAGGAGTGTTGTGGAACCTGTGGGAACGGGAACTCTCTGAGCAGAGCCGATGAGTTTGCCGTTAAGTTCGGGGATTACAAGGCCGATAGCTTTAGCAGCGCCTGTGGAGTTGGGAACGATGTTAGCAGCAGCTGCACGAGCTCTTCTGAGGTCGCCTTTTCTGTGGGGACCGTCAAGAACCATCTGGTCACCTGTGTAAGCGTGAACAGTTGTCATGATACCGCTCTGGATAGGAGCATAGTCGTTAAGAGCTTTAGCCATGGGAGCGAGGCAGTTTGTTGTGCAGGAAGCAGCGGAGATGATTGTATCTTCAGCTGTGAGTGTGTTTTCGTTTACGCTGTAAACGATTGTGGGAAGGTCGTTGCCTGCGGGAGCAGAGATAACAACTTTCTTAGCACCTGCGTCGATATGAGCCTGAGCTTTAGCTTTGGATGTGTAGAAACCTGTACATTCAAGAACAACGTCTACATTGAGTTCGCCCCAAGGAAGATTTGCAGCATCCTTTTCAGCGTAGATTTTAATTGTTTTGCCGTCAACAGTGATGGAGTCTTCACCAGCGGATACTGTGTCGCCGAGAGCGTATCTGCCCTGTGCGGAGTCGTATTTGAGAAGGTGAGCGAGCATTGCGGGGCTTGTGAGGTCGTTGATTGCAACGATTTCATAACCTTCCGCGTTAAACATCTGTCTGAAAGCAAGACGACCGATACGACCGAAGCCGTTGATCGCAACTCTTACATTTGCCATTTTATATTTCCTCCTAAAGAATAATAATTATAATAGTAGTTTTTACCAACATATATTGTATACTAAAATTGCGGCATAAGCATGACTATTTTCAAACTAAATGGAATATTTCGATGTAGAAAATAACGTATAGAAAAAGCGATTTGTTGTGCAAGTTGCACAAAATAACGCCTTATAGGAATTTACCTCTGTTTTTGATAAGAAAAAAAGTTTTATGCACTGAAATTTGAGGTTTAGTATTGACAAAACTTCGTTAGTGTGGTAAAATATTTATGAGAAATATTATTCGGTAAGGGGTATGCGTATGTATATAAACAATATGAAAAGAACTATTTCTGAGTATGAAATGATGCCAAGTGTTGTCAGAGTTGGTATTCAAACTTCTGTGGAAATCAAAGCACTCGGTATTGATACAGCTTTCGAAAAAGGTCATGAGTACATTATCCGTTTTCTTCCGCAGGAACGTATCTGCACGGCGATAACTCTCAGAATCGGAGACGATGAGGGGTATGATGAAGTTTCTGCTGTTTCTGAAGACGGAAAAAGCTTAAATTTTGAGTATACTTTTAAATATGAAGGTATTTATACTGTCCGTATACTCAAGGAGCCCGGAGACAGAAGTAAAATGATCGCTGATCTGAGACTTTTTGCTGCAGAGGATGATCTTTGGGGCCGTGTTCCTATGCGTGGAAATACTCACTGTCATGTTTGCGAATCTGTTGACGGGCATGAGGATCCCGCGATTGCTGCAAGCATTTACCGTAAAGCAGGATTTGATTATCTGGCAATAACGGATCATCACAAGATCGACGGCTCTTTGATTGCGATGGATTCCTTTAAAGATATTCCCAACGGGTTCGCTCTTTACAAAGGGGAAGAAGTCCATGTTCCTAATGCGTATATTCACGCGGTAAATGTTGGTGCGGATTTTGACGGAATGGGGTTGGATGCCTGGTATCACGCACATAAAGAGGTATCTGATGCTGAAGTTTTGGAAATTTCACGAACTCTCAAGGATCTCCCTGACGGGGTTGAACCTCTTGATCTTGCGTGGAGAATCTGGATCGCAGATAAAATACACAGTAAGGGCGGTATTGCGATAATAGCACATCCTTTCTGGGAGTATGACGCACACAACACAAGAAACGCAATGTTTGAATATCTGGCTCAGCATAAGATATTTGATGCTGTGGAAATCTGCGGTGGTCAGGAATTCGGTTCTATGGAATCAAACATGCAGGCTGCGTTCTGGAATGATCTGAGAGCCAAAGGCATTTTTATTCCCATAGTCGGTTGTGATGATGCTCACAGAAGGTATTATAATTGGGACTATGACTGCAGCTTCAATAAAGTGTATACAATAGTTTTTTCTGAAACTAAGAATTTTGAAGATTGGAAGTCTGCGGTAAAAGACGGATATACCGTAGCGGTGGATGATTACGATGAGGTTACGCCATATGTTCACGGTACATACCGTTTTGTAAGATATGCTATATTCCTTTTGGAAAGATATTATCCGCTTCACGATGAGCTCTGCTTCGAGGAAGGCAGACTTATGAAAGAAGCATATCTTGGAAGCGAAGATGCACTTGAAATGCTGAAGCTTATTTACGACAGGGTTGATAAATTTAACAACAGATTCTTTGGCAGAAAGTAGGTTTTATCATGAATATTCCTGGATTTTTTACACCGGTTAAAAATATTTCCGCAAAGGTCATCTGGCCTGCGGAACAGCCCAGAGATTTTGATATTTACGCAATGTTCCGAAAGAAATTTACTGTTACTTCCGAGAAATGTTCAGTGCGGATCTTTGCGAATACATATTATAATCTCTATGTTGACGGAAGTTTTGTTCACAGGGGACCTGTCCGCAGAAGAGAAACAAATGCTGAGATTGATATTCTTGATTTTGATCTGTCTGTCGGTGAACATACGGTTGCGGTCCTTGTCCATCATATCGGAAGAGAATGTGCAGGTCATCGCAAAGGTGACAGGTCGTTCTGGTGCGAAATAATAACAGAGAACGAAAAGATCTGTTCAGACAGTTCATGGAAGGCAATCTTCTGCGATGCATTTGATTCTGACGGCATTATTTTCTCTCATTACGATTTCCGTGAAAATGTCGATATGCGAGCTTTCCCCGTAGGTTGGGAAACTCCTGAATTTGACGACAGTTCTTGGGAAAATGCCGTTGAAATATGCAATGCCGGTGATGACGCTGATATCCATAAGAACTATACCGAAAGAAAGATGAAACTCTTTTCTTATCCTATGGAGATCGGCTGCGTATTGAAAGACGGTCGTTATACTGAAAATATCAGCGGTGATGAATCATTTGTCGTTCGTCAGGATGGCCGGGATCGTTCTGACAGTGGGGTTGATGGCAATTATTTCGTCGTCGGATTTGATGCGACGATTTCAGGTACTGTTGAGCTCTTTTATAAGAATGCTGTTGATGGCGATGAGATTATAATAGGTTACGACGATATGCTTGATGATGACGGTATTCCTCAGCCGGGAAGAATGATGGCTTGTGCTGACAGGTTCGTTGTCCCCGAAGGAAATGGCTCTGTTCAGATATTTATGCCCAGAGGCTTCAGATATCTGTTGATAGACGCAAGTAATAACTGCGAGATAGAAAAAGTTGTTGCGGTAAAAGAGGTCTATCCGTATGAATCTGCATCTGGTTTTTCCGCAGGAGATTCATATTATACAAGGCTTTTCGGTCAGAGTGTCAAAACTCAACAGGTATGTACTATTGATGGATTTACAGACTGTGTAAACAGAGAACGTGTTTTGTGGCTTGGCGATGCATATCTTGATTGTCTCGGAGCTTATTATTCCACTGCGGACAGAAATCTTCTGTTGACGACTCTGTACGAGCATGCTCTTGCACAGAACGAAAAAGGTGGGTTGGGTGGCTATAACTCCAGCGATCTTACACCTGAATGGCTTTATATGATGTCCTATAATCTTATGTTTGTGCATATGGTATGTGACTATATTCTTTATACCGGCAGGGAAGAGGATGTTTTGCCGTTAAAAGACACGGTTATGAAAATTATCGGTTTTGTTCTTGATAATATGAATGACCGAGGCGTTTTTGATACCACAGTCAATGACTGCAGTAACTACTGGGATTGGGGTTATGCAGAGCCTGGGGGTGAATCTCTTAAAACAAACGCATATTTGATTTATACGGTTGAGCGAATGGCACAAATGGACTTTTTCAAGGACGTTCTCAGTGAAAAATTGCTCAATGATATGGCAGAACTTAAGCTTAAGTGCAGAGAGATTTTCTATGATAAAAACAGGGGAGTATTCCTTGACGGAGGAAAACGTGAAACAGGTCTTGATCCGCTTTCTACTCAGGGAGCAAACGCATATGCTGTTATTTCAGGTGTGTGCGAAGACTCTTATTCAAAGGAACTTCTTTTGAAAATTACAGATGACGAAAATCTTGACGAGGTTCCGATCGGTGAAAATCAGGGACTGTCACAGTTTACTCCAAATAAGGAAAAAATTCTTCCTGCAGGTACTATGTACGGAGCAACAATCGTTTGCAGAGCTCTTTTTGAAAAAGGTCTTCACGAGCGTGCAATGGAATATATTTTGGATGTTTGGGGTCCCTTTGACGGTGAACCTACACTTCCCGAACTCCGAAGAAACGGTGGGAACAACACCATGTGTCACGGATGGTCCGGTGCCCCTGCATTTTTGCTTCCGATGTACGTACTGGGTTTAAGACCTGAAACAAACGGTTGGAAAACTGCGATCTTTGAACCTGTGGATGTCTCCGAAGAAACTCTTTGCGAAGCAAACGGTACTGTTGAAACTCCTTACGGTCGACTTTCCGCACAATGGACAAGGTGTGATGGATTTATGAAAGCCTCTGTAATTCTGCCCGAAGGCATTACCCTTAAAATCCGCTTTAAGGGTAAAGAGATCTTGTTTGCAGAAAAAGGCGAACATTGCATTTATATACCATGTAAGTAAAAATTTTATTAGTTTATAAACAAGTCTTGGGAAATCTTTTTCTTTTCGAGAAAAGAAAAAGATTTCCCAAACCCATTCAAAAAGAAAAGCAGTTTTGGTTTTTTGAAAAATATAAATCCATCTGTTTGCTTTTCTTGGGGTGCGGGGTATTCTTTTCACACGAAAAGAATACCCCGTAAAATATTATTTATATGCAATTAAAATGACAGTGTTTCCTTGATGGAAGATATTTTCTACGTTTGAGAATCCTGCGTCAAGCAGCAGTTTTCTTTGATTTTCGACTGTGCAAGGAGTGTCGT
>JAZTZU010000019.1:0-9061 GCA_045637625.1 Eubacteriales bacterium
TTCTTTTCGCAAAATTCCTTAACCTCTTCCTCAAAAAGAAGATCAACCCCATGATCGGTGCAGCAGGTATTTCAGCATTCCCCATGTCCGGACGTATCGTTCACAAAATGGGTCTTCAGGAAGATCCCCAGAACTTCCTTCTCATGCACTCTACAGGTGTTAACGTTTCAGGTCAGATCGCTTCCGTTATCGCAGGCGGTATCATTCTGAACCTCTTCAGCTGATTTGAAAGGAGAAAAACAATATGGAATTCATGTTTGAACCCATGAACTTTATCAGTTATCTTAAATATATGGGAATCGGTATGGTGGTAATATTCGTCATTATCGGTATCTTGATTGGTGTTACTTCTCTTTTAAACCATGTTTTCTCAAAGAAAAAAGAAACTGAAAACAAGTAAATAATCATAAGGGGTTGGCTCCATTCAGAACCAACCCCATTTTTTTACAAAAATCGCTTTGTCAAATTTACACCTTTTTCTGTTCCGCTAAATTTCACAAAATACCCTATTGACAAATCCGATTTTCTGTGGTATAATATATAGGCGTTCTAAGGGACGAATAAAAATTCAATAAATGCGAGGATGGCGGAACTGGCAGACGCACTACTTTGAGGGGGTAGCGAACAATTGTTCGTGTGGGTTCAAATCCCATTCCTCGCACCAAAAATAACTGTTGAACATTTGTTCAACAGTTATTTTTTATGAGAGAAATAGAATGGGATTTGAAGGGCGAGTGTAAAAAAGGCCTCCGGTGGAGGGCTTTTCCTCGCCAGCGCTCCGTCCGCAGACGGGCAAATCCCATTCCTCGCACTATTATTAGTCAAAATTATATTTTTAATATTGGTTTAATCTCGCGTTCTCCCTCAGTCGGCATACGCCGCCAGCTCCCTCCCGGAAGGAGCTTATTATAAATTTTCCGCAGAAAAGGCAAATCCCATTCAGAAAATAAAAACAGAGCCGAATTTTGGCTCTGTTTTTATTTTATTCATCAATCAAGCCAATCTTCAGGAATTGTCGCAAAATTGATTGTACCGAATTCTCCTTCAAAATTAGTCCATGTATAATCCGGGTAAATATTACTCCACTCATCTAACTTTTCGATTCCATAAGAAAGAATCTTATCCACAAGCTTTTTGTTGAATTCTATATATTCGCTGTAAGCCTGTTCTTGTGAGAATTTAATGATATTAACTCTAAGCTCTCTTGTATCGACACCCTCAAAAGCTTCGGGATTTACAGAGAAGAACTTGGAAAGTATCTTACCTACCCCACCGGCACCTGCACTCAGTTTATTTCCCCAATAAGTGGACTTAATATAGTCAGCCGTTATAGATGTCTTATCTATAATATATCTCTGTTCATCTGTTTCAGCCATTTCGTAAGCTGCCGCAAAGAGTTTTTCGCCATCAGTCACAACCCTTGGAATATTTTGGATATCCTTGTAATAGTTCCAATACTGAGTCCAATCAGTCTTTGTATAGTTGATTATCATATCTGTTGTAAGGTTTTCGGGAAGATCATTACTTCCATGAGGCGCAAAGCGTTCCACTTTACTTAAAAAAAGATCATCGGGGGAAACATTTATTCCGAAACAAACATCAGCGGATTCTTCTTGACAAATATTTATAAACTCTCGGATATTCTGCCAACCGGGACCGTAAACACCTTCAAGGAAATCGTCGATATGACCCCAATATTCCTCTTCACTCATGTAAGGATCCCACATTATCTTACCGAGAATGTAAGCACGAAGTTCCGGGAAGTCGGAAAGTTCATCGAAATAGTTTGCTTCTTCATAGAGTCCAACGACATTATTATCTGCAAAGAATTTTACGTTTGCCAACATTGAATTGAAATTTGGGAAAAACGAACAAGTATGGCTGTAATTTGTTACATAGTCCCAAACATAAAGCTTATCGCTGACCTTTGCCCAATCTTGAATATCCTCGTAAATACTCTTTGTAATATCATCAGACTTACCTACATCTTCACAAGTTCCAAGAGGATGTGAGAAGCAACACTCAATTGTACAAAGTCTAACGATAACATTATCAACGGGTTTTGTAACTAATGGAATATTTCTTGTATATTGATATGCCAATGTATCAAACTTTACATTGGGGAATTCATCACCGAGTTCTGTTGCAATAGCATTAACAAATCTGAGAAGTATACCTGACTGCGAACCTTCTTCTGCTAATATCTTATTACATTCATCACAAGTACAGTATCTTTGATTATCATTCTGAGAAATAGAAATGATATTTGCATTTGGATTATCAATAAGCCACTGACGAGCGTTTGCGGTTGCAATTTTCAAAACATCCGGGTTGGAAAGACAAGGCTGACCGTTTACACCCCAAATATCTTTTTCATCAGAACTACTGCTGAAGTATTCCGGATGTTCCACAGAATATTGGTCATACGGAACAAGACTGCTTAATGTATGAACAAAACCTACATATGAATAATGTCCACCAAAATCTTCTCCGAGAGGAGCATATATACCGTTTGCTTTAAGTTTTACCTGGAAAGTTCCCTGTCTTGAAGGTACCCAGTCAATATCTCTGTATTCAAATACAGGAATCTGTTTGTTTTCTGAAATCTGATCAACAGAGATCGTTTTCTGTTCGGGAACTTTTTCAACAGTTGCGGTATAGAAGCGAACTCCGAGATATTCTTCGAGGAAAGTATATACGGAATACAAAGTTCCTCTCTTTTCGCCACCCACAAGGTAAAGCTTGGAATCCTTGGTTTTAATAATAAAACCGTCTGTTCCGAGCTCTTCCCTGTTGAATTCACCGTCGGTTTCACGGTTCGTTTTACCTACAACGATCTCTTTTTCAACAGCGGCCGTCGAATCTGTCACGACCTGAATCTCTGCACCGCTGATCTGCTTCAAATAATTCTGAATCTCTGCAGCCGCAGTAATTTCTGAAGGAGAAGCGTTTTCGCCACGAACAATAACATATTCGGACAAACCTTCGTTTACTAATGTCAACATATCGGAAACCTCCTCTTTGTTCTGTTCATCACCCTGAATGTCTTCCTGCTGCTGGCCGTCAGGGTCTTCGGTGTCACCAACAGGGTCGTTATTGCACGCTGCAAGCATTGCCAACATCATAGACGCTGCAAGTAGCATACTAAACATTTTTTTAAGCATTTCTACAGTCTCCTTAAATATTATTGCTTTATTCAGCTAAATACATTGTATCACAAAATCAAACAGATTTCAAGTAGTTTACAAAAAAATATAGATTTATAATTTCGCTCATCGTTATCATCCTTTCTCCCAAAGAAAAGCACCTATTCTTACAGCGTGACCCTTTGACTGTTCATTTTTAGTCTCAGATATACGCATTTTTATGTGATGGTGCTTTTTTTCGAGATTGTCGGCAAGTATCTCACAACAAGCTCTGTCAAAACTCAGGCAGAAGGTATCCCACATGGAAGCCTTATCCCACTCACCGTCGTCAATGCAGAAATCAAGATCGCCGGAATCCCCGTCACGTGTACTGTAAAGACCGAATACGCTTCCGTAGAAATCAAGCTCAAGAGTTGCCCCTACCTCATCAGAATAAATGAATGTAGGATTTTTTCCTCTCATGTTTGCTTCAATCATCCAGGGCTGAACAGCATACTGATCCGCCATGAAAAGAGAGGCATTTTCAAGATTATTTACCGTCAGAGGTTCTGACTTGAAATCAATATTCCAATCATAATTATCAAGATAATTTGTAATTTCATCAGCATATATCTTTCCTCCCTCAAGGTTGGGATGGACTTCATCCGGAAGATATTTTACTATATCATCGCCTGAGCGCTGAATATAATCGCTGAAAGCTTTACCCACATTGATGTACGGAATATTATAATAAGCGGCAACCTTCTTATGAGACTGAACCATTTCGGGTTCTTTACCTTTAAAATAACAATCTTTAAGATGTCCCGCAACAGCTGTACCTATAACCGAGATTATCATATCAGGATTCTGCTTCAAGGATTTGCGGATCATACCTTCCATGCTGCGTTCAAACAAATCCTGATAATGAGTAAAATCGTTTACGCTGAACTCAATAAAAACCAAATCCGGATTCTGGCTGAGAACATCTCTGTCAAATCTATGAACACCCAGATAAGACGGCGTACCACTTACACCGCCTTTTATTTCAACAAAACTGTTTTCAGGATATTTTGCCTCCAGATACTTAAGCACATGACTTCTGTATTTATCATCTTCGGTTATTGAGCCTCCGACATAACCCAGTTTTATAATTTTTTTTCTCTTACATAATTCTGAAAATCTCATATAATAACCCCCTGATTTTTTTCATTTCCTATATTGTACCACATTAAACAGGAAAAGTCAATGGGTAGCACGACTTTTTCCAAAAAAAACAGTCAAAGAGGAAAAAATTTACTTGACAAAGGATGAATTATGTGGTATCATATAAATACATAAAAACCCATACAATTTGAAAAGGTGGAGTTCAATATGTCTTTATGGTCTGAATTCAAAAAGCTCAAAACTTCGATCCCCGGTAACAGGGAAAAGACTCATTACGAAGAAACATATGGCATGCCGCGTGAAGAGTTCATGCATATAACAATGCCCAATAAATACAACAGAAGAATTATCAGCGAATTGGAATTTGCCATTCGTTTATCCGAAACTTTAGACGGAAAATTCGATTCATGTATCGGAGAAGCCATTACATATCTTCTGAATGAGATAAAAGAAGAAGGAGTTCTTTCAAAAACTGCATGCTTTAAAGCCGAAGAAATTATTATGCCTTGCAAAGATTCAGCTAAAGAGTACAAGCTTTTGCTTTGCGGTCACGCACATATCGACATGAACTGGCTTTGGGGTTATCAGGAAACTGTAGCAATAACACTTTCAACATTCAGAACAGTCCTGAACCTTATGAAGCAATACCCCACATTTAAATTTTCTCAATCTCAGGCTGCTTGCTATCAGATAGTCGAAGAATATGATCCCGACCTGATAGAAGAGATCAAAGAGAGGATCGCAGAAGGCAGATGGGAAGTCACGGCATCTGCGTGGGTTGAAACAGATAAAAATATGCCCAATACAGAATCGCTCCTCCGTCATATAAGATACACTAAAAGTTATCTGAAAAACAACTGGGGAATAGATCCTGATAAACTTGAAGTAGATTTCTCACCTGATACATTCGGGCACAGCACAAATATTCCCGAAATAAACAACTACGGCGGTGTAAAATATTATTACCATTGCCGAGGAAATGCGGATCAGAATGCCCTCTACAGATGGAAAGCTCCTTCAGGAAAAGAGATTCTCATTTACAAAGAACAATATTGGTATAACAGCGGTATTACACCTCATATTGCAACAGGTATTTTTGATATTTCCAAAAGATCAGCAGGCTTTAAAACAGGTCTCATAGTCTACGGTGTAGGAGACCACGGAGGCGGTCCCACAAGAAGAGACATTGAAAGAGCACTTGAAATGATGGAATGGCCCGTCTACCCCACCATTGAGTTCAGCACATTCCACGAATTCTTCCACGAAGCAGAATCCATAAGAGATCAGCTCCCGGTTGTTGAAAAGGAACTCAACTTTATTTTCAGAGGATGCTATACAACTCAAAGCAGAATAAAGAAAGCCAACAGAAAATCAGAAGCTGTTCTTACAGACGCCGAAGCTCTTATGGCATTTGCTCAAGCCGAGGCAAATAAAAAATACAGCCGCGAAAAGCACGAAAAAGCATGGCAAAACGTTCTGTTCACACATTTCCATGACATTATTACAGGTTCATGCATTCAGGATTCAAGAGAACATGCAATGGGCCTCTATGCGAACACTATCGCTTACGCAAATACACAATATCAAAAAGCAGCTACAGTTATTTCTGAAATGACAGACACATCTGCCATTGAAATAGATAATGATATTGAAAATTCCCTGTCTGAAGGTGCAGGCGGAGGCTTCAATATGAACGCAAACAGCGGAGTTCCAAGCCCCGAAAGAGGTTGCGGAAAGGTCAGAATTTTCAACATATTCAATCCTGTAGCAATCAAGAGAAACACCCTCTCGGAAATCACTGTCTGGGACTGGGTAGGAGACATGAAACTTCTCACAGTTGAAGATGTGAACGGAAATCCCATAAAATTCCAGCTCCTCAACGGAGAACTTGCAACTTATTGGGATCATAAATTCTTCAGGATCCTTGTGGATACAGAACTCCCCTCTTTGGGCTACAAAACAATTATCATAAAAGAAAAAGAAGCAACAGGCTATCCGGTATATTTACAGGGTGGACAGCAACAAGGTCCGAAAGAAGATTTCGTAATGGAAAACGGACTTGTAAGAGTTGTCATAGACAGACAGACCGCCTGTGTAAAATCTTTCATTGATCTTGAAAACGGCGTTGAATACATTGAAAAAGGTAAAGAAGCAAGCTTCCTTCACATCACAATGGAACGCGATACATGTGACGGATGGCAGATCGGAAGATATCTTAAAACAGAGAGTATAAATGCCCCAATTGAAATAAATTCAAGAGGCGGAAGTTTAAGAAAATCCGTTGCCGCAAAATACAATGTAGGAAAACAGTCCAAAATAGAAATCGAAGCAATTCTTGAAGCAAATTCAAAAGCAATAAACTTCAAAATAAAGGTAGATTGGGGCGAAGTTGCGGGAGAGACAATACCTCTGCTGACATTCAACGTTCCATTCTCATTCAGAACAGATAAATATCTCTTCGATGTACCTGCAGGCTCTCAATACAGAGCTCCGCAGAAGGAAGACCTCCCTGGGCTCCAGTACGCTGCAGCCATCAAAGATGACGGAACAGCTCTCGCATTGATTCCTGACAGCAAGTACGGATACAGAACCTCTGAAAACGAATTTGCAGTAACACTTATTAACACATCAAGACAAAATATGGATCTGGGTCCTGATCCCTATCCCGACAGAAATCAGCATGAGATAAATATAGCTCTTGTTATAACAAAAGACTGTCCCAAACTAATCGAAGAGACAGCCACTATCATTAACCATGCGACATATTATGTTCCGACAGGAGCCCACAAAGGACCTCTCCCCACAGAAATGTCTTTCATGGAATTTGATGCAAATTCAAGCGTTATTTCAGCAATTCTGCCCTCAGAAAACGGCGGAGAAATGTCTGTAAGATTCTACGAAACTTGCGGAAAAGATGACAATGTAAAAATAAAACTCGCAAAAACACCGAAATCCGCTATTTGCATAGATCTTAACGACAAAATCCTTGAATCTGACGTTGCTGTAAAAGGCAATGAAATATCCGTTTCAGTCAAGGCAAACTGCATCGGAACCATAAAAATTACATACTAAAATTTTTTTCAATATAAAGAAAGGCTGTGAGCAACAATGAAAATCGGAATAGCCGACTACGGCATGAATGTTTGGTACGGAGCTTGCTACAATTACGCAGACAGATGGTCTGACATAAAGAAGATAGGTTACGACGGTCTCGAAAGACTTCAGCCCATCAGCGCGGAGGATGCACTTGAAAAAGCTGCAGAGCTCAAACGTCGCGGAATGGATTTTGCAACCTGTCTCGCTCCCAACATTGAACACGCAATAAAATGGACAGCTGCATTAGGAAAACAGTACATCTGGATAGATCTCGATGCAGGCAGCGACGAAGAATATTACCGCCGCGTAAATTCTCTTACAGAAGCTTGTTCAAGATACGGAATCAAAGCGGTTCTCCACAACCATCTCGGATCAAGAGTTGAATCTCAGGAAGAACTGGAAAGATTCCTCCAAAACTGCCCCGATGCAGGTTTGGTATTTGACACAGGACACCTTGCAGGAGCAGGCGGAAATGTTATTGAAATTACGGAAAAATACAGCGAAAGAATCATTGCCCTCCACGTTAAAGACTTTGTCTATAAAGATAAGGATGCAAGTAACTGGTGGGAAAGACTTCGTTTCTGCGGACTCGGATGCGGTGAAATGGGCGATCTGAATGCTGAAGTTATCAATATTCTGAAAAATCGCGGATACAATGACTGGATTCTCGTAGAACACGATACTCACCTCAGAGATCCGCTGAAAGATCTTGAAGAAAGCAGAGAATATATCCGTAAGAAATGCGGTTTATAATAAAAACTGAAAGGATTTGAAGAATATGAAACTTGGTATTATCAACGGATGGGCCGAATCCTGCTTCCAGTACGTAAGCGGTAGAAAGCTCGAATTTATCGAATGGTGTGTAAACAACAGAAAAGATATTGAAAACATCAACAATGACATTGAAAACATCAAAGGTTATATTGCAAAATACAATATCCCCATCGCTTCTGTAGGAAGCTGGGGCCATAACAGAATTGATCCCGAAACAGGCGATATCAATAAGGTAGAATTTGATTACGATGCTCAGCTCGTTGACATCTGCGAAAAAGTAGGCTGCCCCGTTTTTGTAACAGGTGTAAACTACGTTAAAGAAATGACTCTCCTTGACAACTGCAATGCTGCAGTTAAATATCTCAAAGCAATTGTTGAATACGCAGCTGCAAAAGGCATAAAAGTTGCTGTATACAACTGTGATTGGAACAACTACGTTTGTGAACCCAGAATCTGGGATCTCGTGCTTCCCAATGTTCCCGGTCTCGGAATCAAATATGATACTTCCCACTGCAGAAACAGACGCGGTGACTATCTTGAAGAAGCAGCAAGATACGGTGACAAGTTCTATCACGTTCACATCAAAGGACATCTCCGCATAAAAGGCGAAGGCTACGACGATGCTCCCGCAGGCCTTGACGATACCAACTGGCCCGCATTCATGGACATTCTTTACACAAAGAACTACGACGCAGGTCTCAGCATTGAACCTCATTCTCATTATTGGCAGGGACTCAAAGGTCAGTGGGGCGTTGATTACACGATCAATTTCATGAGAAAATTCATCATGCCCACAGACTACACAGAAGAATCCAAAACTTATATGCCTTCAGGTAACTGATCATAAAAGACCAAGGGAGACTTTTTTGCGGGGGAACATTTTTGTAAAATTGTTCCCCCGC
>JAZTZU010000020.1:0-28792 GCA_045637625.1 Eubacteriales bacterium
AAGAAGTTCTTCTTTGATCCACTGCCATACGATTCTTGTCATTTCGTCCCCATCCATCTCAACAAGAGGGGTTTTCATCTGAATTTTAGCCATTTATATTTATTCTCCTTAGTTTCTCTTAGCGAGAACGTCTTTTTCGTATGCTTTGACTTCAGCAAGCCAGTTGCTTTCAGGAACATTGTTTCTTCTGCAGTATTCGTTCCAAACTTCGCCGAAGGGGAAGGATTTAAGTTCTTCTGTAAGAACAAGTCTTGTTGTAAGGTCGCCTTCAAGCTCAGCCTTCTTGAGGTCTGCAACGGGTTCGAGAAGAGCCTTGAGAAGAGCTTTTCTTGTATTTCTTACGCCGAGAACCCAGGCTGCAATTCTGTTGATACTTGCATCGAAGTAGTCAAGAGCAATATTTACTCTTCCGAGCAGGTCATTGGAAACGAGTTCATGAGCGATAAGCTGAAGTTCATCGTCAAATGTTACAACGTGGTCACTGTCCCAACGAACAGGGCGGCTTACGTGGAAGAGAAGTTCGTCAGCAAAAAGAAGTGTTGCTGAGATCTTATTGGAAACCATTTCTGTGGGATGGAAGTGTCCTGTATCGTATGTTACCATAACATCGGGATTTTTCATTGTATAGCCGAGGTAGAATTCATGTGAACCAACAACATAGCTTTCGCTTCCGATACCGAAAACCTTACTTTCAACAGCGTCTCTGTTATATTTCTTATCAATGGGACGAGCAAACATTTCGTCAAGAGATTCCATAAGTCTCTGACGGGGAGCCATTCTGTCAACAGGAGTATCTTTGTAACCGTCGGGAGCCCAGAAGTTTGTTACGCAACGCTGACCGAGTTCTTTACCGAAATATTCAGCAATGTCACGGCATCTCTTACCGTGTTCGATCCAGAAATCACGGATACCTTTGTCTGCGGAAGAAATTGTAAAACCGTCTTCTGCATATTTATGGCTGAAGAATGTGGGGTTGAAGTCAAGACCGATATTGTTCTTCTTTGCAAAATCAACCCAGGAAGCAAAATGTTTGGGTTCGATGGCATCTCTGTCAACAAAAACACCGCCGTTATCAAGGTAACTTGCGTGAAGGTTTACTTTATGTTTGCCGGGAAGCAAGGAAAACGCCATTTCGAGGTCGCTTCTGAGTTCGGAAAGAGTTCTTGCCTTACCGGGATAGTTACCGGTAGTCTGGATACCTCCGCCGCTGAGAGTGCTTCCGACAGTTTCAAAACCGCCTACATCATCGCCCTGCCAGCAATGAAGAGAAATTGTGATTTCAGAAAGTTTTTGAAGAGCTTTTTCTGTATCCACACCAATGGATGCATAAAGTTCTTTAGCATTATTATAGCTCATAGTATTCCTCCGTATTTTAATTTCAAATATGAATTATTTAATTTAGTTTGCAAATACTTAAATCGGGACCTTACCCAAAAAAACAGAAAGGACAAAATTACAATGATATTATTCAACAGAAAAAAATCCAATACTTTGCCTTTGGGAATGATCATAGGCGCAGCTGTCGGAATCGCAGGAGTTACTGCAATAGCCGCAAGCAACCGTGAAATAAGAAAGGCTGCCTGCAAAGAGTGGGATAAATGCTGCCGCAAGGGTACTGCGCTCATGGATAAGGGCTTTTTCGCCATGAAATAAAGTTCAGTTACGACCGAAAAATATACCCTACCTAATATAATAGCAAAAAAATGTAAATCTGTCAAGGAAATAATTGTATTATATCCTTGACATTCCAATTTAATTGTGGTATAATATAGATATCCGAATATTCAAGGAGGGATATTATTGGCTTCAAAACAAAATAAGTCACTGTCCTATAAGGGCAGACCAATCGTCCGTATGGGCGGAATCATCTATTACGGAGATCCGTCGGAAAAGTATGTTATAATGATGCAGGTACTTTCTTCCGAAGATTTCAAAGGAATGAAGCTCTCTCGTAAAATATCCGTACAGCTCCACCTTACAGACCCTGAGGTCAATGCTGTCGACAGGATAATCAAACGAACAGAGAAAAACGGTATGTACGAAGCTTTTGACATAGCTGATATTTGGCTGGAACGAGCTTTGACAGAAAATTGACACAGAAAATTAAAAAACTGACATCGCAGGGATATCACGATTTATTTTGTTAAACTTTTGTTTAATTTAACCATTAAAATTCTCTTGACAAATTGGCAAGTTTATAGTAGAATATGTATATGGTGAGATGCAGACAAAAGCTCGTAAAAAATCGAGATGTCGGCGTGTCAGACTATCAGAAAGGATTGAAAAATCATGAAAAAGACAATTTCAATGGTATTGGCAGTACTTATGCTCGTAGCTCTTCTTTGCAGCTGCGGTAGCACAGTACAGAACGAAGGACTTACGGTAGACGATTTCGCCGACAGTTCCGCAGAACAGCAAGGCTGGCTCAGACTCCTTGATAGCGCATTGGTAATCAACCCCGATGAATATCAGGGCAACAATTCCGACAACGGAAACAGACTCGGCCTCAACCTCGGTATCGTTGATGAAAACGGTAATGTTACCACTTCCATCAATGACCTCATCTTCCTTATGGAAAACAACTCCGCTAACGGTAAAGGCGGCGAAGTTCTTTGGACAACAGCAGGACTTGACGATATCGGTTCAGCTCTCCGTTGGGGCTCCAAAGCAACTGTTAACTATGATGACGGTTCTTTCACAGCATCCTCTTCCGGTGCAGCAAACTCTGCTCTTAACTTTGCAACACGTTTGCCCATCACATTTGACAAAGACATCGTTGCTATCCTTAACGTAGCTAACTACAGCGCAGGCGCTACATTCGTTAAAGACGACGAAGAAACAGAACCCGGTTGGGGTCTCTCCGGTTCTATCCAGGTAGTTCATCCCGACGGTAAAGAAACAATTGCTATCACAGCTCAGGCAAGCAACGAAGAAACAGGCAGATTCGTAGCTTACTACTCTGACGTTGTTGCAAGCCAGACAAACTACAACCTTGCTGAAGCTACAGGTCAGATGAACGGTACAATCACAATCTACGGTGACGGCACATCCATCACAGTTGACGATTACCAGATCGTTGCTATCGCTAAAGGATTCCAGTACGCAGCTGCAGAAGCTAAAACAACATGGTATCCCTATGCTATCGTTTCTGAACTCGAATACCCCAACGGTACAAAAGCAGAAACAACAGACTACTTCGCTAACTACTCCACAGTTGCAAGAAAGATCACTTTCAAAGCAGGCGGTCTCTTCACACTCGCAGGTAAAGTTGAAGGCACACTTACATATGACTCTGCAAGCAACGTTATGATCATCAAAGGCAACGGTTACAACTACGTAATCGCTCCCAAAAAGAAACAGAACGTAATGTTCTACAACTCTGAATCCGACATGCTCGCTAACAAGAACGGTACAACAGAACCTACTTCTTCTACAAAATACTGGACAGTATCTTGCGGCAGAATCGAAGTTGACACAGACCTCTTCGTAGCAGTTTCTCTTGACGCAACAAAAGATCTCGAAACACTTATCGATCAGACAAAAGAAGCTACAGAATCCGGTAAGACAGATAAGAGACTTGATAGAACTAAGGATTACTGGGAATCTTACATCCACGTATTCGAACTTCCTGATGATTACATCACAAACGTTCCCGGTTCCGCAGAATAATAACTTTTAAAAATATGGGACTGCCTAAAGCAGTCCCTGTTTTTTTATAAAATCCATTTATTTTCTCATTGAATCACGGAACATTTTTCGTTTTAAATCGTCTAACTAACAGAGCTTAAAATGAAAGGATGTTCAAAATGAAAAAATTACTATTCTTTATGCTTTCCGCATTGCTCCTCCTGTCCGCCTGCGGGAAATCGGAATACAACAAGGAGGAATTTGCTAAAATACCGGCAGAATTCCCGATACACAACGCACCAATATACGCCATTGAAGAATTCATATCATACACAGACAACACAACAGCAGAGCAATATTCAGCAGAGATAGTTTATAATTCGTCAGCGGAATACGACGAAATCGTAAAATACTACAAAGAAACCTTCCCCGATGCTATATGCACCGACTTCGGAATTGCATACAACATTATAAACGTAATGCCTTTAGGCGAGGGACATCTCGTCAGCGTCAGAATTCAGTCATCCATCAATAGCGGAGAAAGAGGACGCTGCACCATTACAATATCAGCCCTTGAACAGTAACGGAGTAACATCAATGATTAACACAGACAAAAATAAATTTGAACAACTTTTCAGACGCGAAGTTCTGGACATTTATGCGCCTGAAAAAGACGAACTCACAGATAAATTTTTCAGATACTATATTCATCTGGTCGAAACAAACAAAAAATTCAATCTGACGGCAATTACCGAAATGGAAGATGTGATCACAAAACATTTTGCAGATTCACTTCTCCCACTGAAAGCGGATATAATTCCGGAAAATGCACTTTGCGCAGATGTCGGAACAGGAGCCGGTTTTCCCGGCGTACCTTTGGCAATACTCCGTCCCGATATAAAAATGACATTGATCGACAGCCTGAAAAAAAGGTTGACTTTCCTTGATGAAGTAGCTGAAAAAGCAGAGATATCAAACTGCGAAACTGTACATTCCCGTGCGGAAGACCATGCAAAAAGCGGAAACAGAGAAAAATATGATTTGGTTTTCGCCCGTGCAGTTTCGAGGCTTGCAACCCTTACAGAGCTTTGCCTGCCCATGGTAAAAGTCGGAGGAAAAATGGTTGCGCTCAAATCACGGACAGCAGAAGAAGAACTTGCCGAAGCGCAGAAAGTCATCGAACTTTTGGGGGGAAAAGCCGAACCTATATACGGAACGGAAGAACGAAACCTTGTTATTATAACTAAAACAGCACCGACCCCGCCCATCTATCCCCGTAAAGCAGGAACACCCGAAAAGTTTCCGATAATATAACACGTTCAATTAAAACACTATAAGCTCATTTTTTTGAGGGAAAAACCATTTTTGTAAAACCGGTTTTTCCCTCACATTTATTTTTTACCGCAAATTTCACTTGGAACTTACCCCATGTTTTATGGGAATCCATTCAACTGTCTTAAAAGCGGCAACAAAAGTTATTGGCATATACATCGCAATATGTATCGGATAATACAAAGCAAGCAGTAGTTTTCTCGAAGCAGAACAATCTATGCGTTTCCAACAGACAAGCAAAGTCAAAATTCCGAGAAATAAAACAGACAAATATGATCTGACAAGAACCAAGGAAAACGCTGATACAAAACCATAAATGCTCTGCGCCGACACCATCATATCAAAAAATGTCAGTATAGCAGAAAAAAGAACCAACAAACCGGTTGGAAACATATTTGCGAGGGCATCGAGACAAATCAAGAACTTTCTTCCCCAAAGACCCTTTGCGACATCCTTTAAATACTTCCCCAACGCCTGGTATTTTCCCTTTGCCCAACGCAGACGCTGAGTCCAGGAGACCTTAAAGCTCACAGGCTGTTCGTCATAAAATTCAGCCTCACTACATACACCGACTTGAACACCGTTCAACGCACAGTAGGTTGTAAATTCGCAATCCTCAGTCAACGTGAACCAATTCCACCCACCGCTTTTCCGCAGAACTTCCGCTCCGATAAGGAAGCCTGTCCCGCTCACAAAACACGGAATACCCAGGATTTTTCGACCTGAATTCAAAAGTTCCGCCATGAACATCCAACCGATGGAATACCCCGCAGAAACGCAGCTGTCACCATAATTTTTTGTATTTCTGAAGCTTGTCAGAACCGAATTCCCGCCGCAAAAATCGGAGTTCATCCTGCTTATAAAGTCTGGCTTAAGCAGATTATCCGCATCAAAAACGAAAAATCCGTCATAAATATCCCCTTTTGTCAGAATAATTTTCGCATAAAGATAATTCAGCGCATAGCCCTTTCCCACACGTTTTTTATCGTTCCGAATAAACGTAATCGCACCATGTTTTTCAGCCACAACAGCCGTATCATCGCTGCAATTATCTGCAAGCACGAAAATATCCACAAGTTCCGAGGGATAATCCTGATTTTTTATACTTTCGATAAGATCAGCAATAACATTATCCTCATTACGGGCACAGATCATCACCGCATACCGTCGCTCGGCAGCCGCTATACAAGAGGTTTTCTTTCGCCCGAAAATCAATGCAACTGTCGGATAAACAAAATTACCGAAAAGCAGAATCGAAACCGCAACGGATAATATCATATTCAATAATTCAAAAATATTCATTTTAAAACATCCTTTTCAATTTTTCAAAGACATTATATACCTTTTCACTTTAAAAATAAAGCAGGTAAATACTTAAAAATACTGAGTATTTTTATTAAGAATTTTTTAAGCAGAATATTCAGCCCCAAACAGAGCAAAATAACTCTGAAATCAGACTGATAACGGAGCTATAAATGAAAATAAAAGATATTATGAACAAAACACCGATCTCGGTAAAAACAGACTTCCCGATAAAAAATACCGCAGAACTTATGATGAAAAACGACATCGGCGCAGTACCTGTGGTCGACCCTGAAAGCGGAAAAATCCAAGGAATTCTGACCGACAGAGACATAATACTTCGATGCGTAAGCAAAGACCTCAACACAAACGCAGTAACGGCAGGAGATATTATGACACCCAACGCGGTGACTGTTTGTCCGGAAAATTCGGTGACCGAATCAGCGAGGATAATGGCAAAAAATCAAATACGAAGACTGCCTGTATGCGAAAACGGAAAAGTTGTAGGAATAGTGAGCCTCAGCGACATTTCCCGTTCAAAACTGATGTTTGCAGAGACTGCCGCTGCATTTTGCGACATCTGCTGCGGTGCAGATAACGAATAAACGCAATATAAATTTTGAAACGGAGAAATACTCTTCATAAAAGAGCTTTTCTCCGTCTCGTATTAAAAAACACTTATTTCAAGTCATACAAACTCTTAAAAACATACCCCTCCGCAAGCCACGTATCGAGAAGCTCATCGAGAATCATCGAATTTGTCTCAGAGGTACTGTGAAGCAGAACTATTGCGCCGTTGTGTATTCGTGAAGTCAGCTTCTCCATCGCATAACTGTAATCAGGCTGTTTTTTCACATCCCAATCCACATAGGCAAGACTCCAAAAAACGGTTGTATATCCAAGCGCTTTCGCCGCCGCAAGATTGCTTTCATTGAATTTTCCTTGCGGAGGACGGTAAAATTTAGGCATATCCTGTCCTGTAATTTCCTTATAAAGAGTCTCAACAGGTTCAAGTTCAGACTTCAGCCCGTCAGAGTCGGTAATCTTACTCATGTCAGGATGGGAAGCTGTATGGTTTGCGACGATATGCCCTTCAGAATACATCCGTTTCACAAGTTCCGGATTGTTTTTTATATAATGTGACACAAGAAAAAATGCCGCCGGAACTTCATGTTTTTTCAGAACATCCAATATTTTTTCCGTATAGCCGTTTTCGTACCCCGCATCAAATGTGAGATATATGACCTTTTCATCTGGGTTTCCGACATAAAAAGCATCATATTCCGCCAACCCCTCAGCGGAAATATTCCCCCTCGGCTGAGAACCTTTTTCACCGAAGCCAAGACCCCAATCGTTAACAACAGCGGCATATGCGGTAACGCTTTTCTGAAGAGTAAACAGCTGCATCAGCAGCACAAAAAATAACATTCCGCAGGTCAAAGTAAGCCAATGACGTTCAAAAAACAGCTTTATTTCATCGAAAATTTTTTTAAGATTATTATCCATAACTACTCTCCTAAATCCGAAACATTTACATATCGGTCAATTTTAACCGTAGATTCAAAATAAGCGGCGGAGGATTCGCCCGACGGTCTGAGATAACGGTAGATTCCAAAAAGGCAATTTGGGTCACGGGTTATGAGATTCATTTTCTCTTCGCAGGAAAAAGTAGCCTTAAACCCAAGGTCCTTGAGTATCTCAACCGATTCGACACTGACCGCCCCGAACGGATAGGTAAACGCGGTAGGTGTTATGCCTGATTTTTCAATCAAAAAATCCTGACATTTCATTATATCACCCGAAAAAACCTTTCGGTATACATCAATGCTTTCCCACGAATTTTTCTTTGTTCCGTTCCTCCCGTTATCCGTGGAGTGCATATCATAGGAATGATTCTGAACTTCCACAAATCCCGAAAGCTCCATTTCCCGAAGCTGATCCCATGTACAATGCGAATAATAAGCATTTTCATCAGAAGTTTCGCTGAAAATATCCGAATACTTACCGATGACGGACAGAACCATTTTAAAACCGTATTTTTTCATAAGCGGATAAGCATAAAGATAATTATTATAATATCCGTCGTCAAAAGTCAGCATTACAGGCTTTTCAGGCAAAGGAGTCCCATTCTCCACATAAGATATCAGATCTGAGACCGTTACCGCCGTATATCCGTTTTCTGAAAGATATTTCAGATCATTTTCAAGCTGATCGGGAGAAACAACATATTTTCCCTGCAGAGAGCTGTCCTTGAGTATGCTGTGATACATTATCACGGGAACATAATACCCCTCAGAAACAGAAACAGTAGATACAGCAACTGTTCCACGATGAATAACCGCAATACAGATAACAATAATTACAGCGGCAAACAGCGTTAAAAATTTTTTACTGCGAAACTTCCGTAGATTCAAAAATAAATACATTTCATTCAGTCCTTTCCCTATATCATATTACGAAAAAAAATTTATATGACAGGAAACTTTTCGGACTTTCCTGCATAAAATATTAATGTGAACAGCAAAATCACAGAAGTTCAAAATCACATCTGCCTCCAATCATTTTCCTCCTTTTAAATATATAGTATACAGGGAAGCTTGTCTCTCACAAAAGAGATTTGTTTCCCTGAAACTCTTTTCGATTAAAATGGTATAGATAACAACTTCACCCCAAATCCGTTTCAAAATCTGTACGGATTTGGGAATTTTTTATTATATCGTTATTTTGCCTTGACATTTGCACTTTGAATATGGTATAATAATTCAGTATAATAAAGATAATGGAGTTTATTCCGGTTTGTTGCCGAATCCTGTGTCTCAGGCGCAAACATATCTTATTTATCACATATATTTTCCTCGAAAAGGAGGTCTGCAAATGACAGAAACGCTTTCGGAATACCTTTCAAAAATCCCCGAACACGTACGGAATGCGATGGAAAACAGCGGAATCAATGTTTCAGAAATTATCGCATATGTTTACAGCGATATGGCTCCTGACGGAACTTTTGCTGACTGCTGGCTGTTCTTTGACAAAGAACTGCTCTATGTTATGACAGGTTTCGATACGGTAAAAGAGAAGAAAGGTCCCAAAAAACTACAATGCGTTTATGAACGGAAATCTTTGGAAAGATTCGATGTATCAAAAATAAAAAAGCTTGAAACAGAACGTTTTATCGGTACTGCAAGACTTATGGCATATCCCTCGGAAGAGACGGAAACTCCCTTTGAAATTGCAACATTCTCATTGGGTATTGCAGGCAAAACAGAAAGATTTGTAAAGCATTTCACCGACATGAAAGAAGACAAGCCTTTCGATTACAAAGCAAATAAAGAAGAGGAACTTTTCTGCCCTAAGTGCGGAACACGATACCCCAATCCTGCAAGAAAAGTTTGCCCGAAATGCATGAATAAAATGTCAATTTTCGGCAGATTACTCGGATTTTTCAAGTTCTATATGAAAGAACTGGTTTCATTCTTCATAGTTCTTATCATCAGTACTGTTTTCTCTGTACTTTCCCCCTATCTGGGTACAAAACTGCTTTACGATAACGTACTTACCCCCGGCGTTGACGACAATCTCTACGGCGAAGTAGGGCTGGTCATGCTGGTAATCATCGCAGCGAGACTTATAGGTCTCGGGTTGAACATCTGGCAGGGATATATCTCCGGCGGACTTATTCCATACGTTGTATATGACCTGAAAATGAAGATATTTACCGCAATGCAAAGACTTTCTGTAGGTTTCTACACAAACAAGCAGACAGGTCAGCTGATGGAACGTGTAAACAGCGATACGAGAAATATTTATTGGTTCTTTGTTGACGGCGTACCGTTCCTGATAATAAATGTTATGACATTTATCGGCGTACTCATAATCATGCTGGTTATGAACCCCGTTCTTGCAGTAATCGTTACTGTAATGATCCCGCTGCTCCTGTTCCTCTTCAGATATGTACATAAATCTTTCAGAAGAATGCACCATAACAGATGGGTAAATCAGGCAGTACTTTCCTCTCATATCAGCGACTCCATGGGTGGACAGAGAGTAATCAAAGCCTTCGCAAAAGAGAAGGAAGAGAGTGACCGTTTCGCGAAATACAGCATGAACGCAAGAAACGCAGATCTTAAGCTCAGCAATGCCCATTCTACAATATTCCCGATACTCGGTTTTATAACCATTATCACAAATCTCCTCGTTCTCGGAATCGGTGGCTGCATGATAATTTCCGGTTACGCAGGAATGACACTCGGTAAGCTGATGACATTTACAGCTTACATGAATATGCTCTACGGACCGATGGATTTCCTTTCAGGATTTTCAAACTGGTGGGCAAGATGTGTTGACTCCGCTCAGAGAGTTTTCGAGATCATCGACGCACATCCGGACCTTGAAGAAATCGACGATCCTGTTCATATGGACGAAATGCAGGGCAATATCGTAATGGAAAACGTTAATTTCGAATACGAGCCCGGAAGACCGATAATAAAAAATCTCAGTCTCTCCGTTGAAGCAGGCCACATGGTCGGCATTGTCGGAAAAACAGGTGCCGGCAAGAGTACTATAGTAAACCTCATGGCAAGACTTTACGATGTTGTTGACGGAAGCATTTCCATTGACGGTGTTAACGTAAAAGACATTGCAACAAAAGACATGAGAAAAAATATCGGTATCGTTTCTCAGGAAATATATCTCTTCATCGGAACTATCGCAGATAATATCCGCTACGCAAGACCAAAGGCTACAATGGAAGAGGTTATTGCGGCAGCTAAAGCGGCATCCGCTCACGACTTCATAATGAAACTTCCCGACGGTTACGAAACACGTGTCGGTGCAGGTGGACAGGATCTTTCAGGCGGCGAAAAACAGAGAATTTCCATCGCGAGAACAATAATTCAAAACCCGAAAATTCTTATTCTCGATGAAGCAACCGCTTCAATGGATACAGAAACAGAACGAAGAATCCAGGATTCCCTTACTGATCTGAAGCAAGGCAGAACAACTATCGCCATAGCCCACAGACTTTCAACCCTCCGTGATGCCGATGTACTTGCGGTAATCAACAGAGGCGAGATGGTTGAATACGGAACTCACGATGAGCTTATCAGAAAGAAAGGCGAATACTACAACCTTTACAAACTCCAGTTCGATGCCGTAAAACATATCGGTACGGCTGAATAAAAATCTGAAAGGAATGATTTTTAATGAGTGAACTCCAGACACTTGCGGAAATGACAATGCTTGATGCGGCAAAATGTGTTTTTACTCCCACAGCAGGCGGCTACATTTCCCTGAAATACGACGAAAAAGAATACGAAAGAGTTAAGATCTCAAGAGCTTTGCCCTATAAAGCGCCCGATGAATACATATGTATTCTTGATAAAGACGGAAACGAAATCGGTATTCTGCGGGATATAAAACATTTAAGCGAAACAAATGAAGCAAATGTCCGCGCAGAACTTACAAGGCTCTACTACTGCCCCTCAATAACGAAGATCCTGTCAGTAAAGGATAGAATGGGCTACCAATATTTTGAAGTTATCACAAATGCAGGCAAAAGAGAATTTGCACTCAGAGATGCTTCAAGAAATATCCGCTATGTAAATCCCGACAAAACCGGAGCTGTTCAGATAAGAGATATTGACGGAAACAGATATATTATAGACGATTTTGACGGTTTCGACAACCAGAGCCGTAAAAAAATCGAAGCATTCCTGGTATGATAACAAACAGAAACTTCTCAAAAAGGAGATGATACCTTGTCCGAAAAAGATAATGTACTTGAGGACGGTGTTCTTTGCCGTTCCGAATACGACATCGACGATAACGGAAATGTCTGCACGGGAAGAACAACTCTCAGATGTCAAGACGGAAAATATTTTCTTGAAATAGGAAAAGAGGATGAAAACCCCAAATTTTCCTACGAAGTTGATACCTTGAAAAGACTTTCCATTGTTTCAAATATCGGCTGTGCGAATCTTGAAGCGGAATTTAAAGACGGTGAAGCTGTCAGACTCTGCCGAATGACTCACAGCTGCGTAAAGCCGTTGTCTGAATTCATAAAAGTTATTAACTACTACCTCGAAACGGGCAAAATGACGGAGATGAAAGAGGAACACTCCTATTGTCCGAAATGCGGTAAGCCTTTTGTAGCAAACACGCAGTTCTGCATAAACTGCGCCGACAAAGGTTCCATCGTAAAAAAATTCATCGTTTTAGGCAAACGATATATACCTGCGTTCCTTTTTGCAGGACTCCTGGTACTCCTCTGCAATATGGCAAATCTGATGATACCTGTTATCAACAGAATCCTCGTAGACGATTACCTCTTCCCTGCATCTGAAGGTCAGGCTCCGTGGGGAGATGCAAACCCCTATCTTGCAATCGTTGGACTGATTCTTTCAATGTTTGCAATATACGTCTTCGTGCGTGTGGTAAACATCCTTGCAGCTCGCCTGAGAAACAAAGCGGGAACTTCATTCATGAACGAACTGCGTACAAAAATGTATGAAAAGATCCAGTTCCTTTCAATGTCTTCGATCTCCCGAAGAACAACAGGCGACCTTATCAAGAGAATTACAGAAGATACTTCAGTAATTTCAGACTTTCTTAAAGCGGAAACGGCTCAGATCATCGAAGTCGGCGTAATTTTCATCTGTGTTTCGGTATATTTTATCGTTACACGTCCCATACTTGCGCTGTTCGTATTCTTGCCCGTTCCGATAACAATGTTTGCAATTTCCCGTTTCTGGAAATTTATTCATCGCAAATACGAAAGACAGTGGATCCTCGGTTCACGTGCAAACGGTATTCTTCATGATATAATCAAGGGTATCAGAGTTGTAAAAACATTCGGTACCGAAGAAACAGAGATCAAAAAATACGATTACGCGGCAAAAAGTCTTTCCGATGTTCAGGCTGAGAACGAAAAAATCTGGGCGATCCTCTTCCCCGCTCTCGGCTTCATCGTTGGCTTAGGCGAATTCCTCGTGCTTTATTTCGGTGCGTGGGCTGTTCTTGGCGAATCCTTTGTCGGTCCGCCCATGACTGTCGGTGAACTGACTCAGATAATCAGCTATACAGGCTACATCTACGGACCTCTCCGCTGGATGACAAACCTGCCCAGATCTTTGGCAAATGCGGTAACAAGTATGGCAAAACTGACAGAGATCCTCGACGAAGAACCCGACATCAAAGACCATGAGAATGTGGTTTCCCCTGAAATTCACGGTGAGATCGAATTCAAAAATGTAACTTTCGGTTATAAGAGCTATGAACCCGTACTGAAAAACGTTTCCCTGAAAATAAACCAGGGCGAAATGGTCGGTATCGTAGGACATTCAGGTGTTGGTAAATCCACATTTATAAACCTTGTCATGCGTCTTTACGACGTCAACAGCGGTTCATTGATGCTCGACGGAACTGACATCCGAGACATAGAAAAACAGACGCTGAACACAAGCATAGGTATAGTTTTCCAGGAAACTTTCCTCTTTGCAGGCTCTATATATGACAATATTCTTTACGCAAGACCCGATGCACCTCCCGAAGATGTTTTCGCTGCAGCAAAGATCGCAAATGCACACGACTTCATAATCAAGCTGCCGGATGCGTATAATACAGTAGTGGGAGAACACGGATACAGCCTCTCAGGCGGTGAAAGACAGCGTATAGCCATTGCCAGAGCAGTACTCAGAGATCCAAAGATCCTCATTCTTGACGAGGCAACAGCAAGCCTTGACACGGAAACGGAAAGCAAGATCCAGGAAGCACTCCAGCGCCTGACAAAAGGCAGAACAACTATCGCCATCGCTCACAGACTCTCAACTTTGAGAAACGCAGACAGACTTATTGTTCTCGAAAAGGGTGAGCTTGCGGAATTCGGCACACACGAAGAGTTGCTGAAAAACAAAGGCATCTACTACAATCTCGTTATGGCACAGCGCCAGACAACAAAAATGGCTAAAGTCAATAAATAAGAATAATAAAAAATATTTGTGGGGAAAACCTTATTTTCACGAAAAGATAAGGTTTTCCCCACACCCTTTTTAAACCGAATTTAAGGCTGCAATCAAACACTTTTAAATATAGTTTATTCAACTTGAGACAAAATTAAAATGTTACCAAAATATCATATTTATGGTGGGTGACAACATATTGACTAACACATAAAAATATGATATAATAATTTTAAGCAAATATTATATATTTAATTCAATATGCGTTCGCCGCCTTGGTAAAGAGGAAGCGGCGAAATTGCTAATTATATCATAAAATACTCATTCTTCGTATTTATGATATAATAACTGCAAGAGACTTATTTACAAAAACAACAAAAGGAGATTGAACTTATGAAAAAGCGTATATTGGCACTTTTAGCATCTGCGGCAATGATTTTTACCGCAGGATGTGGAGAAACCCCTCAGTTGCTGGAATTTATAGACCCCGACGCTTCAAACGCGAAACTCAATCTTGACGGAAAAACATTTTTATTCTCTTCGGGCTGGGAAGACAACTTCCATGTTCCTGAAGACTACGAGTCTGTACCCTCTCAAGTTTTAGAGCTTAGGCATGACAGATGGGCTGTGGCAGAAAAAGAATTCAACATGGTCGTGAAATTCGATAACAAAGATCCTTTCACAAGAATTTCCGCAGGCTACGGAGCACATGAGCTTATCGATAACGAATTGAATCTGATTTATGATTACTATAAATCGGGAATAATTGTACCGTTGGAAGAAATTCCCACAATAAACCTGAATGATGAAAAATGGGGAAACAAAAGCTTTATAAAATACGGAAATTTTAACGGCAAACAGTATGGATTTTATCCCTGGAACTGGATGGACCCGGAAGTTCAAGGGGCAATGATGTTCAACGGAAAACTCGTAAAGTCTCTTGGAGGTACCGTACCTTACGAATATCAGGAAAGCGGAACCTGGAACTGGGAAACATTTGAAAACGAACTCAAAAAATACCCTGAAACTGTGGGAGAGACTGAAATCAATCCAATCAACGCCCAAAGCTATGAGGTAATAGGCTTCGCAGCGCTTCACTCCAACGGACTCTCGACAATTATCGGGGATGAAGAATCCGGGTACAGCTTCGGTTTCAGCAATTCAAAGGCATACGAAACCATTGACTGGCTGAGAAATATTTACGAACAGGGGCTTTTGGGAACAGACACAATGGAAAGCTTTACCCAATATGAAAAAAGTGTTTACTATATTGGCGAATCATATTACGGGACAGCACGAAACCCAAACTCCAATAGCCCATATGCACCGCTTGTAATGGAAGATTACGGATTTATTACTTTTCCCACGGGTCCTGACGGAACTGAAAATGATACGGGAGGATATACATACGGTTCAAGAAGACTCCTTACTGTTTCGGGCTTGGCAAACCTTGAACTCAACGAAATCGGAACTGTAATCAATTTTGTTTTTGCTCCCCTTGAAGGCTACGAAGGACCGACATGGGAATATGAACTCAAAAATTTTGTTCTGCAAAGCGAAGAGTCCTACAACAACTGGCTCAGAATGATCGAAAATGCAGAATATAACTACTCCACTCAGCTTGAAAAATCCATTGCCACTATAAATACTGCGCTACTTCAAGCTATAACCGGCAAAAAAACTCCGACAGTAGCTCTCTCGGAAATTGCTCCGAATGTCAACAACAACGCATCCCAAATGACTATGGGTGAATAAGATCAATTTATTTAAAGATATTTTAGGGGGAAACCTTTCTTTTGCAGAGAAAAGAAAGGTTTCCCGAAAAAATAAAAACATTTAAATATTCCCTATTGACAAACAAAAGTTTTTGAGGTATACTTATAATTAAGATATTATATCAGAACAACTACTGAAAGAGGCCACGATATATGGAAATTTTACACAAGACTATAATTGAAAAAGCACGTGAAAACGGATATAAAGATTACAGAATCCCCGGTGTTATAGTTACAGACAAAGGTAACATTATCATCTACTATGAAGCACGCCACGGCAACGACAACTCTATCATTGACATCATGATGAAAAAAAGTGAAGACGGCGGAATTACATGGTCCGACAGAAAAATCATTTTTGACGGGGAAAACCATTATACATCAAACAACCCCGTAATGATCCCCGACGGTGACAAGATCCATTTCATCTGCATGAGAGACTACACAAGATGTTACTACAGATACAGCACCGATGAGGGTGAAACATGGTCTGAACCCGAAGATATAACATACGCTTTCGATATGCACGAACACCGTGAAGTTATCCCCCGCACAGTTATTGCTGCAGGCCCCGGTCACGGAATAAAACTCCATTGGGGAAGACTTGTAGTTCCTGTATGGATCGCATATAATCCCGAAGACGTTCATGCTCACGCCCCCTCCTGCACTTCAACAATAACAAGTAATGACGGCGGTAAAACATGGAGACTCGGAGAACTTATAAACCATTTCACAGTTAAAGACCCCAACGAAGCTTGTGTCTGTGAGCTTCCCACGGGTGATGTTCTTATCAACATGAGAAACGGAACAAATATCAAACACCGTGCAACTGCCAAGAGTATCAACGGTTCTTGGAGATGGACAAAACCCGAATATCAGGAAGAACTTATTGACCCATGCTGCGCAGGCGGTATGTGCAGTTACGACAGAGAGATCCTCTTCACAAACTGCGAATCAAAAGAATTCAGACAGGAACTCACACTCAAGAGAAGCCATGACTTCGGCAAAACATGGGGCGATAAACTCATGTACGAAAAATGGGGCGGTTACAGCGACGTAAACTATGACCCCGTAAGAAAACAGGCTGTTCTTTTCTATGAATCCGAGGAAGGCGAAAGAAGAGATCTTGTTGTTGCAACAGTAAAATTATAAGACAAATAAATAACCCTTAAGGAGATATACCATGTTTAAAAAACTTTTTGCACTTCTGATTTGCGTGGCAATGATTTTCATAGTAAGCTGTTCAGGTGAAACAGTTGAACTGCTTGACTTCATTGACGCAAGCGCAGACCTTAACCTTGACTGCGAAGGCAAAACATTCTCGTTCTCTTCAAGCTGGGCGTTTGAATGGTACGCATTCGATGACGACGAATTGCCCACGGTAGCAGTTGAAAAAATGATGGACAGATTCCACAGCATCAAAGAAGAATTCAATGCGGAATTTGAAATGCTCTCCATAACAGATAGCGAACTTAACATACTTCTTGTTACAGGCAAAGAGTTCCCCGAATTGATTGATACAACAGCAGAAGGGATTTATCCTTTCTATAATTCAAATGTTCTTGCTTCCCTCAACAGACTTGATGCGATAGACCTCAATGATGAAAAATGGGGCGACCCGACATTCATTCAGTACGGTCAATTCGATGGTGAACAGTACGGTTTCTATGCTTGGCATTGGGAATTCATTCCTCAGTTTGAAGGAGCAACAATTTTCAACGCAGAAAATGTAGCTAAATTCGGTGCAATTCATCCCTACGAACTCAAAGAAAATGGTAAATGGAACTGGAATACATTTGAAGATGAACTCAAAAAATGCACTGTTCTGGAAAATGAAACTCAGTACTACGGTGCTATCATTTCTTACGACGAAGTCGCAAGAGCGGCAATTCTGTCCAATGGAGGTCAGATCCTCGAAGGAAATGAAGAAGATGGCTATAGTTACGGAGTAAAATCAGACAAAGCAATTGAAGCTTTGACATGGTTGAATAAACTTGATACGGCAGGCTATTTCTACGACGGTTCAATGGCTGACTTTTCAAAAAAACAGATGTCAACATACCTCATCGGTCCTTCTTACTACGGAACAAACTTCAACCCCAACTCTGATGCAGGCGATGAATACATCTCAAATAATCTCAACGACTACGGATTTATAACCTTCCCCACAGGTCCTCAGGGCAACGAAGAAGACGTCGGTGCATATACACATCGCCACAGACGACTCAATTACATTTCAGATATTTCCGATATCGAAGCTGAAAACTCAGCTAAAATCGTAAACTATCTGTTTGACCCCCTTGAGGGATCCGGTGAAACAGGTTGGAAATCTTATGTTCAGGATTTTATTTTCACAACAAACAACAACCAGACCTGTATGGATAACTTTATGTTCATCATGGAACACATGGGATACGACTACTCCGTTCAGATGAGTTCAACAGCATATGAAAAGCTCAATACAGCGTTGAAAAGTGCAATTAACGGTTCAAAATCCATTTCAGAAGCTGTCAGCTCTGTGGAAGACGTTGTAATGGCTGATGTCGGTAAATAATACGGTTATTATAAATAATTTTTTGAGTCAGTTCTTTTCCGATGAAAAGAACTGACTCTCTGCAATTCATACAAATATATTCAATTCTGTTTTCTTACTGTTTTATACTCGTCTCCCGAATGGTAATAGGGGCAGGACTTATAGCGACGTGAGCAATATCTCTCATATTCGTCTTCATCAAGGGAAACAGTACATTCATAAGCCGCCGTATACTCATTGTATTCATAAAACAGGCAGTCTCTGCATTGCGGATTTTCAGCCATCGGATAAATTCCTTTCATCACAAAATTCTTATACAGATATTGTACTACATATTTTTTGCAATGTCAAGCATTTTTTATTATTTTTCAATTGACAATCCGTCAGAACTGTGCTATAATTTAATACAATAAATCGGAAACTTAAAAGTTTTAGCAGAAGGATGAGAATTACATGAAAATAATCGCAAGTGATTTTGACGGTACGATACAGAAAGAGGGAAAAATCTCAGACAGAGACAAAAAAGCAGTCTTTGATTGGCAGAAAAACGGGAACCATTTCGGTATAGTAACCGGCAGAGGCCCTGAAATACTTGAAATAGTTAAAAATTTCGGACTCAAACTTGATTATGCAATAGCTTATAACGGCGCGTTGGTTCTCGACAGCGACGGAAATATTCTTTATGAAGACTGGTTCAAAAGAGGCGTCGCACGGGAATACTACGAATTTGCTCATTCATCAGAATATGAATTCGTACATTCCTATGAGCCTTTCGACGAAAAGGAAGACGAAATCAAGGAGTATCAGATCACACTTCTCCCGAAAGACAAACACAATTCACGGGAAGTTGCCGCAATGCTCAATGAAAAATTCAAGGGAAAACTCTCAGCATACACCAACGGTCAATGGATAGACACCGTAAAATACGGAACCAGCAAGGCAACCGGAATAAAGCATTATGCCGAACTGAAAAACATTGATCAGAAAGACATATACACCGTAGGCGACGCATTCAACGACCTCCCAATGATACAGGCATTTAACGGATATGTCGTAGATTCCTGCCACCCGGAATTAAAAAAGATAGTACCAAACGTCTGCAAAGACATTGCACATCTGACAGAATTGGCATACAAAAAATAAAGAACCTAACTATATAACTTTTCTCTGCAAGGACAAAGTATCTTTTTATTAGGAAAATTTGCCCTTGCAATAATTTTTCATGTATTTTACAGCATTTACTCATTGACAAACCCACATAAATATGTTATAATTTAAGATAGTAAATCGAATATGAATATTGAAACAGCACAAGCTATGAAAGGTTGGGGTTTTCATGAAAATAATCGCAAGCGATTTTGATGGAACGATACACAGAAAAGGAACTATTTCAGAACGTGACAAAAACGCAGTTCTTGAATGGCAGAAAAAAGGAAATCACTTCGGTATCGTAACGGGAAGAGGTCCCGATATATTCGAAACAATAAAAAAACACAATATAACCCTTGACTATGCGATCGCATACAACGGAGCCATAGTTCTTGACGGTGAGGGAAATGTTCTTTACGAAGACTGGTTTGAACGGGGTATCGAAAAAGAATACATGGACTTCGCTTATTCATTTGACTACGAATTCGCACATGAATACAGCTGCAATGTCGATCCGTCAGACACAGGCAAGGAACACCAGTTGGCAATACTGCTGAAAAACGACGATGATGCAAAGGAATTGGCTGAGCTGCTCAATAAAAAATTTGAAGGAAGACTTTCTTCATACTCAAACGGAGAATGGATAAACACAGTCAAATACGGTACAAGCAAAGCAACAGGAATAAAACATTACGCAGAGCTGAAAAATATTGAAATGAAAGATATTTACACTGTGGGAGATTTCTTCAACGACCTGCCAATGCTCCAGGCATTCAACGGTTACGTGGTTGAAACAGGTCATCCCGATCTGATCAAACTCATCGGAAATGTATGTACAGATATCGCACATCTGACAGAAATAGCAGACAAGAACTAAAATATAACACATTCAAGGAGAAACTACCATGAAAGCAAAAAAAATCTTAGCATCTATAGCCCTTGCGGCAACAGTATTCACGACATCATGTGCAGAAGCCGCTACGCTTATTGATTTCCTGCCGCCGGAAACAGGCACAGACCTTGACGGTGTCGTAATTGACCTTGCATGGTGCAAAGGAAACGCAGAACATCCCTATTACCTTGAAAACACACTTCAATACGATGCTTTCAACGAAAGGATCTCCGAAGTAAACAAAACTCTTAACTGCGATATAAAAGTTGAAATGGACGCAGATCAGGCCCCCATAGACGTTGCAATACTCGCAGGAGCAAAATCCGTTGACATTCTTCTTTGCAGCGGCATTTACGGCTACATGGACGCAAGCATGCTCCATTCCCTGGACGAATATTCAGACTATATTGACCTCAATGACACAAAAAAATACGGCACGAAAAACTTCCTTGAGGGAATGATGTATAACGGTAAGGTTTACGGTGTTTCCCCAATACAGTGGCCGGGATTTGAATCCAACGGCGGATACCTGACTTTCTATAACAGGGATCTTTTCCGTGAATACAGTATAACAGATTTCCGTGAATACTATGAAAACGGCACATGGACATGGGATACATTCCGTTACGAATACATGGATAAATACGATCTGCAAAAGCCTGACGGCTCCGTACTTTATTCTCTTCACACCAACGGTTCAGACCTCTATCAGATCATCTTCTACTCCAACGGGCTGAACTACATTCAGAAAAAGAGTGACGGCTCTTTGTCTGTAGATCCTTTCAATGAGGCCTTTACCTCCTCAATGCAGTATTGGCACGACCTCGTTCAGGAAAATATGGAAAAGATCGAATATGACACAAACACATATGTTTTCACTCCCTATTTAAATGAAGATGCAGCGGTAGGTTTCGGCTGGAACTCCCATGTTGTTACAGGATGTATCGCCTATAACGACAAATCTTTTGAAACAGGCGTTCTCCCCATCCCCTGCGGTCCCAATGTTGAATACGGTCAATGGGGTCAGTGCATTCAGCGTGCTTACGGCATGGTATTGCCAATCACATCCACAATCCCTGAAGCTTCCGCCCAGGCGATCGACATGATGTTTGAACCCTTTGAAAAATTCGGCGGCGATGAAGGTCTTTTTGAATATTACAGAAGCAACGTATTTGCCACAGACCAAGACGCGCAGATATATCTCGATGTTCTGAATTATATCCGCTACGACTACACCTTTGAAGGCGACAGATACGCAAGAAATATCTCTTATAATTTTGAAGATTATCTGATGTCTGCAACAATCGCGATCAATACAGCAATAGAACAGTCCCGTCCTCTTGTTGACAAACTCACTTCTGAATATATGCTTGGCAACTACGAAGCAGTCTACGGACAATAATGTCATAAATAAAAAGGAGAACCGCTGAAATGAAAGCGAAAAGAATTTTAGCATCTATCGCCCTTGCAGCAACAGTATTCACAACCTCCTGCGCAGAACCTGCAACGCTTATTGATTTCTTACAGCCCGAAACCGGTACAAATCTCGATGGTACGGTCATAAAATGGGCGTGGGCAAAAGGCAATGTTGAAAACGGATACTATGAACTGGGAACACCCCAATACGACTTCTTAATGGACAGAATCGATGAGATCGAAAAAGAATTGAACTGTGATATTGAGGCTGTAATCGACGAGGATAAAGTCAGAATGGATTCCATCCAGATAAAAATGATGGGTGGCACCCCATCCTTTGACATCATAACCTCAGGGGGAACTTCAGACTTTGCTCAGGGAGGACTTGTATATGCCCTTTCAGATCTTTCAGACTACATAGACCTGAGCAATACCACAAAATACGGACCTCTTACAGCACAGGAAGGTTACATGTATAAAGGCAAAACTTACGGAGCCACATTTGCTCAATGGCCTGGATTCGAACCTATGGGCGGCTACGTTATCGCTTACAACAGGGAACTGTTTAACAAAAACGGCCTCACAGACCCCCATGAGTACTACGAAAACGAAAACTGGACATACAACACATTTGAAAACGATTTTATCGCAAAATCCAACGTTCAGGACAGCGAAGGAGATCAGATGATCGTATTTCTGCTCCATGAATCAAACTGGTATCAGGCACTCATCCACTCCAATCAGGTTCAGTTTGTAGAGAAACAATCCGATGGAACACTCACTGCAAATCCGTACTCCAAATCATTTGTAAACGCATTGACATGGGGCGACAACCTTGTTGATAAATACCGTGAAAAGCTCAGTTTTGAAGATACGAGAGATGCTACAAATTTCAGGACAGGAAACGCGCTCTCTTCTCTTGCATATACAGCAGCTCTGATTACCGGAAACCTGGCATACAATGAGCTTGGAGAATTCGAAACAGGAATCATGCCCTTCCCCTGCGGTCCCGATGCGACATACGGAGAGTGGACATCCTGCATGGTTCATATCTACGGCTTCATGATTCCGATCACATCACCGCACGCAGAGGCGGCAGCAATGATCATGGACAGATTGGCAGAGCCCTTTGATGAATTCGGCGGAGACGCAGGTTTGCTCGACTACTACAAAAGCAATATATTCATGAATGAACTCGATGCGGAGATCTTCATTGAAATAGCTAAAAACACCTCCTATACCTACGCAAATGTTGCGGGAGGCCTCGGTGCAAATGTTCGACAGGGATTCCAGGATGTTCTTTACGGAGCAAATATATCCGTAACTTCAGGAATGGACAGATACAGAGATATGCTCACGGAACTGATTGAAGAATGGATGATCCCCAATTACGAAGCAGTTTACGGAAATAATTAGAGATCGGAAATTAGCCCCACAGAGGCTTAACATAAAACTAAAAATATCTGAAGAAAGGTTATGAAAACATGAAAAAAAGATTTTTGGCAATATTCCTGCTTATGATTTACGCTGTTACGACACTTACAGCCTGCGGCGGAGGAGAAACAGTTACACTTCTGGAATTCATAGACAGTAGCGATAATAAAGTCGATTACGGCGGCTACAAATTCAACTACTACACGGGTGGAGGCTCAACCTATGATGACACAAAAAACATTCTCGGATACGATAAGAATACCCAGCAGGGAGAAGCGATGCTTCAAAGAATCGCAGATATCAAAGAAGAGATAAATGTTGAATTTGTATTCAATCACGCATACGACCACTCAACTTATCAGACAGCTGCATTATCAGGAACAGTCAACGCTGACGCATTCAGTTACGACTACATGAACGCAATGCAGATGCTTGCAAATGCAGGTTTCCTTTATCCCATAACAGACTTTTCTGACTACATTGACCTCTCTGATACAGATAAATACGGTGCAGCGAACGTACTTGAAGCAGGTATGGTAAACTCCGTTCCCTATGCGGTCCTCCCCTGTTTCTGGCCCGGATATCAGCCCCTCGACAGCTATGTCCTCGTTTACAATAAAAATCTTACTCTCCCCAACGGTATCACAGACTTCCATGAATTCTGGGAAAACGAAACATGGACATGGGATACTTATGAAACAGAATTCCTTGCAAAAGCTAAAGTACAAAATTCTAACGGATATATCTACGCAATGTCAATGGTTCCCATTCAGTATTTCAGCGCACTCCTTTACTCCAATAACGTTCAATTCATAACAAGAAACGATGCAGGCGAAAATATTATAAATCCTTACCCCGATGAATTTATCACCGTATACGAAAAAGGTCTTGAATGGGCTAATGAATATAAAGATACCATTTTCTTTGAAAGCGGTGTTCAGAGCATTGATTACTTCATGGACGAACTCGCAATGGTAGGTCTTGCAGGAGCAGGTCAGGTTACCACAGGTACAGTTGCTTACGAGGCAAAATTCGATTACGGTCTGATGCCATTCCCCGCAGGTCCTGATGCACCTTATGGCGTTTGGGGACAGTATATGCAGAGAATAAGCGGTATCGGTATCGCAAAAACCAGCGAAGAACCAAGTATCGCAGCACATACACTCTCTCTTTGGTTTGAACCCTTCGAAGATTTCGGCGGCAGAGCAGGACTCTATGACTACTACAACACAAACGTATTCCTCACTGAAACCGATACTGAAATTTATTTCAAGCTCATGGAACACGTCCGTTATGACTACACATTCTGGGATCAGAATGACGTAGGCAGACAGGTACACTCAGACTTCGGTGACGCAATAAAACAGGGCAAGGGTATCTCAGAAGCTATGGAAAAATACAGAAACACAATCAATGAATTGGTTTACGAAAATATAGCACCCAACTTCGACTACATGTACGAAAACTACTACTATCAGTTCGATAACTGATTTGATTTGCAGCTTTATTGAGGGGATAGAACCTGTTTCAAATCCCCTCTCTCAAACATTAAAAGGAGGCCTACAATGAAAAAAGCAACATCGCTGATCGCCTTGACCCTCGCAATACTCCTTACCTTTACTGCCTGCAGCGGAGAAGCCCTCACTCTCCTTCCCTTTATTGATGAAAATGCAGATATGGATATCGACTATGGCGGATATGATGTAAATATCTACTTTGAAAACAGCAACTACGATGAAAATATCACCATATACTGCTACGATAAAAATACTCAGCAGGGAGAAGCTCTTTTAAAGAGAATTTCCGACATTAAAAATGAAATCAACGTTAATATTAAATTTAACACATCATATACATACTCCACATATCAGGTAGCGGCAATGTCGGGAAATATTGATGCAGATCTGTTCACTTACGGATATATGAACGCAATGCAGGTATTTGCAAACGGAGGATTCCTCCATCCGATCACAGATTTCCCCGAATATATTGACCTTTCTGATACAGACAAATACGGAACTGCTCCCGTTCTTGAAGCGGCAATGATAAATTCAGTTCCCTATGCGGTTCAGCCTTGTTTCTGGCCCGGTTACCAGTCTCTTGACGCGTATATTCTCACTTACAATAAGGATATGATTTTATCCAACGGCATTACAGATTTCCATGAATTCTGGGAAAACGAAACCTGGACATGGGATACATTCGAGAAAGAATTTTTGGCAAAGGCAAACGTAACAAACTCCGACGGATATATTTATGCAATGTCCATGGTTCCCATTCAGTACTTCAGCGCACTTTTTTATTCAAACGATGTACAGTTTGTAACCAAAAACAGCGCAAATGAAAATATTATAAACCCCTACCCTGACGCTTTTATCAACGCATATGAAACAGGTCTGAAGTGGGCTACAACATATAAAAATACTATTTTCTTTGAAAGCGGCGTTCACAGCACCGAAAACTTCATGGCAGAAAAATCAATGACAGGTCTTGCTTTTGCAAGCGAAGTAACCACCGGAACTATCGCATACAATGCAAAATTCGACTACGGATTTATGCCTATCCCCGCAGGACCCGATGCAACATACGGTGTCTGGGCGCAATATATAGACAGAATAAACGGATTCGGTATAGCAAAAACAAGCGAAGAACCTGCGATTGCAGCACATACCCTGTCACTTCTCTACGAACCCTTTGAGGAATTTGGCGGAAGAGCAGGACTTTACGATTACTACAACACAAACGTATTCCTCACGGAAACAGATACCGAAATCTTTTTTGAGCTTATGAAAAATGTTCGCTACGACTACACATTCTGGGACAGAAGTGACGTCGGCAGACAGGTTCACTCAGATTTCGGTGACGCGATAAAAAACGGAGTCGGAATTTCTGAGGCTATGGAAAGAAACAGAAATGTAGTCAATGAAATGGTCTATGATTTTATCCTCCCCAACTTTGACTACATGTACGAAAATTACTATTCAAAATTAGGCAATTAACCCCACAAAGAAAGGTCGATAAAAATGTCATACCTTGAAGAAAATCTTTACACGAAAAAACCGTTAAAATTCAATTCTGACGGAAAATTCAAGATACTTATGGTCTCAGACGTTCACGGCAGAGACAATCATAATCCACGAACTGCGGCAGCATTCAGAACCGTTGTTGAATACGCAAAACCTGATCTTGTTCTCATCGGCGGCGATACGATCCACCACATGACAGCTGAAAATGATGATGCTTTGCTTGAAAAAATATACGGATTCATCAAGGATCTGACAGAAGTCCTTGAAGAGAAGCAAATCCCTTGGGCTCATGTATTCGGGAATCATGACTGGAACTGCGGACTGACAAACGCACAGCAGCAGCCCGCATACGAACGCTTCGAGTATAATATTTCAAAACGCGGACCTGCGGATATAAGCGGTATGGCAAACTATGTTCTTCCCATCAAAGCCCACGACAGCGATGAAATAATATACAATGTCTGGGGATTGGATTCTCACGACACTCTCGGTGTATTTGCAAAAGACTGCAACAACACCGAAATAGGCAGACTCCCCAATCCTATGGGACTTATCGGAGGCAGCGACACCATACGTTTTGACCAGATGATGTGGTACTGGAACAGCTCTGTGGAACTTGAAAAACACTGCGGCAGAAAGATTCCCGGAATGATGTTCTTCCATGTGCCTCTCCCCGAATTCCGCCTTGCACCGGCAAATCCTGTGGAAACAAACCTCATAGGACATGTAAACGAAGGGGTTGGCTGTTCGGGACTGAACAGCGGTCTTTTTGCGGAGATCCTCCAGAGAGGGGACATCAAAACAATCTGCTGCGGACACGACCACAATATTGAATTTTCCTCAAAGGTCTGCGGTATAAATCTTTGCTTCGACGGAGGTCTGTCTTTTGACGGATACTGTTTATCCTCTATCCGCGGCGGAAGAATCATTGAAGTAGACGAAAAAGATCCCTGGAATGTCAATACCTATATGGTTCACTACATGGACATTACAGATAATCCGGATAAATATTTCAACACTTAAAGAAATGGAGAAACCCTCATGTATCTTGAAGAAAACCTTTACACAAAAGTACCCTTGAGATTCAATAAAGACGGAAAATTCAAAATACTCATGTTTTCCGATACTCACGGACACAACGAAGCAACTCTTGACGCAATAGATGCTGTTGTTGAAAACACAAAACCCGACCTCATTCTTATTTGCGGTGACACAGTTCACCACATTACCGACGAAAGTGATAAGCCTCAGGTAGATAAGGTTTACGATTTCCTCTGCGACCTGGCTGTTCTATTTGAAAAGAGAAATATTCCCTGGGCACATGTTTTCGGAAACCACGACCACGAGGCAGGTTCAAACGAACTGCAGGAACCCGCTTACGAACGCTTTGCGCTGAATGTTTCCAAAAGTGGCCCCGCAGATATCGGCGGTATTGCAAACTACGTTCTTCCAATCAAAGCACACGACAGCGAAGAGATCCTTTTCAATGTATGGGGGCTTGATTCTCACAGAGGTCTTGGAGACTTCATTGAAAGATGCAACAACCCCGAAATAAGCGATGTTCGCAAATTACCCATAAACTTTACAGACAACACAGGCTACGGTGCTCTTTATTTTGAGCAGGTAATGTGGTACTGGAACAGCTCCGTTGAGCTTGAAAAACATAACGGCAAAAAAATTCCGGGACTCATGTACTTCCACGTACCCCTGCCAGAATTCTGGCTTGCAGCAAAAAATCCCGTGGAAACGGGACTTGAAGGCTATTGCGGAGAAGCACTCGGCAACGGAAACATAAACTCCGGAATGTTCGCTGCGATTCTCCAGAGAGGCGATGTGAAAACTGTCTGCTGCGGTCACGACCACGACTGCAACTTTGCGGCAAAATACTGCGGCATAAAACTTTGCTATGACGGTGCGCTCTCCTACAACGGCTACAACAGATACTCAATCAGAGGCGGCAGAGTCTTCGAGCTTGACGCAAAGGACCTGTGGAATATAAACACATACAATGTCCTCTATAAAGACATCTCCGACAATCCTATGGCTCAAATGAACTATTACGATTAAGATATAATTATTTACGGGAAAAACATTTTTGTAAATTTGTTTTTCCCGTACCCTTTTAAAACAAAATTTTGTGTAAAGCATTTCTTACGGGGAATATAAGTAGACGATACTATATTGTAATACAAGAAAGGTTATATACTTTAACATTCAATTTTTAGGATTTCCAAATCTCGGTTTTCTTTTTTGGGAGGGGCGTGGGGGACGGGTTTTTCTTTTTTCCCCGAAAGGAAAAACGGGTCCCCGCATATTTTTTATATAAATTCTTACTCAAAACCTCTGTCTCT
>JAZTZU010000021.1:0-22843 GCA_045637625.1 Eubacteriales bacterium
TAAATTTGAATTTCAGAAATTTTTCCCTACACCCCCCCCGCCCCCGCACATCGGGCGGGGAGCGGCAATATTAGTGGGGCAAATGGCATGGAATTATGCAAGCAGAAGATTCATTCCACGTACGGTAAAAAAAAGGTGGGAGTCAGCCCGTTAAAGCTGACCCCAAATTTTGTTTCGGTTTGGTTTTATTTGCCGAGTTCAGATGTACAATGGGGACATCTTGTAGCTTCGATAGCGATTTCTGTGCAGCAGTACGGACATTTCTTTGTTGTAGGTGCTGCGGGCGCTGCGGGAGCTGCTGCCGCTTCTTCTTCCTTCTTGAGCTTTTCAGCGTTATCTTTAACCTTGTTGATACCTTTAACAAGTAAGAATACTGTAAGCGCAAGGATGAGGAAGTCAAGAACGATAGTAATGAAAGCACCATAGTTCAAAGTTGTAACGCCGAGTTCTTTTGCAACATCAAGAGAAGTTACCTGAGAAGCGTCAACGCCTTCGGGAAGTCTGAGGATAGCAAACTGATCGTTGAAGTTCACACCGCCTGTGAAAAGTCCAACAATAGGCATTACGAGGTCGTTAACGAAAGATGTAACGATCTTCTGGAATGCACCGCCGATGATGATACCGACAGCCATGTCAGCTACGTTGCCTTTGGTGATGAATTTTTTGAATTCGCCGAAAAACTTACTTTCTTTTTTCATTGCCTTTTATCTCCTTTTTTCTTTTTTTTATCTGTTTCAAAATATCAACAGCTGTTTTTTTGTTCGCTTCGATATCCTCATGAATCTGAACTACAGAAAGTTCTTCGTCTTTGGATGTCTCAGCAGGCTTTTCGAGAAGATCGTCAGCCTTTTTTTCTTCCCAGGTTTCTGCTTTTGCGATTGCCTGGGGTTCGTTTTCTTCCGCTTTTGCAGATTCTTCTGCGGGTTTTTCTTCCGAAGCTTCTTTTTCCGTTTCGGGGGTTGCTTCGCCCTGTTCTTCGGACTTTTCTTCAACTGCTTCAGATTTATTTTCTGCCGGTTCTTCAGATTTTTCTTCTTCTGTAACAGGTACAGGTACTGCCTGAATATCAGCCTCTGTTTTTGCATCGTCTGCAACGGGAGATTCAGCGTTTTCGTCTGCCTCAGCAGGTTTTTCTTCTGTTGCGGGCTTTATTTCTTCCTCAACTTTTTCAGTTGACTCTTCCTTGTTTTCGGTATTGTCTTCTTCCGGAACTGCGGGAGAAATTACGAATTCTTCATCGGGTTTGGTTTCTTCCGATACAGGAGCTTCTTCTGATACGGGAGCTTCTTCCGATACTTCTGTATCTGCTTTATCAGTAGCGTCTGTTGTGTCTTCTGTCGGGTTTTCGTTTTCCGCGGGTTCTGCAGTCTCTTCGTCCGCTTTACGTTTTCTTATGCTGTCAATTATGAGGTATGTTATTCCGCCTGCTGCTACGAGGGCGAGGAGTGCGTAAATTATGATATCTGTGGAGAATTTCTTTTCGTCATCGGGTTCTGTTGGCTCAACGGGAGGTTTGGGTTCGATCGGCTCAACCGGTGCAACGGGCTCAACAGGAACTACAGGATCAGTAGGTTCAACAGGATCAGTAGGTTCAACAGGATCAGCCGGTTCAACGGGATCAGTCGGTTCAACAGGATCAGTCGGTTCCACGGGATCGGTCGGTTCAACCGGATCTGTAGGCTCAACAGGAGTTGTCGGCTCGTCGGGAGTTGTTGGTTCAACAGGAGTTGTAGGTTCAACAGGAGTTGTCGGTTCAACAGGGGTTGTAGGTTCTACAGGAACTTCAGGCTCTTTGATGGAGTCCTTGATTTCCTTGACTTTGCTCCAAAGTGTCCAGTTTGCACTGTTTACTTTGTTTTGTGTTGCGTTTTCATCCTGATATACCGAAACTGCATTGTTGTAAACTTTTTCGAGCTCTCTCAGCGCAGATGCGGGATAAAGAGCTGATACATCGGCATAGAAGAGCATTTCATAAGCCTGACCCAAATTGTAGAAAAGATTGTCTTTGTTTACAGCATCTGCTTTTTTTAGAGATGATGTCGCTGTCTTCAGCATTGTCTGACCTGCTTTGATTTCCGCAATGGTGGCGTTTTCGTTGAGATAAATATCTCTTGCGTCAGTATAAATGGAAGTGAGGTTATTCATTGCTTCTTCGGTATATTCTGCGTAATGGTTCAGCATTATATCATAAGCATCCGCAAGAAGCTCTTTCAAAGTGAGTTTTTCACTTTCGATCTCGGAAAGTCCTGGATGGCCGGGGTTGAAATTTTCCTCATCTTCGGACTTTGTATAGTCGGTGGTTGCGAGCTTTGTGTAATCCGAATACATGCTGTCTGCAGTGTGATCCGCAGAGAATGTTTTTGTGGATTTAAGCAGGTAGTTATCGTTGATTGCTGTGTGCTTTCCGTTTTTATCGACAGGACCGTTCCAAAGGATGTCAAGGTGATACCACTTTCCGTCGATCTTCACCATGTTCCAGGAGTGAGGTTCCTGTGTTCCGTCGCTGGCCTTTGCTGTACCTGTGACTACAATGTTTTCGATTCCCATCTCATCAAGGAATAAAGCTGTGAGACCTGCATATTCTTCGCAGACGCCTTCTTTGTCATTAAGGAATTCTACGGTGCTTTTTCTCATTTCCTTATCCATATCGTAAGAGAACTGACCGTTGAGAATAAACGCGTTAAGCATTATTATTTTTTCAGCGTCTGAAAGGTCTTTCCATTCGTTTACGTATGGCTTTATGAAACCGTTGACTACCTGTGAATCGAGATGCTCCATATTGTCGCCAAAGTAGAACGCCATATTGAAGTATACGGACATCTCACCGTTGACGGTTTTTGTGGCCATATTGCAGGCATATGTATAGATACAGGTCGAAATCTGTTTTTTCATTATGCTTTGAGTTGCGGAATTGAACAGGTCATTCATTAAATTCTGGAGATCTGTTTGGGGATCATCTTTGATGAAAGATTCCGCATCGGTTATTTTAAATGAAATTACCGTCGCATCTTTGAGGTGGTAGTTGCCGTCTATGACCATTGTGCCCATTTCATTTGTTACATGGCTTGGATTGAACATTACGGATCTTTTTTCGTTTTCAAAAAAAGACTTGATTCCGTCTGCGGTCATTTCGTAGACATATTTAGGTTCTTCTCTCATTGAGAAGTTTACTTCAATTGTCGGTGTTTCCGCGTTCAGTGGGGCGCAAAGCGACACCAGCATACAGATGACTGCGACTAATGATATCAGTTTTTTTATCTTCATAATATTACCTCTGAATAAAGAATTTTATCGGCTATTTTTTCTACCCGTTATTATATCATAATAAGAAAGAAAGTTCCATAAATTTAAACGACAATTTTGCAACAAAAAACCGATGTAATTGGGAAATGGTGCTTTGACCTCTGTTTGAATGTCTCTTCACTTCTTTGCTTCATGAAATATTTATAACAAAACCCTTTTTTTGCTTGACACTTAAATGCGGAAGTGGTATAATATAGTGTACAGAAAATCACAGGAGGCAATTTGCCGATTTTTGTAAATTATTAGGAAGTGTGAACGCCGACCTCTATTCAATATCCTGTTGGCTGTTCATTAGGAGGAACATGATTGATGTTTGATTTTGATATTGATAGGTACCTTCAGCGTATCGGAGTTTTTTCCGGTGATATTGATCCTACATATGAATTCCTTAAAGAAATCCATAAGGCGCATTATATGACTGTGCCGTATGAAAATCTTGATATTGTTAAAGGAATTCCTCTGGATCTTTCAACTGAAGCTCTTTACCATAAAGTTGTAGACTGTAACAGAGGAGGATACTGTTTCGAGCTGAACGGTCTTTTCGGTGCGCTGCTCCGCTCATTGAATTATGAAGTTACGGATCATTTGGCGAGATTCCTTCTTGATGAGGAAAATATTCCCATGCGCCGACACAGAGTCCTTAAGGTTCAGATTGCTGACAGTGAATATGTTTGTGATGTAGGTATCGGTATTGAAGCTCCGAGAATACCTCTCAAGCTTGTTGAAAACGAAGTCCAGAATGACGGGTTTGCAGATTACCGTTTTGAATGTGAACCTTTCCTCGGTTGGGTTCTTTGGCAGAAAAAGCTTATGTCTGAGTGGAAAAAGCTTTATTCTTTCACAGATGAAGTTCAGCTTTCCGTGGACTTCCTTCAGCCATCTTTTTACTGCGAGAAGAGTCCTGAATCTACTTTCAACAAGGAACCCATGCTTTCGCTGAAGACAAATGTGGGTTTTAATTCCTATGACGGAAAGATATTTAAGGTTTCATCCAAGGGCAATATTACAAGAAATTTTGAGCCGAAGGATAAAGACGACGAACAAAGACTTTTGACCGAGCTTTTCGGTTTGAATAATATAGAATTATAAGAAGAAGGTTGTAAAAATGTACGAAGGTTTGATTAACAAATACAGCAAATATCTCCCTGTTGAAGATAAGAGCAAGATCGTTACTCTTAATGAAGGTAACACACTTTTCCTCAGACTTAAAAATCTCCCGAAAGCTATCGGTTTGACAAATGCAAACGTATATGTAAAATTTGAAGGTCTTAACCCCACAGGTTCTTTTAAGGACAGAGGTATGACCATGGCTGTTACAAAAGCTAATGAAGCCGGTTCAAAGGCTGTTATCTGCGCATCCACAGGTAATACATCCGCTTCCGCTGCTGCTTATGCTGCTGTTGCCGGGATGAAGGCTTATGTTCTTATTCCCGATAAGAAGATCGCTCTCGGCAAACTTGCACAGGCTATTATTTACGGTGCGGAAGTTATTGCAATTGACGGTAACTTTGATGATGCTCTTAACATGGTTGTTGAGCTTTCCAAAACACAGCCCGTAACTCTTGTTAACTCCATCAACCCCTGGAGACTTCAGGGGCAGAAGACCGGCGCATTTGAAATCTGTGATGCTCTTGGAAGAGCTCCCGATTATCTCATGCTCCCCGTAGGTAATGCCGGAAATATCTCCGCTTACTGGATGGGCTTCAAGGAATATTATGCAAACAAAGAAGTTACAAATCTTCCCAAAATGACAGGTTTCCAGGCTGAAGGTGCTGCACCTATCGTTGAAGACAGAGTATTCCCCAACCCCGAAACTATTGCTACAGCTATCCGTATCGGTAACCCCGCAAGCTGGAAACTTGCTACAGCTGCAAGAGATGAAAGTAACGGTTCTATCGACAAGGTCAGCGATGAGGAAATTCTTGAAGCTCAGAGACTTCTTGCTGCTGAAGACGGTATCTTTGCAGAACCTGCAAGCTGTGCTTCCATTGCAGGTCTTATCAAGAAAGTTAAGGAAGGTAAGATCGAAAAAGACAGACAGATCGATATTGCTTGTATCCTTACCGGCAACGGCCTTAAAGACACAAGTGTCGTAGTTAACGATAATATGCAGATCCAGAAGTTTAAGCCCGACCTTAACGAGCTTTCCAAGCTTTTCAAATAAGAGGATATTACAATGTTTAAAATCAGAGTTCCCGCAACAAGTGCCAATATGGGACCGTGTTTTGACACGGCAGGTTTGGCTGTCAATATTTATAATGAGATCGAGGTTTATACCGAAGAAGACGGTGTTGAAAATATGCCGCTTGTCACAAGTGACTGCTTGGTTGATCCCCGTGTAAGTGCCGCACAGTATATTCCTTTGGGTGAAGATAACCTTATTGTCTCAACTATGAGACATTTTGCGGCGGTCACAGGTTTGACTTTGCCTAAATTTGCCCTGAAGCAGTATGACAGGATCCCCCTTACAAGAGGTTTGGGAAGCAGTGCCGCTTGTATTGTTGCAGGTTTGTTGGCTGCAAACGAGCTTACGGGAAATAAGGTTTCCCGCGAGTATCTCATGAATATTGCTGTTGAATGTGAAGGACATCCCGATAACGTAGCTCCTGCATTCAAGGGCGGTATGGTTGTTGGTGCTTCTGAGGGAAAACGATTCGAATACGTTAAGATCGACGTTAGTGAAAAACTTGAATTTTTAGCGCTTATTCCGGATTTCCCATTGTCTACTGCTGATGCAAGAGCCGTTCTTCCCAGAGCTTACACAAAAGAGCAGTCGGTTTTCAACTGCTCAAGAGTTGCTCTTCTTGTTGCATCTATGATGAGCGGTAACTTTAAAGCTCTTTCAATTGCAATGCAGGATGAGATCCACCAGCCTTACAGAAAAATTCTTATTCCGGGAATGGAAGCGATCCTTAAGGCTTCTGCGGAATTCGGCAGTTACGGCGGATACCTCAGCGGCGCAGGCCCCACTCTTATGCTTGTAAATCCCGCAGGTTCCAATGTCGAAGAGAAGATTCGTGGTTTTGTGAGCCAATTTGAACATTTTTGGCTTGTACAGCCCGTAAAAGTGGATAATGAAGGCGCTGTTATTATTAAATAAAATAAATAGTGAATGACGAATAATGAAAAGTTTAAGTGTTTTCATATTATTATTCAGATATTCAGCATCGGTTTTTTGAAAAGGGTGCGGGGAAAACTTTTTTTTCGTTAAAAAAGTTGTCCCCGCCTCAAACAATATATTTATATATTAAGGAGAATTACTATGTCTACAAGAAAAAACTGGCCCGTTGCCGTTTCTGTGAGATTTTCCGTTGTTACTGACGGAGCTAAGCTTGATGAGCTCAGAAATGCAGGTATTACAGAGATTGAACTGTCTTCAGGTGATCTCAGACCCTTCTTTGAATATGATTTCTTTGAAAAGTCCGTTGAAATAGTTGAATTTGCAAAGGCTCACGGCGTTAATATCTCATCTGTGCATCTTCCGTTTGTTCCTTTTACAATGATTGACGGAACTTATCCTGAAAATGATCTGTTTACTGTAAAGCTCCAGTCCATGATAATGAAAGCTGCGGCTGCGGCAGGTATTAAAATAGCTGTAATTCATCCCAGCGGAGAACCTTATAAGGAAGAGGAACGTTCTGCGAGACTGGAATGCGGATGCAAAGTTATTGAGGCTTTGACGGAAACCGCAAGCAAACTCGGTATGCAGCTTGCGCTTGAAAATCTTCCCAGAACATGTCTGTGCAGAGATCATAAGGAGATGCTTTATTTCCTTGAACGTATTCCTGATCTTAAAGTTTGCTTTGATATGAACCACAATCTTTCCGAGGACAATGAAGATTATATAAGAGCTGTAGGCGACAGGATCATTACTCTTCATGTTTCCGACTATGATTTTGTTGATGAATGTCATTGGCTTCCCGGTAAGGGTAAGGTCGATTGGAAACGTATGATCAATGTTCTTGAAGATATCGGCTATGAAGGCCGTTTTCTTTATGAGATTGACTGGGATGATCTGACTTTTGCCGATGTTGCTGAAAACTATAAACAGCTGATGTCCCTGTAAGAAAGACCGCCCCGATTTCGGGGCGGCAGAGATAAAGAAAAAAATGAAGAAAGTAAAAATATGGGGTCAATGAAGGGAGTAAAACATCTACTATATTATAGCCGATGTTGCGTGTGAAAAAACAAGAAAGGTGTCGCTTGCAAAACGACAAAGTTCCAAAAGATTTTTTTGTTTTTGATATATTGATCCTTTGAGTCCGAAGGGATTGTTTTAAATGAGAGAAATAAATGTCGATACAGTACGCGAAACGGTGAAAAATCTGTTTATTGAAGCTAACTATTTTCTTCCCGAAGATATTTCCGCATTGATGCGTTCTGCCGCAGAAAAAGAAACCTGCTCAGGTTGTTCCTATGCTCTGAAATGCTGTATTGAAAATGAGGCTGCTGCCAAGGAATTGAATGTTCCTATTTGTCAGGATACAGGCATGGCTGTTGTCTTCATGGAGATCGGTCAGGAGGTCCATTTTTCTGGCGGACTTTTGCGTGAAGCAGTAAATAAAGGTGTTTCCGAGGCTTATATTGAAGGTTATATGCGTTGTTCCGTAGTTGGGGATCCTCTTGAAAGGAAAAATACAGGAGATAACACCCCTGCAATTCTTTATACTGAAATTGTTGCGGGGGATCATGTGAAAATTACTGCTGCCCCAAAGGGTTTCGGAAGTGAAAATATGAGCGCTCTGAAAATGTTCAATCCCTCAGCAACAGAAGATGATATCGTCCGCTTTATTGTTGAAACTGTGGAAAAGTCAGGAAGCAAACCCTGTCCGCCTGTGGTTATCGGTATCGGTATCGGAGGTGACTTTGAATATTCAGCAATGCTTGCAAAAAAAGCCTTGATACGCAGCTCAAATATTCGTAATCCGAAAAAACGCTATGCTGATCTTGAAGCGAAGATTCTTTCCGAGGTCAACAAGACGGGAATCGGTGCGCAGGGCTTTGGCGGGGATATTACAGCTCTTGCTGTGAATATCGAAGAATATCCGACCCATATCGCGGGCTTGCCTGTGGCGCTCAATATGGGCTGCCACGTGACGAGACATAAAACCGTGGAAATTTAGTGAAAGTAATTTTACACAATAAAAGAAGATTTTGATGAACCTGCCAGCTTTAACGGCGACTAATATTTTGAGAACAATATTTATAATGCTTTGAAGAAATGGAGACTGGCGTTTGTATTATATTTCTAATTCGGTTTTCTTTACGACATTGGTAAATAAAGTTCCCAACATAAATATACTTGACAAATGAATTAAGGAGTGTTGATAATGATCAACAGGTATTTGGATTTGGCGTTTAAGACGGTAGGAGCGATATTGCTTGCGGGCGTAGCCTTTGTTGTTACTCACGCGGTATTGAGTATTGCTTCTGTGGTAATTGAATTTTTACCTGAATTTTTGAGACAGCTCATCGTTATAACTTTAAGTTATGCGGTATCGGTGTTCTGTTTGTGGAAGTTCTCGGAAATACAGGGGCGAGGTTTGGAGCAGAATCATTGTTTGAAGCTGAAAGAGCAGGTTGTAGGAGTTTGCGTTGGCTCTGTGTTGGATTTGGTTTTGCTTTTTGTTTCGTTGATGATTCCAACTGTGGGTACAATATATTTCAGATTACACAATTACGGAATGTTCCCCGGTTTTATGTTTGAGTATTTCGGAAATATTGATCATAATTCAGCAATTTTTATAGGTCTACTTATAAATGTTCCCATTATTTCGGCAGTTCGCATTTTTGGTTTTGTTTGCGGCAGGAATAATATGATCCGTCACCGTGAAAATATCGAGGAACTTGCAAGGGAAAACGCTGCAGGTATTTCCAATAGCAAAATCGGCAGGTCCTGGAAAGAAAGTGTCGGTAGTTCTACTGCGAGCAGAGCAGATTTTCTGAAGAATAAAAATCGTGATGAGTGATTGATTTTTTTTGAATTAAATTACACAAATTCGGTTTTGTTGGAAAGGGTGCGGGAAAACCTTATTTTTTCGTGAACAAATATGCTTTGCAGACTTTTAAGGTTTTCTTTTTTTGTAACCCCAATTCGGTTTTCTTGGGAGAGGTTTGGAGAACCCTTCTTTTTTCGTGAACAAATGTGATTTGCGTACCTTTAAGATTTTCCAGATCTATTATTTGTTATTATAATAAATTCCCCCAATTCGGTTTTGTTGGAAAGGGTGCGGGAAAACCTTATTTTTTCGTGAAAATAAGGTTTTCCCTCTTAAAATATTTCTTTATAATTACTTCGTTGTCTGTGCTTCGACGAGTCTGCCTGCGCAGTAGATCTCACGGAGCTTCGGTTTTTCGATCTTACCTGTGGGGTTTCTGGGAACGTCTGCGAAAATAAACTTTCTTGGGCGTTTATATCTGGGCAGATCGCTGCAGAAAGCAAGGACTTCTTCTTCGGTGAGAGTTTCATCTTCTTTTATTGCGATGATTGCTGCTGCGATTTCACCCAGACGTTCGTCGGGAAGACCTATAACTGCGACGTCTTTGATCTTTTCATGTGAACGGAGGAAGTCTTCGATCTGAACAGGGTAGAGGTTTTCGCCGCCTGTGATGATAACATCTTTTTTACGGTCAACAAGATAAATGAATCCGTCTTCGTCGATTCTTGCCATGTCTCCTGTATAGAGCCATTCGCCCTTAAGAATCTCATCTGTAGCCTTCTGGTTCTTGTAGTAGCACTTCATGACACCGGGACCTTTTACTGCAAGTTCACCGACTTCACCGTTCTTGACTTCTTCGCCTTTGTCGTCAACGACTTTTGTTTCCCAAAGATATCCGGCTTTTCCGATAGCGCCTACTTTATGGATGTTTTCAACGCCAAGATGTACGCATCCGGGACCGATGGATTCTGAAAGACCGTAGTTTGTATCGTAGTCATGGTTGGGGAATACTGATTTCCAACGTTTGATAAGGCTTGGAGGTACGGGCTGAGCGCCTACATGCATGAGTCTCCACTGATCGAGTTCGTAATCTTCAAGTTTTACATCTCCGCGGTCAATGCTGTCAAGGATATCCTGAACCCAGGGAACGAGAAGCCAAACGATGGTAGCTCTTTCGTCGGAAGCGGTTCTCAGTACCCATTCAGGTGTTACACCTCTGAGAAGTACTGCCTTGGAGCCTGAAAGAAGGCTTCCGAACCAGTGCATTTTCGCACCTGTGTGGTAAAGAGGCGGAATGCAAAGGAATACGTCGTCTTTTGTCTGGCTGTGGTGGTTCTGTTCTGTATAACAGGAGCTTATGAGTGCTTTGTGGCTGTGGAGGATCGCTTTAGGCAGACCTGTCGTGCCTGAAGAGAAATAGATGGCGGCGTTGTCTTCGTCGCTGAGCTCAACAGCAGGGGGGAGAGATGAACAGTATGTTACCATTGTGTTGTAGTCATCTGCGAAATCGGGAACATTGTTTCCCACGAAGAATCTGCTCTTGATATCCGGAAGCTGATCCTTTATCTGTTCGATACGGTCAATAAACTCAGGCCCGTAAACGAGGATAGAAGAGTCCGAAAGATCTAAACAGTATTTTATTTCATCTGCTGTGTATCTGTAGTTCAGGGGAACTGCAAGTGCTCCTGCTTTGAGAATTCCAAAGTAGATGGGAAGCCATTCGAGGCAGTTCATAAGAAGGATCGCTACTTTGTCACCCTTTTTAACTCCTCTTGTAAGAAGCAGGTTTGCGAATCGGTTCGCTCTTACATCGAAGTCTCTCCATGTTATCTCTCTGCGGTATCTGCCTTCGGGTGCTGTTTCTATGAGGTTATATTCTCTCCATGTTATCGGATGTGAGGGTCTGAGACCCGGGTTTATTTCAACAAGGGCTGTATCATTAGGATACAGTCTGGCGTTTTTTTCAAGAAAATCTGTTATAGCCATGTCCGTTTTCCTTTCGGTTGTTGCTGTTATTTTTTTTGTCTATAGATTATAATACCATAATTTTTTTGATTTGTCAACTGCTAATCAGTAATTTAAAGTGAAAAAATCAGATTTCAGTTATTTTTTGCAAATTTAAATAAGTTTTTTTCGGTTAAACATCTTTACTTTTGGCTGATTATATTGTATAATATATTATATAAGAAAACAGCCTCGGACTTTGAGAGCCCAGGCTGTTAGCAAAAAGAGCTGTGTCTTTCAGCGGCTTCCTGTCTGTTTTCTGAATGATGGGAGCATTCTGTACAGGGCACATCCGAGTATGATACAGATTACAGTTTCGGGAATCATATATCCTCCGTTGTACACGATTGCCCATGTGAATGCATTGAAGCCTTCCTCTGCCCATTCTCCGAAAAACAGCCATCCTGAAAAGAAGTGGCAGATATATCTGAGTATGCATGCAAGGGCTATTCCGCAAGCCATTCGAGGCATTGTTTTTGTACCGAATATGTTTGCGACGCACAAAACGGAATATGCCAGTATGTAGTCAAGAAACAGGCAACCGAGAAATATTTCAATGCTGAGTCCCCAGGATGCGGTTTTGGCAAATCCTAAAGCGAGTTGGATAACGGAATAACCCAAAGCTGCAGGAATACCCCATTTGGGTCCGAAGAGCATGGACATCAGCATTATGGGAAGCATGCTTCCGATCGTGATTGAACCACCCCAAGGAGCTTCGATCGTTGGGAAAATACTGAGGATGGTTGCGAGAGCCATCATTATGGCGCACAGTGCGAGTCTTTTGACGAAAAATTTGTCTTTGTTCATGTGTTGTTTTTCCTTCCAAAATATTGTACTTTTTATATTTTGGCAAAAGCAGATTTCGATAAAATAAAAAAGGCTCCGATATACGGAACCTTGATCAGACCGAAAAACTTACTGCGACGAAACATTATTTAATGTGACGAAGCGCTTTTGCGTTTCCTACGGAGGTTTTAACCTCATCAGGTTCCATGGGTGTTTCTCAACTGAGTTCGGGAATGAATTCAGTACCCCAAGCAAGATATTACTTAAGATTATAGCACATTTTTTTTGATATGTCAATAGATAAAGATAAAAATAAGGGGAAATTGTTGTGAGAAAAATTTTTATTATCAATCCCGCATCGGCAAAGGCGAAGCTTGAATATGCGGTGGAGAACATTAAAAAACAGAGTTATTTTAACGAAAAGGAAGATGAGATACTCTTTTCGGAATATGCGGGAAATGTTGCAGAGATTGCTGCGGCACATCCCGATTGTGAGATATATTCTGTTGGCGGTGACGGTACATTTCTTGAATCTGTGAATGGGGTTAAAGATACAGGTTGTCCCGTTTGCTTTATGCCTATGGGTAGTGGAAATGATTTTATAAGAAGTGTTTCTTCCGTAAACAGTTTTGACGGAGTTGTCAAAGGTCTTGAATCTCCGAAGAAAAAAGTCCTTGATCTCGGTCTTATAGACGGAGGCTGTTTTGCGAATATTGCATCTGTCGGTTTTGATGCTGAGATTGTAAAAAATGCTCACAAATTCAAGGATATACCATTATTGCGTAAATTCAGCTACATACTTTCTATATTTTATACCTTATTCAGTTATAAAGGACTGAAGCTTAAGATGACTGTTGACGGAGAGGTTATTGAAGGTGATTTCCTTCTTGTTGCCGTTGCCAACGGACAGTATTACGGCGGAGGAATCAAGATAGCACCTACGGCAGTCGTTGATGACGGATTATTTGATGTTATTTATGCTCCCGCAATGTCCCGTTTGGAAGTCCTTGCCATTTTGCCCAAGCTTCTCAACGGTTCTCATCTGAAGCACAAAAAGGTTAAAAGAGTCCTGGCGAAAAATGTTGTGATAGAATCTTCTGAAGAGTTTCTGAGAAATACTGACGGAGATCTGAAGCCTGCAAAACGTACTGAAATTTCAATAAAGCCGAGCGGATTGACAGTCATTCTGCCGAAGGAAAACGTGTGATAATGATTTTGCCTTTTTCGCGTAAAGAATAGGAAAGTAATTAACATATTTTCCACATTTAGCATATTGATTTTTGGCATATTTTCTGATATAATTTAGTTGAATATAATATTTGTACTGGGAGTGGTCGTCATAGACAAAAAGCTGTTTAAGAGTATATTGCTTATCGTTACATACTGTATTCTTTTGGTTATAGTTGTAATAAATATAAATGTTATTTTGGGTGGAGTCAAGAGCTTGATTTCATTGCTTTCACCTGTGTTTTTCGGTTTTTGCGTTGCGTTTATTCTTAACCGCCCGTATAAATATATATATACCTGTATTTCGAAACTGCGTGATAAACTGAGGGAAAGGTTTGCTAAAACTAAAAAACCTGTGAAGTCGGCAGAGAAAGAAGAAAAACGTAAGAAATTTGGTGACGGTCTGACAAAGGCTCTCTCGTTGATTATCGTTTATCTGTTGTTTTTGTCTTTCATTGCTCTTCTTATATCTATGATCTTGCCTCAGTTGGGAGACAGTATAACGAAGGTCTACGATAATATTTCAACGTATGTTTCCAATCTGATTGGATTGGCTGATAAGATCGAAGAGTTTATTCATGTCGATATTGAGATTCTTGACACTGTGACGACTATGCTTACGGATTTCGTTAGAGGTTTGCCTGAAATGATTCCGTCTCTTATCCCCAATATTTACGATGTCACAAAATCTGTTGCATCATCGCTGACAAATTTTCTGCTTGGTTTCATTATGTCTATTTATATGTTGGCAAGTAAAGAAATGCTTATCCGTCAGCTGAAGTCTGTGTTCTATACGTTTATACCCGAAAAACCTGCCCGTAAAGTAACACATATCTTTGAGATCAGTAATGATATTTTCGGAAACTTTGTGAACGGCAGAATTTATGATGCTCTTATTATCGGGTTACTGTGTTTTATAGGTATGAGTATTTTCGGCTTTGATTATACTTTGCTTATTACGGTCCTTGTTGCGGTTACTAATGTAATTCCTGTTTTCGGTCCTTTTATCGGTGCGATTCCGTCGATTTTCCTGCTTTTGCTGGTTGATCCGTGGCAGGCATTGCTTTTTGCAATATTTATTCTGGCGCTTCAGCAGCTGGACGGAAATGTTATCGGTCCGAAAGTCGTTGGGGACTCTATCGGTCTTCCCGCATGGTGGGTAATGTTTTCGATTCTCATTGGCGGAGGAGTAGGCGGCGTTTTCGGTATGCTTGCAGGCGTACCTGTGTTTGCGGTATTTTATAAGCTTATTTCCGAAGAGGTTGAGGTTCGTCAAGCTAAAAAAACTGCTTCTGTTTCAGAGCAAATTGTTTCAAATACTGAGAATTTAAATAATAAGGAATAAAAAATATGAGTTTTACAGTACCATATGGTCTTCCGGCTATTGAGACTTTGGCTTCGGAAGGAATAAAACTGAATACTGAATACGGCAGCTGTGAGGGCGCTGTGAAAATTCTTCTGCTGAATCTTATGCCTACAAAACAGGCAACAGAGACTCAGCTTATCAGAATGCTTTCTTCTGCGGGGATTCCGTGTGAACTTTATCTGATGAATACAGTTACTTATGTTTCAAAAAATACTGACAGTGAGTATCTTGAGCGTTTTTATCATGGCTTTGACTATTATAAGGACAGTTATTTTGACGGACTGATAGTTACAGGTGCTCCTGTTGAGCAGCTCGATTTCAGACAGGTTCTTTATTGGGATGAGCTTTCCGAAATCTTTGAGTGGGCCAAAAGTCATGTTTCGTCGGTGTACTCCATCTGTTGGGGAGCTCAGGCAGCGCTTTATTATTATTACGGCGTACCGAAATATCTTCTTCCCGAAAAAATGTTCGGGATCTATGAGCATGCAATACTTGACGGTTCAAATCCTCTTTTTTCAGGTATAAAAAGTCCTTTTGCTGCGCCTCAATCCCGTCATGCTGCAGTAAAAAAAGAAGATATTCTTAATGTTAAAGAACTTGATCTTGTGGCGTATTCCGAGGTTGCAGGGGTTCACGCTGTGACAAATAAGGATCTGAGTATTGTTTGTGTGACAGGTCATCCTGAATATGATGCTGATACTCTTGCCAAAGAGTACTTCCGTGATGTTGAAAAAGGTGACGATATAAACTGTCCTGCCAATTATTTCCCTGATGATAATCCTGTGAACGCTCCTGTACTCTGCTGGCGTGAGGATGGAAGAACTCTTTATGGGAACTGGGTCAGACTTCTTGCTTCAAAGAAAAATAATAAATAAAACAAGGGACACGTAAATTCGTGTCTCTGAATTATGTAAAGGTGAGGTCTTTTTTATGGAAAAGGATATGACCAAAGGCAGTCCGTTGAAATTGCTCATTATGTTTTCAATACCGATACTTATAAGCGGTATCTTTGCGCAGGTATATAATTTTATTGATACTTTGATCGTTGGCCGTACGGTTTCATCAGATGCTATGGCCGGTGTGAGCTGTGCAGGTTCGTTTATGTTTGTCGTCGGTAATTTTTCGGGCGGACTTGTTTCCGGCTTTATGATAATTCTGAGTCAGAGTTTCGGTTCAGGCGACCGGAATGGGTTCAGGAAATGTGTTGCGGCGTCGTTTGAATTGGGAGCGATTCTTGCTGTTCTGGTTACGGCCATATATGTCGTGTTGACCAAGCCTGTTTTGATGTGGCAAAATACTCCTGAACAGTATTTTGATTATGCGTATTATTATGCCATTACGATTGCGTGGGGCTCAGTAACTTCTATGCTTGGTTCAATTTCTTCAGGTATTCTTAATTCATTGGGTGACAGTAAAACGCCTCTGTATTTTTCCATTATAGGAATCCTGCTGAATATCGGTCTTGACCTTTTGTTTATTCTTGTTTTCCGTATGCAGTATATAGGCGTTGCTTTGGCTACGGTTGTGAGTTCTGCGGTATCTGGTATTCTTTGCTTTATTTATATAATGAAAAAGTTTCCGTACATAAGACCTGAGATGGAGGACTTCAAACATAATTTCAATCTTTGCGTGAGACTTATAAAGGTTGGCGTTCCTCTGTCTATACAGAATTCCATCGTTGGTATCGGCGGTATGTTTTTTACTTCAGCTCTTAATGATATGAATGTTTTATACCCCGGTTTGATTACAGCGAATGTTTCTGCCGGAAAGGTGAACGGAATTTTCACTTCCATTCAATGTTCGTTCCTTTCTTCCATTGCTACTTTTGTGGGTCAGAATTTCGGTGCCGGCAGAAAAGACAGGATTATAAAAGGGGTTCATGCTGCTGTATTCTGTTCGTGTGTTGTTTGGGTTGTAGGGTTCGTCGTCTGTATGCTTCTCAGTGAGCCTTTTGCGAGACTTTTTATTGACCCGACAACGGGTGATGCTGTTCTTTATTTTGAAGATATGCTTAAATATTCACGTGATATTATTTTCTGGTATAATCTTTTTGGTTCACCTCTTCTCGGTGCGGTTGCTATTTACAGAACTGCACTTCAATGTATCGGACATTCTCCGATTACGATTGTCGGAGGTTCCATGGAGGTCGTGGCAAGAGTTGTTATGGCATATTTCGGAACAAAGCTCTTTGGACTTCTTGCAATCTATCTTATTGAACCGTTTGCGTTCTTCTGCGCAGATATAATTTTTGTACCGCTGTTCTATTGGTATACACGAAAATCTGTAACTTTCAATAAATTTGAAGCTGAATAAATGTTATATTTTGCGGGAAAAACATTTTTGTAAAATTGTTTTTCCCGCGCCCTTTTCAAAAAACTTTTGTATAAAGCATTTTCAATGCTTTATGGGTGTATTGTGAGATTTATATGTTGTTATACATCGTGAGGTCGGTTTTCTTGGAAAAGGGTATGGGGAAAACCTTCTTTTTCCGCGAAAAGAAGGTTTTCCCCATAAAAAATTTAAAAACCTAATTCTTCCACTCCACTTCGTATTTTGTTGCGGGAGCATTTACCAGTCTTGATTTGTCTTCTGTTTCATCGTCTGTTAATGGGGCTTTCATTGTGTATCCTGTGCAGTCATTTGCTGAGGCGACGGGATTGAAGAACATTGCGTCTTCGCAGCTTTTGGAAAAACCGTAGAAATTTTTACCTTGAGGAAGTTTTTGATCTTTCGTTTTTCTCATTTTTTTATCCTTTCATGTTTGCGGTATGAGTTTATTTTGCTTTTTTACATATAATATATGTGCGGATATAAATAGAATTAAATTTGGGGCTTGACATTTTGAGATATTTATGGTAAACTGTATGTATAGGAAAATAATGTCGAAATCTGGAGTAGTTATGACTGATATCGAACTTTGGACCATTGCGGATGAAGTAAAGGAAAATGCGTATTCGCCTTATTCCAATATTAAAGTGGGTGCGGCGATCCTGACCGAGAGTGGAAAAGTTTTCACGGGTGTAAATGTTGAGAATTCTTCTTTTGGGGCAACTGTGTGCGCTGAAAGAAGTGCTGTCGTTTCGGCGATCACTGCGGGAGAACGCAGTTTTGTTAAGATAGCGGTTTCAGGTACGATGAAAAGCTGTACTCCTTGCGGTATCTGTCGCCAGTTTCTGTCTGAATTTTCCGATGATATTGCTGTTGTGTATAAGGAACCCGACGGTGTGCTGTGTTCAAAAAAACTCAGAGAACTTTTGCCGGATTCGTTTATATATTAAAATTTATTATAAAGGAGACTTTAAAATGCTTGCAAAACTTTTCCCCCTCAGCTACAAAGCTAACAGTGTAGGTTCTCTTGTTCTCTACATAATCATTTATGCTGTTCTTCCTACTGTTGTAGGTATCGTTACCGGAATTCTCAGCGGTATTCCTCTTATCGGTTGGATATTCGGTATTGTAACATCTCTCATCGGTCTTTATTGCACCTTGGGTATTATTTTTGCGATTCTCGTTTTCCTGAAAGTCCTTAAATAATTGATCCTGATTTGTAAATTCATTTTTATTAAGGAGATATGAAGCTATGAAAATCCTTTTCCAGGGTGACAGTATCACAGATGCTGGTCGTAATCGTGACGATATTCATGATCTCGGCGGTGGCTACCCCAAATATGCCGCAAACTATATGAAAGAAGCTTTCCCTGATGTTGATTTTGAATTTGTAGATCTTGGAATCAGCGGAAACCAGACAAAGGATCTTGTTGACAGACTTGAGAGAGACTTTATCGATATTCAGCCTGACATTGTTTCTATTATGATAGGTATCAATGACGTTTGGCACCATGCGGGAGATAAGAGCTGGATCCCCAATGAGGTTTTTGAAGCAAGATACAGAACTGTTCTTGAAAAGATCAAAACTCAGACAAAAGCAAAAATTATGATCATTGAACCTTTCCTCGTTCCTGTTGCTGATAAAGAGTTCTTCCGCGAAGATCTCGATCCGAAGATTCAGATTATCAGACGTCTTGCAAGAGAATATGCTGATGTATACCTTCCCACAGACGGTCATCTCGCGGCTGCATATCTTGGAAAAGAACCTACAGAGTTCGCTTCTGACGGTGTTCACCCCACAGCTATGGGTGCTGATTTCATCGGCAAGCTCTATTGTGAATATGTTGCTCCTCTGATTAAATAATTATAAGTGAAAACAAGTTGTTTCATTAAGAGTCTTGGTGGGAAAAACTTTTTCTTTTCAGATGAAAAGTGAAAGTTTTTCCCGCAGCTATTTCAAAGAGAAAATCTGTTCTGTACGATAAAATTAAGAATACAAAGAGGGAAATCAAATGAAAAAATTCGGTTCCGATTATATAAAGCCCTATGCCAAAGAAATCTTTGGCAAGGAAAATATTGGTTATTATCCATATCCGAGAGAAGAACTTATAAAACAGCCCATATTCCCTTACTTCGTTCTTGACGGCGGTGCGCACAATCTCATGAACGACAAGTTCGGATCTGTTGATGGCGACCATATTTTAAACCTCACAATGTCGGGAGAACTTTTTGAAATATTCAAGCTTAAGGGTAAGTTTAATTGGGAAACATCCTTTGCTTATGTCGAAGGGACAGATATGCGGAAAAAATATGAATGGCAGATCTGGCCTCAGAGGCTTTACTTTACCATTCCTCTTGCTCACAGATTCCTTCAGACAGGCGACAGTAAATATGCAGATGCGTGGCTTACGATTGTCAAGGAATGGGATAAGGCACACCCGTACCAGCCATTTGATGAAAATATCCACTATATCCACACGGACATGACTTGGCGTGATATGCAGGTGGCCTGGAGAACAATGTCTCTTCTTCACGGTCTGTTTATGCTTCAGGACGCTCCCTTTGAAAAGGAAGACTGGGCATATCTCTATGATTTTATGAAACTTCACATGAATCATCTTTATGAAGAAGCTATTGATAGGCTTAAAAAGAATCATGCTCAGAACCATGTTTTACAGATTGGTGTAGTTCTCCTTCTTGCCATTTCCATGTTCCCTGAATTTGATAATATCGAGGAGATGACAAAGATAGGTCTTGATACTATTGAAATGAATCTTAGAAATGCCATCTATGATGACGGCGGCAGCGATGAAGACAGCCCTTCCTACAGCCACTTTATAGCCCGTCTTTATCTTGAGGCTCTTCTCGTTATTGAAAAGAACGGTTATCCCGAAATTAAAGGCTTACGCGAAAGTGTAAAGAAACAGTATGAGTGGCTTTATCAGTGTATGACACCACAGGGTAAGACACTTCAGCTTTCTGATTCCTATACCCTTGATGTTATGCAGGATATAGAATACGCTTCACGTCTTATCGATCTTGATTTTGAAAGAATACAGAAGGAAATTTACTATCCCGACAGTCATATTGCTGTTTTCCGTAAAGGAAATATGACGCTTTTCTCAGATGCTGCATGTTTTCCCGGGCCGCACCATCATGCAGGAGCTCCTCAGGTAATTTCATTCTATAAGGATAATCCCATTCTTATTGATACAGGGGTATGTAACTACGACAGAAATGAATTATATATTTATATTCATGAAATGAAAGCGCATAATGTTGTTTACTGCGACGATTTCAGCACTGATATTTATGAATTGAAGGTTACTCCCATAATTGAAAGCGTTGACATTGAAAAAGGTATGATGATGATCAGGACAACGGTCGAGCATAAGGACGGAAGAAGTTATATTTGGACAAGAAGCATTGAGGTTTCCGAAAACAGGATGGTTATCTCTGACGAAGCGGTCTCAGAAACAGAGCTTTCCTGGAAGTCGAGATTTTTCTTTAAACAGAACGATGTTCTTTTCCCCGGTGCGATAAAGTCCTTTCAGGGAGGTTTCTCCCGTTTTGATGTAAATCGAGATAAGAATATAATGCAGCTTATGAGAGAAGACTTCATTATGACGCTTACAAGCGAAAAGGATATTCATCAGGTACTTGCTCCCGTTATGAACGAAAACAACAAGCTCGATTATGCCGTTGTTGCTGAAGCGGATGGATACGGCAAAGTATTTAGGAATAAATCCATATTTGAATTTGAAAATCGTTAGCGTTACATTTAACCAAATAAGTCTGTGTTGTTTATTTTTTTATGATGAAAGGGGTTGCTGATAATGAATCAAGAAATATTAAATGCTTTAAAAAATGCTCAAATTCCCAATACTGAAATTATTGAAATATCTCACGAAACAAGCGGTACGTATAAGCATCTGAAAGATCTTCCGCCTTTTGTTAGAATTGTGTGGAAAAGCTCTTTCGGTGAAGGATCTGAGATATATACTGAAATTTGGCTTCCTGATGATTGGCACGGAATTTTTGTTGCTCTCGGTAATGGCGGTATGGCCGGCGCTTTGTTCCCTGATGTTCATGTCGGATATGTAAGACGTGGCATTGCTTCCGTTCAGACTGATATGGGGACTTCCGGCGGCTATAAGCGTGGTGTGGGGAATCCTGTTGTATGGAAAGATTTTATGTGGAGATCTACTCACTTGATGTCTGAGATCGGAAAGCAGATAGTTGAACTGAGGTATGGAAAAGCGCCTGAACATTCTTATTATGTAGGGGCTTCTACGGGCGGTAATCAGGGACTGTCAATGGTTCAGAAATTTCCTTACGATTTTGATGGTGTTATTGTTGGGGTTCCGGCGAGCAATCGCGTTTTTCTCCATACATATATGCTTTGGAATCATAATCATCTCCGTAAGCCTGATGGAAGGGTAATGTTTACCCCTGAAGAGGTTCCTCTTATTACAGATGCTGCTACGAAATTCTTTCAATTAAAAGGTGACGGGGAACAGGGCGATAATTTTATTTCCTATCCTTACTGCGGTAAAGATACAGTTTCGGAATTTCTGGATTTTCTGAGGCTGGACCAGCCCGGTTTTACTGAAGAACAGATCGAGGCTCTTCGTGCGGTGTATGAAGGTCCGAAGGATCCTGTTACCGGCAGACAGATATATAACGGTATGCCTATAGGTTCTGAAATATATGCCTGCGGTATTCTTGATCATCAGAAGGAGGATGCTCCGTTCTTTGATCCTTTTAAATGGGTTTTCGGTGCGGACTATACAGGTTATGAATTTGACTTTCATGATGATCTCGAGAAGTTCAGTGATTGTCTTTCTGGCGAACTTAATGCGAATGATCCCGATATTTCTGAATTTGTATCTCACGGAGGTAAACTTATAGAGTTTTCTGCAAGTTCCGATCCTTGTGTTCCTTATCCTGATGCTATGTGTTATTGTGAACGTGTTCAGCAGAATTTTGGGGGATATGAAAAAACAAAAGATTTTTACCGTTGGTTCCTTTTCCCCGGTATGGACCATGGCAATTGTGGCAGGGGGACAAACTCTATCCGAGGTATAGATCTTAAGGATGGGGATTGGCTTGATATGATCCGCCGTTGGTGCGAAGACGGAAAGGCTCCCGAATATCTTACTGCTGTGCGTTATGAAGACAAAGAACTTAAATTCGAACGTAGGATATACCCGTATGGATCTGAAAAGTTTCCGATTCAGGATCATGTTCCTACATGTGATGAATATTATCTGTTAAAAAAATAAATATCTTAATTTTAATGCAGACGAAAGTGCGTCTGCATTGATTTTTTTATTCGTTTTTGGGCTATAAAAAATTTTTTTGGGAAAAAATATTTTTAAGGGAAAAAAATCTAAATTTGATGATTTATTGCAATTTGTGAGTATGTGCTGGTTCTAATATTTATTTAACGTGTTATTTATTGCATTTATATATATAAAATAACCAAAAGAGCGGTTTTAAAACAAGGGTAAATTGTGCATAATTAACAAAGTTTCGGGCGAATAGGCTGAAAAAGGAGATTTTGAAGTCAAAAAAAACCGCGTGGTTATGCGGAAAAATGGAGTTTTTTGGGTGCAAAAAGTTTTTTTGAAAAAGGGCTTGACAAATCGGATTTTCTGTGGTATAATATATGAGCGCTAAACGAGAGAGCGAAAAACAAGAACGAACTCCGAGAGAACAGCGAGTCGCTTGAGAAGCTCGAAAGAAAGCGCGAGAATGAACCTTGAAAATTAGATAGTGATAAATACCCTGTTAATTACATTCACAATCACGGTGAATGAAAAATGACGATGAGAAGAAAACTCAGCTGAGGAATCAGCAAAAATTACGGAAAACGAACCAGATAAAA